>JAWKSR010000012.1:0-1513 GCA_041389005.1 Minisyncoccota bacterium | reverse complement strand
AGTTAACGGGAAGGTGATGAACGCCATGATAGTAAGTATCTTCATAACCTCATTTTGCTTGGTCGATAAGAGGGCGTTGTTTGTGTCACGTAAGTCCTCAAGCACCGAACGTACTCGGTCAGCTCGGCGGACAAGATGTTCGTATGTAGAAACAACAGCTTCAATCTGGTGAGTATAACCGCGTCCAAAAGCGCTTGTAGCAGCAGTATCAAGATCAGTAAGTGCGCTTTCGTGGCTCTCAAGAACGTGTTTAAAACTGACAGCACGACGGCTGATATTTGATATAGCGAACAGCATCTCCTTTTCATTGTCTTGAAAAATATTTTCTTCCGTCTCTTGGATGCGTGATTCCAGGTAATCAATTTTTTCATCCAGTGCATTATAGAGATATTGCAACAGCGCTAGAAGTAAATGTGCGCCAGTGGCTTTTTTGCTGGCGTGTTTAAGAATATTTACAACCTCAAGTTGTTTGCTAAAACTATGGACGGCGTTAATGTCTTCAAAACGAATAGTGATGAGATGTGATTTGGTGGCAATAAACTTTATTTCATGCGGATGCTTAATATCAGTCCGTTTCACCACTGGAAAATCGAGCGTGATTTTCAACACGTTTTTTGCGTGTTTAGTCTCGGTACGCGGTGTCATGCTGGTGAGATCACCAACAAGTTCAGTCGGTAGGGGACATGCCTTGAGAATGGTACGCAAGTCTTTATTGGTGGGATGAATGACATCAAGCCACACAATATTCTCATGTGAAAAACGCTGGATCATTTTCATTTTTATGGTAGCACAATTGTCCTTTGGCGATTGCTAAGCGCTGTGCAATAATGAGGTCGTTATGGCTCATACGGAGGTCACTGATAAGACAAGAAATCGTTCGAATACGTTGTTAGGTGTTGGCTTGGCAATTATCCTCGCCTGCGCCGCCTTTTTTTCTGGTCTGGAGTTGGGCTCTGGGGTCAGTGAAGACCGGTCGCTTGAAGCTGGTCTATTTTCTTTTTTCTGGAAACAGGAAGTACCGGCAGAAGAAGCTGATTTGGGTGAATTTTGGCGGGTATGGCATCTTTTGGAAGACAAATACGTGTCTGCCACCAGTACCGGTGAAGTATCTGCTACTGATCGGGTAGAAGGGGCGATCGATGGGCTGGTAGATAGCTATGGCGACCCATACACAGTCTTTTTGCCACGTGAAGATGCAGAGCAGTTTGAGGAAGACATTTCTGGTAATTTTGGTGGTGTCGGCATGGAAGTTGGTTTACGTGACGGTCTGGTGACAGTTATTGCTCCACTGCCAGATACACCGGCAGAGCAGGCAGGCATATTAGCTGGCGATGTGGTGGTGCGAATCGATGAGACTGATACCAGTGGTATGAATATTGACGAGGCAGTGAAACTCATTCGTGGTGAGCCGGGCACTGAAGTACAGCTCCGCATGTACCGAGAAGGGGAAGTGGACTTCTTGGACATCACAGTAGTTCGAGACGTGATTAATATCCCGACATTAAAGACGAAG
>JAWKSR010000011.1:0-11788 GCA_041389005.1 Minisyncoccota bacterium | reverse complement strand
GCGGGCAGAACTTATGGCGACCGAGTCACCCGAGGAAGTAGAAGTAATTGTCCACCAGTTTTTAGCCAAGGAAGGTCGCAGTGTCTGATACACTTAGGTTATGTCAGAAGTACTGCACGCCAATATTTTCTTTGTCATTGCCTCAGTAGCAACGGTTTGCTTTGCCATTATGGTGTGTGTGCTTTTGTTTCATATTATTAAAATTGTGCGAGCGGTCCGCCGAATCGTTGAGCGAGTAGAACAAGGTAGTGAAGCGTTAGCAAGCGATGTTGAAGAGCTACGCAAAAATCTCAATCCAGCTCGATTGTTTGGCTTTGTGATGAATATCATTCCGACTCCACCAAAATCTAAAAAAGACGATAACGAAGACGAATAACCTATGGCACGTAAGAAAACAACAAAGAAGCAGTCTCTATCTGGCAGTGAAAAAGCCATGCTCGGAGTCGGACTCACGGCTGCGGCGGTAGCAGCTGCGGGAACGTACTTTTTGCTTGGGAGCAAAGATGCTGCAAAGAACCGACAGAAACTCAAAGGGTGGATGTTAAAAGCCAAGGGAGAGGTTCTCGAAGCATTGGAAGCGGCAGAAGCGATGACTGAGGAGGAGTACCATGAGTTGGTGGACATGGCAGCCGCGACGTACTCGAAAGTAAAAGGCGCCAGTAAAACTGACATTGCCGCGTTTCGTAAAGAAATGAAAGATCACTGGCATAAGATTGAGAAAAGTGCCGTGGTGAAAAAGGCAAAGAAGGTAGCGACAGCAGCTGCTACCAGCGCGGCAAAAAAGACTGCGAAGAAGGTGGCAAAAAAAGTCGCCAAAAAGACTGCGAAGAAAACAGCTCGCAAACAGGCAAAGAAAACTGCGAAAAAGGTTGCTAAGAAAGCCACCAAGAAAGCCAGTAAGAAAAAATAACTAATCAAAAAGCGCCGCCACGAGAGTGGCGGCGCTTTTTATGCGCTACTATATTTATATACTCACACACTATGAAACGACGTCTCCAGCAAGTATCCATGAAATTCATCGTGCTTTTGGCACTTGGAGGGTCACTAGCGGTGATGTTTCTTTTGGAGACCGTAGAGATATTTGCGCCACCTTCTTATAGCCTTTCTCTAGCTAACGTCCAGCACATTTCTGCCGATGCGTGGTTGGTGTTTGATATGGAAGACGGTGAAGTGTTAACTGCCTATCATGAACACGAGCTGCTACCACTGGCGTCACTTACAAAACTTGCAACTGCTGAGGCGGTCTATCATTCAGATGATCTGTTTAGCACTACGACCATTACCTGGCAGGATGTAGCTGCGGAGGGCAGGGCAGGCAGTCTGATTACTGGTGAGGTGTATACAAAGCACACCCTCTTATTCCCGCTTCTTTTGAATCATCAAATGACGCTGCAGCCGCGCTGGCACGCAGTGATGCCGACTTGCTCACTCGTATGAATACTCGTGCCAGTAGTGTACCAACACGCGTTTGCGGTTTGTTGATACCGCCGGGCTTGGCGTGGAAAATGTAGGGAGTGCCATGGATGTACGAACGTTACTGCGAGAAGTGTATGGCAACAGCCGGCATGTGTTTGATATCACCGGACTGACCCAATATCTCAGTCCAACTAAGGGCTGGCTTAACAATAGTCCCTGGCGCCTTGACCCAGACTATCGCGGTGGCAAGCAGGGCTACTTACCCGAAAGTGGCTATACAGCCGCCGTGGTGTTTGATGAGTCACTACGAGGTGGCGCTACCCGCCGCCTTGGCTATGTCTTACTCGGCAGTCAAAATCTCTCCTATGATATGAGTCTCTTGCGAGATTATGTCCGCCAGCACGTCCGGTTTGAGTGATGGTATACTAGAGCGCATGAGTGAAAATAACACGGTTCTCTACCGTAAATACCGCCCGAGTGCGTTTGCTGAGGTGCGCGATCAAGACCATATTGTCACTGTTCTTGAGGGAGCTATTAAGAAAAAGACTATTCCGCACGCCCTCCTTTTCTGTGGTGGACGGGGAACGGGGAAGACGACTCCTAGCGCGTATATTTGCGCAGGAAATCGGTATTCAAGCGCCGATCTCTACGAGATCGACGCTGCCAGCAACCGCGGTATCGATGATATCCGCGAACTCAAAGAAGCCGTCCATACCCTCCCGTATGAGAGTGAACGGAAAGTGTACATCATTGACGAGGTACACATGCTCACTAAAGAGGCGTTTAACGCCCTCTTGAAAACCCTGGAGGAGCCACCAGCGCATGTCGTATTTATTCTTGCAACCACCGAAGTAGACAAACTCTTAGATACCATCCTCTCGCGGTGCCAGGTCTTTACCATGCGCTCACCGAGCCGCGCTACACTCGCCGCGATGGTGAGTGATGTAGCAAAAAAGAAAATTCAAACTCGGGAAGGGTGTAGCGGAGCTTATCGCCACAGCCGCTGACGGCTCGTTTCGTGATGCGCTTGGTACACTTGAGAAAGTCATTCTTGGCTCACACGATGGCCAGGCAGATGCCGATGAAGTTGCGGTACTTATCGGTGCCCCGCAAACGGCACTACTAAGTACTATGCTCAAAGCTTTGCATGAGAAAGACGCGAGCGCTGGACTCAAGGCAGCCGGGGACGCCCTTGCCAACCATGTTGAGATGAAACTCTTCATGCGACTTCCTCCTGGAACGTGTACGGGCAGTGATGCTACTACGTAACTCAAAAAGAGTATCGCGAAAAAATCCTCGCCACCTTCAGCGAAGAAGAACAAGCTGAGCTCACCGCCTATACTGAAGACACCGCAACTCCACTTAATTCACATTTGCTGGTAAAACTCCTCACTGCCGCTACCCAGATGACCCGTAGTCAACTCCCACACATTGCTCTTGAAGTCGCTATCGTAGAACACTGCGAATCATAAACATTTGTACGCTTGATTCTTAAGAAGAATCTGGCAGTATGTACCCACTTGCCCGATCGTCTAGTGGAGCGCTTCGCTTTCTGTCATCGTTCGCTCGGAATTGTCCAAGCTGTCGCTTGCCTGATTCCTCGCTCACTCGTCAGGAGGACGTACAACGTCCTCCCACAATTGATCGGGTAAAAATTATACTGCCCGATCGTCTAGTGGTAGGACGTTGGTTTCTGGCACCAAAAACTGGGGTTCGAATCCCTGTCGGGCAGCAGATTGACAAAAAACTTAATGTGTCATATTTAATTAAACTTTGCACACAAAGGAGGTAGGACTTTGAAAAAAGGAAAAATAATTGCCAGTTTCACCGGCACGGGTAAGTCGTTCTGACGAGGGAGTACTGTCCGCCGGGTTTAACAATCCGCGACTTTGATTCGGCGGACTTCAGCCATATCGGTCGTTATGATGATGGGGTTAGAAATCCAGAGTATCCAGGTAATTACGTCAAAGCGATTATAGAGGAGATTGGTCACTCAGACGTAGTTCTGATCTCTGTTATTCCCGAAGTCGTTACGGTGCTGATCGGCGAGGGTTATGAGGTAAATCTCGTGTACCCAACCTCAGATCAGAAGCAAGAGTATCGTGACCGATACCACAATCGCCGAGGGAGCAAGAAAGCGGCAGAAATGCTTACCGCAAACTTTGACACTTTCCTCGAGCGTGCCCGGTCTTTGGAAGGATGTAAAACGATCATCCTCGAACCGGGGCGGTATCTATCCGATGTCTTGCCTGAAATACTAGCCCAATAGCCCACTACGACGAGAATCCGCTACACTCTCATTGTTGTGGGTTTTCGTTTTGATATATAAAAGTTCGAACGTCATCCCATACAGCCAGCTACATTGACACTGACTAAATAGTGTGTTATTTTTCCTTTGGTTATCTAAACCAATTCTTGTTCATCAGGAATAGAGAGGAATGGGTAAATGAGCGAACGTCTTACTCCCAAATACCTGACAAAGGAAGTTGCAGAAACTGCAGTCGAAATGGTGCTGAAGGGCTTCGTGTTCGACAGCAGGATGGATCAGGTCATCGACGGACACAACTGTCACATCGTGGTACTCGTTCCATCGGTCGAGGACGCTCGTCTGTCCGGCTATCCGAACTGGCCGCACTATCCGATTACTCCGGTTTGCATCTACGAAAAGAGCACCGGAGACACGGAGAAATGGTCATATCCGTTCAAGCAGATTGCCAGCTGTAAAGCGATGCAGCTCTGGCGCGCCAGAATACCGACGGCAACACAGACTCGATGCCCCATCTCCCTGTTTCCCGATGACACGCCCTACTGGGGAGGTGTAAACCGGCACGGCATCGTGGTTGCTTGTTCCGGATTTCAGGGCTATTTCGACCAAATGATCTCCGGCATGATCGCCGACGCCATCAAAGCGTTTGCAAGGTTTCATTTCGAAAACAGCGACGATGTGAAGAAGGAACTTTCCTTCTTGGGATGAACCACTACACAAGGCTCGCAGAAACGACAAATTCAGCTCGTTTCAGCGGGCTGTTTTTGTATCAGAATAGTTCCAACATCGTCCCAGACGGCCAGCTGGACAAGTATAGTTTATTGTTGTATTATCAAAAAAGTAATGCTCAATTCAACAAGGGGGATTAGCCCGTGTATAGACCTGAACGAACGGTTTTAGCGACCGGATATGACCATGAGGAGGAATGTTACTGGAACAGGATTGAGACCTTAACCAGCAACGGCACTTATCAGCGCAGATCCAATGGTGACATCATCCAATTTCCTGCAAAAGGTGAGGGACTTACCTGCTTTTTTAGGCAGGGAGGTGAGGCTTGTATGTGCCATGTTGCCAATCAGACTTTGGTCAATAACATCGTCTACTATCTGGACAACTACTACAATAAATGTTTCACCAATTGTTCCGCTTTCGCCCATTTCGCCACTACTGGTGATTGGGTTGATTGCTTACCAAAAAAAGGCAATTTGGTGCTTGAACACCCCATGCACAGCTATCAGTGTGGTCAGAAGGTGCGTGTTGGGGATGTCTTGTGTCTTCTCTACGCATTTGACAAACCCTCACGCTCAAGAAGGCTCCAGATTCTTCGTTCTGCTTTCCTGAAATGTCAAAAGGCTCGTAATGACACAGGTGAATTTACGAGTGGTGCAGGACTCAAAAAAAGCATTCATATGCCACAGGACATTCGTGACATTTATGAAAAGCTTCCGAACAGGGATTACCATTTCATGGTTTGTATTGGTTCACACCACGGCAAACCTGTATGGTTATCTCAACGGGGTTATCAGAAACCTGGAGAGAACGGGGTCCCGTTCGTCATTACGGTCGGCAACCGTGATCCTTACGAAGAGTATGTACCCGTTTTCACGTTTATCAGACGGATGAAATAATGCAAGCTCGCAAGAACAGTCTACTGGCTCGTTTCGGCGGGCTGTTTTTGTTTATTAGAAAAGTTCCAACTTTGCACCATACAGCCAGCTGAATTGACATCGACAAATTAACGTGTTATTTTTGCTGGGCTTTTGATACTCGTGTGGGACTCTCTAGCAGTTGATTCCAGATATCTTTTCTTGTTTCTTCTTTTATCACCTGCACTGTCCCGAGCGCTACCCAAAGCGCTCACATAAATACAACATAATGCACACAACAGTTAATCGCGGTTCGCGTACTCGCCGTCGCCGTTCGTATTCTTCTACGCGCCAGTCAGGTTCTAGACATTCACGCTCAAGAACACACTCCAGAAGTCAAGGTGGTCGGAGCGCCACTAAACGGGTCATCTCTACGTTTGATCCGTCACAATTCATTAATAAAAATCCCGTGGAGAAGACACAAGAAGTGTATGTGCCAAAACATACCTTTAGTGATTTTGCTATTGACGGTCGTCTCAAAAAAACACTTACCGCTCTTGGACTCACAACACCCTCACCGATTCAGGATCAGGCGATTCCCCATATTCTAGACAGGAAAGATGTAGTTGGTCTGGCAGAAACTGGTACCGGGAAAACAGCAGCGTTTCTAATTCCATTGATTGAACTCAAAAAGAAAGATACCCGAAAAATTACTCTCATTCTTACGCCAACTCGTGAGTTGGCTATTCAGGTAGACACTGAATTTCGAAAACTGAGTAAAAACTTTAATTTTTTCTCAACCGTCTGTGTCGGCGGTGTTGGTATTGGTGGGCAGATACGCCAACTGCGGCGCACGAACCATTTCGTCATTGGCACTCCGGGACGCATCAAGGATTTGTTGCAACGAAATATTTTGTCCGTGGAAAAAGTTGATTCTGTCGTTCTGGATGAAGCTGACCGGATGCTTGATATGGGCTTTATTCACGATATGCGCACTATTTTAGGAAGCCTACCTTCGCCGCACCATACGTTGTTTTTTTCTGCCACTATGGACGAAAAGACCAAAGACCTCGTGCATGATTTTATGGACAACCCAGTCACCATTTCGGTGAAGAAAAAAGATGTGACTGATAGTATCAAGCAAGACGTGGTGCGCTACGCCAAGGAAGACAAGTACGAGACTCTTGTAGAGCTTTTGCAACAAAAAGACTTTTCCCGCGTTATTATTTTTGGCGCTATGAAGCACTCAGTAGAAAAACTAGGCAAGACGCTTAATCAAAGTGGTATCACAGCCGAGTCGATTCATGGCAATAAAAACCATAACCAACGCCAAAGTTCACTCAAGCGCTTTAAGAGTGGTACTGCGCAGGTGTTGGTGGCAACAGATGTGGCAGCCCGGGGTATTCATGTCGATAACGTTTCGCATGTCATCAACTATGATTTGCCCAATACATTTGAAGACTACGTGCATCGCATCGGCAGAACTGGTCGCGGGGATGAGAGAGGTGTTGCGCTCACATTCTTGCCTTGGTAGGTGTTGGTGTTTCAGTATCGTCCTCTCCTGGATGGGAACCTTTCAACCTAGTCACAGACCATCAACTCTTATGGTTTTTGCTATAATTCAGAAATGAAAATTCTCAAGGAAATAACTGACAATACTGTCGGTTTAAGTAATGAGGTTGAAAAATTTGGGACTCCTTATGAACTCAGAAAAAGTGCTCGTGCTATTGTGTTGAATGAACATGGTGAGATGGCAACTCAATACCTCAACACGTATACATATCACAAATTGCCCGGTGGAGGAGTGGACACTGGTGAGACTATCGAACAAGCCCTCAAACGAGAGGTTTTAGAAGAGGTTGGGTGTGACTGTGCAGTTATTCAAGAACTAGGAGTTACCATCGAATATAGAAATAAATATAAACTCTTGCACATATCGTACGGATTTGTCGCCGCTGTAGTTGGGGAAGTAGGCACGCCTGCTTTGGAGGAGGGTGAAATAGAAGAAGGGCAAGAAACTTTGTGGTTGAAACCTGAAATGGTGTTAGAGAAAATGGGCAGTGATACGCCTGGTAAGTATGAAGGACACTTCATACTCGAGCGTGAAAAAGCCTTTCTTACTGAATTTTTAAATAAGGCTGTAAACAATTGACGTCAAGGGAGTTTCAGCGTACGCTCTGTAGGCGCGGCAGGAAAAGCGCGCCTTTTATTTTGTATGGATCCCGTTAGAAGTTTTTCAGTTACGATTCGCGGGAACAGAATATGTTTACATAAAGGTCTATCATTATTAAATAGTTTAAGGATATGTTTGGTTGCGGACGCAACTGACTTCTAACGGGATGGAAATTAGGAATATCGCCATTATTGCGCACGTAGACCACGGCAAGACCACTCTCACTGACGGTCTGATGGAATTTACTGGTGCTCGCGAAGGAGAGAGTTCGATGGACAGCAACCAGCTTGAGCAGGAACGTGGTATCACTATTTACGCCAAGAATACGTCTGTAGAGTACAAAGGAACGAAGATCAACATCGTAGACACGCCGGGACACGCGGACTTTGGTTCAGAAGTCGAGCGCGTGTTGCGCTCTATCGACTGTGTGCTGCTGGTGGTGGATGCTCAGGAAGGACCAATGCCGCAAACTCGTTTTGTACTTAAGAAATCTATTGAACTTGGACACAAGCCGATTGTGGTTATTAACAAGATAGACAAGCCAGCCGCTGACCCAGCTCGCTGTGAAGAGCAAGTACTTGAACTCTTTCTGGAGCTCGGTGCCAGCGATGAGCAAAGTGATTTTCCGGTGGTGTATGCCGTTGGTCGCGATAAAGTAGCGAAGCGCCAGCTTGAGGATGAGCTTACCGACCTGGCGCCTGTTTTAGATACCGTCCTCGAGCATGTGCCAGCCGCCCACGGTTATGAGGCGGGTGAGTCATTGCGCGCGCAGGTCTTTAATCTTGGATATGACAACTTCCTTGGACGCTTAGCTATTGCCCGCGTGTATGAGGGTAAGGTGAGTAATGGACAATCAGTCATCATCAAACATAAAGATGAAGGTACGCATAAAGGCAAGATAGTGAAGCTCTCTACTTATAAGGGTGTACACCAACATGAAGTGGCAGAAGCGTTGGCGGGAGATATTGTGTTAGTGGCGGGTCTCAGTGACATAAACATCGGTGATACCATCACTGACGATGAAGCGGCAGAGCCATTGCCGGCTATCAAGGTTGATGAGCCGACAGTAGCGATGAACTTCTTGGTGAACTCCTCACCGTTTGCTGGTCGGGAGGGCAAGTATGTGACGAGTCGCCAGATCGGAGAGCGTCTCCAGAAAGAGCTAGAGATAAACGTTGGCTTGCAAGTAGAGCAAGGGGCGGGTGATTCTTTTGTGGTGAAAGGGAGGGGAGAGATGCATATTGCTATCTTGCTCGAGAACATGCGACGGGAAGGTTATGAAGTTTCGGTTTCGCAACCAAAAGTTATTTTTAAAGATATTGACGGCGCCCAGCACGAGCCATTTGAGGAAGTGACCGTGGATATCCCGGGAGAATACCAAGGCGCGGTAATCGAACGCCTCTCTAATCGGGGATTTATCATGCAGAATATGGTGCCGCATGAAAACCAGGTACGTTTGATATTTGAAGGTCCAACTCGCGGTTTGTTGGGGTATAAAAATCAGTTTGTGATTGACACTAAGGGAGAGGGTATTTTGGCTTCACGCTTTCTTGAGTTTCGACCATATGCCGGAGAGATAAAGCGCCGTCAGGTTGGCTCTATGACCAGTACCACCACTGGTAAGGCACTCGGGTTTGCGTTGGCGGGACTGCAGGAACGAGGCGAGCTTTATATTGGTGCGGGTACGGAAGTATATGAGGGTATGGTGATCGGGAATACCAGTAAAGGAGAAGAGATGGGTGTAAATCCAACTAAGGGCAAACAACTTACCAATATGCGCGCATCAGGGAGCGATGATAATATTCAGCTTACGCCACATCGACCACTTACCATTGAAACGGGACTGGAGATTGTGCGGGAAGATGAGTATCTTGAAGTGTGTCCAGAGTCAGTTCGCTTGCGTAAACAGAAACTCAAAGAAAGCGAACGCAAACGCCACTTGCAGAAATAGTCTATACTGTCCTCACAATGAGCACATTTACTATCCCGTTTCCTGAGTACGATATTGCTGATATTTTGCAAAAGCAGTTTCCTAAGAAAGAGAATTTTTCAGTAGCGATTCCTCTCAGTCGACAGCAGAAATTCTACGACCTGCTTTTAGTCAAAGGGAGAGTAAGCGCTCAGTCACTATACAAGTAAAAGCTCACGCACATATCTCGCTGGTTCACCGAAAGATGAATACCAGTTCATTCTTGGCTTAATTACTTTGATATCAAAAATAACTATAGTGACTTCTACTTCATTTATATGACGTACCCACTGTTTGATAAACATTTCAAGCCAAAAGCAAAGTGGGAACGAAAGATTCTGGTTTTTAATCAAAAAGAGATGGTGAAAATTTTAGATACTGTGAAAACCAAGTCAGGTAAAACCAGAAAAGTTCTTCTCATTTTGTTTCAACGCCACTGATGACAAGATTTCTGGAGCGCGTGTTTTTATCATGTACGTACGCAAGATTTCTCAAGAAATCTCCTAGAGAATAAACTCCCGAAATCCACCGAAAGTTTAAGTAAGCAATATTCGCTAAATCAAAGAAAAGGTCCGGTGGTATGACCACCGGACCAGGTGTCCTAAGATGCCGTGTCCGAATCTCATTCGAAACATAACTCAGACTTTGTCTCTTCGTAGATCTCGGAAAACACATTGTCCTTCAGGACAAAGTACCGAGTGTGTCGGATGGGCTCGTCGGTGGAAAAGTCAAACGTCGCAGTCACAAACAAGTTGCTCTGCGCACGAAAATCATGACCGGTGTCTCCCGCAGGCACTTCAATGATCGCGCCGTCACGTAGGTTTACAATGACTGCGCATGTCATGCCGGTTCCACACGCTGGCATTTGCAGGTACAGATAACTTCCTGCAAAATTTGGACCACTCGCAGTTTTCATGCCCTCAAGAATGAGGGGTCCATGACCACTTTCTTCATCAAACGGACTCAGTGTGTCCATGCGTGGGGTTACCACTTTTGGGTCAATTGACTCGACCGGAACCAGGTAGTCAATGAAGTGGGGAGGTCCGAACAGAATCTCAACCTCCTCCTCGGCAGCTGTTGCAATAGTTGCGGTTGCTAGCATCGAAAATACAGAGACACTAGTCAGAACAGATGATTTGAGCATGATCTTCTCCTTGCGCTCGAATGGGACACAGTCCAGTACCTTTAGTAACACATTTGCAGTCTCTAGTCTAATCTAATAGTGAAGCTTACTTAGGTTCAATCAAGGAGTTTTTGTAGATACCAACAAAAGCAAATAGGATATGCTGCTTGAAATCGGTTCTTGATGTAGGAAGATTATGACTCTGCCATCATGTACCATAACTAGCACAGTTTTTATACAGAAGAAAAATACAATCTTTGAGTAACAAAAACAGGGCTCGAAAGCCCTGCTTATTTGTGTAGTTGGTATCTTGCCATGGGAACTCTTACTTCCAGATATCAACTGGAAACACGTTCCCGTAGCTGTTGCGCCAACTGGTCAAACATAGATGCATACATCTTGTCTTTACGCAGTTCGGCGACTCTCTTAACAGCTATGAGAACAGTCGAGTGGTCACGCCCACCAAATTTGCTGCCAATGAACTTGAAAGATTTTCCGGTCAACTCCCTATGCAGAGCCATCGCCAGTTGACGGGCCTCAACGATACGTCGGGTCCGTTTTTTGCTTTCCATTTCTGTTAAGGCAACTTGGAACTCCAGACAAACTAGCTCCGCCACGTCCCGAATGCTAACCACCTTAGTCAACGAGGGAGTGGTACTCATCTCAGCCTTTGGTTCGGGGACCTGTGGCTGAACAGGAAGAGGTGATTCAAGAGCCTCCTGAGGTATTGGCGTGGTGCTTTCTTCCAGCGGAGCTTTGGCAGGAATGAGAAGGGTTGGCTCCACTTTCTCAACACTTTCTACGGCTCCATTCAGGGCTGTACCAAACCTTTCTTTGGCGCGAGAGATGACCACTATGGTGTCAATCGACGCATTTACCTCTTTCCAACATTTCAACAGTGCATCAGAAACATAGTTAATGATCCAGTCTCTGAGAAAATCAGTTGCCACAGATACATGAAGCTGGTTAGAAGTATCAAACGATTCCACCCGCATGCTACCAAACCACGCTTCAAATTTTTCGCAACCGATTTCCTTTTGCAAAGCAGTTTGTACGGACTTCCATTGCCGGTCAAGGTTTGAAGACTTCGACAGGGTGTCAGGTTTCATCGGATACTCCTTTCCAATCTTTTGATAGTTAATCACACTAAAAAATCGATGCAAGCAAAAGCCTCTCCGGACTATTGGGGATTCTTTGGCACGCTCCCACCTATGGTAAGGCAGAGTCTCGACCTGGGCGTAAAAATGGGCATGCC
>JAWKSR010000010.1:0-13226 GCA_041389005.1 Minisyncoccota bacterium | reverse complement strand
ATCTCGATGAGATCATAGCTGCAGCTGATGGGATAATGATTGCTCGTGGGGATTTGGGCCACGCCATCCCGATGGAAACATTGCCGTTTGTGAAAAAAGATATTTTAAAGCGTTGCAATGCAGCGAGTAAGCCAGCCATTGTGGCGACAGAGATGTTGACTTCGATGATTGATGACACTGATCCTTCTCGTGCTGACATCTCAGACATTGCCCATGCGGTCTTAGATGGCGCGAGTGCTACTATGCTGTCTAATGATACCGCTGTTGGTGGGTACCCGGTTGAAACAGTACGCGTTATGCGTACGGTGGTGGATGAAGCAACTAAACACCGTTTAACTGAAGTAACAACTCATTTTTAATTCTATGCTGGAGGTAATTAAACAAAAGATTTTCGGTATGACAGTTACGTTTAGCCTGCTGCTGTTTGGGTTTCTAGGTGTCGTTGGAGTAGTGCAGGCAGAGGAATCTGTGGTGTATATGTTTGGGCGCGATGACTGTGGTTTTTGTCAGCAACAGTTTGCGTGGTTGGAAGCGGAGGGAATTGATTACACCTACCTCAATATCACTAAGGATAAACGAGCCGCTGAACTTTTTGTCGCGATTGCCGAAAAGCACAATGCCTCGAAAGTAACGCCGCTGACGATCGTAGGGGAACGAGCCATTTTGGGTTTCAATGGTCCTGATACCACTGGCGCGAGTATACAAGCTGCCATTGAAGCTGCCGCTAACACTGACATCCGTACACCAGAAGAACACTTAGCGCGGGCACCGGTGCAGGAGGTAATCGTGGGCGGGGGTTGTAGTGATATTGCGTGCGAGGTGGGCGGCACTGCTACCTATATCTTTGACCTACCTCTTTTAGGGGTAGTGGATCTGAAATCCTTCTCACTTTTTAGTCTTTCAATTATCCTCGGCACCATCGATGGTTTCAATCCGTGTGCCATGTGGGTGTTGATCACGTTCCTGGTCTTACTATCTCAAGCTGGCAGTCGGCGTAAGATGATATTCCTGGCGGGGCTGTTCATCTTGGCTGAGGCGGTGATGTATAACCTAATCCTCAACGTCTGGTATCAGACCTGGGATTTCGTGGCGCTTGATCAGATCGTAACACCGCTGGTTGGGTTCTTGGCTCTAGGTGGCGGGTCGTTCTTCCTCTACCGCTGGTACAAGAACCGCGATGCTGCTCTCGTGTGTGACATCAGTAGTCTTGATGAGCAAGCCCGTACCATTGATCGTTTCAAAGCGATTGTGTCCGCACCACTGACGGTGACGACCATCCTGGCCATTATTGTAATTGCGTTTTCAGTGAATATTATTGAGTTTGCTTGTTCAATCGGCATCCCGCAGGCATATACGAAGATACTTGAACTCAATCTACTTTCGTTCTTGGAACGTCAGTGGTATATCTTGATCTATACAATTGGGTACATGGTTGACGACATCATCGTGTTTGGTTTAGCGATTTGGGGGTACGGTAAACTGGAGGCTCATGGCCATAAGTATGCCCAGCTCTCTCTGTTGATCGGGGGCGTTCTGATGTTGCTGCTCGGAGCCCTGTTAGTCTTCGATCCGAGTCTCTTAGTGTTGTAGACAGAAGAAAAGCCCGAAGCGTAGCCTCGGGCTTTTTCGCGCCCTACTCCTTGGCGTGTAAGGCAATGCGGATTTTATTAATTAAGTCTTCAAGACTGGAGTTTGACTTGATTAGGTAGTCAGTGATACCACCTTCGTGGGCGGCAGCCACATTCATCACGTCATCCATGGCTGAGAGAATTACCACCCGCGCAGTGTGTCCCCATGGGTCGTCACGTAATTTTTCGAGCATAGCATGACCGTCCATGACCGGCATTTCTAGATCAAGCAGGATCAAGTCTGGTTTGTTAGCAAGTGCCATTTTGAGCCCCACCTCGCCGTTTTCAGCTGTGTACGCTTTGTAGCCAGCTGCTTTTACCGCTGCCGCCATGGCTTCACGAATATCGGACTCGTCTTCTACCACGAGAATACTTTTGTCTTTTGCCGTGTTAATCATTGCGGATATGGTAGCACGCAAAAATCAAAACGTCAGTTCTCATGTCTGTGAGCAGTAACCGTATAACGCAAAAACTCTTGGTATTATTAGCCTATGCGTATTTTGCTTGGTTCTCGAGTGGTCCGCTCAGTTTTTAATATTGGAGTGATCGTAACGGCACCACTGGTGGCGCTTTGCGTATGGTATGTACTACGGCAGGTTGTCGAAGTAAATCACGATTGGCTAGCGGTGGGAGCTGCAGCATTGAGTGCTGCTCTTTTTACACTCACCTCTCTGGCAAAAGGCTTTGGTCGGGTCATGAGTACTGCTCGGGAGATGGAACTGCTTGCCTCCCAGCAACAACTCGAATATCTCTATGAACGCAGTCCCGTACCCTATCTGACAGTGAATAAAGCAGGGGAGATCACGCTTGCCAACTTAGCAGCAGCGCGACTGATGAAGGCGTCGGTAGAAAACTTAATTGGTCAAAATCTGTTAGAGCGCTTGGTCATCGAAAATACAGAAGAAGCCTCAATCTTTTTTGGTAAAGTAAATACGGGTATCACGGTGACCGAAATGGAAATGCAACTTGATTCGTATGATGGCGCCCGACACTGGGTGCTGTTGTCTATTTTTGTTTATGGGCGGGAAAGTGAACGCCTGGTCGCACTGGTGGACATCACCCATCAGAAACAGATAGATCAGGCAAAATCAGAATTTGTGGCATTGGCGGCTCATCAGTTGCGTACGCCGATTGCTGCTATTCGTTGGAACGCTGAGCTTTTAAAACTTGGACTGAAAGATTCTTTTACCGAAGACCAGTCTAAGTACTACACCAAGATTGAACGCAACGTCATGCGGATGATCAATCTCATCAATGACTTCTTAAGTGTTTCCAAGTTAGAGACTGGCACTTTTGCCACGGCGGTAGTAGATATTCCACTGGCGGATTTCTGCGCTTCAGTCATTGATGAGCACGATGGCATGATAACGGAAAAGAAAATCCGGTTGATCAGCAATTTACTCCTGCCGAGTATACACTGCCGGCGGACACGCGACTGTTGCACATCATCATTAACAACCTCTTTTCTAATGCGGTGAAGTATACAAAAGAGGGAGGTGCAGTACTGCTCAAATATGAAGTGACTGAGTCAGCTCACAATCACCGTGGCAGATACAGGTATTGGTGTGCCTGCCAGTGAACTAGAAAACTCTTCACCAAATTCTACCGGGCTTCCAATGCTCAAATACATCGTACCGAGGGTACTGGACTGGGGCTGTATATCGTTAAGCAATCAGTGGAGATGATGGGCGCACCATCAACGTCTTCAGAAGAAAATGTTGGCACTACTTTGTGACGCTACCGCACACTAAGTGCTGATTAGACAACATAATATCGGGTAAGGGAAGTATCGGTGTATCGTCAACATCACATATGCTTAATACACACGATCGCATTATCGGGAGTCTATTGATATAGTTTTGTTGGTACCAAGTAGCTTTGGCGTCATTATGGTTCTGTGAACACCAATCGATTAGACGATGATATTGTAGAAGAAATGCCTATTCCGGTCTTGTTCGGGATTACGTATGATGAAATAAATCCAGATTTTGGCGATCCGCGTGATGGTGGTGCACGGGAGCATGAAGGAGAGGATTTTATCGTTCTTTGGTACACCGATCGTATCACCGACTGAAGCCATTGTGGTTCGCACCGGTACCGGTCCAAGTGCTGGGCGTTATGTCTACACCGCCAATCCAGGCGGAGAGACCTGCTACATGCACCTTGATTCTATCGCTGACATTGATCGTGGAGATGTGCTTAAACCAGGTGATCTTGTTGGTACCGTAGATACCGGGAATGCACCCGATGGGGTGTACCATCTTCATTTTGAAATCAGAGATGATGATAACGCCCACTTAATCCGTATGAACGAGTCACTGATTCCTTTTACGCTCAAAGAAAAAGCTTCATTTCTTGAAGATATCCTAAAAAAGTGGATGAGGACGAAGATGATTACGCAATTTTTCGTTACCACGTATGGTGCAGAAACGAGCGATGGTGAGAAAGGGTGAAATGCCTCGTGAGATTGAGAAGGCATTTGAGAATACTGCCGCAGGCAGACGAGCAGCACAGCAAGCAAAGCTGACCGAGCTCTTGGCAACAGTACCAGAACTACTCAACGTGGAACCGCGACCGGTGACCAGGGCGTTATGGTTATGTTGCTGCAACCCCATATTATGTTCCATAGTAGGATCAGCTCGAGATAATCTTAGGCCGCTGGCGCTACTGGGTACTATGGTCCAATCACAGCTGCGGCGGTACGCGAGCTACAAGATGAAGTAGGAAAGGATACGACAGGAGTATACGACAGCGGGCTGCGAAAGCTTTGCTTGATTAACGATACGGATCTTTTCAGCGTATACCGAAACGGTGCGACGTTTGTTGGCTTTGCCCTGGCTGATGTGTTTATGCGAGCGGTAGACTTTGTGTACGGTAAATCGTTTGCCCAGCCAATCGGTCAACTCCTCTTCACCGTATACATGCTCTGGCACACCAATAACGGGATGAATATACGTGTTTGGCTCTTTTCCAGGAACTGTTTCTAAAAGACGTTTAGTGTGGAGGTCGCCATCTCGTAGAAATGTCTTCATAAAGAACCAACCACCTGGTGCGAGCACACGATAAACTTCATCACGTAGGGTGTCCGCTCGGCGGCGGTCAGGAAGTGGGACGACATCATATCAAGTGCCAGGCTGCAGGACTCATCAGGCAGATTAATTGCACCTGCCATAGAGCGCACTTCAAACACCAGCGGGTGCTGCCCGGCAAGCTGGCGCGCTTGCGCAATTGCAGCATTTGAAATGTCGTAACCAGTACCAGTCATACCAAACTCCTCAGCCAGATAGACGAGATTACGTCCGTTGCCACAGCCAAGGTCAATGACTTTCGCCTGAGGAGGGAACGGCACTACTGACTTTTGGCGGTCATGCCAGCGCATGAACTTCTGCAGGTCGCCACTTGGTTTGACTGACAATTTTAAATTACCGCCAGTAGTATATTCATAGTCCCAAAAAGTCGCACCGTGGCGCTTACGCTTGGGTTTTCTGATAAAGGGTCGTTTTGCCATCTGTCGATACTAGCAGGTACCGGCAAATACTGCCAGAACAGAAACAATCTGGTATAGTAGGACGCATTGTTATCTAAATTAAATCTTGGAGGAGTATTATGAAAAAACACGGGTGGAAAATAATCTTTGGAGTAGCTGTTCTGTTACTGGTGGGCTCATATGTGATTGCCCAAGACGCGGCTAAAAAGGCAAATGAAGGCATTACTATAGACCGCCATGTAAAAGGAAATACTGATGCAGCAGTGCTTCTCACTGAGTATAGCGACTTCCAGTGTCCAGCCTGTGGGCAGTTTTATCCGGTGGTGAAAGAAATCATGGAAACGTATGGTGACAACCTGCAGCTCGAATACAAACATTTTCCACTCATAACCATTCATCCGTATGCCGTCCCAGCGGCGCGAGCTGCTGAGGCAGCTGCTCAGCAAGGAAAATTTTGGGAAATGCACGATCTACTCTTTGAAAACCAAAGTGCCTGGAGTCAGGGAAGTAATCCTGATGCGTTCTTCATTCAATATGCCGGTGAACTGGGGCTTGATGTTGCTACCTTTAAACGTCACTTGGGCGCGTCCGTCATCACAGACGCTGTCAACAATAGTTTTAAAGATGCGCAGGCACTCGGACTCACGGGTACACCAACCTTCTTCCTTAACGGAGAACGGATGGAATTTGATACCTTTGAAGATTTTATGAATCAGATTGAGGTAGCCATCAACGGCAGTGAAACGGCAACTACTTCAATATCAGTTGAGTCAGAAGCTGATGTGACGTTTGGTATCTAAAGTTTATGAAATTTGGTTTTATTGCCGGACGTGCGCAGAAGAGTTTTGACTGCTTGGCTAAACGAGCATCTCTGCGCGGACATGAAGTCTCACATATTCCTTTGCGTGACATGCCCCTGTCGCTGCAGGGTATCACCGACTTTGTCAAAGAGTGCGCCTCTTCATATGATGCACTTCACTACTACGCCGGGCTTGCTGATCCGGTAGGTATAGCGTTTGGTCAGGTGTGTGAGGATCTGCGTATTCCTCTGCTCAACAACCGTTCTCGTATACCCCATCTAACGCATAACAAGATGTTCCAGACGCTCAGTTTTTCGCGTGCAGATTTACCAATACCAGCGACTGAATTCACTCGCACTCCAACGTGGGAGAAACTAAAAAACAAACTCGGAGATCCAGTAGTGGCTAAGCGTGTCCGCGGTACGCATGGAGATCACGTTCATGTAATAAAATCTCAAGCAGACCTTGATGCCATTTCAGGTCCATCTGACTACCTCTTTCAAGAGTATCTGCCCCACCGTAATGACATACGGGTCTTAGTACTTAACGGAATGGCAATTTGCGGATACCGAAGGGTGCCTTCTGCTGATGATTTTCGAGCTAATTTAGCTCGTGGCGGCTATGCCGAGTCACTCGCGGATGAATCTGAAAAAGAAATCGCTTTCTCTTTAGCAGAAGCAGCAGTCAAAGCCGTGCCACATGATTTAGCTGGTGTTGATCTAATCAAATCAGATAAAGATGGCATATATCGTTTAATTGAGATAAACACAAATCCTAGCTGGTATGGTATCGCGGATACTGCCAATACACACTTTGAAGATGTGCTGCTCGATACCTATGAAGCAATGGCAGAAAAGAAGGCTAAGGCAGATTAAAAACCTTTATTTTTAAAGGTTTTTTTAAATCTGTTTGAGGAATATCCTTTACTTTTTACTTGTTTGTAGTACCATTTTCCGTGCTGAGCAATCTGATATTCAGAATCTAGAAAACACTGTGGTAACGCAGTTTTTTATTTCGTTCGCACAATTTCTACATGGAGCAACAGAAAAATATCATTATTTTCGTAATGAATCTCTTACCTCGAATGGTCAGTGACGTTCGACGTTATGAGGAAGCGCACGATAAGAAATATCGGATACTTTTGCTATGGGACTCGAGAGTGAAGCGATCATCTGAAAAAAGTGGCTATGATATTTTGCTTGAATGTGACTTTTCTAAGCCGCACAAACTTGCTGAAGCACTCTTGCCTTATCAAGACCAACTTTTGGCAGTCACGTGTCGGTCCGAGGCTAATATAGCCAGATTCGCCAAAGTCATTCCGCATGTCCCGTACTTACGTACTCCAACAGAAGACTCTCTGCGCTGGGCAACGGATAAGTATGAAATGCGCAAGCGTTTTTTACTGCACAACGCTAAGTCAACCCCAGCTTTCACTTGGGTAAAAAATAACAGCAAGCCAGAACGTGCACGAGTGATAGAAAAGATAGGATTTCCAATGGTTGTAAAACCATCGAATTTAGCCGCGAGTCGTTTTGTAACTATTTGCTACCATGAAGAGGAGTTTGAGCAATCATTGCGAACAATCTTTCGACGTTTGAAGCAAGCTTACGTGAATGATAATCGAATGGAGGAGCCAAAGGTGGTCGCTGAAGCGTATATGGAAGGTGATATGTATTCAGTTGATTCATACGTAAACTCACGCGGTGGGATCACTCACTGCCCGCTTGTTCGAGTCACGACTGGCAAGGATATCGGGCACGATGATTTCTATAATTACAAACAGACTACACCGTCAGCACTCAAGAAAGAGACCGTTGTGAAGGCGCAAGCCATGGCAGAAGTAGCTATTAAAGCGCTTGGTCTACGGAGCGTTACTGCCCATACTGAACTCATGAAAATCGATGATGAGTGGAAGATTATTGAGATTGGTCCACGCCCAGGTGGCTTTCGTGACGTACTACATCAACTTAGTTGTGATATTAATCATGGTATGAATGATATTTTGGTTCGCATACCACGAAAACCACTTGTACCAAGGAAATGTAAAGGTCATGCTACAGCAATGAAGTGGTTTGCGGAGCGGGAGGGGATTATCACAGAAATGCGTGGTATCAAAAAAATTGAGGGACTAGAGTCATTCCACTCCATTACGGTTAATAAGAAAGTTGGCAATCGTGCCGTGTTTGCACGTAACGGCGGACGGTCCATTTTTAATGTGTTCCTTTACAACGCAGATCGTTCTAAGCTCTTGGCTGATATCCGGCGGATTGAACAGATGGTAGATATTAAAGTGAGTGGAAACGGGAGTAAAAAGGCAACAAAGAAAGTCGTTAAGAAAAAAATTGTCAAAAAAGCAGTGAAGAAAACGAGTAAAAAGAAATCGTAATGTAGTTATACCAAAGCCGGCGGTCCTAAGGACCGCCGGCTTTGGTATTATGATGGCAATGATTCGCACTCGCGACTTTTTTCTGTACGCGCTTATCCTGCTGTTTTTATGTATCGGTGTGGGTACTACGCTGATTGCGCAATCAAAGAATACGATAGAAATTCCCACTGTAACTCATTTTCTTCTTGGGAGAGAGAATGTGGCAGTGGTGTCGGGTGAGTCTGCTAATGATCGCGAGACGACTATTGCTCGCTTACGTGAGAAGTTGGCGCAAGAAAGTGGCTACAGTATCAGTCGGGTACCAGTCTTTACTTCGGTTGATGAGCCAGAACCAGAACCTGAAACGAGTTCCTACGAAGTACAGCGGTGTTTACACACTGATGACAGTACACTCTTAGTAAAGTGGCCGCCGCTAGTTACGTTTAGTGTACTTGAAGGCGCGCGCGTATACAGTTACCAGAAAATAGACGAAAAAACTGTTGGCACCACAACAATACAAGCTACCAGTACTGTTACACTCACCGCGTTGCCACTACAGCCACTGACAGCTGTCTCACCGGCCTGCGTGCGAGAGGTTGTAGGGCTAACCCCCGCCGGGCAACCGCTTGTAAATTCGTCAGCCGGTTCCTATCAGCATCTTGGTAAAGACGCACTCATTGGTTACGCTCTGGATGGCTTTCCGATTTACGCAGTAGCCCCAGCCGAAGGACTCGATACCTGCGGCGGCACGACAGAAAATGGCACGTACCGGTATCAATTACGAGCGGGCGAAGGGGAACTCATACGTTGTTTTACCGGCATCCCTCAATCTGTAACGCTAGAATAACTTGACCTAAAGACATTTTTATAGTTTTATTCTTTTGAAAGTTCACATTCAAGAAAGAGAGGACATCCGATGGGTCTTTGGTGGAAAAAAATTCCGAAGGTTAATCGACCCAAACTTGAAGTCGATCAGAGCCTTACGTTTCCGGCTGAAGCGGGAACAGTGTCTAAACGCTGGCCTGTTTTATGGCGCTATTTCCAGGTTTGGAAGGTGATCGCCGTTTCTGAATATCTTGAGGGGTATGTTGTCCAGTTTGAGTCCGGTACAGCCAGGATGCAGTACCGACGATACCTCACGACTCCGTATATCGGGGTGAGGGTTGGACCGGTTCCGGTCACATTCTACGCACTCGACTTAGGTCGTCATCATCGAGCGCCCTGTGTTCTAACAGACACAAGTTACGATGCCGGAACCAAAGACCTTGCTGATCTGGAATGGTTTTCCGAAAATCTGCTGAAAGGTAAGCAGTACAATTTGCTCCGAGCAGAACTCTATGGAGAAATCTCTTGGATCTGAGGGTATCAAGACCAGACAAGGCGGCAGGGAAACTTGCCGCCTTTTGTTATACTAAATGCCATGAATCCCGTTAGCAGTTTAACAGTTATGAAAAAAGCGGGTTTCCAAATACTGACACAAAGGTTATACATTATGAGAATAATAATTATCGGTTTGGTTGTGTACACAACTGACTGTTAACGGGATGAAAACAGATATGAAATTTCCAGACGGATTTTACTGGGGAGCGGCAACGGCGTCGTATCAGGTAGAAGGAGGGATTGAAAATACAGATTGGGCAGAAGCGGCGCGAGAGGGCAGAGTGCCACCATGTGGACGAGCGTGCGATCACTACAATCGGTATGAAGAAGATTTTGATATAGCTAAAAGCCTTGGTCATAATGCACACCGATTTTCACTCGAATGGGCACGGATAGAACCCGCAGAAGGACAATTTAACAAGGAAGCGATTGAACACTATCGCAAAGTTATCAAAGCGCTCAAAACACGGGGACTGAAACCCTATACAACCTTGTGGCACTTTACTCTACCTCTTTGGTTTACAAAAAGTGGGGGATTTGAGCGTAAGGATTCACCGCAAATATTTGCTCGGTATGCTGCGTATGTAACTCGTGAATTGGGGGAGGATTTGGTTGGCATCTCAACCATGAATGAACCAAATGTGTTTGGTTCAAATGGGTGGTTGCGAGGAAGTTGGCCACCGTTTAAGCGTTTTGCTTTGACAGACTTGGTTTCTATCACAAACTCTGGACGCACCTATGAGTCAAAAGCCAATAAAGGCATCCAACCACTGTTTTTGTATATACGAGTAATGAAAAACTTAGCGAAGGCTCATAATGCCGCCTACGATGCT
Source organism: Minisyncoccota bacterium (assembly GCA_041389005.1). Classification (GTDB taxonomy): domain Bacteria; phylum Patescibacteriota; class Minisyncoccia; order Phycocordibacterales; family UBA918; genus OLB19. The sequence goes on along the minus strand of JAWKSR010000010.1, from coordinate 2,733 downwards.
ATCAAAAAGCAGCGAGAGGAAATTGAGGTGAGTGTTGTCAAGCACGTAATCTACTTCCATGCCAACTGGAACCCATTTAACAAACTCATTGCTTGGATTGCTAATTTTGGTTGGACACATATTTTTATGCGCCGTACGTACAAAAAATGTGACAGCATTGGACTCAATTATTACTTCCATAAAAAGTTCGGTGACACGGAAGCATATGAAAAAACCGATATGGATTGGGATATTTACCCGCAAGGTATTCGTGGGGCATTGGGGTTATTGTGGAAGTATCGCCGACCGTTATTTGTATCTGAAGCCGGCTTGGCAGACGAAAAAGACGTGTATCGTGCCAATTATATACAACGACAGGTCCAATCAGTGTGGAGGCTATAAATCATGACAAGATGGATGTCCGTGGGCATATGTACTGGTCGCTATTAGATAACTATGAATGGGCGCTCGGCTTTGAAAAACGCTTGGTCTAGTGGAAATAAACCATGACACTCTTGGAGCGAAAAGTTCGTCCATCCGCCTACGTGTACAAGGAAATTTGTGAGAATAACGGAATCAAAGACCCAGACTAGCTGGGGACAGGGAGTTTTTATATTTAATTTAGGTGTCATACTAGGCTTGTATGACCTGGATACTATTAGCGTCAGTTGCGCAGTTTTTCAACGCTATTGTTGCCATCATTGATAAGTATCTCGTTACAGACGAGAAGGCTATCCCCTGTCCGTTTGTGTACGCGTTTTATTCGTGTTTGGTGACTGGCGGTTGGGTGGTGGTGTATATCGTTAGTCTCATTCCTGGTTTGGAGGAAATTGGTGTACTGCATTTTAGTAACATTGAGACCCCGACCATTCAAGTGGGGATGTCATTTTTGGCCGCCTACACGTTCTTTATGGCACTGGTGTCGCTGTACGATGGGCTTAAGCATGCTGATGCATCAGATGTAATGCCAGTCATTGGTGCGGTCTCCGCTATTTCTACCTTTGGCATGTCCTACCTCTTTTTGGGCACACGACTGTCTCCAAATTTTATTTGGGGCATCTTGCTTTTAGCTGTCGGTACGTTTTTGGTTTCACAAGTCCGTTTCTCACAATCGGTAGTATTGCATACTGTTCATAGCGGTCTCTTTTTTGCTCTCCATTACATTGCTATGAAGGGATTATTTCAGGAAACGAGTTTTGATGATGGGTTCTTCTGGTCGCGAGTTTGCTTTGTCCTCTTTGCGCTTTCGCTTCTTCTTGTGCCTGCATATTATGAAAAGATCAAGACGCAGACCAAAGCTACGTCAGCTAAAACCGGTTTTTTGGTTTTACATAATAAAATTCTAGCCGGAGTGGCTGCCTTTATGCTCCTCAAAGCCACTGATTGGGGAGACGTGGCGGTTGTGCAAGCGCTTGATGGACTCAAATTTGTCTTTATTCTCTTTATGAGCATTGCCTTTGGGCGCTTTATTCCCGCCAGTGCTGGAGAAAATGATAACGACTGGAAAACTATCTTCCGTAAGTTTTTGTATGTGGCAGTCATCTGTATCGGTTTTGTCATTCTCTTTCGCTAGATTATGTCTTGGTGGATTAAGATATTAATTGCATGTGGATCATTCCTGGTCACCTTAGGATTGGCTCTTTACACGCTCTCTTATAAGCCAGTCCCGGAAGACATACAGTACGGTATGTCCTTCAATACTATGTATGCGCGAGAATTGGGACTTGATTGGCAGGAGACGTACGACGCAATTATTGAAGATCTCGGCGTACGTCATTTTCGCTTAGCTGCTCACTGGCCAATGAGCGAGCCTGAACGTGGAGAATTTAATTTTACTGAGCTGGATTATCAGATTGCTAAGCTCGAGGAAGTTGGCGGCACGGCTGTGTTAGCAGTTGGTCGGCGATTGCCTCGTTGGCCAGAGTGTCATATTCCGGATTGGGCAGTGGATTTAACTTGGGAAGAACAAAAAGAAGAACTGCGTGTTTATATTGAGGCAGTGGTCGAACGCTATAAAGACAGCCCGGCAGTGACGTACTGGCAGGTAGAAAATGAACCGTTCTTGTCACTTTTTGCTTTTGAACACTGCGGACCACTCGATGAGGATTTTTTAGCTGAAGAAGTGGCGATGGTTAAGTCTCTAGATGGCACTCGGCCAGTTTTGGTCACTGACAGCGGCAACCTAGGTACTTGGATGGGTGCTTATAAACATGGTGATGCGTTTGGTACCAGCGTCTATGTGCATTTTTGGAATCCTGAACTCGGACAATTTCGGACGGTACTTCCACCATGGTTCTACCGAGCCAAAGCAAACGTGATGGCGCTTATATATGGTAAACAAGAGACCATGCTTATAGAACTTTCAGCTGAACCGTGGCTTTTGGAGCCAATCACTGATGTTGATATAGAAACCCAATATTCACGCATGGATCTTGCTAAATTCGATGATATTCTAGAATATGCAAGATCCACCCGTTTCCCTAAGCAGTATTTGTGGGGAGCTGAGTGGTGGTATTGGCTTAAAGAGCGTGGTCATGAAGAAATGTGGACGCGTGGCCAAGAGTTGTTTAAAGACTAGTGTATGGCAAAAAAAGCAAAAGACTCAATCGTCACAGAAGTCGAGCAAGTGGTTGATACCGTAGACCAGACTGTGACAACTGCTGTGCGACACACAGACAAACTTATCGACCCGGTACGGCGGTCGGTCTTCCGCCGTTTCCCGAGCTTGTTTATTTTGCTCGTCACGTTTGGTGT
>JAWKSR010000009.1:0-21127 GCA_041389005.1 Minisyncoccota bacterium | reverse complement strand
GGGAAACTCTGTTTCGACCAATGATTCACTATCACGTTGATAGCGTACAAACGCTGTATAATCACCTGGTTCGGTAAAGCGTATTGACATGCCGGCATTGCCAAAATACGGGTCACTCAAACCGCCAGCGAACACTAACTGTTCACCACGTTCAAGGCGCAGCCAAACATCGCTAAACTCAGTCTCTTGACCCGACCCTTCATCAAATAGTAAGAAATCAAACCGAGCGGTGGTATTGACCGCAATTCGTTCTGCACTATAACCGATATCGATTAAATACCCATTTATACGTTGCTCAATAGTAGCGCCAGTAGTATGCGCATAACTATTAATGGTGCCAGCCATGACAGCAAAAACCACCACGCTAGATAGACTTATGAGACGAAAGAAACGCATACACGACATGGTACCACAAACATTTATTGACACTGCGTCTGGTATATTGGCGGCAGTGCTCGACAAAGTGCAGTACGATCTGGATCATCGGGAGTAAAAATAAAACCCATGTAACGAATAATTTCTTTGTAACACTGGTGCTCAACTCCATAACCAACTGCAGCTGAACACATTGCTAGAGCTCTGTCTGTATATGTAATATCAGTGGTCAAAAACCGCGCTACCGCATCAGCAAAACACCACGACTGCACTTCTGTTGGCACCGCTGCACAATACAACTCCACCCTTTCCACATCGTTTTCTGCCACCAGTGTTGTAACTGCGGCGAAAGTTCCTTTATGGCAAAATCTATACGCGTCCACATCATCTCGCAATGGTTCACAAATCAAACTAACAGTTGCTGGCGTTTCAATTGTTTCAAGAAACAATGGCCAACGCCCCATTAAACAAGACAGTTTTTTATCATCCACAAACGTCGCACAAAACTCCGCACTCTCCTCTTTGGTCTCAATCTCCTTGCCTTCAATGAGGGCGAAGTCTTCGGGTTCAAGGGGTTGGTAGATTTGCATGAAGGCGCCGTCGTAGCACAGTTGCTTCTCTCCACCGTGCTGATCGTCTGCCAACAGAAGGTCGCAGAGCTCGAGCGCTTTGTTGATATCAGCATTGGTGACATACATGGTGAGATGTCCGAGTGCATGTACACAAGTGGCTTGTCCCATGCGGGTTGGCTCCCAGCCCTCGCGCGGCTTGCACACTCCTTCTAATTCGGGAACAATTCGAGTGTAATCCTCATCCTCATCAAAGTGCTCAACCCGAAATCGTTCTTGAAATGCGCCGTGTACACCGCCATTGGAACACATGCCAAGTGGTGAACGTGCCACCACATCTTTCCAACGACTGGGGTCTTTGGCAGTCTCCTTCGCAGACAACTCGTGCCCCAACACGTGACAATATTGGTATGAGGGATCAAGATCTTGAATGGTGGCCGTAACAGCAAAAGCATATCCATAGTGACTCTGATCCATCAAGGCAGGAATTTTTCTTCGTAACAAACAGCATGGTCTTCCGCATCCGCACAGGCTGCTACGATAGCCTCTGCTAATTTTTGTGGATCTTGATCATTTTGCTCAAGGAGTGAGAGTGTAAGACAACAAAACCACTACACAAAATAATCAGGGATATGGGAATAATGTACCGTAGTCCTGCCATACGTTATATTTTTTCACGCCGCAGACAGCGTCCTTGCCATGGTGTTGGCATGCCATTGCAGAGGGCAAAAAACTCCTCAGACCCAGGTAAAAATGTGTAATCTGAGTAGCGAAGTAATTCACTAAAACAAGCAGTTCGTGAGGGTTCGTCCGCTGCATCAACACAAAGTTCCAGTGCTTTATCGATATTGCGTGGATCAACTTCTATTAACCGAGAAGCTGAGTTCCCGTAACACATACCACGATACTCTTCGCTCATACGTGGACAAAAATCATGTACCCACTCACGCTCCAAATTTGATTGAGCCATAGCGATATAAAAGACACCGTTCTTACAGCGTTCAAATTGCCAGTCATCAAAGTTGGCCCGTTCACGAATAAGCTTAGTAGTTGTCCGGCTCTTGCATTAACTCATGATAAAGCGGCCAACTCTCACTTACAGGAACCTCGTCTTCCCCCATCAAACGTCGCGCAAAACTCCGCACTCTCCTCTTTGGTCTCAATCTCCTTGCCTTCAATGAGGCGAAGTCTTCGGGTTCAAGGGGTTGGTAGATTTGCATGAAGGCGCCGTCGTAGCACAGTTGCTTCTCTCCACCGTGCTGATCGTCTGCCAACAGAAGGTCGCAGAGCTCGAGCGCTTTGTTGATATCGGCATTGGTGACATACATGGTGAGATGTCCGAGTGCATGTACACAAGTGGCTTGTCCCATGCGGGTTGGCTCCCAGCCCTCGCGCGGCTTGCACCTCCTTCTAATTCGGGAACAATTCGGTGTAATCCTCATCCTCATCAAAGTGCTCAACCCGAAATCGTTCTTGAAATGCGCCGTGTACACCGCCATTGGAACACATGCCAAGTGGTGAACGTGCCACCACATCTTTCCAACGACTGGGGTCTTTGGCAGTCTCCTTCGCAGACAACTCGTGCCCCAACACGTGACAATATTGGTATGAGGGATCAAGATCTTGAATGGTGGCCGTAACAGCAAAAGCATCCTCCATACTCATGCCTGCGTCCATAAGTTTTGGAATCTCTTCGTCATAACACTTTGGGCCGGTGCGAAGCCTGTTGCACACAGCGCCACTACTTCTTCAGCTTTGGCGTTCAAATTTACCACCGTGGCTTTGTCTGGGGCGAAAACTCGATCCGCTAACAATGCTGCCATCAGCACAGCCAGCACGACCGTGATCAAAATGTACAACCGCCAACTTTTTATTTGAGAAAGGATGCTCATAAAGACATTGTATGCTTAGATCAGTTCTTGCGCACGTAGACACTGCTCTTTGTCTGCTCCTTCATACGGCTCACATAATACCGTCCATACGTCACGAAATTCTGGTTGATTAGAAACTATCCAACTAGCTCCCTCAATACACAACACCTCACCCGTGTGCGTTGGCATGAACGTGCATGCAGATGCGATCTCATCCAGATTATAATCATTCATTCCAGCAATAACATTACCAGCCCCTCGATAACAGGCTTCTTTATTTGATCGCAGTGACACTTCTTCACATAGTTCGCCAACCCAAGCATAATCTCGGTCACCGAGCACTCCACCACGCCGGCATCTCAAAATAACAAGCCTCTAAAAAACGTTCCGGTACGACCGTGCACGGAAATGCTCACCTTGCTCATCCACCGGACGGATATCCAGCTGCTCCGGCCGAAATTGTTGAAGTTATATTCCATGAATACTCCACTAGTACACCCACCGATCAGCTCCTGCCAGTCCAAACGCATACAGGCTTCAAGCGAGTCAACTAATTGTTCGTGCCCGAGCTCTACCAACACACCGTGCCCAATACCATGCTGACAACCCAAACCTTTACGACCATACGTGTCGATACAGGCTTGATCAAGTTCCTCAAGAATACCGAGACCATGCTCAGGAGCGCCCAACCAAAAAAACTGTGATAACAACCAAACCCAAACTCGCTATCACAAATCGCGACCCCAGGGATACCGGTCTCTCTATAGAGTGCTTCACCAAATAAGTGTGCGTTGTTGTGTTGCTGATTAAACTCAATCTCACCATTCACTGCCTTAAACGCTTTGTACGCGGCAACTGGTGACGACTTCGCTATCTTCTCTCGCCACGCACCGACTACCGTATCAGTATCAGCTTGTGCTCGGGTGAGTTGCTCAGCATTCTGCTCCACGGTAGCAGAATCGGGTAAAAACCGTACCAAAGCAACCGCTCCAACCACGATTAGTCCTCAATAACAAGTTTTGTCAGTAGGCCATACTTCATGGTAGTAACTGTTGTGCACACTGATCGCGCACACTCTCAGGCACCGCACTACAAACATCAGTTCGGTACGATTTGTCATCCATATATAATGAAACGTTGTATATCATTTGTCCCCAACAATGCTCTGCTAATTCCGGCTGTAAGCAGGTTGCAATAATTACGTGCTGTCTCCAAAGGACGTTCGCCACCCAATATAACGAACTTACTGTTGACTCAATACAATATTGTCGCCCATCCAACGGTTCAGCCAAGAGACACCAGTCACGCATGGTCTGTAGTTCGTTCATATTTGGCTCGTACCCTGGTGTAAAATTACGTCCCATCACAATTCCAATAAATTCTTTGCCTTGCCCGCCAAGCATGATTGGCGTTCAGCTTCTCTATCAACAGGAATCTCATCACAAAGGACAAAAGTGGCTTCATAAATAGATGGATCTGGATATGCCATATCAGCCCCAAAGGCTTCATACGCATACGGGGTCATGTAGTTGTAGCATTGGTTTGTACGAATCCGGCACGATATCACTCTTACACAAGGCAAAGGGGTCATCCGGCTGCAGATATTCTTCCCGTTTCACCTGCCATACTTCGGGTCATGCCCACCACCACCAATTACCTCCATGACTGCCCCACCAAAGCATTCTATAGCTTCACGGTTATTGTATTCTGGAGTACCTAACTGATCACACATTTCTATCGTACTGGGAAATCATACCACCCATTGTACGCAAACACTCCCGTGTCCGAGACCATGAAAGCACATCGTGTACGCACCCTTACCGCCTGGCGCTGCACGTGACACGCATCACGAATATCTGGAAAAGCGCCGGTACCAAATTCGATCAAGGCACCGATGACCATAGTATGCGAACAAGCGTTACGAAAATCATGGGTGCAGATACTCATACCACTAATACCTTCTTGTTCGTACAGAATGTCTCCCACCGCATGTCCCAAAGATGGAGGTCAAGGCCGAACGGAAAATGTACACGGCGCATCAACTCAAAAGCGTACGCGCCACCTTTCAAGAAGGGCTATGTTTTGAAAAGTGGCTTCAAAATCAGTGAAGGGGCGCGCGTACGCGTGAGATCCTCAACCACGTGAAGTATCCAACTCCATTGCCTCTGGGCGGTAACTACATCAGGTGTTGTCACCCAATACCACAACATACCTACAAACAATCCAGCTAACATCAAACCTGTTAGTACATACCTGCTACTCATGGATTATGATTGGATTATTGCTTGCCACAGTGCCTGCAACCAATCGACAACTTACTCCACCTACTTTTTTAACCGTTTGCCTTTCTTCTATAGGATAGTTCTGGGTAGATAAACTCCCCCTTATCCACCAACTCATCTGGTCCCTTCTCCACCGTTAATGATTGGTTGGCGAGAATATAAGGGTCTTGGCGGATACCCGTGACTTGCCAGGAGACGCAGGCGTTCGGTGGTCCGCCGGCGATGGTGAAGGTGTTGTTTTTGATCTCACGTGCGACATGTATGTTTTGGAGCGGCGGCGGTGATGGCTTTTACTTGATAGCGATAGTCTTTGTTCAACGCAGTGAAATAATCCGGCAACGCCTGCACCGCTTCTCCAGCACTATCGAGTGTCACCACTCCATCATAGATGTTCTTAACGTCTGGTGACTCGACAAAGGAGTGAATAGAGAGGAGTTTGTTTTCTGGGTCGAGGGGATGGTCGATGACGAGGCCGGAGCCTTTGCTTACCGTACCAGTGATATCAAGCGTCGCATCAGCAGTGACGTTAGTGGTGAACGTAGTATCGTACGTACCCTGATAATAAGCTTGGTAGTACGACTGGTAATAACTTTGGTAGTAACTCTGGTAATACGACTGGGAGTAGTATGAGCCTTGAGAGTACGTATTGCTATACGCCTCAGCTTTCGGAATGAGTTTACTCCACCAAGTTCTAAGCCAGCTGACCGGTCTCTTTGCAGTCTAAGTACTCTGGAAACACATATTCCCCCTTTATCCACCAACTCATCTGGTCCCTTCTCCACTTCGTTAACGATTGGGTTAGCGAGGATGTAGGGGTCTTGGCGGATACCCGTGACTTGCCAGGAGACGCGGGCGTTCGGTGGTCCGCCGGCGATGGTGAATTTTCCATCTTGGATCTCTTCTTTTATATAGAGTCCTGGCGCTGATTGTCCATAGCCCGTATACAAGTACCGGTAGCCGGTATTGAGCTCCTCAAAATAATCCGGCAACGCCACCTTAGCACTATCCAGTGTCACCACTCCATCTATAGATGTTCTTAACGTCGGTGACTCTACGAAGGAGTGAATGGGAGTTTGTTTTCTGGGTCGAGAGGATGGTCGATGACGAAAGTTCCCGCCCCTTTAGAGATAGCGCCGGTAATTGACAGATTCCGCGGAGTGGACATCGCCCTGGAGAACCGTTTGACCACTCGGGTCAAAATAGTAAGAACTTTGGTAATACGACTGATAATAGCTTTGGTAATACGACTGGGAGTAGTATGAACTTTTGAGAATACAAAAATCATTGTATGCATATCCAAATGTCGGCACGCATGGTCCTGCATGCTTGCAAGAAAAATATCGACACCTCGACTGTGTATTACTCATTCGCATAGCCTTCAAACACATATTCCCTTATCCACCAACTCATCTGGTCCCTTCTCCACTTCGTTAATGATTGGGTTGGCGAGAATATAGGTCTTGGCGGATCTACGTGACTTGCCGGGAGACGCGGGCGTTCGGTGGTCCCGCCGGCGATGGTGAAGGTGTTGTTGATACCTGCTTCAGTTACATATAAGTCTGGGGCCGACACCAAGCGGGGTCAGTAAGAAACGCGCTGAAGCAGTACCATTAAGCGCCTCGTAGTAATCCGGCAACGCCACCACCCGCCTCACCCTCATTATTTAACGTGACCACTCCATCATAGATGTTCTTAACGTCTGGTGACTCTACGAAGGAGTGTAGTAAGAGGAGTTTGTTTTCTGGAGTCGAGGGGATGGTCGATGACGAGGCCGGAGCCTTTAACGACAGTTCGCTACACTCGCATCGTGGTGATATATACCGGATTGGTAAAGTTATTAGAGAGCCTGACTGCCCAAATACTAAGAGTGGCAATGCTCCAATCAAAACAGCCCCCGCAATGAGTGCATAACACAAAAACCACATTAGCTTGGCTCTTACAGACAATTCCATACTGCGGATTATAACAAAATCTTAGCTACTCATCACTTACTGGCACGCGCGACCCAGACGGAGATTTTGAGTCAATTTCAAAGTGGGCATGCCCATCTTGATCAGGACGTACATTACCCCATTTGCCAATCGAGCGATTGGCAAAGGAGCTGAGACTTCTCCCGGCTCAGTGGTGCGGATAACGAGTGCATTCTGCTCTACATCTTTCGCATAAAGACCGCTCCATCAAAGCCAGCGGTAAGTGACACGGCTAGTTTCTCCCATAAAAGACCGAAGTCAGTAACCTGGTAAAGAGCCAAAGATCAGAGGCTTCCGGGCCGTCATTCCACGCAATTCGCTTTTCGTAGTAACCAGTGGCTTCATTATAGTCATTGACCATGATAGTCTCACTGACCGTTCTTTTTACGCCAATAGGAAGACAATCCGTACGTAGCATAATTAGTTTCATCAATCTTGTAGACTGGGTCAATAGTCCCTACGTCAAGCTTACCGAGAATGAGGATGTCTCCCTGGAACGTTGACGTCGCCTGACCAAGAGCTGAAGCCCCGCCGCCGGCCACGCCCAGAGATCATTTTCAATGATAGCGTTACCAGTACCAGCAGGAATTCCAGATGGACAGGCGCCCCCACTGCACACATGCAAGTTCTCATCGTTGAGACGCACATCACCACCTTGCGCGTCTATGATCAAATCTCCTACCGAATCAACCTGGAAGTCAGTATATCGAGTAGCGTCGTAAGAAATCCGGAACTGATCATCTGCCACCGTCTCAAACACCTCAAGACGTTTATCTGGGGTGGCACCACTACCGATACCAACATCGCCACTAAACCAAGAACGTGCCAGCTGTTACGGTAAGAGTTCCGCCTCCTGACGCGCCTGTTCCACCTGACACCAATAATGCGGGCATCGTAATCAACTACAGTCGCTCCTGAGTGAAAATCCATATACAGTGTACTACCTGTACCATCCTGTCGACCAAGTTCAATTCCATTGTTGGTGGCGCTCGAAAGCGTCAGCGTGCCCGTCAAAGTTGGACTGGCATTAAACACAAGACTGCCACTGCCCTGTTTCATCGGTAACAATAGTGCGAAGTTCGGAAGAAATCTATTTCGGATGAGAGAATAACAGTTGAATCTAGATATGTAGAACCTAATCACACACCCTGCAAGTACCGCCAGTGAGACCCCAGTACTTGAAGTATCCCAATTAGATGAATTCACAGTAATAGTATCTCCGCCATCCCCTATAGTGAGGGCGCCTGTAGTTGTAAAGGTACCGCTGATATTATTGATCCCAAAGTACCACCAGAAACTGTTAAAGCGTCAGCGACTTCTGCGTCGACCAATCAAAGCTAATGGTACCGCCATCATACAGTGCCGTAGAATCAATCGAACCACCAGAACCAACAGCAATATCGTCAGCAATATAAGCGGCAGTGATAACATCACCCGCCCAGCCAGCGCTGGTGATGTTACCAATAATATCAAGCGCTCCGGCAATAAAGCCGTCACCGTCTACTTCAATATCATCCGTCACAAACAAGTCGTTGACACCATCTACGGTACTTTACATTGCCTGAGCCGACATTGAGGAGCGCTGATGGTGAAGTGTCGCCGACACCAACATTCCCCGCAAAATAGTTATATGTATTAGCATCCGAGGCATAAACAGAAAACGGCGTATTGGTCTGCGTACCACTAGTGATGTCGCCCACATACAAACCGTATGTATTAGTAATCGTGCCTGCATTGGTGCCGCTAATATGTGCACCATACGCTGTCCCAATGGCTCCCGCTGCATTACTATTAGCAAAATCAAGATTTACCGGCATACGCTGTCATACGAACCAGTTGATCCGTTGACTGGCTGAAGTTACCGCCAATACCACTCGTAATAACACCGGCGTCTTGGTTCCGCATTACCGGGTTTGTTTACCTCGAGCATCGAAGTAATAGTCCCGGTGCCATAGTGGAACACCCGAGGAGCTGAAGCCATTACCACGCCATAATCGCTACTATTACCACTCCATTATTTTACTGTCCGAGCGATCACCTACGAAGGTCTGTGAGCTATTAGAGCCAGCATTTAGATACAACTCATTGAATGTGCCATAGGTCGTCCCCGCCGCCGTCTCTGTACTGGTTTGATAAACATTGAGTCTACTAAGCGGTGAAGTGGTCCCAATACCTACGTTGCCGGAAGAATCTATACGCACCACCTCAGTTGATACGCCTGATTGTGTCGTTTCAAGTGTAATATAACCTCCTTCAGCTCCATTTGTGCTAGTGGCAAGAGATGCCTTGATTTTTGCGTAGTCGGTTTCATTTCCAGCTGAATCATTCCCTTTAAATTGTACTGCCCCAAGTAGTGTGTTCGCGGCAGGACCGGTAATACTATTAAACAAATTTAAACGGGCAGCACTGTTAACATCTTCAATAAGCACTTTACCGTCACTAGTATCACCGTATATATGTAACAGGTTACTTGGCGAAGTAGTCCCAATACCGACACTTCCCGAGTCCAAAATAGTTAACTTATTGTCACTCGAGCCGATGGTAAATCTAATCTCTTCACCATTTTTTGCATTTATGACCGTATTGTCATTCGTGTCAATTTTTAAAAGTGCGATATTTGAACCGATAGTATCTTCTCCGGCATATGAACTATTGTTATCAATTAGAACCGTGCCGCTTACATCCAAAGATGTCTCCGGACTTGTCGTACCAATACCAACATTGCCGTTGTTGGCAATAAACAGTGTGCTGGTAGCCTCGGCTACGTTAGTAGCTGAACCGCGGAGTACGTAACCATTAGTAAGTGCTAAGTCAGATGGGCTGACACTACTAAGGTATCCCGCTGTACTATGGTCTCCCCAGCCAAAGGCGGTCGCCCACTCCGTCGTAGAAGCCGTCAGTGGAATCGTGTAGTTAGCAGAAAGCGCAATTGCATCACCAGAGAGTTCCAGTCCGGTAGCGGTAACTGAGAGGTTGGTGTTGTCACTGATATCTACGCTCGTAAGATACGTGGCATCAAGTGAACAGGTAGTTCCGTTACAGGTAAAGTCCCCGAAATCTTCGCTGGCGAGTTCGTTGGCGTTGATGGTGGAGCCGAGGACAGTGGTGTTGGCATTGTAGCCTTGGACAGAGGTTCCGATGTCTGTTGCTACCAACACATCCGCATCGAGATATGTCTCATCTATCACACTGCCCTGCCAGGTACCCGAGGTAATGGTGCCAATGGTGGAAAGATTAGCCAGTGTAGTAAGGTTCGGCAAGGTGGTGGTGCCGGAGAGTACTTGAGTGGCAGTGGTTGAAGCTCGGGTAGTTGTGAAGTACAGGTTTGTACCCTCAGCCAGGTCAGTTGTGGTGTTATTAGACAAATCATCATCAGCTAACGTACCGTCATTGTTCGTGTAGACGTTCGTCACATCCGTGAGGTATGCCTCCAATCCCGCCTCTGTAGCCGTGGTGAGGATAGACGATGAACCTGCAATATACGCACTCACACGCGCGTCAGTGTAAAACAAATTCGCGCCACCTTCAGTGAGATCATCGGTGTCACCAGTAGCGTTAGCGAGGGCAAGATAACTATTTTCAAATACCTTTCTCCTTCACCACCATCCAATGTAAGTTGGCCAACCTGTTGACCAATATCCACGGTTTTTATCAATAGATATCAAGACGATAGGAAAGCCTGGCTTTGTACTGGGTTAGCAGTCAATTCCCAGACCAAAACCCATTTACCAGTACGTGGCATAGTAAAGTAAATTTTATGAGCGAATTGACCTTGAGAAGCGCTTCAATATAATTTTATCACATAGTGGAAATTAGCCAGGCCGGATTTGTTTGTGGGTTCCCCCCAGTTAATCATATAAGATTGTGTCATTGAGGTTACTATTGCCGTCAGAAATCCTTTATTGCGTTTGCGGTCAGTATGCCTCCGCCAGTACAAGCGCTTCAGATTAAACCTGCAGCTGCCAGTAATGTCGGTGATGGTATCGCCGCCCAGTACCAAGGTCGGCACCGGTTGCAGTCAGGAAAGTCGGCTCCGTGATAGTACTGGAGCTGTTAGCTATCAAGCCACCCGTGAAGGTGAGTCCAGAAGCACTATCAGCCTCGTCATACGCAAAAATGAAGTGGACGCTACTCCGCCAGTGTGCCAGGCATTATCAGCTTCAAAGGCAGCCGGCACGGCGCCAAGTACTTTACGTGGCGTCAGTCTCACCGTCAGCAACAATGTTTACGTTTAAAGGTGCTGTTGATGTTTGATTAAAATTGACGCCAGTGAGAGCGGTGAATTTGCTACCGAGCATAACTGAGAAAAGACCGATCATGGCACCAGTGCCAGTCGTACCTGACTTGCACGGGGTCTCTGTCCAGTTGGCACTACCGCCGGTTGGTACCGTGTAGAGTTTGAACTCCATGTCGTAGTTGCCATTCGCCACCAACGCGCCAGTGTTATCAGTCAATTTGCCTTGATAGTTAATCTCCCAGTTGGGTGCGGAAAGTGTCAGTCCAGGCACGCTCCACATTCCTACGGCAAAAACCGCGATGGTGAAGGAGTATTACTTTGTAACTGACTTTTTCCATATTCTTTATTCGTTGTTCGCCTTAATGACAAACGGATAGTGTTGCTCACTACCAGATTCAAATTACGGCGTGATGGTGCCATGACGTGTGTCAAAAAACTGCATGTGCACAGTGTCAGAAAACTTTTTGTGCCAGGTCGCTACCCTGCACTACTACCGTTCCCGTACACGCTCCACTTGTGCTGGTGTGTAACGCACTGGTGATGTCGGCAGTACTGGAGTTGAGTGTCATTTTCACCAGCGCTGTCGTCTTCACCTCTCTCATGTTTAATGAACAAAAAATATCTGTCCAGTTCGGTAATGAGTCCGAAGACCAAAGCTTGTTGAGTTGTTGCCGTCGTATGTGCCGCTCCAGCCGCCAAATCGCCGAGCGCTACTCGCTCCTGATACGCTACGGTGCCTACCACTGCAAACAGGAGTGTGCGGAGAGCGTGATCTGCAGACTCAATCACCATCCGGAAGCGTGCACGGTCGTACTCAGTTTTGAGGTAATCGCGTGCGTAAACAAAATGTTTACGCAACTGTTCTTGTCGTCGTTCGTCTTTCAGCTCCTCTTGTCGGCGGCGCTTTCCGCTTCAACCTCTAAAGTAAATAATTTGAGTGAATCGTGATCCACGTGCCACGCACGCCCTACTCGTTTTGCTACTACTTTTCCCTCGCGCGCCAAACGCGCCACATAGTCTGGGGAATAACCCACCAACAAAGCCCCCTCGCGAGCAGGGATAAAGTAAAACGCACTACGTTGTTTGATAAGCTCTACCATGCGTTATCACTATATATTTTATAGTTATTTCGGCTGTTCTAAGGGTGCATATATTGCCTGATTTGTGGATCAGTTAATGCTTTATTATCGTTTCTTCACAAAAAATACGGACGTATGCTGTCAGCATTTTCTGTACTGATTCTAGATAGCAGCACTGACATACTCCGGGTGATTTTCAGGATATCTAATACGATCTACCGCACAAAGCGCGTATTAATTAACAAAGAGAACATCTGCGGATCATTGCATATCTATAAGCTAAGTATACGTACGAATTTCTACGAGTAGTTTATAGGCGGTCTACATTCTAGCTACGAGACCAACCAGTCAGGAGTGGTGTGTCGTGCTACTTAGTTCTCGGTTATCCGAGATACGTTTATTTTAAGGATATTTAAGTGAGTCTAAAACCAAAACGAGTTAAATTACATGCGTTTACCTTCCAAGTGAATCTGCAGTGCCGGAAACGTGTGATTCAAGTCCAAGAAGTAGTCAGCCAAAGCTAGTATAAAAGAGAGCGTGTCACCACCAACAGTGGTGAGGCTCTGAAAGGACGGCGCGGCGCTTCGGTTACAGTGAGCGGAACTGACTGTACAGGAGTGCTGATGAGACTTCTTGGCGCTTGTTTTCTTTGCCCTTGGCTTAGTAACTGATGGTTCAGGTACATTTGTAGTTGTGTCAGACGGCTCATACTCCAGACGAGACGGCAATCGTGCCTTTGAATTTGAGGTTTGGCTTCTCTGCGGGTGCTATAGTGTAAGCCTTTTCCGCCACTTTAACTCGGACCTTCTCTCCTCGATCAGGAGCCTCTTGGGTCTCTAAACGTACGGTATTACGCTCTTGGACACGCGGAAACAGATCGGTTTCATCAGACTCATACGCAACGCGTATATGATGCGCTCCGGAAGCGTGTTGCTGTGTTGTGTGAGACTCTTGCTGCACTAACGTACGCCTAATCTCAGCTTTTGACTTTTCAGTCGTCTTTCGGTAACGACCTTCTTTGTGTGCGCGCAAAGAATTTTCGCTGACATACCAACTGCGCCCCACTAACTTCGCGTTGATTTTTTCAGCTCGACATAGTTGTCCAACATAGTCACTCGTATAACCGAGTTCTCGAGCGATATCACTAGCTTTTACAAGCTTTTCTCCGTTATGCGAGATAGTATCCATAGCTCGTCTTAGTATACTAAAGAGCCGCTTTATCGTGAAGTCTGTACCAACACAAATCTGGGTACAAAGTTAGTTGCGTTTCGCTACTTCTGTAAGTAACTCTAGAAGCACCGTTGGATTAGCAGACCCTCCTGTCTCCTTCATGCCCTGCCCCACTAAGAATTTCAATGCTGATTCTTTCCCAGCTTTGTAATCTGCTACGACGGTTGGGTGCGCCGCTGCCAATGACTCCGCTAGTGGACGTAAATCATCAGCTGATGAACTCTGTAAAAGTCCCTTTTCTTCAGCAGTTTTTCGCGGATCAGCCCCTTTGAACACAGCCTCCTCCAGAAGATCCTTTGCTACGCGCGAGGTAATGTCCCCTGCCCCTACCATATCTATCAAAGTGGCGTACGATATAGCCATTTTGCTATCTAGTGCTAGGGTACCACTGTTTTGTAAAAGTCCGACTATATCAGATGTGAGATAATTTGCTGCCATTTGGAGGAATTTGGTGTCATTTTCTCGGCCTTTTGTAGTAGTTGTGAAGAAATCAAGTAGTACCTCATTTTGCAAAAGTATTTCTACCTGATCAGGTTTAAGTCCATATTGCGTCAGTCGAATGCGTATTTCAGCCGGTAATTCTGGACTTATCTCGGCTAATCGAGAATCATTAAAATCTGACTCTTTTTTGATGTCATACTTTGGAATATCTGGATCAGGGAAATAACGGTAATCTTCAGCGGTTTCTTTGCTACGTTGACTAAAGGTCTTGCTTTTAGCCTCATCCCACCCGCGCGTTTCCTGAATAATACTATTTCCAGCTTCAAGTTCTTTAATTTGTCGCTTAATCTCAAAATCAATGGCTTGTTCTACAGACTTAAACGAGTTGAGATTCTTGACTTCCACTTTTGTGCCGAGTTCTTCTGTCTTACTTACTGAGATATTGGCTTCCACGCGCATCTCCCCTTTTTCCATGTTGGCACTTGACACCTTGAGAGTTCTGAGGAGTAATTGAAGTTCTTTAGCAAAATGACCAGCAGTTTTAGCATCATGGATAACTGGTTCGGTAACTAGTTCCATAAGTGGTACGCCAGCACGATTGAAGTCAACCAGACTTCCTTCATCTTGATCATGCTGGCTCCGAGCAGTATCTTCCTCTAAATGTACCCGCGTGATAGCGACCCCAGCAAGCTCTCCTCCGGTCACAAACGGAAAAGCGTATTGACTCAGCTGATACGCCTTCGGGATATCTGGGTAGAAGTAATTTTTTCGATCAAATTCACTATAGGTAGCCAGGTTTCCCGCTAAAGCTCTCCCCACCAAGAGTACTTTCTTCACTGCTTCTTTGTTCACTGTCGGAAGTGTGCCGGGATGCGCTAGACAAACGGGGCAGGTGTGAGCGTTTACCTCTCCTGCATGAGGATCATTCTTACACCCACAAAACATTTTGCTTTTAGTGTTCAACTCAGCATGAACTTCAATGCCAATTGTTGGTGTGTAGTCACTCATAGTGGGCTTCATCTTAGCGTTCTTTAAGGTGCGCAGCAAGCGCATCGCGGAGTTCTTTGGTTCCCTCCCCTGTTTGACAGGATATTACAAACACACGATTCTTGTTTGTGTCAAATAATTTGAGTATACCGTTTACTATATCCTGTTTTACAAGGTCTTTTTTGGTTAAAACAATCCATTCTTCCTTCTCAGCTAAACTTTTTTCATAATTAGATAACTCTTCACGAATGGTATAATAGTTGTTCACAGGATCATCTTCAGCCAGAGAGACGAGGTGTAGGAGCATAGTGGTACGGGTAAGATGTCGTAAAAACTTGTGCCCGAGCCCCTTCCCTGCTGCTGCACCAGCCACGAGACCCGGCACATCGGCAATGGCATGTCCGTAGAATACTCCAAGGTGTGGTTCAAGTGTCGTGAAAGGATAATCTCCGATAGCTGAAGATGCGTTAGTAAAATTATTCAAGAGCGTTGACTTGCCGGCATTAGGCAAACCAACTAAACCTACTGTTGCGGTAAGTAAAAGTTCAATATAAAACTCGCCAGCCTCCCCTTCCTTGCCGGCCGTGGCTTGCTGCGGAGCTTGATTGGTGGAAGATTTAAAATATTCATTGCCCAGACCTCCAGTCCCGCCGCGGAGAATTTTTTCAGTTTGTCCTTCTTCGTGCAATTCTATCACTCGATCTCGAGTCTTATCCTTTACCCGAGCACCCACTGGAATATCGATATATAAATCAGGGCTGCCTTTGCCGTATTTGCTAGCATCAGAACCAGCCGCCCCGTTTTGGGCTACAAAACGAAGGTTTCCAGTGTAGTGTGAGAGTTTATTAAGGTCACGAACAGCACGCACGTACACATCACCGCCTTTTCCTCCGTTACCGCCCGCCGGGCCACCTTTGGGTTTAAACTTTTCTCGTCGCCAACGAACAACGCCGTCTCCGCCGTCGCCTGCCTTGGCGTAAATTGTTAATTCATCAACCAGCACAGGTGTAGATTTAGGTTATGGTCTTATTACCAATAGCACTCACAACTGATACCACGAGAGAGCCAATAAGGGCTGGGAGAAAGCCGTCAACTACAAAGCCTTCGATAAAGGTGGAAGCAAACCAGAAAAGTCCGGCGTTAATAACAAAAGTAAACAGACCCAGAGTTACGATTGTAATTGGAAACGTCAGTACTAATAAAATCGGACGAACGATCGCATTCAATAAACCGAGCACCACTGCAGTGACGAGTGCAATATAGATACTACTAACAACAATACCAGGCACCACGTATGCTGCTACCAAGAGTGCGAGGGCACTAATACACAAACGTAAAATAAGACTAATCATATTCCACTACCTTACGCCGCTTTAGCGGGAACGTCAATAAATGAGCTGCCTAGCTTTGGTTTTGTTTATTAACAATCTTCCAACCTTGTGCCAAGAGTGGCTCGGCTTTTTTGTATTTCATCTCCTTCGTTTCAGTACCATTGGTGACAGTAATGAACTCATTGCGACCAATAGTGTCTCCTTTACTACGTGGTTCGTGTGATCGTGCATTCCCCTTAGGACCAGCAGTCTTTTGAGCAGCAGCTTGTTGCTGATGAAGTTGTTGTTCTTCTTTTTCAATCGCTTCTGGAGCAATGTTTGGTATCAGCTCAGCAATACGATATTTCGTTCCCTCTAGCATTTCATTGAATAGACGAGCAGCTTCTTTACGGTATTCGATACGCGGATCACGCTGTCCGTATGCCCGTAAGTTCACACTCGAACGAGTGTAATTCATCACTTCAAGGTGTTCAACCCAGATGATGTCAGTGACCTGGAGCATCAACCGGCGCATGAGCTCAAACCAACGGTCGCCACCGAATTCTGCTTCTTTTTCCTTAGCAGCGGCAGCTGCCTCAGGATATTCTCTCAGCACTTCGTCTAAGAGCTCATTAACCGTTTTGGTATCCCCAGTGAGTAGCTTTTGTCGGCGTTCGTAAATAACTTGTCGTTGCTTATTTAACACATCATCATACGCTAACACTTGTTTACGAGCATCAAAATGAAAACCTTCAATACGGGTCTGGGCGCCTTCAAGTTGTTTGGTTATCATGCGGTTCTCAATCGGTTGATCTTCTGGAATACCAAAGGTCCCCATCAGGTTCTTGATACGATCACCACCAAAGACGCGCATGAGTGTATCCTCCATCGACACATAGAACTGGGTAGCGCCAGGGTCACCCTGACGACCAGAACGTCCTCGCAACTGGTTGTCAATGCGTCGAGCTTCGTGACGTTCAGTACCAAGCACAAACAAACCACCAAGATCTCGTATCTCGTTCGTTTCTGTTTCCGTTGCTGTCCCCCCACCCAATTTAATATCAACTCCACGACCGGCCATGTTGGTAGCCAGAGTTACGGCTCCTTTGCGTCCTGCTTCA
Organism: Minisyncoccota bacterium; assembly: GCA_041389005.1. Taxonomy (GTDB): domain Bacteria; phylum Patescibacteriota; class Minisyncoccia; order Phycocordibacterales; family UBA918; genus OLB19. The sequence continues at coordinate 3,655 of JAWKSR010000009.1, read as the reverse complement.
GCAATGATTTCTCCTTCTCGTTCGTGGTTCTTTGCATTAAGCATTTGGTGCGTGACGCCAGCTTTAGTGAGTTCCTTTGATAATTCTTCGTTCTTTTCAATGGAGGCAGAACCAATCAGTACTGGTTGTCCGGTTTCATTGATTTCCTTCACCTTCTTGATGACAGCAGCAAATTTCCCAGCTTCGGTCTGAAAAATAAGATCGTTGTGGTCAAGGCGGCGGACAGGTTGATTGGTCGGTACCGGGATAACTTCCAAACCGTATACAGTATAAAACTCTTCCGCTGAGGTGAGGGCGGTACCAGTCATACCAGACAATTTTTCATACATGCGGAAATAGTTTTGGTAGGTTATTGAAGCGTACGTCTTGCTCTCACGCTGAATCGCAACTCCTTCTTTAGCTTCAATTGCCTGATGTAAACCATCTGACCAGCGGCGTCCTGGCTGTAGCCGTCCGGTAAATTCATCCACAATTACCACTTCGTTATCCCGCACTACGTACTCTTTGTCTTTGGTATAAAGGGCTTTAGCGCGTACTGCCGTCTCAAGATGGTGAACATATTTGATACCTTTATCTGTATAGATGTTGTCGATACCCAATATTTTCTCTGCTTCTTCAATTCCAGCGTCAGTGAGCGATGCGCTTTTGAGCTTCTCGTCCACTGTAAAATGGGTCTCCGTTTTTAACCGATCAGCCACTCGAGCGAAGATGCTGTAGAGATTCTCTCCCTCAGCGGCCGGAGCGGAAATAATAAGTGGCGTGCGTGCCTCATCTATCAGAATAGAGTCAATCTCATCAACGACCGCAAACGCGTGTCCTTGCTGTCGGAGTTTGGCGGCGTCAAATTCGATATTGTCACGCAGATAATCAAACCCAAATTCACTGTTAGTACCGTACGTAATATCCGCTGCATATGCTTCTGCCCGAGTACACGGTCGCAGAAATTCATAATGCACTTTAAAGGCACCCTCTTGGTCACGCTCGGCGTCAGTAGCAGTGTGTGAACCATCGTATATATATGACGCATCGTGGTTAATGACCGCAACGATAAGCCCTAGACGATCATACACCTGCCCCATCCAAACCGCATCGCGGCGAGCTAAATAGTCGTTAACAGTGATGATATGCACGCCCTTACCTGTCAGAGCATTGAGCGTCGCTGGGAGTGTCCCAACCAGTGTCTTACCTTCACCAGTTCGCATTTCGGTTATTTTTCCTCGATGCAAGATGACGCCACCAATCAGTTGCACATCGTAATGACGCAACCCGAGTGTCTGCTTAGCGGCTTCACGAGTGAGTGCAAATGATTCAGGTAAGACATCATCAAGTGATTCACCACCCTGTACTCGGGCTTTGAGATCTGCACACTTAGCGTGCAGTTCTGATTCGGACAAGCCCGTGAGGGACTCCTCAAGACGATTCACCTCTGCTACCAGTGGGCGGATATGTTTAAGCTCCTTTTCGTAGGTGGGACCAAAAAATCTATCTAAAAACGACATAAGTGTCGCTCAGCATAGCACAGAACCGGATTCCCTTGAAGCGAGTCCCAACCAGCACACAATATCTGATTTTAAGCCAATTGCTTGAGTGAATTTCAAGGCGAGCAAGTGAAATGGAGCGAGGTGTATATAGACATACATTGAGTAACATTTCATGCTGCTCAACACAGAAATTCGCCAAGAAATTGGCTTAAAAAAGAAAACACCGGGTGGAGCCGGTGCCTTCTACTACAGCCATAAATGCTTTAGCGCTTTTTACGACGAGTTGTCTTCTTAGCAGCTTTCTTGGCTGCTTTGCGAGCTGGCTTCTTCGCTGCCTTGCGCTTAGTTGTCTTCTTAGCAGCTTTGCGAGCGGTCTTTCGCTTGGCGGTCTTTTTCGTTGTCTTCTTCGCTGCCTTGCGTACTGTCTTCTTCGCTGCTGACTTACGCTTGGTAGTCTTGCGAGCTGCTTTTTTCTTTGCTGGCATAATTTATGTGATGAGAGTTAGTGAATAAAATTCGACCGCGACGCTCTCTTTCCTTTCAAAGAACAAACTGTGCTAAGAGAATGTCTGCTTAATATTATTATCGCGTTTTAAAAAACGTTTGCAACAACTTTTAAAAAAAATTTTGTTGAAAACTTTTTTTAAAATTTTTTTGCAAATTTTATGTATCAGCAAGAAAACAAACTTCTGATTCAAGTGCGACGCCGAATTGTTCGTTCACGGTGGCAGTAATCTCATCGACAAAAGCCATTATGTCCGTCGCTTTAGCGCTATTTACATTCACGATTGACAGTGAGTGTACGGGAGAGACGCCGACTGTACCGTGATATGTTTTGTCTTTATACGCAGTTTTGTTATACGGTGTGCACTCGAGTAAAAACGCTGCTGATATTTTCATGTCTATCATCAATGTTCCAATGCCACGGACTGAACACTTTGTCTTCTTCACTAAAATCGGAAGTTACTTTTTGAGGACATTCTTAAATACTGACTGATCTACGATTGGATTCTTGAAAAACGATCCGGCGCTGTTGTACATACCCGGCAACATACCAATTGTCTGTCTAATCTCGCGCACCACCGTACGTATATCCTCCGGAGTAGGTGGTAATACCACGCTGGACTAAACATTTTGCCATACTTTGACTTGCACTTTGATATGACAGGGCTGTTACCGGAGTGGTTGAGAGTTCTAAATTCACATGAGTGATAAGGTACTGACCATGTCCGTTCGGTGCCTTAAAGCGTGAGTTTCGGTACTCAAACGCACATTCCCGCTGAGTAAAGTTTTGTTGTGTACCATCACTCAAACAGACGGTCTCTACGGCTGAGACTATATCACCAATGGTCACGCCGTACGCATTGGCATTTTGTACCACCGCCCCACCAACCGTACCGGGAATACCAGAAAGATTTTCTAGTCCCCAATACCCTGCTTCAGTGAGCTGTTTGATGACAGCATCAAGTTCTTCGCCGGCTCCTGCTCGCACGTGGACTGTTTCCCCGACAACTTTTACATCAATTCCAGTGATCTCATTTTTGATAACGAGTCCTGAGAGTCCCCTATCAGCAATCAAAACGTTGGATCCTCCACCCAACGTAATGACAGGCAACATCTGCTCAGTCGCATATGCCAGCGCTTCACGCAACGAATCCAGGTCACGCACAACAACAAAGTGGGCGGCTTTGCCGCCCACTTTTAGTGTTGTTAGTGGTGCCAACGGAACATCTCGCTCTACCAAAGTCGCCATAGTGACTGCCCTTAACAGCCAGCGGCTGGATCTGCGCCTGTTTCAAGATTATTTATGTAGCACGCAGCGGTAGGAGCAAATGAAGGGATGGCGTCACGACCCGCCTCCAGTACAGTAATCGCAGTTTCTATATCATCGGTTTCGTAGTGCACAAACGCTAAGCTCGCGTAGTTCTGGGCAGTCTGTGGTCTGGCTGCAATTCGGGCTTCAAGTAGTTCAATCAAGAGATCAGTTGCACCAACTTGATTGGCCGCCCGGAGTGACGTGTCATCCAGTGCAAAATCAGTGAAATACTCGTCAGTAATGACTGTCCTCAGCATCGCCGAATCATCACTGGTAATCAGGGTTGCAGCGTACATGTTACGCGCCTGTTCAAAATTTGGCTCGAGTTCATACGCTTCTCTTAAATACTGCCGCGCCT
>JAWKSR010000008.1:0-35429 GCA_041389005.1 Minisyncoccota bacterium | reverse complement strand
GATCGCTCAGTTTGAATCTGCCCTGCAGGAAGTAGGCGCTGAGAAAGACACCCTGCAACGAGCGATTAATCAACTCAATCTGGAACGACAGAAGGTCCTGGCTGACATCAGCTACACTGAAAACAAGATCAGTAACACTGACCTTGAGATCAACAAGTTAACTCTCGAGATTGGTAACACAGAGCGCGACATTACTAAAAATGAAGCTGCTATTGGAGAAATTATCCGAGCGCTCAATGTAAATGATGACGAGTCTTTTGTGGAAGTGCTTTTACGGCATGATAATATTGCCCAATTTTGGGATGAGATCGAGAGCTTGGAGACCGTTCGCACTAGTATGCTGACTCGTGTAGAACAGCTGGCGGCACTGCGAGAGCTTTTACAAGGCAAACGTAGTGATGAAACCTCAAAGCGAGATGAACTAGTCGATCTTAAGCAACAATATTCCGGACAACAGTCAGTCTTAGAAAATAATAAAGCTGAGAAAAGCCAGCTTTTGAGCGCGACTCAGAATGAGGAGACCGAATATCAGACCATGCTAGCGCAACGCAAAGCCGCGCGAGAGCAGTTGCTCAAGGAAGTACAAGACATTGAGTCTCAGTTGCAATTTATCCTCGATCCCAACTCGATCCCAACGCCTGGTACACCAGTCTTTCGCTGGCCACTTGATAACATCGTGATTACGCAATACTTTGGCTACACCAAATTTGCTCTGCAGAACCAAGGTGTCTACAAGAATAATATGCATAACGGTGTAGACCTTGGTGCACCTACCGGCACCAAGATTTATGCACCTCTGACCGGAACTGTCCGTAATACTGGTAATACCGATGCTGTGCCTGGTTGTTACTCCTGGGGAAAGTGGATTCTTATTGATCATCCCAACGGTCTTTCAACCTTGTTTGCTCACTTAAGTCATATAGGAGTCTCTCCTGGGCAAAAAGTTAGTACTGGTGATGTCGTTGGCTATGTAGGTAATACCGGGTATTCAACTGGACCACACCTCCACTACACGCTGTATGTGAGTGCAGCGGTGCAAGTAAAGAAGTTTAGCGAATTTAAAGCCGTAACCGGTTGTGGTGCAGCTCTCTCACCATTTTCAGCAGTAGAAGGATATCTTGATCCACTCGACTTTTTACCGTCTCCATAAGCAGGATGTTAATAAACCTGTGGAAAACTCTGTATAAAGTGGGGGACAAGCTGTAGAATACCTGTTATTATGTAAGTGCGATACAGTGTATCGTAGGAACTTACCCACACAAAAGCCCGCTACGCGGGCTTTTGGGTCAAAAGAGTCTACTGATTACACTAACTCCATCAGACGTATTTTTCTAAAGTGTCATTCGTTAAATTCTTAAACCAACACCCAAGGGTCGCACAATATTGAGCGCGAAAAGAGGTGCGGTAGGGAGGGTGAGGCAAGAAAGATTGTTTCTTACTAACCACCTAGTAAGTCACAAGCTGTACTTATGTACCACGTACACGATGGCTCTGAAGCCATGACTATAACCACAAGATAAAAAATATTTAATTTGAGTAAACAAATATTTGTAAATAAAGATCTGCATACTAGAGTTCATGGAAATCCTTAGAATCGATTCTACGGCGTCAGAACTTTGTGGATTCAAATGCAAATAACGAAAATCAGCCAAACTCACGAACACACGTTTTACTGAGCCTATAAGGATATTGCTGTTTAGATACAGGTCTTAAAAAGTGATTGTTGCGACCCTTAGGTAAGGGTACGCAAAATCACGATATCTTTTACGACCCAAAACAGCATAGCTGTATGGGTCGCAAAAGATATATTGTGCGACCTATATATAATTATATTGTTAGTTCCCCTTACCAATAAAGGAACCGTTTAATAACTCAGCTACTATCTGGTCGTAGTCTTCCCTGTGCTCACTCAGGATAATATCTCGGGTGCCGTTCCTACTTAATGTCTTTTCTCTGTCTGTATGCTTCCTGAAGTAGGTTTGTAGCTTATGTGGAATGACTTCATCCTGTGAGATAAAACGAAGATTAGGAAATTTTTCGCGAAGAGCGGTTTTTAGTTTAGTGTAGTGTGTACACCCTAGCACCACGGTGTCTACCTCCCCCACCCTCGTCATGGTATCTGAAATTGTCTGAGCGGCATGTGCAACTGCCATGTCCAATTTTCCTGCCTCGATAAGTGGCACGAGTTCCGGTGTAGCAATACCATGCATCACTGGAGAATGCAGTGTGCGGTTAGTAAGTTCAGTTTCATATTTTTTTGACTCAATGGTTCGCTTGGTAGCTAGAAGAATCACATTTCTGGCATGATGATCGATAACTTCTTCAACTGTAGGAATGATTACCCCTAAGATGCGGCGTTCGGGATAATGTTTGAATAAAAACGTGTCTTGCAAACGGCGAAGGGTTTCTGCCGAGGCAGTGTTACAGGCAATAACTACCAGCGTGCAGCCTCTTTCAAATAAATCTGCAATGGCTCGCTCACTGAACTGATAAATTTCTTCTTCTGTCTTATCACCATACGGCAAATTTTTTGTATCACCAAAAAATACATAATCGTACTCTGGAAGTAACTGCGCTGTTGCCTGCAGGATTGTTAACCCTCCCAAACCAGAATCAAAAAAACCGATTTTCATAGCTTCTTACTTATGAACGCTGATACCGGTACACCATATTGAGAGCCAAAGACGCTACCGCCGCCAGAATAAATGTCCAACCAATTGGCACCACCAACGATAGTCCTGATACGACTACTAAGCCAACTGCACGACCGCTATGTCCGGACATCTCTCGTAAAACGGTGAATTCGTCAACATATTTCCCTTGCTCAGCTGACATATCGTATAGAATCGCCGAGAATGGTGTTTTGGTAAATATCTTAACGATATTATGGTACAACCCAACAAAAAATATTTGAGCCGTTGAAAGCACAAATATCTTAAAGATCCAACCAACTGCATATAAGGTACTCCCAACGCGAAGTGTCTTTTCATTATTGCCTTTACGCTTATCAAGATATCGCCCAACCAGTAGCTGAATAACAATAGTAAGAGCAACGACTACGGTTGATACGGCACCAATACTAAACACATCACCCGCTAAAACTTCAAATAAAAAGATAGGCCACACAATCAGGGTGATAGCTACCTCTGCTCCGTTGGCAAACTCTCCCATCACTACCCCCCGGCGATCCTGACTGAAGAGCTCTTTGAGGGTATGTAGATACGTCCAATCAAAATGTACGTCTGTAGAGGGCACAAGTGTGTACGACACTGTGGCGGCAGCAAGTAAAACAACGGTAACTAAAAAGAGGGCTTCATATCCCGCATGTTTAATGATAAAACCCGCTAAAATCGGACCAATAACGCCCATAAAGGCAATTGTGGCAAACGAAAGACTCACTACGCGGGCGCGCTCTCCTTTGTCAGTGAAAAGCGTAAAATCAACATGGTACGGTACCCAGTGAAAAATACGAAAACCAACGACAGCAATAGTGAAAGGAATGAGTAATGTGTACAGATTGTCAGCATTCATAAAATACATCACGGCATACTGCAGCACACTGAATACCCCACCAATAATCAGCGCTCGGCTGAAACCAATCAAGTTGGTCAGGTGCATGCCCGGCACCAACAGAACAACGTAGAGGAAAGACAAAAGCGCGTAATACAACCCAACAATATAAAATTGCTCCCTCGCTGTTTGGTATAAAAAAATAGGTACGAAAATAGCGACCAGGGCAGCTGCCGCACCTTGAATCAAGCGTTTACTAATAAATAACTGCACAAAGCCGCTATTCTTTTTCCCGCGGCGGATAGTATTCCTTTGTAAGATTCGAGCGAAGGTTTCCATGTTATTTCTTTACCAAGTCTAAAACCTGTTGATATTGTGTTTTGGTCACTGGTGTTATAGACAGTCGACTCCCCTTCTCTGCTACCCTCATGGTACGTAAGACCGTATCCGCTTTAATAGCAGCAAGGCTCAATACATCTGGGTATTTCTTCACAAACTTCACATCTACACAGAGCCAGCGTGGATCATTCGGGTCGCTCTTTGGGTCGGGATGCTCACTCGTAGGGTCAACCCCGACCCTAACTTTCTCGTTGTTTTTGCCGAAGTATTTTAGATATACGTGAGTTCCCGGAGCAGTGCACATTTTTACTATCCTCTCTAATGACGCAACGTGCTGAGGCGGCGAAAGTAAGGGTGGGGTCAAACTGTGTTGGATCAGGATAGGCTGCTTTTATAATCTCCATCTCCCCTACTATACCGATCTCTTCCGCGTTTGAGTGATAGAAAAATACTCGATCACCTACTCGCATAGCGTCACGCATCATATTGCGTACTTGATAGTTTCGCACGCCATCCCACATGGTTTTCCGATCTCGCTTCAGGTCATCTATGGAGTAGCAACTTGGTTCACTTTTCATGAGCCAATAGCCCCCTCCCCTGCTTGCTTTTACCATTTTTGCAGTATATCCCACCCTGTCATTGTTGTTGTTTTATCTTATACACGCCCGTATCAGTAATTACATCTCAATGAAGATACTTCACAAAGTCACACCCGAACCACCAACAAAAGATGACAACAATGCAAGGGTCGGGATATACCCCGACCCTTAAGTCCAGTCTGTTGGTTATCACCAACGTTCTTGACTCTCATTAAATACAATTTCGTGATTATCTTTATTTGGTGTAAAAACGCAATATAAACTACGTAAGAACTGACAGGAATTTAGGGTGGGGTATACTAGATAGACGGGTTATATCCCTAGAGCATGTTGGAAAACTCTCCGTGCTTCAAAGGTTGGCAAAATCCGAGACAAAAAATTTATAGGATTTTGAGTCATACCTGTGTATGATAAAAAATTATAGCGGTTTTTTGACCGGATTTTGCCAACCAACAAGCCGGAACAAAACATTGGATAGTACTTTCATTTTGTGGAGAGTTTTCCAACAAGCTCTGAACGTTATCCCTATAAATTATGAATACTATGGACTCAATGATTCGTGCACATGGTGCCGTGGTGGGACGGATTCTATTAGGACTCCTCTTCTTCGCGAGCGGTGCGTCTATTCTCTTCATGAGTGGTGTCAGTGGCACCGCCAGTATGATTGAGATGAAAGGATTACCAATGGCTATGCTGTTAGCCTGGGTAGTTGTATTGGTGAAAATTGTTGCCGGTGGTGCACTCATGCTTGGTCGTGAAGTGCAAAAAGCCGCCCTTGCTTTAATGGCTTTTACCATACTTGCCACGCTCTTTTACCACATGGACATGCAAGACATTAACCTCTTTAAGAACTTGGCGATTATCGGTGGGCTTATGTATGCCTACCTCGATGCTGACCGGTAGGTAGTCTCTTACATAAATAAACAAAGACCAGCCCGAAGGCTGGTCTTTGTTTTAGTTATTGTATGCGAGTGTACGACTCCAACAAGGAGCGGAAGCGCTCCAAGGCTGTGTACCCTTTTTCTCATAGAGATGCCGGGCATACGCCATGTTGTCGTAGATATCCTCAAGGTCAAGACCCATGGAGATCGCTGCATCCTCGTGGTAACGCTTGTTGATTTGCATTACCCCAGTGTCAGCGGGATCTACTCGTCCTTTGAGCACTGTACCATCCGTCAATGTGTGTCGGAAAGTAGACTCACAGCGAGCTACCTGAATCATGACTGGAATATCTTTAAAGTACTCTCGAACGATTTTTTCAGTACCACTACCGATTGTCTCTTCTACAATGACTGCTTCAGTGGCGATCTGTCCGTGAGCGATCGGAGAATCAGTTGTTCCCGCCGCTCCTGTAACAGCCATAACAGCTGTTATAAGGCTAGATAAAATAAGCCGTTGGTCTTAATTACCAAAAAACGGCCGAAGCCGCTTGCCGCGCAAGTGTAGCATAAATAAAGCAAAAGTCAACATTATGCAATGGATGTTATGTGTGTCAACATACATAAAAACGGCTCTGTAGAGCCGTTTTTACTTTTTTCAAGACAAAATATCCCTTATTTATTCGCTTTTTTCTGCCTGTGACGAAGAAAACCATTGGTTTAAGCCTTCTACTGCCCGCAAGACTTCTATTGGGGTCGCGAAGACCACTGTGTTGGACTGGTCAGAAGAGAGATCATTAAGTGATTGCAGAGTACGCAAATGCAACGCACCAGGTGCTTGAGCCAGCATTTTAGCAGCAGTCGCCATATTTTCCGCCGCGGCCACCTCACCTTCCGCCTTAATGATGACCGCCCGACGCTCGCGTTCCGCTTCCGCTTGTTTGGCAATTGTGCGCTCCATATCATCCGGCAAAAAGAAGTCTTTGAGTTCCACGTTTTCGACACTAATCCCCCACTCATCGGTCTCTTTGTCGATAATCTCTTTGATGCGCTGTGAGAGCTTTTCGCGCTCCGCCAGCACCTCATCGAGTTCAGCACTACCGACAATATTACGCATAGTTGTTTGTGCCAGTTGTGAGACGGCAAAGTAGAAATTCTCTACCTCCAAGACCGCCTTGGCAGCATCAGCTACTTTGTAGTAGATAACGGCGTTGATACTAGCAGAAACGTTATCTCGGGTAATCACCTTCTGATCAGGCACATCTACAGCCTTCACCCGCATATCTACTTTGATCATGCGTTGAAAGATCGGCACGACAATACTCCACCCAGGGTTACGAATCCCGGTGTACTTACCCATAGTAAGCATTACTCCCCGTTCATACTGCTTGACCTCCCGGAAAACGAGAGAACCAACACCACAATAGCAACAACTGGAATCCACGACATATTTAGAAAATTTAGTCTGTAATAACCCTAGTATACCAAAACCTCACCATACTTTACAAACCAATGTTTCTGTTATATTGTTTTATTGGCTTTGGATACCTGAATTGAGAAGGAGGTAGGTACATGTCAAAACAAAAGAAGAAGTCGAGAATCCTGTCCTCGAGACCTTTATGGTTCGCAGATCAGTGGTTCTCTCTGGTGAAATTAATCACCAATCTATCGGTGAAGTGGGACAGCGCTTGATTGCGCTTCAAGCTCGCTCTCCTGACCGCATCAATCTCATCATTGACAGTGGTGGTGGGAGTCTAGATGCCGCTCTGCGTCTGTGTGACCTCATGTCCATCGTGATGACAGCCCCGGTACGGGTATCGCACTAGGCTCGTGCGGTTCAGCCGCTACATTTGTTATGTTGTACTGCAATGAGCGTGTTAGTACGCCGTACTCGAGGTTCCTCATTCACTCTGGCACGAGGAGTAAAATTTCGATTCCCATTGGTCAGACGACATCGGAGAATCTTGAACAACTCCTCAAGGATGTGAAGGCAACCGAGGAGATGGTACTCAGTCTGTATATGAATCGCTGACACCAACTGCATGGACCAAAAACTGCCATCAGACGACCAACGCCGAGAGTACGTTCAAAAACTCATCGATCGTGGCGACCAACCGTTCGATGACTGGATGTCTGCAGAGGAAGCTATTGAAGTCGGTCTTGTTACCGAAATCATTAACGGCAAACTTGATATCTTCAAAGACTGATTCACCCATGCCCCACATCTTGAAAACACCCCGTTTTCTGTGAAGTGGGGTGTTTTCTTTTTACATGTCACAAAATTTTTTAAATCGTTCAGACACAAGGCGCGACAAGATTTTGGAAGGAGGCGTATGCCTATACGATGACTGACGAAATTGCCGTTGCAACGCAGTAGCTGGGCAATTTTAGGAATTTTGCTCGAGGAGAGCCATGGCGCCGTACAGCCCCCCACTATCCCCCAACTCTGCATCTTTGATAAGCGGGCACGGTACTTCGTCTCCTAAAATTTCCTGTGTGTGTTTTTGAATATCTTTAAGCAAAATGCGCGGGTCACCTACGATCATAGAACCGCCGAGTACTATCATATCGGGTGACCAATATAACACTGAGTTTCGTAGTCCATGCGCTAGATACTCTGCCAGCTGGTCCCAGATGGCATCACTTTGCGGGATGTCATATGGTTTCTGACCTGTCCGCGCTTCCACTGCCGCTCCAGACACCAGGTTCTCGAGTGTTGGTAACACATCTTCACCGAGAATAGTGCGGTCAATATCGAGAATCTGCTTACCTGGTTCAAAGCCAATGTGGTAGCTGTCTACCACCCCGCTCTCGATCTTCACACCCCCTACTCCGGTACTCACCGTATGATAGACCATGATCTCCGCGCCCTGTCCGGCACCAAAGTGCGCCTCGCCGAGACCTACCGTAGCGGCGTCATTTTCAAGAATGACGCTAGTCTTAAACTGCTTTTCCAACGTCTCTTTCAGCGGTTCTTCGACCCATCCGGTTAACGTGCCATCAGTAGCGATCATATCTCGCTCTTCTGTCATCACGCCCCGCACGCCACCTGCCATACCGCGAACATTCTTTACCCCCAATTGGTCAACTGCGTCTTTAAACGCCTTCATCCCCTCTTTGAAGTTACTCGGTGTCTTAAACTTCACCGGCTTATCAAAAGACTTAAGATCCTCACTCTTGGCTACGCGTGTGTTGGTGCCGCCAATATCAAACAAAAGGTAGGTCATGATGTAATGGTTTATTCTACGATTGGATTAATGTCCTGACCGAACATATCTGACGCCTGCTTGGCATAACGTTCGATATTATTCTTAAAATACGGTGGATGAGCTGCTTGCACCTTCCCAACAATATAATATCCCATCGCCATCGCTGCGGCTGGACCAGCGTGTGCAGGCATTGGTACACACAAGCGGTTTTTAGAGCACCCATGACAGACATTATCGCAGTCTAAGGAAATAAATATCTCATCACCAGACTCAATGACTGTCTTGGCATGTTTGATTTCCTCTTCAGTATACGCGCGTCCGTGTACCATGGGCTCAAACATTTCCTCAAACTTGATCCGAATCAACTGCGCCACCGGACCAAAGGCTTTTGGCACGACAAAGGTATAGGTGCTGTAGCAGGAGAAGTCACGCAGTAGTGCCTGATCCACCTTGGTAGTGATGTGTTCATAAATCTCAGTCGCCGACTCTCCTGAAGCAGCTAAGATCATTCCAAGGTACGTGGACGTATTATTGGTGTACGGCTCTCGGTTCTTTGGGAAGACAACAATGTGTTCGGGACTTACAAATTTTGCAGCCGCTGCTGTGGGGTTATTGGTGAGTAAGTAGCTCGTCATACCTGCCTCAGCTACTGCCTGAGCCATCTCAATAGCATGCTTACCGCCAGAGGCAGAAAGAATTACTACCCCGTCAAACATATCTGTGTGTGTTAGCCATTTTTGATAGCTAGACTCATCAGCAAAGACCGCTGCTTTATCTGCAAAAACTGCTCGAGCAGCCGCCAGGGCACCGGCACTCCCAAGAACCAACGGTCGCGAGAGATGTGGTAGTGGGGGCAACTCGGTAGCAGCGAACAGTTCTAAAGCGCCCAGGACAACCACATCTAAATTTGGCAAAGTGCCGAGTGTAAACGTCGCCAATGTATCACGAGCACTACCCATACACGTTTAGTACTGTTGAATATTTTTACAATCCACCGCTTTCAGAATGTATTTTTCAGCTTCATCAACTGTATCAACCAAGTGGAATAGATCCATATCCTCTGGACTAATAGCACCGTACTTCTCCAATAGGTTTTTTTCAAAGATATCAAGAAATGGCTGCCAGTAGCCTTTGCCATACAACACGATTGGAATCGGTTCAATTTTGCGAGTCTGAATGAGTGTCACCAACTCAAAAAACTCATCGAGCGTACCAAAACCACCTGGGAAATAAATATACACCTCAGACGCAAACGAGAGCATTACCTTTCGAGAAAAGAAGAATTCAAAGTTCTCTGTTTCAGTCACGTAGGGGTTGAGCTTTTGCTCCATGGGAAGCTTGATATTGAGTCCCACTGATTTACCGCCCACCTTAAAACCACCTACGTTCGCAGCTTCCATGATTCCTGGTCCCCCACCAGTAATGATGGCGAAGCCCTTCTTAGCTAAGCGAGCGGCCAAGTCCTCAGCTTCTTTGTAGTAGTGATTTCCTACTTTTGTGCGTGCACTCCCAAAGAATGTAGCTGCCAAACCATGTCGCCGTAATATCTCAAATCCAGCCACAAACTCCGACATAATGCGGAAGACTCGCCAACTTTCTACTGCATCACCATCAGGACCAGCATCGAGAAGCTCTGTCATCACCCGACAGTGCTGATCAGAATACGTGACATTCTGTCGCTTCAGCTTCTTTGGTCCTTTTTTCTTGCCAAAAAACTTCTGTACCATGGCACTATTGTAGCACCTACCCTAGCCAAGGAATTTCGTATTGCTCAAATTCTGGGAGTAACTTTTTATCAAACAGTAAGCGCGCAGTTACCTCAGCGTGTGAAAGTGCGCCAGTGAGGGCATTATGTGGTTGAGGTTCTTCCGGGATGCCACAGTAATTAAGTACCGCGTCAAGATTGAGGGCTGATCGGCGGTGTTGGGCATCTACCGGCGGTTGCTCTCCCCGCTTAATGATATGCATCCAGCACAGTGAGTGTGTATCGATGGTGCGATACGCCAAGTCCCATGGTAGACCAGCTCTCTCGGCGGCGGCTCTAATAAAATCGCGGTCAAAGGAAACATTTTGACCAGTCAACGTACGATCACTTACATGCTGACTCCACTCGAGAAACTCCGTCACAATTTCTGCTTCAGTTTTCTTATTTGGGTCAGTGATTTCTTCTTTGGCGAATCCGTTCACTTCAAGCGCCCCATCCATAATATGGGCACCCTCCCAAATTTGACACTCCGCGTAAAAGCGATTGTCTGGATTATCAAAATCTACTGCCCCAATCGAGACGATTGAGTGCTTATGGTACTCAGTGCCACTGGCTTCAACATCAACAATTAACATGGCTAGATAATAGCATAGGTTGAATATTTAAGCGGACTATACTATAGTCGCTCTGTAGTAAAGTTCCTGAGGAGATTTACAATGCAACGTCTCATTACTTCTGCAGTAGCAGGAATCTTGATGTTGGTTCCGACTACTGCACCCGCTACCAGCTCGCTGGAGAAACTGACTGCTACCCGTCTGGCACTTGCGTGCCCGGACCTTCATTTGATACACACGCGGAAGCACGGCGGCTGGTTTGGCTTCTACTTGCAGCGCAAGATTGCAAAAGTCGCCAAATGCGCCACAGAGGCTGAAAAGCGGATTGTCGCTGACCCCTACCCCGTCAACATGGGCGGAAAATGCCATGCGACAAATATTCGCATCAGCAACGGCATGATTGTGCTCAGTTGTCCTTGAGCAATCAGTCGCACAACCCTGCCCCGCGCACTCACCTGCGCGGGGCGGTTTTTATGTAGGTAATTTGGTATACTTTTTAAATATGAAAGAAGTAGCTAATTGGCGACGCAGCAAGAACGCCCGGCTTATCATAATCATTGGGCTCTTGGTGGTAGTTGCACTGATCGCGTTTTTCTTCGAGAAAACCCGTATGTGGATGCTTGGCGTTGGCGCCGTGCTTTTAATTGCCCTCGGACTTGAGGTAGCTAACACCGATGTTGATCTCACTAAAGCCTGGGAGCAAAAATCATTTGAAAACACGCTCATTAAACGTGATGAGAGTGGTAACCCACTGTTTGGAGCAACGTGTGAAGAGAACGTCTATAACTGCTCCGATTTCACCACTCAGCCAGAAGCCCAGGAAGTCTACGACACCTGTCACACCGCTGAAGTGCCAGACCGACATGGACTCGATCGTGATGGCGATGGTGTTGCCTGTCAGGCTTTGCCGCAAGGAAGTTAATCGCGTACACCATGACGTAAAAAATCCGAGGTTTCACCTCGGATTTTTTAACTATCACAGTCGCACGTGCCAAACCACCGATAGCGATTGCGCGCCACCACATCATAGAGCCAATCGCGCCAAGACAGTGGCAACCACCTCCCCCACCACGCCATAAAAGCTAAGAACCCACCAATGTGTGACCAGTGTGCTAAGACAGCGTCTGAGCGAATACTATCCTGCCCGGCGAGCGTAAAGATGATGGAGTCTACTTCGGGCGTAGGTTCTTTCTCATAGATTGACTGATAGTGCACGCGGTCATTTTTATCAAACCATCGTGTCATACGCACGTACCGCTGACAGAGGTTGCAGTTGGTGTCGTACCAGAGAATTGGTTTATTCATATACCTTTACAGTTAGCTGCCGGCTGGTAGCCTGCCGCTTCTGCTTCCGCTTTACTACTAAAGTATATCTTGTTGGCTTCAGCGATACGCTGCGCCCCGGAGCACCAAGGCAAATGGTACTTGTTGCTGTTTTTGGACGCTACATACTGGGTATTGGCAGTTTCGGCTGTGCCCGTGGAGCCTGATTCTACCACCCGCGGTGTGACCGTTTCGTGGTGTATCGGCTCAGCCACTGGGCTAGTGACAGAAGCCGGTGCAGAGACTGCCGACTGCCGCCCTAAGCCAAACGAAGCTACTCCCACCAAGATGACTAAAAGAGCTGAAAAAAGCGCATCATCGCCAATAAATCTCTTGCTTTTTTCTTGTAAATCTTGTATATTCATGCCACTTTTAACTGATTATATCGTATGTCAACCAAGAAAGCCGGTGGCTCAAGTAAAAACCTACGCGACTCAAATGCACAATATTTGGGTGTTAAGCGAACTGACGGTCAAACTATCAAGACCGGACAGGTTATCGTACGTCAACGTGGTACTAAGATCGAAGCTGGTACTAACGTACGAGTTGGTAAAGACCACACTCTCTTTGCGGCTGTCGATGGTGTGGTAGCTTTCAAAAATAAGCGTAAGACCCGTTTTGATGGTCGTGTTGTGACTAAGAAAGCCGCTCACGTACTCCCTGCGTAAGGTTTGGGAAAAATATAAAAAGAGCGGCGCCAAAGGCGCCGCTCTTTTTATATTCAGAACCTGTCCAAAAACCCACCGTGCTTCCAAGGTGTTCAGAATTTGAGGTAAAAAATTGAGAAAATTTCGAGCCATATTGAAATATGGTAAGAAATTTTAACGGTTTTTTAACCAGATTCTGAACACCGACAAGCCGGAACAAAACTCCTTTAAAAAGCTTTCATATTTTGTGGTGAGTTTTTGGACAGGTTCTCTCTAGTTCTCTACGATTGTGATAGTCTCAATCACCACTGGCTCTACGGGGATGTCGCGTTCCTTTGTCTCAGTTGTACCAATTCCATCCACCACGTCCATGCCGTTTACCACGCGACCAAAGACCGGGTGTTTAGAGGTCAACGGTGGCTTATCAAAATCAAGTCCAGTGTTATCTACAAGATTGATAAACCATTGGCTCCCGCCAGAGTTTGGCTGCCCGGTATTCGCCATCGCGATAGTCCCACGCGTGTTGGTAAGAAATTCACCAGCTACAAACTCATCGGGAATATTTTCTTCCGGACCACCCGTACCGTAAATGGCTTCGTTCTCTCCTTTCGTGTTCGGATCACCACCTTGGATCATAAAGCCTTCGATTACACGGTGAAATTTTGTATTGTCATAAAAACCAGATTCTGCCAATGCCATAAAGTTCCCTACCGTAATCGGCATCTGGTCAGCAAACAGCTCTAATTCGATATCGCCGTGACTGGTCTTGAAAATAGCGTGTGGATTCATAGTGTTTGTGATAGTTGGTTTAACAATATCTTGTTCTTCAGCGGTTAATGGACCGTTAATATCCGATTCTCCTAAGCGCAACTCTGGCGTGCCATTAGTCTGTTGGTCATACCAGTAGCCGAGCAATCCGAGTAAAAGAGCTGAGGCAATAAAGACGCCAATGATTAGTTTGTAGTTTCCCATACAGACAGATTTACTTAGCGATAGTTACCGGCACTTCTGCAGACTCACCACCGTATTCCAACGTAACCGTGTGCTCACCAGCTTCTTTGATAGTTTCCGGAATAACCACCATCGCTTCAGTCAAGGTCAGACCTCGTTCTTTCGCCGCCGCTACGATAGTCGCCGGCTTGAGTGCTTCAAACATATGTCCCTGCTCATTAAGCTCAGCAGTGATAGTGAGCGGCTCTACACCAAGTGCTGTCACCGCCGTCTGGTATTCTTCCATAGTTGCTCCCGCAGCTGCTGCTGCCTTGGTGCGACGAGCGTCTACTCGTGTGAGATTCTCTGGTGTAGCAGGCTCCGCCATTCGTTTTGGAATTAACATATTGAGCGCATAACCATCGGGCACATCAACCGTCTCAAAACGCTTTCCGATCTTCGCTACATCTTGCAATAAAATTACCTTCATAAGTCTTAAAAACCTTAACTCACAACTAACAGTGGCGCTACTATAGCACATTATTTGGCTGGGTGCGTATCGACAACTATTCAGTCGTACCGAGTAGTGCTAAGGGGTCCTTTTCACCAATATCTCGCTCGCCAGAAAGCCACGCTTTCGCTGCTTCTAGCTGTGTATCTTCTCCGGCTACCACTTGCTGTGGGGTGCGTGTGATAAGCACATTTGGTTCCAAGCCTCCATCTGAGAACGACACCCCCTCTGGAGTAAGCCACCTGGCTACCGTCACCTTTAAGGACGCGCCACTTGGTAGATCAACAAGTTCCTGCACTGAGCCTTTACCAAAGGTCGTTTGTCCGATAGTGGTAGCGACACCATGTTCCTTCAGAGCACCAGCTAAAATCTCAGACGCGGAAGCCGAACCGCCATCTATGAGTACTACAAAATTGTCAGGTGTATAAGTATCAGAAACACGCCCTTGGCTACGATAGATAATCTCGTCAGCGTCATCACCAAAGTGTTCCCGTACGACTATCTTACCGCTCGGCAAGAAATTACTCGCGATAGCAACAGCACTTTGTAAGAAACCACCCGGGTTACCGCGCAGGTCGAGTACTAGTTTGTCCTTCCCGCTCGCCTGGTATTGACGCAATGCATCCCGCATCTTTGACTCAGCCAAGGCATTAAAATTGTAGAGACTGATAATAAAGACCTCGTCCTCAGTCTTCGTCTTTAATGTCGGGATATTAATCACGTCTCGAACTACTGTGATGTCCAAGAAGTCCACTTCCCCTTCTCGGTACATGCGGAGCTGTACTTCAGTGCCCGGCTCACCACGAATGAGTTTCACTGCCTCGTCAATATTCATACCACTGGTATCAGTCTCATCGATTCGCACCACCACATCGCCAGCTAATATGCCTGCCTGCTCTGCCGGTGTATCTGGCAGTGGAGCAATAACTGTCACCAGACCGTCACGTAAACCAACTTCCATGCCGACACCACCAAAATTACCAGAAATGTCTTCCTCAAACTGCTCTGCATCTTCACGTGGCAAAAAGACTGTGTATGGGTCGCCATAGCTATCTACCAGCCCATCGATCGCCCCTTCTACCCGATCAGTAGCAGATACTTCACCGGTACTGGTGGCAGACACGTATTTGTCTTCCAAAAGATGCCATACCCGCCAAAATTCACCCAAATCAGCTTCTTCTGCCGGTACTTCCTGTTTCCAGAAAAAGAAAATAGACCAGCTTCAAGCGACCGGTCTTCACTGACCCCAGAGCCCAACTCCAGACCAGAAAAAAAGGCGGCGCAGGCGAGGATAATTGCCAAGCCAACACCTAACAACGTATTCGAACGATTTCTTGTCTTATCAGTGACCTCCGTATGAGCCATAACGACCTCATTATTGCACAGCGCTTAGCAATCGCCAAAGGACAATTGTGCTACCATAAAAATGAAAATGATCCAGCGTTTTTCACATGAGAATATTGTGTGGCTTGATGTCATTACATCCCACCAATAAAGACTTGCGTACCATTCTCAAGGCATGTCCCCTACCGACTGAACTTGTTGGTGATCTCACCAGCATGACACCGCGTACCGAGACTAAACACGCAAAAAACGTGTTGAAAATCACGCTCGATTTTCCAGTGGTGAAACGGACTGATATTAAGCATCCGCATGAAATAAAGTTTATTGCCACCAAATCACATCTCATCACTATTCGTTTTGAAGACATTAACGCCGTCCATAGTTTTAACCAAACAACTTGAGGTTGTAAATATTCTTAAACACGCCAGCAAAAAAGCCACTGGCGCACATTTACTTCTAGCGCTGTTGCAATATCTCTATAATGCACTGGATGAAAAAATTGATTACCTGGAATCACGCATCCAAGAGACGGAAGAAAATATTTTTCAAGACAATGAAAAGGAGATGCTGTTCGCTATATCAAATATCAGCCGTCGTGCTGTCAGTTTTAAACACGTTCTTGAGAGCCACGAAAGCGCACTTACTGATCTTGATACTGCTGCTACAAGCGCTTTTGGACGCGGTTATACTCACCAGATTGAAGCTGTTGTTTCTACATACGAACATCTTGTCCGCCGAGCTGACCGAGTACGTTCGGTGCTTGAGGACTTACGTGACACAAACAACGCCCTCTTATCGACCAAGCAAAATGAGGTTATGAAGATACTTACTATCATGGCGTTCATCACCTTCCCGTTAACTCTCTTTACCTCGATGTTCGGCATGAACACAAACACCACTCCAATTGTTGGGCAGGAACACGACTTCTGGATCATCGTTAGTATCATGGCAGCCCTCTCACTTTGCTTTGGGTACTTTAAGTACAAGCGTTGGATGTAACGTGCCCGGCGGCACGTTACATCCGATCCGAGCGAGAGCAAGGAATCGCGATCTGAGGTGAGAAAGTGTAACAACACTTTCGCAAGAGGTTGCCAGCACAAAGCACGCGACAACCTAAACAGCTAATGTAAGTAGGGATGCCGAAGCAGCGATAGGTGGAGTCTCAGTGTAAAACAGAAGGCACTTTTGCCCAGAGGAAACTCTCTCACCGTAAAAGTTTACGTCCCAAAATAAATTCAGATACACCTTACTTGCGTTTTATTGCTTCCCTCTTTCTTCTTTTATCTTTATACTGTCCCCTATGTTTGGAATATTCAAAAAGACTCCTGCCTACCCACCCATCAAACTCTATAACACTGAAACGCAAACCCTCGAGGAATTTACCTCTATAAAAGCCCATCACGTCAGTATGTATGCCTGTGGTCCCACGGTGTATGACCATATTCATATTGGTAACTTACGTGCCTATCTGCTACCTGACTTACTTCACCGTTTGTTTTTTGTACAACGGCTATCATGTGTCTTTGACCATCAACTTTACCGATTTTGGACACTTAAGCGATGACGCTGACGCTGGCGAGGACAAGATCATGCGCGGCATGCAGCGAGCCGGTCTCCCAATTACGCTTACAGCGATGCGTGACTTTGTCCTCCCCTACATAGATTCCTTTAAGGCAGACAATGATGTCTTTGGCAACCTTCCCGCTACCACCTACGCCCGTGCCAGTGACTTCGTGCGTGAACAGATAAAAACTCATCGAGACCTTAGAACAAAAAGGCTACACTTACGAAACTGAAGATGGCGTCTACTTTGATATCGCAAAATACCCCGCTATGGACGACTGGGCAACGTAGATATAGAAAAAATCAAAGCCGGTGCGCGGGTAGCTGTAAATGAAGCCAAGCATCATCCAGCCGACTTGCCCTTTGGAAAAAAGGTTCACTTGGTTGGGATAGTCGCTGGGGTGTAGGCTTCCCGGGTGGCACATTGAGTGTACCGCTATGATTTTCGCTACGCTTGGCAAAGAGATTGATGTTCATACCGGTGGTGAAGACCTCACATACACCCACCACAACGCTGAGATTGCCCAAGCTGAGTGTGCAACCGGCAAACCGTACGTACACTACTGGCTCCACAACGCCCATATCACTATCAACCATGAAAAGTTCTCGAAGTCACTTGGTAATGGATTGACTCTGGAAGACCTTAAAGCCAAAGGAAACTTTGAGGCGCTTGATTACCGCTACTGGTTGCTTACCAGTCACTACCGTACAACTGCTAACTTCTCATACGAGGCGCTGGAAGCTGCCAAAACTGCCCGCGCTCGCTTGCTTGCCACTGTACAACGAGAGTTAGCAGATATCATTCCAACCAAGGTACACCCACTGTACGAACGGGATTTTATTGCCGCTTTGCATGACGATCTTGATACTCCAAAAGCCATCGCTGTTATGTGGGAGCTTGCCAAAGACCAGTCAGTGCAACTCGGCGAAAAACTCGCCACCCTGCAAGCCTTCAACACCCTACTTGAACTGGGATTAGATACCGAAGTAAGCGATGATGCAGCGCTTGTGCTAGACAATTTGCCGGCAGATATACAAACTTTAGTAGAAGAACGAACTGCTGCCCGCATTGCTAAAAACTGGGATGAAGCTGACCGTCTGCGTGAAGCATTATCGCTTAAAGGTTACGCTGTTGAAGATACCGATACTGGTCCTCGTATTAGTAAAATATAGATGATGTAGACCACTGCAGTTGTCCACGGAACTCACAAAATCCACAAAATTGACGGAAAAACGTCAAATCGGTTCTCGTGGTAAACTTGGAGGCAATGAATGATGTGCCGCTAAAAAGTAAGCGACTGCGCACCCCTCCGCACGACCTCGAGTCAGAACGAGCGCTTTTAGGTGCCATTCTCCTTAAACCGGAAGCTATGCACGATGTCTCAGTGACCGTGTATCCAGAAAGTTTTTATGCTGATAAACACCGGGAAATATTTAAAGCCATCCTAGAATTGTTCACCAAAGGTGACCCGATTGATATGCTTACGGTCACCAACCGCCTGAAGCGTAACGAACAGCTTGAGCGTGTGGGCGGCGCCACCTATCTCACTGAACTGATCGAGAACGTTCCGGCCGCTGGTAACGCCATGTACTACGCACAGGTCGTACAAGATAAAGCCACCTTGCGTGGACTTATCTACGCCGCTGACGAGATTGCTGAACTCGGCTTCTCTGATCCAGAGAGTATAGATGAGGCACTCGACCAGTCAGAACGCAAAATCTACAATGTCACCAACAACACTGGTGTCCTGAAGTTTAAAACCATCGGCAACTCCCTGACTGAAGCCTGGGAGCGTTTTGAACACCTCAGTGAGAACCAAGACGCAGTACGTGGTGTGCCAACTGGATTTGCGGCTCTCGATAACATTCTCTCTGGACTACAAGAATCTGACCTCATCATCCTCGCCGCCCGACCGAGTATGGGTAAAACTACCTTTGCCCTTGATATCGCTCGAAACGCAGCCCTCAAAAGCCAAAAGTCGGTGGGAATCTTCTCCCTTGAAATGAGTGACCAGCAACTAGTTGATCGTATGCTGGCTTCAGAAGCGGGAGTAGACTCCTGGAAACTCCGTACCGGGAAACTTAGAAATGACCAGGAGTTTGAGGCGGTACAAAACGCTATGGCAAAACTATCTGATGCTTCGATTCATATCGATGACCAGCCCGGGAATAATATCCTCAAAATGCGTTCTGCCGCACGGCGTCTGCATAACGAGCACGGTCTCGACCTCTTGATTGTTGACTACTTGCAGTTGATGAACCCAACTGCTACTAAAGCCAGTGATTCGATGGTGCAACAAGTAACTGAGATCTCTCGATCACTCAAACAACTGGCTCGTGAACTCAAGGTGCCGGTGCTGGCTCTGTCTCAACTCTCTCGTGCGGTAGAGCAGCGCGGCGGTAAGCCACGCCTGTCTGACCTGCGTGACTCTGGTTCGATTGAGCAAGATGCGGACGTAGTCATGTTCATCCACCGTGAAGATAAGATCAACAAAGAATCTGAGCGACCGAACATTGCTGAGATTCTGGTGGAGAAACATCGTAACGGTCCGGTGGGTGCCTGTGAATTGTACTTCGATGGTCAACACGTCCGCTTTCTTAATCTTGATACACACCATAGTGCCAGTAGCGCCAGTACAGACGATGACTTCTAACCTATGAATCTCGCCCCAACAATAACATCGTGTACAATAGATAACTCAGATGTTTTTTATGGTTGAACGGATTAGAAAAACTTATAATTCGATAACAAGCGCGCTCGGCGCGCAATGTTATTGTTAGGGCAAGATGAACCCGCTCGATAAACTTATTCAATATTTTGAACAGTTTCCTGGCATTGGCGCCCGCCAAGCCAGACGGTTTGCATTTCACGTCCTCACCTTACCCGAAGCTGATAGCGCAGAGTTATCTAAGCTCATTGCTGGCATACAAGATACAGTCATGGAATGTGAGAGTTGTCGGCGCTTTTTTGCCCGTAGCAATGGCGAGACCATTTGTGCTATTTGTAGTGAAGGTGCTCGAGATATCACCAAACTTACCGTAGTGGAGCGCGATGTTGATATCCTTCCGATTGAACGTTCAGGAGTGTACGATGGACTTTACTTTGTCCTCGGTGGTACCGCTCCTCTCTTGGAGAGTAAAGAGACCAATAAACTGCGAGCTAATGGACTCAAAAAAATTGTCGAGGAACGCCTACCGCAAGGCTTGTCTGAAATTGTGCTCGCCTTCTCGGTTAACCCCGATGGTGAAAACACTGCCCGTTTTGTGCACGCCCTTCTGAAAGAGGTGTCTGGTATTGAAACCGTGATTATTTCTGAGCTTGGTCGGGGTCTTTCAACCGGCTCTGAACTCGAGTACGCCGACCCAGCCACTATCAAAAGCGCCTTCCAAAACCGCCATAGCTAATGGTTGACTTTTATACTATTTTATGCTTTAATGATAAATAAAGGAGTCACAGAACTCTATTTGCAGGGACGGCAAGCACCATTACGAGGAGTTAGTTCTATGCTTGACGTCAAGACAATGTCGCCCGAAGAGGCGACAAAGATCATCATTCTGTATCGCGCTGTGCTTACATACCGGTGCAGTACGGTGCAAAGCACTGTTCGCTTCTTG
The DNA here is from genome assembly GCA_041389005.1 of Minisyncoccota bacterium. Classification (GTDB taxonomy): domain Bacteria; phylum Patescibacteriota; class Minisyncoccia; order Phycocordibacterales; family UBA918; genus OLB19. Next base: position 14,642 of record JAWKSR010000008.1, on the reverse strand, counting down.
TACAAGCGAGTTCGCACGTCCAATCTTGGACTGCTACTCGGTGAACTGAAGCAAGCAACGCAATGGTGGTCAAAACTCGATCAAAAGACGCGCCAGCGTCTTGAAATCGAGTATAAGTTTGCGGCAAAAATCCGCTAGGCAAAGTCGCAGGAGGACATGTTCCCTCCTGCGGCTTTTTACATTAATCTTCTTAAATTTTCCAACGCAATAAAAAACAACCCGCTGAGCGGGTTGTTTTTTAAAGAGAGCTAATTTCTACCTGAGCGTATTGTTGGCGATGTCCGACTTTTCGGAATCGGTTACTCTTAGCTTTGAAACGAATGATAGAGAGTTTCTTGCCTTTCTTTTCACCAAGATATTTTGCCTTTACTTTAGCACCGTCAATGTAGGGAGTGCCGATAGTAGCATCTTTGCCGTTATCGTTCATAAGAACCTTATCAAATTCTACCGTGTCCCCTTCCTTATGATCACCTAGTAATTCCACGTCAAGCACATCACCGACTGACACTACGTACTGCTTGCCGCCGGTTTCAATTACTGCAAATTCTTCTGTTTTAGTAGCTTTTGCCGCCATAATTTCTTTTTAGTCGCGCCATAGTACACAAAAACCTTGCTTTTGGCAAGATATCACGCTAAAGTGCGCAAAAGCAAAAGGAGGGTAAAATGAGCTTTTTGCAGTACCTTGGATACACCCTGGATTGGCTACCTGCAGCCGTAATTCTGGGTGCGCTTCTCTTCGTCATCATTCAGCGACTGATGACGGGAGCGGGCAAGCCAAAATTGAGCTAAGGCTCAAGTCGAATGAAAAGACCCGGTCTGTTATAGATCGGGCTTTCTTTATTCTACTTTTGCTGGCTTCTCAAGTGACAACGTATCAACACCCACTCCTTCCCCGGTGATCTTTGTCACGTCTTTATCTATCTTACCAAGCTCTTTGCTGGCGGCATTGTAGTGGTTTACGGTTGTGCCCAGAGTGGTACCGAGTTTTTCAAAGTATTGATTATACGCCTGCAGATGCCGTGTTAGTTTTTCAACATTTTTCTGAATTTCCTTAGCACTTTCCTCTACTTTAAAGGCACGGAAACCGTACAAAACAGACTGCAAGTAGGCAGCAAAAGTAGTCGGTGACACGATGATGACATTTTTATCTTTGTACGCGTAGTCTATGAGTGAGCGAGTATTGACCTTCACCGAACCTATTTCATTTACTAGCAAATCATAGTAGATAGCTTCAGCGGGAATGTACATAAAAGCAAACGGGAGGGTGCCATCTTTGGTGCGAATGTACTTAGCGGTTTCGTCAATGCGTTTCTTCAAATCATTCTTAAATTCCTTCTCAAGTTCCTCACGCCTAATGTCATCTCCTTCATCTACTAACCGGCGATAATTATCGAGAGAAAACTTAGCATCAACTGGAATGAGACCGTCTTTGGTCTCAATTACTGCGTCTACCACTTCCCCACCCGGAAACCCATACTGGAGTTTGTAGGCGGTGGCGGGAAGCATATTTTCAAGTGCCAACTGCAAACTTGCCTCACCCAGGTTGCCGCGCTGTTTTTGGTGCTTGAGGACTTTCTCCAGATTCTGAAGTTGCTCAGCAACCGTAAAAACTTGTTTGGAAGACTCACTCACCTCGGTCACTCCTTTTATGACTCCCCGGAGCTGCTCGTTTACTTCTTTGTTAATCTCTTGAATTAATTCTTTACTTTCACGAAACTGTAAACGGCTGGTCTCCTGCATGGTCTTATTAGTCTCACCCAAGCGTTCGTCCATAGTCTCACGTAACTGTGCGAGCTGTTGTTGTAACAAAAGCACACTCTGACTATCTGTACTATCAGATTTTATAAACGTGGTGTACACAAGCACCACTAAAACAGTTGCTAAGAGTACGAGAATCGCTACTTCAATTCCAGTCATGAGGCTATTGTAGCATTGCTATCTGGGGGTTCAAAAAAGAGCCATTTTCCAAGTTCGATGATAGCAAGTGACGCAACCGAAAAGCCAACTACCAATCCGATATCATAAAGTGGCAGTGGTGTGTATGAAAGCACGTAGCGCATGAACGGTACGGTGAGTGCTCCAGCGAGTAAGCCAACACTCAAAAGAAATGACCCTACAAAGAAAAGATTGGTATGGAGTGGAATCCGCCACACTGGCGTAGTGAGAGAACGGAACGCAAACGCGATAAAGAGTGAGTCGAGTGAAATAGCTAAGAACATCACACTACGTAGTTCCTCAATTGAAGTGCCGAGTTGTTTGAAGTACAGGTAGAGCATGACCAAGATACTGCTCAAAACGGTGACTACAAATGCCATAAACCACAACATCGCTGGCGACAACACACCCTCCTCATGAATATCCTGCGGTCGCTGCTTCATCGCGTCTTTCTCTCCGGGCTCAAAGGCAAACGCCACGCTCATAAGACCCTCTTCAATCACGTTTGCCCAAAGTATTTGTGCTGGCAACAGCGGGATTGGTCCACCCGTCAACAGTGCCGCACCAATCAGGACCACTTCCGAGAGACTAGTGGAAAGCAGATAACCAACAATCTTGCGTAAGTTGGCAATGATACGCCTCCCCTCTTCAATGGCGGCGTGAATAGTGGCAAAAGAATCGTTCAGCAAAACCAAGTCAGATGATTCTTTTGCCACCTCAGTCCCCGAGCCAATCGCGATACCGATATTGGCTTTCTTAAGAGCCGGTGCATCATTAATGCCATCCCCCGTCATGGCTACAATCTCTCCGCGCGTTTGCAAGATACGCGCCAACCGCAGTTTTTGTTGTGGCAAAACCTGGCAAACACGTGGACGTTGTCCAAGATACTCACAATTTCATCGTCATCGAGCTCTTCAAGGTCAGTCCTAATAAGGGCGCTTTCACTTGCTCCGGCAATACCTACCTGCCGCGCAATCGAAAGTGCGGTAGCTGGATTATCTCCCGTCACCAAGATCACCTCAGCACCTGCCTCCTGCACCCCAGCGATCGCCTCTTTTACACCCGATCGTACCGGGTCGTTCAATATCAAAATGCCAGCAAAGATACAGGCTTTTATAAGGTCATCTGGATTGTCGGTTTGCTCGGGGATGTCATCGTATGACACTTCTTTATAAGCTACTGCCACCAAACGCTTACCTTGCCGCGTTTCCTGATCAAGCGCACTGAGTAGTTCAGCGCGCTTAGCTTTGTTTAATGGTTCAATCTCTTCACCTACCATCAACCGTCCCGCCAAGCCGAGAATATGCTCTGGTGCCCCGTTAATGCACAGCGTATGCGTATCTCCTTCCCCTTCGGCTAAGCCAGCGGCAAAGCGGTTCTCTGAAGTAAACGGCAAAATATCAATACGCGCCGACCGGAGACTCGTCTCTTTAGCATATACACCACTATCTTGCGCCGTTTTAAGAATGGCGCGCTCCACTGGATCACCACGCAATATCTCTTTGCCTTTCTCTTCGTCCACAAACGCATTAGACGCACAGAGGGCAATATCTATAACCCGCTGCACGGACGGGTCTTTCTGCCAAGAGGCGGGGTCATAGTTGTCTGCCACACTATGGATGACACCGGTCAGCGCCATCTTCGCTTCAGTTAGCGTACCAGTCTTGTCAGTTAAGACGTAGGTGGTAGACCCAAGTGTCTCCGCCGCCAGCAAGTTACGTACGAGCCCACCACGACGTAAAAGCGCCTCCATACCCACCGCCAAAATGATAGTGACAGCCGCTGGCAAACCCTCAGGCACAGAAGCCACCGCAATAGCGATGGAAATAAGTAGCATGTCATGTATGCCTTGCCCCTGCCAAAAGCCAATCAAAAATATCCCCACCACGAGCGCGGCAATGATATAGAGCATGAAGAGCGATACTTTACGCATCTGAGCCTGTAGCGGGGTCTCCGTATCGGTGATAGTGCGCAGATCCTCTGCTACCGCACCAAGCGCAGTGTTATCACCCGTAGCAATCACTACGCCATGCGCGTACCCAGACGCCACAAACGTACCCATCCACGCCATATTGTGTTGCTCCGCTTGGGGTGTCCCCACCAACACCGGCTGATCGTCTTTTTCAACTGCCAACCACTCACCTGTTAGAGCTGATTCATTGGTAGAAAACTTTTTGGTAAATATGAGCCGCAGATCCGCTGGTATCTGAGCGCCATCAAGCACTTCAACTACGTCACCGACCACCAATTCAGCAGTTTCAACTTCATGCTTCTTGCCATCGCGGAACACAACCGCTTTGTGTACCTGGGAGGCTTTAAGTTTTTTGAAAGCAGAAGACGCTTTGCCTTCTTGAATGACACCAACAGCGATGGCAATAGCCAATGCAAAACCAATCACCCCCGCATCAACAAACTCTTCCAATGCTAATGTCAGTACAAACGCAAACACCAGTACCAGCGCCAGAGGATTTTTCAGCTGCCCAAAAACTCGTTGCCACATTCCCACTTCTTTGGCTTCAGTAAAGGTATTAGCGCCGTGTTTGAGTAGCCGTACGTGGGCTTCTTTCGCAGTAAGACCAGCTGCGGTGGTACCGAGCACTGAAAGAATCTCATCAGTGGCGTGTGCATGCCAGGCATAACTTTTTGCCTGCGTTCCGCCAGGCACCACAACTTTTGACTTTGTTTTGAGAGCCGCAGAATGTGTCATAGAACTAACCAAGTGTTAGTGCTATTATAGCAACACTATTACCGGTAATTGAAAGCGCTATGGCACTACATGAGGAAATTAAAGACTCAATAAAAGAGGCTCTGAAGGCAAAGGATGAGGTACGTTTGCGTACCGTACGCAGTATTTCTACTGCACTTACCAACGAGCTAGTAGCAACTGGCAAAACCCCGCAGGATACACTCGATGATGAAGCGGTACTTGGTGTCATCAAGCGTCTGGCTAAACAACGCAAAGAATCAATTGTGCAGTATGAAGCTGCGGGTCGCCAAGACCTTGTCGATCCTGAAAAAGAAGAACTCGTCGTACTGGAAGCCTACCTACCACAAATGATGTCACCAGAAGAGATCGAACCAATAGCTAAAGCCAAGCTAGAAGAACTCGGAGTAACCGATAAAAGCAAAATGGGCATAGCTATCGGTGCTCTTATGAAAGAATTAAGCGGTAAAGCTGATGGCGGTGATGTAAAAGCAGTGGTAGAAAAATTACTTGGGTAAAAACTACACGGATAAAAGGCTGAAAATGCTTTGCATTTTCAGCCTTTTATTGACTTTTACCACAATTTGTGTATAATGAGAATCAGAGTTTTGCGTTTTCCTAACTTACGAGGTCTGAAATGGAAACAATCGCATACGTTGAAAAATCTGAACCCGTCTACGTCTCGAATCAGCATTGCCGAGCAGGTCACGAGGTTGTTGGGATCATCGAAGGGGTCTCATCCAAGTTGGCTTCCTGGGCAAAAAAGCTTGCCAAGCCGCAGGTGACCTGAAGGTGATCGAGAAACTCACTCCCTCGCCGTTTCCGTTTTTTCCGGGTATTCTCTTCACAAGTTCTTGGGTGTGATGCACGCTCTGACGTTGCAGCTGTCTTGTAAGCACCCGCACAAGTACAGCAAATGAAGACCGCGAGCCCAACTGAGTTCCGCGGTCTTTTCTTTTTCAAAAAAATTGTATAGTGCAAGCAGAAAAAGAAAGGAGGCGGACATGCGTGAACTTTCCGAAATCACAGCTGAAGCAGTGGGATTGGTTGCTAGAGGCTTCACTGTTCACAGAGCAGTACTAGCTACCCTTACAGCAAACTCCCGGAAACGTTCTGTTAAAAATATTAACCAGCTAACTGAGAAAGTCATGAATGCTCTCGATGCTGACGAGTATTTTGCTGAACAATCCAGGCAGGAAGAAATGGAAGCAGCCAAAACACGCTGCAGAGGCGCGCCAAGATGAGGTTCCTTCACGACTAGCCTTGCAAAAGGGCTAAAACTCGCCGCTGGATTAAACCAGCGACTTTCTTTTATTGTAACAATTGCGCGTTTTCTATTTTAAACTCCCCGACTTTAGTACGGCGGAGATTTTTTAATGTCGCTGGGTACCCGAGTCGCTTGCCAAACTCTTCCGCTAACGAGCGGATATAGGTGCCACTTCCGACATTAAACCGCACATTTACAACTTGTTGCTTTTTAGCACTATCATACATAGTAGCGTTACATTCAGCTTCAAAGACACGCATAGTCCTAACCGGGACATCACGTACCAACGCTCCTTTTCTTTCCGCCGCCCGTGCTCGTTTATACATGGGCACCCCAGATTTTTTAATGGCGGAGTACGCTGAGACTGGTAGCGTTAACTCACCTACCATTGAGCAAGTGCCGCTCTGAGCGTTGTGTCAGCCAGTGACCCAGTCACTGCCTTTTCCGCGAGCACCTCTCCTTCCATATCGCCCGTACTTCGCTGCTCTCCTAAAAGAATCTCCGCTTCGTACTCTTTACTGAGACCAACAAGCTCCGTGAGCTTTTAGTCCCTGCCCCTACCCCAATAAGCATTAGACCACTTGCAAGTGGGTCGAGCGTACCAGCGTGACCCATCTTAGGCGCTTCTCCTTTGGAAAACGTCGTCTCAACGTGCGTATCACTCAAACGAAGTAATGCCTTTGGGTTTATCTATGAGCAGGATTTCAGGTAAGGTCTTCATGTTCTAAATGAAGTCAACCAACTTCACCAAGAAAAAAGGAAAAACAGCAACATCATCATTCCCTCCCAACGCATGACTTGCTTAGCCAAGCCGTTTACAAAGAATATTGCGGAGGCGGCGAGCAAAATACCAGTTCCCAGTTGCATCACCACCTCATCAGCTATCAGCGGAGTAATAAGGGCTGGAATACCGATCACTACCAAAATATTAAACGCATTGGAGCCAAAGATATTACCAATCGCAAGTTCTTGCTCTCCTGTCTTTATAGCTTGAATACAGACAAACAACTCTGGTAGTGAGGTGCCAAGGGCAATGGCGGCAATCGATACGAGTCCAAGTGGCACAGACAGCACGGTAGCAATATTTACTACCATATCTACTGTGTATTGTGCGCCGAGTAACACTGCCGCCATACCAATGACAATAAACATGAGTGACCGTACTTCAAGATGTGGTCGTCTTCCTTCACTTTTGAGGTCTACAGCATCATCATCCTCTGCCTCATAAAAGAGATACCACATATACGCAGCAAACGTACCGAGCAATAAGACTGCTTCGATACGATCCACCATGCCGTCATGAATAACCGCCAAGAAGTGCACAGTAGCAATAAAAAAGATCGGCAACTCAGTGCGCAATAAATCCCGTTTCATGACGATCTTCCCACCAAATGCTGCCAAAATACCTACCACCAACAAGATATTGGTGATATTTGAACCAACGGCGTTGGCAACCACAATACTGGTCTCATTATCGAGTGCCGCAGCAATTGAAGATGCTAACTCTGGCAGTGAGGTGCCAAAACCCACAATCAGCACCCCGATGGCAAATTTACTCATGCCCAGGCTGGCGCCCATTTGTTTAGCTCCCACCACAAACGTGTCAGCCCCTCGAACAAGGGCGAAAAGGGCTACCAAAAGTACTGCCATCCAACTCGTTAAATACGCCCAGAGAGGGATGTCTGTGGTAAAGAAAAAACCTAACAAGGCGTCAAGTGAAGCTTCCATACAATGATTAGTTTATTGTACAAGACAAGGTGAGATAAATGACAAGACTATACACAAAAGTGGGCGAGCTAAGGCTCGCCCACTTTTGTGTAACGCTGTAGTTCGTCCAATTATTCAAAAAGAAACAGGTAATCACCGTAACCTTCCCGCTCCATATCCTCCTTGGCAACAAAGCGCAATGCAGCTGAGTTCATACAGTAGCGTAAACCACCAGCGTCTTCTGGTCCGTCCTTAAATACATGCCCAAGATGTGAGTCGGCGATACTGGAGCGGATCTCAGTGCGCGGCAAAATAAGTTTAAAGTCTTTATGCTCAGTCACCGCCTCGGGAGTAATCGGTTGAGTAAAGCTCGGCCAACCGGTACCTGAGTCATATTTATGTGTTGAAGAATACAATGGTTCGCCAGACACAATATCAACATAAATACCCTCGGCTTTATTGCCGTCATACGTATTATTAAAAGCCGGTTCAGTCCCCTCTTCTTGTGTCACCTTATACTGTAGCGGAGTCAAAAGAGCTCTGAGCTCAGTCTCACTCGGCATCGTAAAACTTTTCCACCAGCCTGGTTCTTTGGTTGTACTGGTCTCACTTGATGCAGTGGTTTCTGTGGACACTTCTGCGCGCCATGAAAGATCTGGGCCAGTATCAGCACCCCAGTACTTTTTGATGAAGGTATCGCGACCAGATGCCGCGCGATACGCTTTGTACTTAAACTTACTCAAGGTCCCTTTGTAGTAGTCCTGGTGGAAATCCTCAGCTGCCCAGAATGTAGGACGCTGCTCTACATCCACCGCCAGCGGCTTATCGTACGGTCCCTGTTCATCAATCTCTTTGATCAGCGCTTCTATCGTGGCTTTCTCAGCCTCGGTTTCGTAGTACAGTGCGGCAGAATAATAATCTCCTCTGTCTGCAAAGGAACCATCATCGTCAGTCGGATCAGTGTGTTTGAGTGTGTAGATGGCAATTTGCTCAAACGATACTACCGCTGGATCATACGTGACTTCCACCACCTCACGATGCCCGCCTTTACTATAGTCGCCGTAGGTAGGATTCTCAGTACTACCGCCAGCATAACCAGAAACAGCCTCAACCACGCCTGGCAACTTCTCTAAGTCACTCTCGACACACCAAAAGCACCCGCCAGCGACAAGCATGGTTTTAGTTTCTACTGATACATCAGCAGTTTGTGTTGTGTCATTCATAGAATTGGAATTAGTGTAGTGCTCGTTTCTAAAGTGGTTGATGCTTGAGCGGTAGTGGTCGCAGTACTGCTGGCAGTGACTGACTCAGCTTCACTGACTATAACATCAGGTACCTCTGGCGGCGTATATTGTTGATACGCCAATACTCCACCGAACAGTACTAACGCAATGATGGCAAGGTAATTCATGTTCTCATTTTACCATGAAGTCCGGTTTAGCAGAGAGCGTTAAAAAACCCTGTTCATACTGCCGTAAAAGCGACCGCTGCGCCCGGTACGCAGGCATCGTCTCTGCAACCAATGCCCAAAACTGTGGACTGTGGTTCAGTTCTGCCAAGTGACAGAGTTCGTGCACGATTATGTAGTCTCGTAACTCAGCCGGTAGAAATAGAATTTTGTAGCTAAAGTTGAGATTTTTAAGGGACGTACAACTCCCCCAGCAACGCCGCTGGTTGCGGATAGCAACGCGATTCCAGGAGAAGCCGTAATGTTGGTTAAAGTGTTGCAGACGTGCGAGCGTAAGTTCACGCGCGGCTTCTTTATGCGCCACGTAGTGCTTGGTAACACTACTTCTACGCTTTGGTCTCCTGCGATATACACGCCACATAATGAATCGTTAGTATAGCAAAGCCCGGCGCTACGCGCCGGGCTTTGCTCACCAAATAAAATTTCAGAATGAAATGAGATTCAAGAAGCCTAGGATTTTTTACGAGGAAGCCGTATTCAATATACGGTGACCTAAGAAAAAGCGTAATGACAAAGTAGTTCGTCATATTTTCCTTTTAATTTTACTCATTTCATTTTTTGATGAAGAGCAAGAAGTCTAGTTAGTTCTTGCGTGAGCCGTATCTAGACATACGGTGAGCAAAAGAACTAACGTAACGACACAGCTATTCGCAAAAAATGGAATTAGTAATCGAAGTCGGTCCAATCCTCTACATCATCCTCATCCTCATCAATCTCCTTGGCAATATCCTCAATCATCTCGTCTTCGTCATCAGCGTCAATAGTAAAGCGCCGTTCGACTCCACTTTCGTACGTTACCGTCACATCTGCTTCATCTTCATCTTCATCCACTAGAACATCGATCTCATCTACATCGCCAAAATCAAACTCGATAAGGTCTTCAACGTCGTCTTCGTCCATGTCGAGCTCATCGGCTACTTCTTCGATAATCTCATCAATCTTGTCTTCTTCCACTGTAAACTCATAGTCATCGTCATCTTCATACTTGACCGTGATTTCAGTTTCATCCTCATCTACCACCTCAGCTTCGATTTCCTCAATCTCATCACTGTCACCCTTCTTGCTTCCCTCTTCTTCACCAATTCGATCTTCTGCTTCCTCAGCTAAATCTTTAGCCTCTTCAGCCTTTTCAACCGCTTCGTCCCAGTCTTCGTCATCGTAGGCGTCTTCTGCTTCTTCAAAGAGTTCTTCAGCTTCTTTTAGCGTGTCCTCTGCCCAATCAACATCGTCACCATCGTCATCTGCTTCTTCGATAGCTTCTTCAGCATCATCAAGTGCATCTTCAGCATCATCAAGTGCATCTTCAGCGTCGTCTTCGTCGGCATCATTATCGTCTTTATCCTCTTCTTCGATCTCAAGCGCCGCCCGGATTACGCTGGTAGACAGTCCTGTGCGATCGTTGATAGCTTCTACAAGCTCATCTTCATCATCAGCGGCAACAATGAGACGTTTAGTATTGCCGTTGATGTATTCAATCTTCACACTCGCCTCACCACGATCAAACTCTGCTTCAATAGAGCGTACTGAGCCAGTGCTTCCGGTACTGCCACTCCCAGTGAGCTTACTTATCTCAGCTTGCACAGCAGCAATCTGTCCAGACAAGCCGGAATCACCAGCGCTCGTACTGGCACCCTTTACGCGTGGATCACTAGCAAGAGCATCACTTGGGAAGTCGGTGCCTGGATACTTCGCAAAGAAGGCTTCGAGGAGTGCCGTAGTAGCAGGACCAACGACGCCCACTGGATCAAGGTTAAAGCGACTTTGGAGATTACGGATCGCTTCAGTGGTGTTATCACCAAAAAAACCAGATGCCACTCCGTACGGATAGATGTCTGGATCAGTTCGTAAGAGTAACTGAATAAGACGAATATCCTCGTTGGTTTCACCGTAAGCAATAGTTTGTGTAAGTCGTGCACTGGTTTGTGCTCCCAGTACCGAACCGGCAGTAGAACCGTTGGCAGGTACTTGCGCACTCAAGCCATCAAACTCAGTGCGCAGAGACTGCATCTCTTTGATGATCTCATCCATCCGCGCCAAAATATCACTTACATTCGCTGCCTGTGCCACTGGTGCAACCACCAATGCCAACCCCATCACCACTCCGAAAACAGTCTTTTTATACATAATTCCTTCCCAATATTTATGATTAGTACTTCTATTATACCGCCCTTTGCCACCGCACAAAAACCACGTGTACACACACATTGACAATATAGTTAAAATATGTTATCATGTTAGAAATTAGAACAGGGGATCCCATGACAAAAACGCAATACCTAATCCGCTTCGCATACATCACTACATTTGTTGCACTGGCGGGCTCAGTAAGTCCTATGATTCCAACTTTCTATGCAAGTGCCGTTGTCGCACTGGCTCTCGTAGCCACAGCACAACAGCAACGCTTAGGAGCAACGCTACTCATCGCCCTCTTGGGCGGAACAGCGATTGGCGTCATCGGCTAATCACAAGACAAAGGCCCTCGGTAGAAATACCGGGGGTTGTTTTATTTTGTAAGGAAATATAATCGAGCGGCACGGATAATATCATAGTCATACTTCTCCCCCGCCGCTTCATAGATCGGTTTAAGTTTCTCGGTACCGACTGAATCAATGATGGACTGCAGCTCAACATAGATTGTATCCCAGTCTGAAATCTGCTCTGTGAGGAGTGCAACGTGCGTTAAATCTATTTCACCCTGTCCTTGCAAATCTTCTAGGTGTCCCCATACCGTACCAGTGGTCAGCCCGCGCTCTTTAGCAATCTCCTCAACACTCTTCCCTTCTAAGAGTAATCGTTTGGTCTGCTCAAGCGTACTCTCCTGCTTCAGTCGCTCATGCACATCGACCACTGTCACTTTTCCTGTCGGCATCGTACCCCCGACTGCCGTCACAAATTGGGTGTGTAATTTAGTAAGTTCATTCTCGTCCATCTCACTAAAGGTGTCTTCTGCCATCTCACTCTCCGTTCGAAATTTTGCATCCTGATGGATAACCTTGGGGTCTACTTGTAGCGCATTTGGGTGCATACCCAGCACCTTAAGTCCCAAAAGGGTTCGTACCCGCGACAACGCCACATACCCTTGCCCATAGACAAAGGCTTTCGAGAGGTCTATTTCTGCCGCATCGAGCGACATGCCTTGGCTTTTATGCACGGTAATCGCCCACGCCAGACGCAGTGGCACTTGTTCTAGGCTGGCGCGAACCTTGCCATCTTCCATCACTTCCCAACTCATTGGCTCGATGATAAGTTCGCGACCATCTGAGGTTTCAATGACCGGAAAGCCTTTTTCACCACTGAAGTTGATTACGCGCCCAAGAGTACCGTTCACAAAACCAGCTTCAAAATTATTCTTCGTACACATCACCATTGCACCCTCTTTGAGTTCCAAGGTTTGTGGTGAGAGGCAATTACGTACCAATCCCTCTACTAAAAGCTTTGGTCCGGCACTGGTCATAAAAAATTTATGAGTGGTGCCAGGCAGCTCTTTGAGCTTACCGGCATTGACCGCATCCACATCTGCGTTATGCGTATAGAGTTTAGTTGGCTCGATGCCCTCATAGCCAATATCTTTCTGTTCATTAAGGAGCGTGTAGTGGTCTTCCTCGATCTCATTTTTCCGAATCGAACTCAAAAGCCCTAAGAACATCTCGTCCTCTTGGCGGTACTGCTCGGTAATGTAACAGGTAAGGAGCTTAGCTTCCTGCCAGGCAAACGATTCAAACGCGTAGCGCATCATGTTACCCTGCCTCGTGACCGGCGGTAGTTGGTAAAAATCACCCACAAATACTACCTGGAGTCCACCAAACGCATCGGTAGACTGCCGCACCATCTTGCACACGTGGTCTACCATATCGACCACTTTCCCATCGAGCATAGAGACCTCGTCTATGACGAGGACTTTGGCTTTTTTGATTCGTTTGGATACTTTTTCTTTTCCTGCAATGGCGTCAAGATCATAGTGTGAAAGCTCATCTTTCACGCCAATACCACTCCACGAGTGAATGGTCGTACCGCCAATATGAGTAGCGGCGATGCCAGTAGAAGTTGTAACAGCGGCGGGTACTTTTGCTGCCTGTAGCCATGCGATGTACTGATTGATTACGTAGGTCTTCCCCGCTCCCGGTTCACCCGTGAGAAACACATTCCCCCCTGTTTTTAGTATTTCCAGCGCCGTTGTCTGTCTCATAGAATCTATAGAATATCATGCATTGACAAATCCTGGTTTCAAAATTAGTGTTGAGAAAACAATCTGATCTTTAGGAGGATAAGATGAGGCAATTCCTTGTGTATAACACATCCAATCCGGGTGTCAGAGAAGCCCTTGAACAGGGGTTTGACACGCTCTTTGATGAGTTACTCGAGCATGGCAAAGAGATTATACAAACTGAAGAATTTGGAGTTGAATTGGCGTGCGAAAGTGCCGTTGATACCTTGGACGCCGCAAATAAGATAAATGCTCTCAACGATGAATTCGCAGCAGAAATCGGTTACCATGAACGGAGGTTGACTGAGATTCAACAATTACGGGACTCCCTAACAAGCGCAGAGCGCTATGATAACCAAGAAAAGCTACTGATGGTCGAATCGTTGTTTATGAGCTTAATTATGCGCAACGTGCATGAATTGGCTCGTATTCCTGACACCGCCGCTAGCGGACTCATCTTTGAAGCTGTAACAGCAACCAGTCTGAAGAAGATCACCACCTATGCTCGTGCTCTGCATGCCATAAAAAGTGGTCTCGATGCTGCTTCATGGTACCCATTTGGAGATTCCAACTGTAGCTGACTGATTCGGCTGCGCCGCTACCTAAGTGGCGCAGTTTTCTTTTTGTGGAAATAGCTTTCATATAAAATATTTAAATGCGCTATAATGCGGACAACACTTTGGAGGTGTTTTTGTTTAGTTCTTAGGTTCTCTTTTTATGGCGACACACACAAAACGTACATCACTCACCGTTACTGACGCACAAGACGGTGCGGTTTCGATTGCTGTAACAAGTGCTGAGCAAAAAGCAAAAAAACCAGCCTCCAGAAAAACTTCACGCACTAAGCGAGCGGCGGCAAAAGCCACCAAACCAGCCAAGGCTACAAAAAAGAAGACTGTCAAGAAAACCACCTCCACCAGCAAAGCTCTCTCTAAACAGCAAGTGCTGGGCAGTGTGAAGCGTGAGCCACTTGGACATCTTTTAGTCGAGCATGCTTTGCGTGACGCTGGTTTCCGCGGCACAGTCTCTACCGACAAAGCACTTTTAGATAAATACTCTACCGATGAGAGTGTTTTTGCCATCAGACCACAGATTGTTCTTCAACCAAAGGACCAGCACGACATTGAAACCGCTGTGCAAGTACTCGGTAAGCAGACAGAGCGCTTTCCTTCCCTCTCGCTTACGCCCCGTGCAGCTGGCACTGGTCTCTCTGGCGGTTCACTAACAGACTCAGTGGTGATTGATGTGTCAGCCCACATGGATCGTATAGATGAACCTCAGAAGAAAGGCGGTACCGTCACCATTACCTGTCAGCCAGGAGCGATGTGGAAAGACGTGGAGGCGAAACTCAAGAAAC
>JAWKSR010000007.1:0-37229 GCA_041389005.1 Minisyncoccota bacterium | reverse complement strand
AATACCCTCTTTCGCAAATGCGCCGAGCGCGTGATACAACGCCCCATCACTGTGGCTGGTGGTCAAAATAAGCATCGTGCGATTTGCTTTGGCATCTTCGCGCGTATCTTTTGAACTAAGAATAAATCGCGTGAAATTATGCGGATCATCATTGATTGGTCCAGCTATTACGTGTCCACCATATACCTCCATGGCGCGACGTCCGGCAATCGCCACCGCCAGCGGGTTCTTCTCATCAAGCACCGTAACCAAACTATACGCCGTATCATACATTTCCGTGCGCCGCGCCTGCGGTAGATGTTCCTGTAGCCACAACTCACACTGCGCAAAGGCAGGAAACATCGTGCGCACTTCTGCTTCCGGAGTATTGAGGGCCTCAAGTGACATTGGTTCAACACCAAGGAGAAATTGCTCAATGGTAAGCGTTACTTCCCCACTCACCCATACATTATTGCGCTCTAAAAGGCGAGACACAGGATTGATAGAGCCGTGGAGGCTGTTTTCAATCGCAACCACACCGTATGGCACTTTATCTTTAGTGACCGCCTCAAAAACGTCCTGAAACGTAGCACATGCCAACACTTCCGCACCGGGCATAAGTTCCTGAACCGCTTGATCGTGGAAGGAACCTTCCACACCCTGGATTGCTACCGTATTCATGGAGACTCATCTTATCATGTAGAATAGAACTTCCTAGCAATATCAAGCACACCACAGAAAAATCGTTTTACAAGACATTGCAGCCGTATAACCTTGCTATATAATGTTTTACACGCCATACGGCACCGTGTCGTCCACGACGTCACACATTACACGCACAAAGATATAAAAATCATTTTCCTATGAACAAGGCAGATATCATCAACAAGGTACATGAGGAGCTCGACGTGACGAAGGCTAATGCTGAGCGCGCCGTAGAGACCATGATCAACTGCATCGTAAACACCCTTAAGGACGGTAACGAGGTGTCAATCGCTGGTCTTGGTATCTTCTCAGCTAAAATGCGTAACGCACGTACTGCTCGCAACCCTCGCACTGGTGAGGCGATCGAGGTACCAGCGATGCGTGTACCAAAGTTCCGAGCTGCTAAGGCACTCAAGGACGCGGTGAAATAACTCTCCATTTCGTATACGAACAAAAACTGCTCATTGTGGGCAGTTTTTTGTTGTACACATACCCACAGGATATTGCTCAAACGCGGCACTGCTTCGACATGATATACTATGGGGGTAGCGGAGGTATTCGTGAGAGCGTGCGGGCATACTGTCCAAACAAACTCACTAACGCTATGTGGAAATACATGAGGGATACTCCCGCTATTTCCCATCACACAAAACGAAACGCGCCCCAGCCGGGCGCGTTTCGTTTGAATGTTTAGGTTAAATCCATAAAAGGATTGTATGCAACTTCCCAGAGATGTCCGTCCATATCTTCAAAATAGCCACTGTAGCCGCCCCAAAACACTTCCTGTGGTTCTTTGACTATTTTGCGCCCGCCTGACGGGCTTGTTCTATGACCGCATCAACACCCTCTTTACTCGGCTCATTGTGAGCAATAGTCACTCGCTAAAACCTTCTCCGATGGCTGCGATACCAACATCTTCAGCCAATTTCTCTCGCAGGTACAGTGATAACCACGTGCCATTCATGTCATAGAAAGTAATTTCTTCTTGCGAAGCCTCGTGTGGAGTGGGTCCCATTCCCTTTCCCATAAAATGCCTTAGCGCGCGCAAGGTCAGCGACCGCTAACGTAATGATGGATATTTTAGGTTTTCATCCCGTTAGCGATCGGAGTTACCTTCCAATTTTTAGTTATACCTAATTTCATAGTCGACCCAATTACTTTTACTAACATCTTAATATACCAACTTTCGTATTTCTAACGGGATTCACGAGTTGTTTTGTTTATTAAACGCCTCTTTCCAGTGTTTGCGACACACAGACTCATAGGTCTCATTACCCCCGACAAACACTTGCGGTCCCTCCGTGAGGACGGTGCCCTCAGCACTTTTTGGAGCACCATAGTAGCCTTCTTACCACGACAAATTGTCCGGAGTTCTCGTAACTCATCAGCAATGGCTAAGAGTTCTTTTGAACAGGAAAAAGCTCGCCTTGAAAATCAGTTCGGATTCCGTAGCATGACCGGAACCGATAGTTTGTCAGCCACTTCTGACAACTGCCATACCTGTGCTTTAGTAAGCCACTGTGCTTCATCAATCAAAACGCATCACTATCGTTCCCGCTAATACGATCAGCAATCTTGGCAAACAGATCATCACTGTCGGTATATGTATCAGCTGGTTTTTCGAGTCCTACGCGGAAACAATTTTACCGGGACCAGACCGGTCATCTAATTGAGCATTTAGAAGATACGTGTCCATACCTCGTTCTTCATAATTATGTGCTACTTGTATGAGTGCTGTTGATTTTCCAGCATTCATAGCTGGAGTAGGAGAAGTATAGTTTTGCCATAGCGTTATTGTAGCAGAGTGGTTTGTAAGTATAAAGAAAAGCCGCTCCGAAGATCAGAGCGACCTTTCGAAGCAGCGTTGGCGTGGAGTGTATTCACTCAACGCTTCACCTCACCATACAGAGCAATATAGACACCTGCTGGTAGGCAGTGGGTAGCCCGCGACTGCCATACCAACATTGAAGTCGGCGTCGGACTCACGAAAACGTTCAGGTCATTGCCCCTGTCAGTACAATAGTCTTTCTTTGATGTTCGCAAGGTGACGGGCAGTGACGTGAATCACGTGTCAGTGCCGTGTAAAATCACAACCTTGTCTTCACGAGCAGCCGAAGCCATTCGCTTGATCGTGTCACGGTCGGCGTCGTCCATATCGAGACTGTCTTTCTGACAAGCGCAGGTAAACCCAATGGCATATGGGATTCCCGCCTGGCGACTGATTGCATGAAATGCCGATTTGCCGATTACGAAGTTGTAACCGTGATTTTCGTCGGTGGCAAGATAGTCCTTGTCGATTGTCCCGCCAGCTTGAATGAAGCAGATTATGCTCATCACTGAATTCCTTCTAAATGTCCAAATGAGTGGGAACTTGCAGGTTATCCTGTTAAAGCTGGTCAAACCCTATAATAAAAACGACAGTCTGTAAAGTGCGCCTTATGGGACGGCGTTCGAACGGTGAACATAAATGAAAATACCCCAACTTACTCGCGTGAGGGGTATCCTCTGAGTGTTGGAATTGGTCAGGCAATGTTCCAGTAGACAGGTGAAGTCTGCCAACCGGGAAACTCTTCGCTAAGTTTTTCTTTCATGGTACGGAACATGCGCCACTTGAAGTCATTCACACTTTCACCTTTTGGAGTGCGTTAGGTAGTGACAACAGTTCCTTGCCATAGCGTTTGCGAGAACACGCACAAGCGGCAGCCCGTCTTCATCTCGCCGAAACGAAATTATGAATGGGCAAGCCACAATCATGTTCGAAATACTCCAGCGCTCACGTGCTGCAATCCCCGTGATTTTTTCTTCTGCCGCATCAATGCTCGAACGCGGTTGTGGTCATCGAGTAAGTTGGTGTGATGGTTCCCCACGACACAGCCCGATGTCCTGAATCGTCCACCCTTCCGGAAGGGTAACGATTTGAAGCTGACTGTAGCCTGGCTGAGAGCCGTGGAACTTCACCGCCGCTCAGAGCCTCACGGGCTTTGTAGTCGCTGAGCGAAGACCACATGTGTCGGGACAACCCACCAATCGGGATGCCGACCAACATATGTCTGTCTAGCGGGGATTTCAAGAGTTGTTGCGGTTTGAGACACGCCCTGTCCTCCTTATTGCTGATTTGATGAACTTTTAGACCCGAATGGCCGCAAAATTTCGTCTAGAACAATATAATGAAAATAGTAACATGTAAAGTATCTGTGCGGGTATGGGAATCTTTCCCTACGGGAACGGTTGAGTTGTCGATACTTCTGTTCGTAAGCTCCAGAAGTATCAGTCAACCTTTTCGATTCGCGTGACGCTTTGTTAGACACAAAGCTACGCCCCATACCCGCACAAAGTTAAAACGCCCTTTCGGGCGCCTTAACTTTGTGCGGGTATAAAAATCGAACCCAATCTCGGCGTTGGAGGCATCGCATTCACCACTAAACTATACCCGCAAAGTGTGTGATTGTGCGGCAGATTCACAGCATGAGTATACTTTGAATACCAGTTTACGGGGCGAGGTTTGTTATACTGCTAGCACGTATGTTTGCCCTACTTCAGAATATTCTTGTTGGTGTGCTTGGTGCTTATTTAGCGCTCACTAACACTATGGCGGTGAGTGGTAACCGATGTGTTTTCGCTTGAAGCGAGTGATACCGGTGAACAATACACTGACAGATGAGCGCCTGACCACCCTCCTTCCGATTACCAATTTGGTGGTGCTATTCCCGACATTTTAATAAAACACGCGGGCTTCCAACAAGCAGCAGTCATTGCCAGCGATCTAAATGGCGATGACCACGAAGCTGATGACCTAGCTGAAGCGATTGTAAATATCTACTGCACCTACCGTACTGCTACGCATCTTCACACCACCACTGGTTCTGGTTTTTCTTTGTCAGTAGCTCAGGTGTCATTCTTACTAATGCTCATGTAGCACAATTCTTGCTCATGATGGTGTACCAGGCTACGGGGGCACCAGAGTGCATGGTACCTGGAGCAACCGCCACCAACCTATGAAGTATAGGTTTTACTCTACATATCTCACCAGCCTGGATACAGGCAAATGCTGATTTGATCAAACAAGCCAAGCCCATGGGTACTGGCGAGCGGGAGACTACGCCTTACTCTACATAACCGCCGGTACTGCTAGCGCTGTGTTGCCCGCTCAAGTGCCCTACTTACCAGTCGATACTGATCTGCTCACTACCGAAACAAAACATGATGGGGTGGTAGTTGGCGGGTATCCTGCCACCGCCCTGCTTGCTGGTGGTAGCGGCGCCGCTTTAACTCGAGAAATAGCCACTAGCACCATTGCTGAACTTTTCACGTTTGGTAGTTCGTACGCTGATATTTTCTACCTCACTGGCTCACGAGTTGGTGAGCACGGGGTTTCTGGTGGACCAGTCATTAACGACCACGGAAGGAGATGTCATTGGTATGGTGACACAAGAGTAACGATGGGTCACTCGGTGCGGGCAGCCTATCTGCCATCATTGTCGTACGTGACCGCACCATTACCGAAGAAACTGGATTTTCGCTGAGTAAAAATATCGCTGGCAATCTTCCCTACCGGTCTGCCGTCTTTAAAGAGACCATCGTTCCCTTCTTAGAAGACATACTTGCTGGTGAGCTCTAATCTATTGCTTCACGTATAGTGTTTGTGTTGGATAGGCAAATTCAATACCCTCTGTCGCAAAACGCTTCAGTAGCCCATGATTGATTGCCTGTTGCGCTTTGAGATAATCAGGATACTCAGCGGATTCAACGTAGTACACGACCTCAAAGATAAGGGCAGAATCGCCGAAACTGGTGAAAAAAACTCGGTCGAAGCGTATACCTGCCACTTCATCACAAACCGCTCGAACCAAGTCATTAATCGCTACCACTTTTTCATACGGCGTCTCGTAGAGAATACCGAAGCTAAAGCTAATCCGTCGCTCATTCATGCGCTTGAAGTTCTGCACGCGAGCGGTGGTGAGCTCAGCATTGGAAACCACCAGCTCCTCTCCCTGCATAGTACGAATGCGGGTGGTTTTAACACCAATTTTTTCTACCGTACCAGCATCGTTACCAATCACAATATAGTCACCCACCCGAAACGGTTTATCAAAGTACAGTGAGAACGAAGCGAAAAGGTCAGACAGAATGCCCTGCAGGGCAAATGCTACAGCAATACCCCCGATGCCCAAGCCCGCAATCAGTGACGTTACCTCAATGCCGAGGTTTGATAGTACAAACAGACCACCCAAACACCACAGCACAATCCGTGCCATCAGTGTGATCATATCTGACGCGGTAGCGGTGTTGGGGTCAATCACTCCATCACCATCACTATCTTTTTCAATGAAGCGGCGTGTACCGTAACTCACAAAACAGAGCGCGACCTCAATGGCCTGCCAGACTACCGCGGCTAGAAAAACAGCAGTTAAGGCGGTGTCGAGCCATCCCGGGAGGGCAAACCATTGCGCTGTAAGCCACACGGCTACAATGCCATACACCCAGGCACGAATACCGTGAATAGCGTCAATAATGACATCGTCAACATCGGTACTGGTGCGGTTAGAAAGAGCCCGCAAGTACACCAGCACTACTTCCTTCAGAAGTTTAAAGAAAATGAGGAGAAACAAGAAAAATCCTACCGCGACCACAATTTTGGTCACGTCCACCACTCCCAAAACAGGCAGATCTATAAGTAGCGCCGGTATATATTCGTGTACGTAGGTATCAATAAATGATTGCATAAAGGTGTATTAGGTAACAATTATTGTGGCATCCTACCATTCATCAGTACTTTTTTCGAATCGTGTCACTTATGCACAGCATTTTCTTGGTGAGTAAATCAGGGGTGCGTTATCATATCTGTCGCACCAGTCGCGCAAACTGGTGCAATACGTTCTTTCCTGCCCTCACCAGAAGCCAGCCTGCACACTCACTGCCGTCTAGCTTCTGGTGAGGAGCAAAGAGAAACCGCCGGTGAATCCGGCGGTTTTTCGATTGCGTCTATCCCTGCTTCTAATTCTCGCAAAGCTCCACAATGATTGTTTTTGCAACATTTGCAATGCGAGGACGATTATCAGAGATGTGCTTGCTAATCGACCAGCCAAGTATCGTCTGGTGAAAACATGGTTTCCCTGAGTTGTTATTGTCAACCAATTTTATGGGCTCAAGTAATGGATCCGCGTTTGATATCCATAATTGAAACCGTTTTGGTTTTTGATGTTCACGAAAAACATCCACAAGGCAATACTCGACTGGACTACTCCCAGAACTGTCAACAGACCAATCACAAACAAGCCTTCGCACAGTACGCCAGTTCTGAGTATCGGAATTGCACCCTATCCGCCGCAATACTTTTTCGCTGACCGTACCTGGTCTGGCGAACAAGGTGCCCGAAATCTCTAAATCGAACTCGTCACGGTCAACAAAACGATCGGCAACACCTAGGGCATGTACCGGCGGCGAAGCTCGTGTTGAGCTCGACTGGAGACTCCTCAAGACCTTCAATGGTCTTTGCCAGGATAGCTTTTACTTCCTTTCTCGTGAACGATGATTGCCCAACGTGCATTTTGTCCTCCTCAAGGTTCTATGAATTGCCGCATCTCCCCAGACCACTATGACCCAGGACGACATTCTTCGCACCGTTCTAGGGTGCCACCTTTGATACAACGTGTGTATCAAAGGTGGCACCTACAACTTCCCACAAAACAAAACCGACCCGGTGACGGGTCGGTTTTGTAACTGGAGAATTCTGCTACCAAACAACCGACCCGCTCATCAGCGCGAGAATCACGAGAAGGACAAACAGTCCTACAGCTCGTTTGGTTGTTGCAGTCATATGCATATAAAGAATATAGCGCCAGAGTAACCAGGTGTCAAATACCAAACGCTTTACAGATCGCCCCTATGTCTGTACAGTACGTTTTTAATGCAACCCCATAGAACAAGTGGGCGCGCAGCGCTCATTTGGTTCTTAGTAACAGGAGGCTTTGATGGCTGAAAAAACTGACCCCCGCACCCTTGCCTGGGCGACAGTGCGAAACTCAAATGGTGATGTGGTAGAACATCCGCTGGTACAACACAAGCTTACGCTGATGCGGAAAAAAGAGGCCTCTACCGGCGAATTTCGTCGCCTATTGCGTGAGATTTCTCTGCTTCTGTGCTACGAAGTCACGCGGGACCTCGAACTCGAAACCAGAACGATCGAAACCCCACTTTGTCCGATGGAGGCACCGGTCATTGCCGGCAAGAAGCTGGTATTTGCCTCAATCTTGCGCGCCGGCAACGGGCTACTTGATGGCATGCTCGACCTGGTGCCATCTGCACGGGTCGCCCACATTGGTCTCTACCGCGACCACGACACTCTGGAAGCCGAAGAGTATTACTTCAAGGCACCAGACCTCGAAGATCGGCTGGTAATCGTAGTTGATCCGATGCTGGCGACCGCCAACTCTGCATCCGCGGCAGTAAAAAAGCTCAAGGAACATGGTGCTAAAAACATCCGTTTCTTGTGTCTTCTGTCAGCTCCAGAAGGTGTGTCAGCGTTTTCGAAAGCACATCCTGACGTACCGATCTTCACCGCCGCTATTGACGAACGCCTCAACGAGAAAGGGTATATCGTACCGGGACTCGGAGATGCCGGTGACCGTATGTACGGCACCAAATAGTGGTAAACAAAAAACAGCCGGGCAAATGCATACGCATTGCCCGGCTGAATTCTTTTATATATTCCTACACTTCAATCTCCTGTGTCACGCTGGTGGACGCCTTTGACACTTCGGTCGTCGTGCCTCGGTCTGCATCGGCGTCTTCCACCGGCTCAATTACTTCTTGGGTAGTAGTGCTGGTGGTAGCAGTAACCTCACCATTCAATTCAGTTTCTAGCCGATATGGTTCAGTCAACAGATCAAGATCAGTGGCACTCACCAAAGCCTCCTGGCTATGCGTGAGAGCCGCGTCAGCTTCTTTAGCCTCTAGGTCAGACTGGGCTTGTGCTAACACCTCTTCAGTATGAGCAACACCAAACGTTACTTTTTCGAGAATATCAACCGGCAGATTGTCCATGCGGACTTTCACGTGCGCTAAACGACTTTTTGCCTTCTCAAGGGCTACAATTGTAGCGGCAATTTTCTCAGAGTCAGTGAGAGTAACAGGGACCAATTCTTCGACTGATACATGAGTACGTACATCAATGTTGGTCATAAAGCTGATCAGTTTGCGAGTATCAGAGAGCGCTGCAGCAAGCAATGGTACCGCTTCGGTCTTATCTTCAAGCGCAGTCGCTTTATTTATTTTTACCCGAATGTCATCCAAGCGGCGTTCAATATCTCGGCGTTCATCGGCAGACGCTGCGTCTTTGAGGGTGCTGAGATATTCATGCGCACGGGTCGTTTCAGCTTCCAAACGAGCAAAGAGTCGTTCGTACGAAGCTGGTTTTTCCTGTGCCGCCGCTTCTTCAGCGCTTTCCCTGAGCCGCCCCCACCACTGATGCCAATGCTACGACCGAACTACCACTACTACTAGCGGCCCCTTCTTCCAACTGACTCTCAAGTGATTCAGATTGTACGGTCAGAGCAGAACTAAGGGCAATACTTGCAAGTGCTGCCTCTTCACTATCGGTAGCCCGAATAGACGCGATCTCTTTCTGAGCAGCATCGTTGTGCGCTTTTACCGCTTCTGCCATCTCCGCTTCTACCTCCGGCGTCAATTTGCCTTCACTTGCCAAGAGACGAGCTTCCGCGATTCGACGCTCAAGTCGAGTCGTTTCCCACTCTACTTTTTGGTACGGCGAGAGAGCAAGCGTACTGCGGACTTCTTCATTAAAACCAACTTTTACCGGATACGAGTACATCTCCTGGTACTGCTCGCTCAGCTACCACTGGCACCACAACAAGTACCAAGACTGCCAAAGCGCCAACATACCGGCTAATCGTCAACCAATCAAGTTTGATGGTGGTGTACGCTTCACTGACCAGTGACTCTGCTTTCACTGGTTTGTCTTTCACTGCCTGCGGCAGTGGATGGTACTCCATATATGAAACAATGCGATCACGAAGATCACCGCGTTCGCTTACACTCAGGCGGAGGGTTTGAGATTTTTTCTGCAGTTGTTCTTGAAATCGCTTCATGATCGTAGTTATATGCCTTGGTTACGCTTCTCCATAAGACTCTTCTCTTGCTTCTCCATATGAGTACGCAAGAGCTTCAGCCCACGGTGGATACGCACCGAGACGACGTTTTCTGATTCTTCCACCAAGACGCTAATCTCTTTCGGACCAAGACCGTCAATGTACCGGAGGACGATAACCTCACGATACTCATCGGGTAGAGTCTTCAGAAGATCAAACGCCTTCCGCCCATCTATGGTTGCTGCCAGTGATTCGACAGTGTCTTCAGACAGGTCATCAAACGACCCCTCGTCTACACCCTCTTTCTCAAACAGCGCATCCAATGATGCTTCTTTGCGCTTACGGTACTCATCTATGATTAGATTGTTGAGTACTTTGTATAAAAATGGTCGAAAAGTTTCGATCTCATGACCGTTTCGTACGTATGACCATACTTTGGCATAGGTATCGTGTACCACATCAATGGCACGCTCGCGATCACTTAAGCGCAAAAAAGCGTGACGAAATAGGGCATCCCCATACTCGTCAAAGGCTTTGAGAAAACGTTCCTCGTGGCTTCCTGATATTGAGCCTGTCTGTTTGGGACCTGCCATGTGGAAACCATTATAGCTGATGACGGATGAACCGCCTGTCTCTTTCAGGAAAACTCATGGTACAACGCAAAATAAGCTATTTTAGACTACTGGAGCCTTAATATCCTCGATTAATTCAGGAAATTCTTCAATTAAAAAGTGGTTGTGGGCAGAAAACGAGACAAATTCCGCCCCAGGCAACAGCGAAGCAAGGTGTACTGATTCTTCGTGTGGCACCACAAAATCATCCTCTGAAGTGCATAATAACTATCCTTTCTGCTCGTTCTGTCAGTACTGAAACAGTATCCAGGTCAGTAAAAAAATCTCCTCCATCATCACCATCGCCGCCAATCGGCCGATACGCTCCGGCTAAAAGATAGAGGGTTTTGATGGTAAATGGCGTCTTATTTTCAGTCAGATACCGTAGGAGAAACATCGCACCTTGCGACCAACCTACCAAAATGACATCCTCATGCAAAAACTCAAAGTGCCGCTCAAACCAAATCTTCCATTCTTCGTATTTGGAATTATTGCTGTTTGGCATACTGGGAGTAAAGACTTCACAGCTCTCTCCCAAGTCTTCGCGTAAACGAGATGACCAAACTCAGAGACCTAACTCCATATGGAGAACGAATCGAACACGTTTCCAAGTGGTTTAAAAAATTTTCATACCTACTAAACGCTGAACCCCCGTGAATATAGAACACTTGTTGCTTTTTCATACTTAATTCAGTTTAGTAAATTTCATAATTGCATACAGTTCGAGAAACACAAGACGTATAAGAATACGGTGAGTGTTGCCGGTGTGCAGTGTGACAATGAAATGTGGCAATTATGGATTTACAACCAGCGGTTACGTTTAAATGCCCAAACCACCAAAGACACAATCATCAACACCACCGTCGCCACCAACCAAAATGCATGCGGATGCTCACCCAGTGGCAGTGGCACATTCATACCGTAAAGTGAAGCAATAATAGTGGGGATGGTAAGGAGAATCGTAAGTACGGTGAGCGTTCGAATAGTGGCGTTTAGGTTATTGGTGAGAATAGCCTCTGAAGCGTTGCGCACATTTTGAATCGTCTTTAAAACCGATCGAGCGGAATCAACCAACTGACTGTTGCTAATCATTAAGTCTTCCATGAGTTCTACATCCTCGTTATAGAGTTGCATGTAGTTACCACTGGTCACTTGATTGAGCCATGAATTTGTTGGTACCAATGCAGTCACCATGTCATTGAGCTCGTGTTCGTAATTGACCCACCGCAAGATGGCGTGGTTGCTAATATCACGCAAACGAGCACGGTCCCGATGAACCGCCCGGCGCAGTCGTACCAGTTTGCGCTCAAATGAAGTAGTGAGGGTCGTCATGATCTGGATAAAGAACTTAGCTTTCTGGGTTGTGACTATTTGCTCTTTACCGTCAATAAAACGCTGGAATTGTGGGACTTCTTTAAGTGCAACAGTGAGTACGTACGACTCACCCATCACTATTAGAAGTGGCGCTGTATCAACATCTTCTTCTTCCTGATCATACGGATAACGGGTGAAAAAATACGTCACTCCCCCGCTTTTCTCCAGACGCGGGACTTCAAAGAAATCCCGC
The DNA here is from genome assembly GCA_041389005.1 of Minisyncoccota bacterium. Taxonomy (GTDB): domain Bacteria; phylum Patescibacteriota; class Minisyncoccia; order Phycocordibacterales; family UBA918; genus OLB19. The sequence continues at coordinate 25,260 of JAWKSR010000007.1, read as the reverse complement.
GCATCTTCCAAGACCGCTTCATCAAGCGCAAATTCTTTTACTAAGTATGCCAAGTCCTCATCAGTCGGTTCTACCACATGCGTCCAAGTGCCAGATCGCGGTTCCTCAATAATCTTAAGTTCCGAATCCTTCAGCGTCCGAAAATAATGTGTGATCATGGCAGATTAAAATATACTTCTAAAGCTCTTTTGTATTCAGGATAAAGTTCAATTTCTTCTACTTCATTCTCAGCAAACCACTTGACTTCCGACACTTCAGCGGGGTCTAACTGAAAATCTTTTTGCTCATTGACCAATGTGGCTCTATACACAATCACAAATGATCGCGCTCCCTCATTTCCTTGAATAAACTGTTCCATATGCACTACTTCATGCACCTTGATTTCAACACCCATTTCTTCAAAAAATTCCCGCTGTAATGCTGCGCGCGGTTCCTCACCGACATTCATTCTGCCTCCTGGTATTTCCCAAATTTCATTTTTCTCTCGCGGGTCGCGCACCAGCAGTACTCTGCTATCTTTTTCAATAATTGCCTTCTGCGCAATTTTCCCAAAAAAATGTTCCTCTGTAGAGTCCATAACTGAAAGTATAGCAAACGAATATAAGCTCTCGCATTTTTTAGGTGGTGGTGGTATGATGTGGCACGCGAAATTGGTGTCACCAATTGCCTTTAACTGGTAAGGGTTGTAAGCAGAGCTTCCACCCTCTCGTCGTTCGGTCATGCCCTTGCGCAAGCTATGCTTGCACTAGAAAAATAAGGGGCAGAAAATAAATGCAAGCATTGATTTTCTGCCCCTTATTTTTCTAGAATTATCGCAGGTCACGACTCTCACTGCCTCGGGGTGTAGCATAGTGGTAGTGTACGCGGTTTGGGACCGTGTGGTCCGGGTTCGATTCCCGGCTCCCCGACAAAAAAATTCTGTGTATAATTGAGGAATGATCTTTCTTTATACAACTCATAAAAACAAAGAAGAAGCTGAAAAAATAACATCTTTACTCTTAGAAAAGAGACTTATTGCCTGTGTCAATTACTTCCCTATTGAAGCCTGTTTAATCTGGCAAGGTCAAAAAACGTCAGAGAATGAGGTGGTGGCTTTGTATAAAACGAGCACCACCAAAGCTGTAACTGCTGAACAAGTAATCCTTGAACATCATCCATATGAAGTGCCCTGCATCATACATATTGAAGCAAAAGCAAACGCAAGTTATGAAGATTGGGTGAAGGAAACCACTTCATAATGTTTCACGTGAAACATATTTCACCGCGTTCCATGTGTAACGTACCTAAGTTTTAATATGACTATGCGCTCCGCGCAGTTTACATAAAATAAAGGACAAAATGTCTTTTATACTGAATTACGTGATGTTTTTTATTATATTCACGCTTGCAAAAGTTTCATGTGGAACTAAGCGTACTGCAGCTACGTCTATTTGCCAATCTCCGTCATAATTGTTCTCAATAAGCCACGTTTCTAACGCTTTGTGGATCTGGTGTAGCTTAAACTGATGTACAAGTTCCTCTGGACGCCATGTTTCATGTGTAACAGCGTATTCAAGATCCTGCTTTGTTTCATATGAAACACTTTTTACTTCTACAAAATGAACCTTGCCACTTGTTTCACCCAAAACATCTCCCTGAGATGTAACGGGCGCGCGTGCAACGATATCTATTTCACCCCACTTTTTCCAGTAATTACGCTGAAGGATGCTGAAACCGCGTTTCATGAGAAACCCAGCGGCAATCTTTTCACCAAGTTGCCCAATTTCTTTAGTAGTTAGTGAGATGCCTTTAGTTTTGCTCCATGTGTAATGCGCATTATATTGTTACACATGAAACATGGAAAGCACTGTTTCACGTGAAACGTGTTTTTCTTAAAAATAAGTAAAAAATATGATAATTATCATATTTTGAGCCACTTTCTAAGTGTGACTTAAAAAATAAAAGTCGTCCTTTATCCACTTATCCACGGATTTATCCCCATACCGTCTTTTGTGGTACTTTATGGCGTTTAACCGTGGATAACTTTTAGGAGCTACGGCTTTGAATCCACTGATGTCACCTTTGCGGTTGAAACTCAAGGCTTAAGCAAATGCGGCATGTCTAAGTGTGTGTAAGTTTTAGGGCAGACAACTTTTTCGATTCTCCAACAACAGAAAAAGCTGGGGACAAGACCAGCCTTTTCAATTTTAGTGCGGCTAGGGAGAATCGAACTCCCGACTGATCCTTGGCAAGGACCCATTATACCACTTAACCATAGCCGCTTTTCCTTTTTAGGTACTGTATTTAATACCATTTCCGGCAGATGGTCAAACTGGTTTGGTGTAAATTATTTTAGTAAAACATCGGATAAACACCAAAGGACTCGAATCTTACAGATTCTGTGCAGCGTTTGGATATTTTGTTTTGCTTCACATACAAAATATCTCAAACCGCTTTTCGAGTCGCGTGACGCGTTCGAATGAACGCTACGCCCTCCAGGTGCACAAACAGAAAAGAGACAGCCATGGCTGTCTCTTTTCTGTTTGTGCACCCGGAGGGACTCGAACCCCCAACAACTGATCCGAAGTCAGTCATGATATCCATTTCACCACGGGTGCGTGGTCGCACTATCATACGTGAGAGGGACGAAAAAGCAATAATAGTTTGTTACAATTCATGCACGATGATCGTACGTACTGACATACCGAAAGAAGTCCAAAATGTCTCTGACGCGCTAGAAAAAGCGGGTTTTGAGGCGTATTTGGTAGGGGGATGTGTACGAGACCTTTTAATTGGGAAAACCCCAAAGGATTGGGATATTACCACTAATGCTACTCCGGAAGAAATTGAAGGATTGTTTCCAGAAACATACTGCAACAACGACTATGGGACAGTAGGGGTGGTAAACGAAGAGACGAAGGATGAGCGGCTTAAGGTAGTAGAAGTGACCCCATATCGTAGCGAGGGTACGTACTCAGATGCACGGCGTCCTGACACCGTTACGTTTGGTGTCTCGCTTGAAGAAGACCTCAAACGCCGTGATTTTACCGTCAACGCCATTGCCTTCAGGCTTCAAGACGAATCTTTAGTCGATCTCTTTTCCGGTGCTGAAGATATCCGTAAAAAACGCCTTAAAACAGTTGGAAATCCCGATGAACGCTTCCAGGAAGACGCTTTACGTATGATGCGGGCAGTGCGTCTCTCCGCTGAACTTAATTTTGCTATTGAAGCTGAGACAATGGCAGCTATTACCCGAAATGCTGATATTTTAAGTCGTATTTCGGTAGAACGGATACGTGATGAGTGGCTTCGTATCATAGGCTCAGCGACGCCAATGCAAGGTATGGTAATGCTGGAGCGTTTGGGGTTGATTGATTTTGTCTTACCGGAGATTCGAGAGGCGATTGGTTGTGAACAAGGCGGCATTCATGCTTATGATGTCTATGAACACCTCCTGCGTAGTCTCCAGGCGGCAGCAGACAAGGAATATAGCACCACTATGCGATTGGCGGCGCTTTTGCATGACATCGGCAAGCCAGCGACCCGCCGAGAAGGCGGTAAGAATAAACAATACACCTTCTTTGGGCACGAAGTGGTCGGTGCCAAAATGACGCGCACTATCATGAAACGGCTTAAAATGCCGAAAGATATGGCTGAAACAGTAGAAAAACTGGTGCGTTGGCACATGTTCTTTTCAGATCCAGATGAAATAACCCTCTCTGCGGTGCGACGCACCATTGCACGTATTGGTGAGAAAAATATAGATGATCTGCTTAACTTACGGGTGTGTGACCGCATTGGCACCGGACGACCGAAAGAGCAGCCATTTCGTTTCCGTAAATACAAAGCCATGGTGGACCAAGCGCGCCGTGATCCGGTGTCCGTAAAGATGCTTAAGACCAATGGCGACCGTATCATGAAACAAACTGGGGAAAAGCCGGGGAAAAAGCTTGGATATATACTGCATGCACTGTTGGAGGAGGTTTTAGAGGATCCAGCCCGAAATAATGAAGAATATCTTGATGTTCGCGTAACAGAACTCCTAAAGCTTGATGAAAACGAGCTTCTGGCTCTTGCTGAAGCCGGAAAAAACGCCAAGAAGCGGAAGAAATGGCTCAAATAAAGGAAATTGAGCGTAGTCATCGGGTGGGATAAATAAAGGGCGCACCGAGCATAGTTTCTAAAGCTCCGGCGCGCCTGGAAATCTTTGTGCCACTGGAAGACCAACTAACCAGTACGTACGTCGAACGTCTGTGAACGACTGCACTCGAGGGATATGCTAATCCCTGTCACCAGAATTAGGTCTTTGATTTCCTCCAGCCGATCCTTTGATTTTAGGGTGATCGTACCCCAGATGATCACCACTGCATGTCTGCCTCCCTGTTTTGTGAACTTTTTCAGTATTATACATATAAAAATGATTAAGTCAATACTTATGAGATAAGAAAAAGACCCGTGGGGGATTCGGAGGAGGATAGCGTGTGGTGGGTATCCTCTGCCGAAGCCCCGACGGGTCTTGTGTTGTATGAGCCTCTGATGTTTTGAGGCTTTTTGGCCTCAGGTGCAACTCATTTTAAGTTCTTATGAACTGAGTGATGCATCTGTTAGGCTCTACGTTGTACTCGAACTCATGCTTAGGTTTTTACCAGTTGTATGAGCCGGAAGGAAAATCTGACTATGTCCGATCCTCTTTGCGGCTCATGCATCTGATAGTGAGTCCGAATTAGGTGGGAATGTTGTTATGAACGTTGTTTTAGATTTTTGGAGGTATTCTCTAAAACGATTTTGTGGAACGTGCTCTTTAGGGGACTGGGTCCGCCCGCCCTTTCTGGGCCTGCACATATAGTATGTCCTTTACAAACAGTTGTAAAGGACAATCTCTGGGGATAACTAGGGGAAGCTATTTTTGTGTGTCCTTTATAAAAGACACGTTTTTAAAAAAACGCAAAAATGGCTTTGTAGAGCCATTTTTACCGGTACGATTTTACTACTCTAGACAAAATTGAAAATCGTGTGATTGTATTTGCTACATAGAAAGCTCAATTGAGACCGGACAGTGGTCGCTACCGAGGACTTCAGGATGAATACTAGCTTTTTGCAAAATTGGGGTCAGTGCACCTGAGATCATGACGTAATCAATACGCCAGCCAACGTTCCGCTCACGCGCTTGACCCCAGTGACTCCACCAGGTGTAGAGGTCTTTTGTGTCCGGATAGAGATGTCGCAGGGTATCAACAAAGCCAGCTTCCACCATAGCATCAAACCCAGCACGTTCTTCTTCGGTGAAACCTTTTTTGCCCCGATTTTCTTTAGGTCGAGCTAAATCTATTTCCTGATGCGCCACATTGAAGTCGCCGCAGTACACGACAGGCTTCTTTTTCTCTAAGTGCTTCATATATGCCAAATAAGCCGGGTCCCATTGTTGGCGCATCGGGATACGGGAGAGGTCGTCTTTGGCATTTGGCGTGTAAACGGTGCTGATGTAGTAGTTTTCAAACTCCAGCGTTAAAACTCGCCCTTCTTTGGTGGTGTTACCATAGGTGTCAGTCAGGGAAAATTGCTTCATTATGTCCTCAGGAAGCCCTAAAATAACGTTTTCTGGCGGTATTTTGGTGAAAATAGCGGTACCAGAGTAGCCCTTTCGCTCAGCGGAGTGCCAATATTCCTCATATTCTGGCAAATTAACCTCCGATTGCTCCTCTCGGGCTTTAGTTTCTTGCAAACACAGCACATCTGGTTGATGCTCAGCAATAAACGGCTCAAATAAGCCTTTTCGGTGCACTGCTCGAATACCGTTTACATTCCATGAGTAGATTTTCATCCCCACAGTCTACCGTATTCACTTAAAAATTCGAATCAAATGTATTTTGTTATACTTGAGATATGAAGACACTTAAATTTACCCCTGAGTTAACGGAGAAAATACTAACGGGTGAAAAAACCTCTACATGGCGCCTTTTTGATGATAAAGATTTGCAAGGGGGGGATGAGTTGATTTTTGTGAATAAAGAAACTGGTAAAGCGTTTGGCACAGCCACCATCATAAACTTGTACACAAAAACCTTAGGCACACTGGAGGACAAGGACTGGGAAGGGCACGAGCGATTTGCTTCCGAAGAAGAGATGTACGCGACATATCGTACGTACTACGGTGACAAAGTTAACTCTAATTCGGAAGTAAAAGTAATTACATTTGTTTTTAAACCTCGACATGAAAATAACTAAATTTGCACAGTGCTGCTTGTTGATAGAGGTTGATGACAAACGGATTTTGACTGACCCGGGGCGGTTTAGTACTGCACAGAATGAACTCACTGACATCGACATCGTCTTAATCACCCATGAACACGCTGATCATTTACACAGCGAATCAGTGCAAGCGGTAATGCGCAATAATCCAGAAGCAAAACTGATTACCAACAGTAGCGTGGGCAAAGTTCTTGATGAATTGGAGGTAACGTATACGGTCGTTGAAGGACGAGATGTTTGTACCACCTGTGATATTGCTCTTGCTGCATTTGATGGACCGCACGCAGAAATCTACGAAAGTTTTGGTCTGGTTCAAAATACTGGCTATTTTATTGCTGACTCACTCTTTTACCCTGGTGATGCTTACACCGAACCAGGTAGAGACGTACCGATTTTAGCGCTACCGGTAGCGGGACCCTGGTGTAAAAGTGCTGAAGCAATAGCTTACGCCAAGCGTGTTAATCCGACCAAAGCTTTCCCCGTTCATGACTGGCTTCTCAATGAAGATGGGATCGCGCTTACACACGGCATATTTGGCACGGCTCTTCAGGAAGCTGGTATCGAGTTTGTACCTTTACAAAATAATGAAACAAAGGAATTTTAAGGTTGGCAAAAAGTTAGAGATGTCACGTAATTGGAAATATGCTTGACGGGGAGGGGAAGGGGCGTAGTATCACATTTAGTACGGGTACTGAGTAGATTGAAAAACAGAGAAGGAAGGAGGCTCGTGATGATCAATCGACGTTCATTTATACAGGGAATCGGTGGAACAGCCACGAGTTTCCCGATGCCGGCGCTGGCTGGTAGCTTGATACCAGCCCAAAAAGAACTGCGGCTGGGACTTGACGCCTCGTCAAGCATGTATCCGAGCTCAAGCCTCGATGAAGCACGCTGGAAAATCCAACGGGACGGACACGTTGCAGCGCTGCGTGATCCGGAGATTCAGCACTTGCTGATTCTTGGTCGGGTGCTAGTTCGCGCCTTTCTATGGTCAAGCGGCAACCGAGGCTTCAAAGAGTTACACGCAGCAAGGAATTTGATCCGCACTGAGGCTGATGCCGAACGTGTAGCTCAAGTCATTGCGGAAGAAACTCCGTCTGTCCAGCTAACCAATGCGACTGAACACGGCATGTTGCTCCAACGGTGTCGTCAACTGGCAGCCGAAGCGCCGCGCGTAGTCATCGACGTATCCAGTGATGAAGAACCGACTGAAGATCAGGTCCTGCTTTGTCAGAATGAGCGTGATACCTTGGCTCACCAAGGCTGGACCGTAAATACGCTGGGGATTGGAATGACGGCCTATGAAGGACTGCGGTACAGCGTCCAGACACCCGATGGGTTTAGTCGTTTGGTCAACAGCTGGGCAGACTACCCCGTTGGTATCCGGCAGAAACTGGCGCTGGAACTCATGTGAACAAAACCAAGCCCGGCGGCAACCGCCGGGCTTTTTGTGTGTCTATTACTTGTGTTTTTAGTGAGACATGCTTTAATGCACGCACAAAGCAGTTCTCCTCTTGGGGTTTACTACGCGGAATCAAACGATTCCAAGAACAGAAGTAGCAACAGAAGTAGAAGGTTTTGTATCATTAGCAAATAACGCATTCGACAATGAACGGAACAATTGCTCGAATCACTGACCGCGGTTTTGGTTTCATCACTCCAGCGGAAGGTGATAAGGATCTGTTCTTCCACGCTCGCAGTCTTGTGGATGGTCTCATGTACGATGACCTCAAAGAAGGCGACGCCGTGACCTACGAACTCGAAGATGGTCCGAAAGGTCCAGCTGCAACGAACGTAGCGCGCGCGTAAGGGGAGAGAGGAAAAGACGCTGCAGGCATAGCCGGCAGCGTCTTTTCTATGTTACGGTATTGCTATGGGAATCTTAGTCGTACAATGTCCAGTAACGGGCTTTGATAAAAATTTCGCCTACCTTATCTATCATGAAAATACGCACGATGGCTATATTGTTGACCCATCAGGAAATACCGGAGTGATTCATGAGGCAGTGCGAGCGCACGATGTAGAGGTGGTTGGCATCATCCTCACACACACTCACGCAGACCATTTTGACGGTCTTGATGAAGTGCTCACTCACTATCCAGTTCCAGTATTTGTACACACCTTGGGTAGAGAAAAGATACCAACACACATGGTACTGCCACTTCATGACGGCGAAGTACTCAAACTGCGCAATCGTGCCATTAATATCATTCACACTCCGGGACATATTGCAGACGCAATTTGTCTCTACATATCTGCTACTGCCGCGGCAGACGATATACCAAAAGTCATTACCGGAGACACTTTATTTGTAGGTGGTTGCGGACGCACTAATGCCACAGGTGTGAAAGACCTCTATGAAAGTTTGGCTGAACTGAAAGCTCTACCGCCAGAGACGGTCGTCTATCCTGGTCATGACTATGGGGAGACACCAACCTCAACAATTGGGGAGGAAGTCGAGAACAATAAATACTATACCGTTAAGAATATTACGGAGTTTCAACAACTCCGTTTAGGTTGAAAATCAGGTAGTATGGTACCGTAAGCACATATGAATACAGAAACCCCGCCAGCAAAAATACCGTTTTACAAAAGACATCCAAAGTTGATTGGAGCAGCGATACTTCTTTTAGTATTTGGGTTAGCTGGAAATTGGTACATAAAGCAAGGAACAAAAAAAGAACCGATACAAAGTGCCTCAATCATTGATTCACTCTTGGAAGAAACCACTCTTAACGAAGATGGCCCAGTGGCAACCGTTAACGGAGAAGAGGTATCCAGGCTGGCTTATACAAACAAACTAAAAGAAATAAATGCTATTCTGACGCGCCAAAAAATCAATACCGCTAACACCAAGATTGCGGCCGAGATTCGACAGCAAGCCATCGCTGAATTGGTGAACTTCCGTTTGTTGTACCAAACCGCTACTGCTGCCGGTCATGCCGCTCCAACTGAGCAAGTGAATGAAACCTACCGCGAGATCGTAGCGGATATGGGTGATGAAGAAACACTCGCACTCGCACTTGGTGATAATGGATTGACGATAGACGATTTGAAGCAACAACTCTACGAACAACTTACAGTCGATGCTTATATCACCGCGACCGTAGACCTTGCTTCGGTCACCATTGACCCAGCTGAAGTGCGGGCATACTACGACACTATCAGTACCAACAATCCTGATTTACCAACCTATGAAGACATCCGTGACCGCCTCACTGTGGAATTACTCCAACAAAAACAACAACAGCTAGTAACCGACCTGATTCAAGACTTGCGAGCAGATGCTGAGATAGAGGTTTTAATTTAGAACTGATACAAATAAAACAGTAGCGCGGCTTCGCCGCGCTACTGTTTTATTTTTTCTTCCGGGCGTGGAATTTTTGGTGCACCTCACGTAAGTGTGCATCGGTTACGTGGGTGTACACCTGGGTAGTAGCAATGTTGGCGTGTCCTAAGAGCGCTTGCACACTACGCAAATCAGCACCATTACTTAAAAGATCAGTGGCAAAACTGTGCCGAATGACATGCGGAGTGACTTTACGGGTGATGCCGGCTTTAGCGGCATACGTTTTTAAAAGACGCTGTACCGCACGCGGGGAGAGTCTGAGGTCACTGGCGTTCTTGGTATTTTTCCCGTACTGCACAAACAGCGCGTCACTCATATCCTTGCGGGCTTTTTGGTACTGCTTGATAGCGGACTTAGCAGCACCAGAAAGAAAGACCACGCGAATCTTGTCACCTTTACCACGGACTGAGAATTCATCGCGGGTGAGATCAACGTCATCTATGCATAAAGAAGTGAGCTCAGAGATGCGTAACCCGGTGGAAAAAAGTAATTCTAAAATAGCCCGATCACGCAACCCTACCAACGTGGCAGTGTCGGGCGCGTTTATCAGCCGATCAAGTTCCTGTGGGGTAATAAGATCAAGTGAACGTTCTGGGACTTTTGCCAGTTCAATCCGCTCCGGTGAGAGTGATTCGATACCCCGTGTGCGTAGATACTTTAAAAATGCCCGAAGCGCAATAAGGTAGTAGTTCTGGGTGCGGCGTTTCATTGGTTCAGTGTGTCGTCCTTGTTTCGTACCCGGTTGACGATTCAACCAAAGGCGGAATTCGCGTACCTGACTTTCGGTGAGTTTTTTTGGATCATTTACTTTGGCAAACTCAAAGAACCGCCGCAGGTAGCGATCATAATTCTCAACCGTCTTTACACTACGCCCCCGCTCAATCTCCAAATATTCAAGAAATTGGCGGTGTAGCTCGTTTAGTTTCATACGTCATCGTTATTATATCAGGCAAGCTTCGCACAATTATTATGTATTTTGACAAAGCAAGGGAAGTGGGGTGTGACTTGAATTTTTTTCAATATATGCTATAGTTTGCTCACCTTCGCAGGTAACTAAGCGATTTTGGTCAGTGCGAGCATGACTTGCACTGTATCTTTGACCACCATCGTCTTTTTCATAACCTATTATGTTAACCAAACGACAAAAGCAGAATGCAATCAAAGATGTGCAGCGCCATGACACCGATACCGGTTCAGCGCAGTCACAAGTAGCGCTTCTTACGCGCAAGATTGCAGAACTGTCTTCTCACTTGAAGAAGAATCCGAAGGATTTTCACTCTCGTCGTGGTCTCTTGCAGATGGTCGCTGACCGTCGCAAACAGCTACGATATCTCGAGCGAAAAGACGCAAAAGTGTACGCCAGTACACTCAAGAAACTCGGACTCAAGAAATAAGTAATTGCCTGCGCCATTGGTTGCAGGTAATTCTATTTTGGTATTAGCGAAGGCGTTAGTTTGTAAAACAGTGTACTTTAGCTGTTTGTCAACTATTTATTTCTCAATAACTAATTTTATATATGTCTGTTATACGACACCCGGAACAACGGGTTGCGATTCTTATTGACACACAAAATCTCTATCACAGTGCGAAGAATCTACATAAGACCAAAGTAAATTTTGGCAACGTGGTAAAAGCAGCGCTTGGTGGGCGAAAACTCATTCGTGCCGTGGCGTACGTAGTAAACACCGAAAGTGGTGAAGAGTTGCCATTTTTTGAGGCACTCGAAAAACTTGGCATTGAAATCAAGACGAAAGACCTGCTCGTTTTCTTTGGTGGTGCCAAAAAAGCTGACTGGGATGTGGGTATGGCAGTTGATGCTATTAAGCTCGCTCAAAAAGTGGACGCCATTGTACTTGCGACAGGCGATGGAGATTTTATTCCGCTCGTAGAATACGCCAAGGCACAAGGATGCCAGGTAGAGGCGATTAGTTTTGGTCGATCTTCTTCTTCAGGTCTTAAAGAAGCGGTTGATGATTTCATCGACATGGATGAAGAACCGCAAACGTATCTTATTAACTACCGCAACGGACGCCGTTCGGGAAGCCGGGGTCGTAGTACAAGCAAGACTCCGGATAAGCTCAAGGACGAGATTAAAAAAGTAGTTGGCACTGACACTGACGACTTGTAGGATTTTCAGATTCGGATTATAGTCTTTCTTGGATTTGCAGCAGCATGAGGAGGCTTCGATGCACCCACATAAAATTGGTTTTTTGTTCTTGGCAGTAATGACGGCAATCACCGGTTTTATACCGATATTTGCAACACTATTCGTAACAGTTGCCTTTGGTGTACTTATCTTTGGCACTGCTTGCTGGATTGCAACTGCAATATGCCTTTTCATGGCATGGAGGGTCGGATCATAGTATAGCCACACAAACAATAACCGCAGACGGCGCCATCACGGCGCCTTTTGTGTTATGCTACAAACGCGTTACTAAATAACCGAGCTTACCGGGTACGTAGATCTCGATTTTGATCGAGTTCTGACATCTGGTTGGCTCACACAATTTAATATGAAGAAACAAACCTTTAGTGTAGAGATAAGCGGCAAGACCTTGTCAGCAGATTTTACTGACCTCACCGGACAAGCCAACGGCTCTGTGATCCTTCGGTACGGAGAGACTGCCGTACTGGTCACCGCAGTGATGAGTGACCGAGAAAATGCTGGCATGCCATACTTCCCACTCTCAGTGGAATTTGAAGAGAAGTTTTATGCCGCCGGGGCTATTCTGGGCAGTCGTTTCCAGCGTCGTGAAGGACGACCAAGTGATGAAGCTGTACTCTCTGCTCGGATGGTAGACCGCACCATCCGACCACTTTTTAATCATCATCTACGTCGCGACATACAAGTGGTAGTTACCGTACTCGCGATGGGGGAAGACGATCCAGATGTACTTGGTATTATCGGTGCTTCAATTGCGCTTTCGGTATCAGACATTCCATGGGCAGGACCGGTAGGAGCAGTACGGATTGGACGTAAGGAGGAAACCGGGGAGATTCTTATCAATCCAACCTACGCTGAGCGGGTGACCGGTAATCTTAATTTTGAAGTATTGGCGTGCGGTAAAGATAGTAAGATCAATATGATCGAGACCGCCGCCCATGAAGTGAGTGAAGACGATATCACCGCCGTGCTTGAAGCCAGTGTAGCAGTCCACCAAAAGCTGGAAGCGTGGCAACAGGAGATTGTCGCGGCAATCGGGAAAACCAAGCAAGACATTGCTCCTCGAGAGTTGCCAGCTGCACTCACTGAACTATTTGCCAATACGTATGCAAGTAAGTTATCAGAAACGCTATTTTCTGGTCGCGGTGGTAAAGACCACATCCACGCTCTTAAAGACGAATTTCTCACAGAGGCTGAGGGCTCAATTGAAGACGTGAATCTTTCTCACGCGGGTGATTTCTTTGAAGAAAAAGTGGATGAAGAATTGCACCGCGGTGCCATTGAGGAGAATAAGCGAGCTGATGGTCGCAGTATGGACGAGGTGCGCGAACTGTACGCTCAACCAGGTGATGTATCGCCAGTCCTTCACGGCAGTGGCATCTTCTATCGTGGTGCTACTCACATCTTTACTGCCCTGACGCTTGGTGGACCGGAGGCGGCACAACTCCTTGACACCATGGAAGAACGCGAGACCAAAAAACGCTTTATGCACCACTATAACTTTCCACCATTTTCGGTGGGAGAGACTGGTCGGGTGGGTGGCTTTAACCGACGTATGATTGGGCATGGTGCCCTGGCAGAAAAGGCGGTGGCGCCAGTCATTCCACCAAAAGAAAAGTTTCCCTACACTATTCGGCTGGTGTCTGAGACCATGTCTTCAAATGGCTCTAGTTCGATGGGGTCTGTCTGTGGTTCGACACTCGCGCTCATGGATGGTGGTGTCCCGATTACTCGTCCCGTTGCCGGCATAGCTTCAGGACTGATGATGGTAGGAGAACGCTATGTGTTGTTGACTGACATTCAAGGACCAGAAGACGAACACGGAGACATGGACTTTAAAGTTGCCGGTACACGCGAGGGTGTCACTGCCATTCAAATGGATGTAAAGGTGGACGGCGTACCGGTACCGGTCTTACGTGAAGCACTGGAGAAAGCGAAAGCTGCTCGTTACACTATTCTTGATACTATCGAAGCAGCTATCAGTGCACCCCGCGCTGACATCTCTCCTCGAGCGCCAAAGATCATCGCAATGAAGATTGACCCTGAGCAAATTGGCTTAGTAATTGGTTCTGGTGGCAAGACGGTCAACGCCATTAAAGACGATTGTGGTGTAGAAGAAATCTCCATCGAAGATGATGGCACCATCTACATCACCGGACGTGAAGGGAGCGCTGAAAAAGCTGAAGCTCGTATCGCCGCGCTCACACGCGTGTATGAAGTAGGGGAGCGGTTAGAAGTAACTATCGACCGTATCACTGACTTTGGTGCCTTTGCCAAGATTGATGAGCAAAACGATGGTCTGATCCACATTTCAGAAATTGCTCCGTTCCGTTTGGAAACCATGCAAGGCGTGCTTAAGGAAGGGGAAGTAGTAACCGTAATTGTATCGAAAGTAGAAGACGGTAAGATCGGACTTTCTATCAAACAAGCTGATCCTGAGTTTGCGGCAAAACGCGGACTCACTCCTCCAGAAAAACCGCCACATTCCAAACAGGAAAGATAGTTTCAAGACCGCCATTGGCGGTCTTTGTGTATGACTCGTAAGAAAGCGCAGAGAGTCATGCGATACTAGTAGGACAGGCATGGAAACGCCGAGTAAACAATTAACGCGCGTCCGTACTTTCAAGGACGACTTTTTACGTGCACAAGAGGCAGCCGGCATTTCGCCGTCACTGCCTACCCAACCAACTGCAGACGCTGCCCAGACTGTCACGCCTCCACAAACTGAAGCACGTTCAGACAAGCCAGTTCCTCCGACAAACCACTCAACAAACACTACACTGACACGCCCACAACCAACAACTACCACCGAGGCACCGAGCTTTGATGAGATTGTGGAGTCAGACACTGATACAGTGTCTCCGGTAGCACCTATCCGTCCTGAAATCACTGTTGTCGAAGCAGAGCCAGTGCTGGAAGAGACTCTAGACACGCCCCCATCAGAGGCAGAAGAAATCACCGTACCGCCAATCGAACCAGTGGCACCATCAGAACCTGAAGTACCAACAGTAGAAAACCAAGTGACTGCAGTAAATGACACACCCGTTGCTGCTGATACGTTTGATCCCTATGCGGTTAGTGAGGTGGAGGAGGGGACAATCATTACCGATCAAAAAAATGATGATTTTCGGATCATCCCAGCGCTGGTTGATATGGTGTCAGATAGTGTGATGGGTGTGGTTGATCGCTGGTTTGGACAACCAGAGGTTGAACGCACCATCACTCGAGCAGAAACCCGGACTGACATCCTGAAAAAAGCCGCCGCCCGCAGTGCCTTAGCACCACAAGATGATTTTGGCACGGTAGCAGAGCATAAAGAAAAAAGTGGTACTGGTAAAGGACTCGTTACCCCCGTGGTACAGATAAAAGATAAAACTACAGTTGCGGCACCAAGTTGGTCACACGTAGTGGAACAAGAAGATAGCGGTAACGCAGCATCAGCTGTTGAAAGTCACGAGCCAGAGGCAGCTTCTGGCTACACTAATTGGTCAGAAGCTCCTTCCGCAGCAGGCAAGCAAGAGGAGACAGAGGTTCCATTAGACACACCTGCCGAATCAGTACCGACACAGACTGCAGCAACAGAAGCGGACACACCAGCTGAACCGGTAGAAGAATTTGTAACTCCGCCACCACCAACACCACGCCCGCAACCGGAGACGATTGCAGAACCAGAGCCATTAGCTCGACCCGAACAACCGGAAGCAACCCCGGCTCCACAGCCATCTGCTGACCCAGAGCCGCAAGCAACTCGTCGTTACGCCCCTACCCCTGAACCAGCGCCACGAAATATGTTGGTGGCATTTGGTGTTGTTATCTTTATCGCTACCATACTTGGAGTAAGTGTCAGTGTGTGGCTATTTGGTGGCAGTGACTCCACGGTAGCAACCAACGTCACTCCAGCCATCACTAGTTTAGTCCGGACTGAACAGTCAGTGGCAGTACCGCTTGGTGACAGTGCTGATGAGTTACTACGTAATCTTCTGGCTGCCACTACCCAACCAAATCTCACGCTAACGCACCTTTACCCAACGGTTATCAGTGGCGGTGTAAGTCGACCAGCTAGCAGCGAAGAAATTTTGACGGTGCTTGATCTGCGTACGCCAGGTTCATTTACTCGTACTGTAGAGACGCTTTCCTTCGGACTCTATCAAGACCGTGAACCATACATTGTCATGAAGGTAACCAATTTTGATAATGCCTTTAGTGGCACGCTTACCTGGGAACCATTTATGAGTTCTGACCTGTCACCACTTTTTGGCGCTCCAGTGACTGGTACCTTCAATCCACAATCACGGAGTGCTACGCAAGTGGAAAACCCTTATTTTGTTGACACAGTGGTAGCTAATTACGACACCCGCATTCTCCGAAACGAACGACAAGAAGAACGGCTACTGTACTCATTTGTGAATCGAAACATGTTAGTGATAACTACCAGTCGTGAAGCCCTTGAGCAAATTGCTGATAGCCTCCAATAGGAGGAGGGCATGATACAATGCCTCTACATATGAATACTAAACAGTACCAGCAGGCACTCGAGGATGAGCAGCACATTGTAGTGGCTGAATTACGTACCCTCGGAGTCGAGAATCCAGAGAACCCCGGTGATTGGATCACAACTAGCAGTGGTGTAAATGAGGCAGATGAAAATGTGGTGGCTGATAGAACAGAAGATTGGGCGGCGCGGCGCGCTACTTTAGCGCTCTTAGAAACGCGGTATAAAAATATCATCCGGGCACTTAATAAGATTGAGGCTGGTACCTATGGTACGTGCGAAATTTGTAATAATGCAATTGAAACTGCGCGCTTAGATGCTAACCCAGCAGCTCGCACCTGCAAAACTCATTTAGAAGCTGAGGGAGAACTCGAGAACTAAGTTACCATGGCGGTTGCCCGTGTCTTTACCGCCCAGCCCGGAGTGCTTTCCGGTAATGTGGTCACTATAGAGACTGACTTATCGCGTGGTCTGCATGCTTTTACGGTCGTTGGTCTAGCTGGTAAAGCCGTTGAGGAATCCAAAGACCGCGTGAGTGCGGCGATTAAGAACTCCGGCTTTAAAGCACCGAAGAGCCAGAACCACAAAATAGTGGTGTCCCTAGCACCAGCTGATTTGAAGAAAGAAGGTCCCTTATTTGATCTACCGATTGCGCTGAGTTATCTCTTGGCGGCTGAAGAAATAACCGCGGATGTTTCGCGGTGCATTTGTATTGGTGAATTGGCCCTTGATGGTACATTACGACCGGTCAATGGTGTCCTCCCTGCGATTGAAGCAGCTCAGCAAGCAGGGTTTCACACTGCCATTGTGCCGGTGGGAAACGCGACTGAGGCAGCGCTCATCACTGACATGACGGTATACGGCGCTGACTCACTCAAAGCAGTGGTACAACATCTTGATACGAGTCGTGAAGATCACCATGAATTGTCGGTAGTGACACCAACACCCATCACTACCCAGTGGCAAGACATTAGCCTGCGGCTTGAGGATATTAAAGGGCAAGAAAGTGCGAAACGAGGCCTTCTAATCGCTGCCGCTGGTCGCCATAATGCTCTAATGGTCGGTCCACCCGGTACCGGCAAGACAATGTTAGCACGCGCCTTCCAGGGGCTGTTGCCACCTCTTTCGCGCGAAGAGGCGCTCGAGGTTACCGCCATTCACTCCTACAGTGGAACACTAAAGGGGGCAGTGTCGTCTGAACCACCGTTTCGCGCTCCTCATCACACCGCCTCACATACCGCGCTCGTTGGCGGGGGTACGCACCCGAAACCGGGCGAGGTGACTCTGGCGCACCACGGCGTGTTATTTATGGATGAGTTTCCAGAGTTTGAACGACGTAGTCTCGATGCTTTACGTCAGCCGCTTGAAGATAAGGTGGTGGCTATTTCACGAGTGCAAGGCAGTGCCTTATTTCCAGCAGATTTTATTTTGCTGGCGGCAATGAATCCATACCGCGGAGCAGAAGACGGTACCACTGATTATCATGCCGCGATGCTCGACACCTACAAACATAAAGTGTCAGGTCCAATCCTCGATCGAATTGATCTCTGGCTTGAGGTGCCGCACGTCTCGTACGACACGCTGACAGATGTTAGCGTTCAAGACGGCGAGACAGAGCGAGCGCGGGAAGCGATAGAGAAGGCGCGCGAGCGTCAGCTCGCGCGCCTCATAAGCCGTGGTGTACGTACCAACAGTGGCATGAGCAGCCGAGACCTCGATGAGTTGATTGAACTCTCCGCAGACGTACAAGATCTTCTTAAGAAAAGTAGTGCGAAACTTAATCTCTCACCGCGTAGCTACCATCGCCTGATTAAAGTCGCCCGCACAATTGCTGATTTAGATAATAAAGAAAATATTGAAACTGCCCACGTGCTTGAGGCACTCCAATACCGTGTGAAAATTTGATACACTGACGTTGGAAGGAGTAGCACATGTCCATTCTGATGCAGAAAGGTCGCATACTGACTGATGACGACATTGAGTCGTACATTAAACACCAAGCGAATCGGCGCGATAACTGCTGGTTAAAGCGGTGGCTTCAAAAAATAACAGCTAGGTTCGCATGAGCCCAGCTGTTTTAATAACAGCCTGAACGAGAATGGTTTCAGAAGTAAGCAAAAATTGAGTAGAAACTGTAACGAGTAATCTTTTTAATTTGTAGTGCAGAACGAGGCGCGAAGCGAAAAAATTATGAGCCCTACTTGGTGGTAGGGTGAATGATTTTTTCGGGAACGCAACAAAGTTATGCGCACAAATTAGAAAGGATTTGCGGCGCCACGAACTTCGAAATGGAGGTGCGCCCCTGTCGACCGTCCCGTCATACCAACATAACCAACTACCTCTCCAGCACCAACTGTGGCACCGACACCAACTGTGTTTGAGGACATGTGAGCGTACAGCGTCTGTGCGCCGTTACTATGTTTGACCACCACGTAGTTTCCATATCCACCATTCCAACCACCAGAGCGTGCCACGATAACTTCACCATCAGCAGCCGCTCGAATCGGAGTGCCGACCGGAGCCGCTAGGTCAACCGCGTTGTAGCCATGAATACCCTGGGTACGTACTGAACCAGGAAGAGGATGAGAGAAGCCAGCACTACTGACCGCCGTACCAACGGTCTTAGTCGGAGCAACGGTAGTCGTCTTGGTCGTACGCTTAGGAGCGGCTTGGTGCATATTGCCACCAGGAATGATGATGGTTTCACCAACAATCAGTTCATCAGCTGAGCTTAATTGGTTATAAGAAAGAATCTCTTCAGCATCTGCTTCATATTTTTTGGCAATAGTGCTCAAAGTGTCGCCAGATTTGATCACGTGTCGTACGCCAACAATTGGCAAGATAACCAACGAGTCACCCGGCTGAATAGCAGTAGCTTTGCTAATATCGTTTGCCCATAAAATAGTATTGGTGGTGACACCAAACATCTCAGCAATTTGGGAAAGGGAATCGCCTTCGCGTACTACATAGACACTAATTTCTCCGGCTGAGAGTGATTC
Source organism: Minisyncoccota bacterium (assembly GCA_041389005.1). Lineage (GTDB taxonomy): Bacteria > Patescibacteriota > Minisyncoccia > Phycocordibacterales > UBA918 > OLB19. The sequence goes on along the minus strand of JAWKSR010000007.1, from coordinate 6,028 downwards.
ATCCGCAAAAGTATCCGCACCAAACGGACCATTAGAGACCAAGGCACCTTCATCAACAATGACATCACCTCCGCCTAAGGCAGCTTTGGTATCAGGGTTAAGGCGAGAACTCAAGAGCTTCACATCACTCGGAGAGTCGGTGGTGACTACCGCTGGTGTCTCGGCTTCAGCTTCATTAAACACTCCAAACAAGGACGTAAAAACCCCGGCGTGTACCGACAGGGGAGCAACGATAATAAGAATAAGCGGGAAAAGCTCAGCCATAATGCGGCGAGCAATTGTATGAGTATATGTAGGCTGAGGCTGGGCAACTTCTTCGTTGCCACACAATAACGAGCTATCAGCGTCTTCTTGGCTACGTTTTATACGCAATGCATTATGGACTCACCGCCGAACAACCAGAAACAGAAATATTTCAAACAAAAAGAGCGTCACCGCTCCATCCGAACCATATGCAGTTCGTGAGCATAATGATACTAAACTCAGTTTAGGAGGCAATTGACGTACTGCACTTTTTTAATACTATGCACAGATAGCTATTTCTCCCTTATAATAAGCCGTTTTTTATGTATTGTTTTTATGATATTTCGTTGTCTAATATTTTTTACGCGCTCGTGTAAGCGGTATACAGAGACGGCACAATACGGTACCATGCTCGCATAGTTATGACTGAAAACTCCTACCTCACTGGTCTTAATCCCCAACAAAAAGAGGCGGTGCTGCACACGAACGGACCTCTAATGGTCTTGGCAGGAGCTGGTTCTGGTAAGACGCGAGTAATCACCCACCGAATCGTCCACCTTATTCACCAGGGAGTAGCGCCTCATAATATTTTGGCAGTTACCTTTACTAATAAAGCCGCTGGTGAAATGCGGGAGCGGGTAAAAGACCTAATGCACCAACACCCAGCCAGCGCTCGCGCGGCGCTTGATACCTTGCCGGTAGTTACCACCTTTCATTCTTTAGGGGTACGGATACTCCGTGAGCACCACGCTACGCTTGACCTCCCTAAACACTTTGTTATTTACGACCGTAGCGACAGCGTTCGGGCAATCAAAAAATCTCTTGAACTCGCTGGCTATAGCCCCAAGCAATTTGAACCACGAAAAATACTGAGTATGATCTCGCGCGCTAAAGGCGATGCCCTCTCACGACTTGAATACCAAGACACAACCAGCAACTACCCAGAACGAGTAGCGGCGGAAGTCTGGGAGCACTACGACAACATACTACGCACTGACAAAGCGCTTGATTTTGATGACCTACTTCTAAAGACCTTAAATCTCCTTCGTTCCTATCCGGTAGTGCGAGAAGTGCTCCAAACGCGGTTTTCATATATTCATGTTGATGAATATCAAGACACCAACAAAGTGCAGTATGAAATAGTACGGCAACTGGTCGGGGAACGCTGCAACATCTGTGTGGTCGGTGACATCGACCAAAACATCTACTCGTGGCGCGGCGCTGACATCAAAAATGTACTTCAGTTCGAACGACATTTTCCAGGTGCAAAGGTGATTCTGCTTGAGGAAAACTACCGTTCAACCAAGACCATCATCGCTGCTTCCAATGACATCATCAAGCAAAATCAAAACCGCGTTGATAAGACTGTCTTCACGAACAACCAAGATGGTGAACCGATTACCCTCTTTGCCGCTATGACCGGTACCGATGAAGCGGAGTACATCGCACTGACCGCTAAATCACTCATCGCTGACGGTGCGGCACCATCAGCAATCGCAGTGCTCTTTCGCACCAACTTTCAATCACGCGCACTCGAAGAAGCTTTTTTGCATTTTGATGTGCCATACCAGGTACTCGGTACTAAATTCTTTGAACGCAAAGAAGTAAAAGATGTGCTCTCATATCTACGACTCGCACTTAATCCTGGAAGTACTGCTGATCTTGCCCGTATCATTAACGTGCCTACCCGCGGCATTGGTAAAGTGACCGCCTTAAAAGTAATTGAGGGTAAGCGCGATGAGTTGGCAAGTGCAGCGGCTACCAAGGTAGAACGCTTTGATGAGATTATGATCGATATTGCTGATTGCGCACGCACTAAATCCGCTTCAGAAACCATCAAATTCATTATGAAGCGCACCGGTATCGAAACGCATTATAAAAAAGAAGGTACTGAGGAAGACTTAGAACGTTTAGAAAACTTACGCGAACTGGTAAGTCTCGCCACTAAGTACGATGAGCTTGATCCTGAAGAAGCCATGGCTCGGTTGCTGGAAGAAGCGGCCCTCCAAAGTGACCAAGATGAACTTAAAGCCAAGGGAGAGTACGATGCTGTTCGTCTTATGACCGTACACGCCGCCAAAGGTCTTGAATTTCCTTATGTCTTTGTAAGCGGGCTGGAGGAAGGACTCTTTCCGCATGAGCGTCTTGACGATAGTCGAATCGATCATGAAGAAGAGCGCCGGTTGTTTTATGTGGCACTCACACGAGCAGAGAAAAAAGTGTGGCTTACCTACGCACACTTACGAACTATTTTTGGAAGCCAACGGGTGAATGTGCCTTCATCATTTTTAAAGGATATTGACGAATCCTATCTAGAGAAAGGTGGTCATAGTGAAAATCGTGACTCAGGCTTTGAAACTGTAATCGAAATTGATTAATAACTTATGGGAGATACGTTTAAACATAAAAAAAGTTTGGGGCAAAATTTTCTGAACAGTGACGTGGTGCCTAGTTGGATGTGTGATGCGGCGGACGTGAGTAAACAAGACACCGTGGTGGAAATTGGTCCTGGTACCGGTGCACTGACCGCCGAACTACTGGCACGCGGGGCTCGCGTGATTGCTCTCGAAGCTGACGAGCGCGCGATAGCTGTGCTGAGAGAGCGGTTTAGAGAAGCCTGCCAAAGTGGGCAACTAATCATTCATCATCAGGATGCGCGAACGCTTGATTTTGGTGAATTATCTTTAGACAACCGAGCTTTTAAGGTCGTTGCTAATATTCCGTACTACCTCTCGGGATTGTTGTTTCGCACCTGCCTCAGTCAGGCAATCAAACCAAATCTCATCGTCTTTTTAGTGCAAAAAGAAGTTGCCAAGCGTATTGCGAGCGATAGTGCCAAAGGAGAAAAAGAATCATTGCTCTCTTTGTCCGTTAAAGCTTACGGAATACCCCAGTACATAAAAACCGTTTCGCGGGGACACTTTACTCCCAGTCCAGCGGTAGATTCCGGCATCATTGCGGTGCGAAACATCAGTAATGAACATTTTCACGAACTTGATGAAGACTTATTTTTCGTATTACTTCACTTAGGGTTTGGGCAAAAACGTAAGCAACTAATGGGGAATCTAGCAGCTCAGTATGATCGAAAACAGATAGAAGCTGTTTTTACACAACTAGGCATACCAGCACACGTACGTGCTGAAGATCTGCCTTTAGCTACCTGGCTAGCACTTACACAGGCTTTATACACAAGCTAAATCACCGCTTGTTCCACGGTTATACAGGTGTTATACCCAATGATGTGCCACGTGCATAACGTCGTACATATATAGGTATGGTGCTTGGTATACTGGTGTTACCAAGCAATTGGAGGTTATGAGCGCCAGAGTTCGAATTATTGCGGCGTTGCTAGTAGGTAGTGCCATGATTGGCACCGCTCTTTGGCTGAACCTCACCAAGCAAACAAAAACACCCCTCACAACCCAAAATGGAACTGTCGTGGTGGCAACGCCAGTACGAGAAAATCTACCTAGCACTGATAGTAATGACGATGGTGTGCCTGATTGGGCAGACATCTTAATTGGTGACACCATTGAGTTAGACACTGATACCAACAACACAACTGTAACCGGCACTATCGCCAACGATATATATGATGCTCTAATTGCTACTGAAGAAGCCGGTCGAGTGCTTAACGTGGACGAGTTTATCCCCCTTTGAACAAGTTGAGCAGGCAGAAGAACAAATGCGCGATCAGGAATTCACTCGCCACGATGTCGTTCTTGGAACTGATGATTCTCTTGCTGCTCAACATGCATACGGCGTACGGGTAGCAGAGATTATGCTCAATGCCAATGCTTCTGCTGACCTACCTGATGAACTGACTTTGTTGTCGCGTGCACTTCGTACCCAAGATGAACTGACTTTAGGAAAACTTGACACCGTTATCTCTGATTATGACAACATGCTCCAGGCTATGTTGACGGTGCGTGTACCACCATCGCTTGTTATTGAACACGTACAATTTTTGAACGTCTACCAAGCACTCCGTAACGACATCCGAGCTTTTCGTAATGTCTTTGAAGACCCGGTCTTGGCGCTCGTGCGTCTCGAGCGGTACTACTACGATGCGGCGGCTTTGTACACGGCGATCACCAGCTTGTACCAAAAACTTCATGACGCTGGGATACAATGGAATGAAGGTGACGCCCCGCTGGGGATCATTGTGGTGGAATCATAAGTATGATGATAGAGACTAAACAATACGCTATATTACAAACTCTAGTGATCACACTAGGCTCATTAGTGTTTTTACTCCCGAGTGCCGTGCAAGCAGTTGAGGAAGTGCGTGTTGTTGACGACACATCTGCTCCTAATGTTGAGGCAGCAGCCACGTTAAAAACAATTGAGAAATTAGCAGAAGTAATGCGTGATATACAAGATTCTCTTCTCCTTAAAGAGCGTCGTGACGACCCTATACAAAGCCAAATATCTGCTGAGGCTTATCAAAAAAATATTGCTGAAGCTATAAAAAAAATTAACGCGGGGTCTGGTTGTGATTCAACCTTTGTACAAAACTACGGCGTCTACTACAGTTGTGTAACAGATTTTGTGGTTAGTGATTTCCTCTTCGGTGACCGACTTAATGATATTGAACAAGATACCCTCTTTGAAATCCGTTACTCTTTAGTAAACGAACATTTAAATGCTCAAGATGGCAATTATCGTTCCACACTTCCCACTGAAGAAACCGCGCGAGCGGAGATGAATCCACTTGATGTAGTATTCGCCACGTTCACTAACTGCACCAATGATCCGATTTGTTTGCGTGATCAGGTAAAAAATGATCTAGAACGCTCCAAGCAAAATACCTTAGAAAATGTTTCCCAGTCACTCGACCATAACCAAGGCTTTAAACCACAGCGACTGGTTCGTAATGTCGCAAATGCTAATGGGGAAACTGAACGGCAGAGTTTCATCGTAACACCACCGGGATCTCTGGCGGCCGCTTCAAATTATGTCTTTGGTGAGGTGCCGATTAGCGCCCCACTGATTGCAGATGAATATGGTGAGACCGTTTCTCAATACATTACCGAGCTCGGTAACCAAACTTTTTCTTCCCCATTTGGTTCACTGGCTCTTGGCGGTAACCTGGAGTTTTCTATTGATATCTTCGGCGAAGAGGGGAACTTATCATATGTGGACGCTCTTATTAATGACAAGCCAAACGAGAATCTGCCGGAATTGCAAAACCCTACTGAAGCAGCTCTGGTGGCGGAACAAGAGTATATGCTCATGCAGAATTTTATAGCTGACACCATAACTGGACTGGAGAACACCTTGGCTACAAGTAGTGAGAAGTTTGATAGTTGCTTTGATTTGGAACTGACTGAAGAACTTGTAGGTGTCGCCACTACTACAGAAGCAAATATTGAGATTTCCAGTACCACCCTGACTATTTTGACAGTGTTTCAATCACAGTGGAATAGCACCAGTGACCCGGCTCTTCGTCAGGCGATCATCAATACCTTCGAAGAATATAAACGTGACGGGTATTTCCGAACCAGAGTTGATAATTTCGAACTGCAACTGAAATTCATTGATCTTGAGTTTGGTGAAATGGTCGATAACTTCAAGATTGATATTGACCGAGAACTCATAAAATGTGGTGGTGACGCCATCTACAACATAAATGAGGATGAGGAGGAAGAAGAGGATACTCAAAACAATGATAAACCATGATGTACGGGAAATCTTCTAGAAAAAATGGTGTGCTAGGGATCACTTTAACGGTTTTCGTGTTGTTGCAATTTAGTTGTGTAGTTACTCCAACTATTTCTTACGC
>JAWKSR010000006.1:0-58286 GCA_041389005.1 Minisyncoccota bacterium | reverse complement strand
GACCGCGGCTACACAGAAAAGGAGGGTCGAACACTTATTCCAACTGACACTGGTGATGTGGTGTCATCTTTCTTGGAAGAGCATTTTGCGGACTACATCAGTGACACCTTCACGAGTGAGATGGAAGACGAACTCGATGAGATTGCCACTGGCACCCGTACGTACGAGAAGACCCTTAAAGACTTCTACGTACCCTTCCATAAAGATGTTGAGAGCAAAGAGGACATCGAGAAACTCACAAACTTAGGTCCGGGACCGAAAGAATTTCCTTGTCCAAAGTGTGGTAAAGACATGGTGATAAAACTGGGACGCGCTGGCACGTTTCTGTCTTGCAGTACGTTCCCTGACTGTGATGGTGCACGCATGATAGATGGTAAAGAACTCAAAGATGACGAGCCAATCGGTAAGCACCCTGAAACTGATGAACCGATTTATGTTTTACATGGACGGTTTGGTCCATACGTACAGCTCGGTGCCACGCCTGAGAAAGGAGATAAAAAAGCACCGAAGCCACGGCGTGCCAGTATTCCTAAAGAAGTAAATCCTGAGGATGTCACGGTAGAGATGGCAACCCAATACCTCCTCCTGCCACGTGAACTTGGCGAACACCCAAAAACGGGCGAGCCGGTGATTGCTAATACCGGTCAGTATGGTCCATACATTGGACACGCCGGCGATTTTCGCTCACTCAAAGGCGAAGATAACCCCTACGACATTACGTTTGATCGCGCCATGGAAATACTCAGTGAACCGAAACAATTACGCAAAGGAGAATCACTAGTGAAAGAGGTTGGGATTCATCCCAAGACTCGCAAACTCATCAATATCTATGAATCGAAGTCTGGAAAATATCTCAAAAAGGGTTGGAAACGAATTTCTATTCCCGATAGTGTTGATATAGAAAAATTTACCGTTGAGGATGCGGTGGAGTTGTTGAAGCAGACGTAGTCTGTTAAAAGCCGCCGGAAGCTTTGCTTCCGGCGGCTTTTAACGTGCCACCTACCCCTCTCCTACTTTTAAGTTTTGTCTTTTAACTTTATACTGAGCATATGGTATCCGCCAAAGACATTATCGCAAAAATGCATGAGCCAACCGATGCTGATCGGGCTTTGGTGGAAAAAGCGTATAACCTCTCAAATCAAGCCCACGAAGGCATCACACGCTACTCTGGTGAACCGTTTATGTCACATGTCGCTACAGTGGCACTATATCTCGCTGAGATGGGTATGGGTCCACGCACTATTACCGCCGGACTCTTGCATGACATCATTGAAGACACGGAGGTTGATGAAGACAAAATCCGAGAAGAATTTGGCGAGGAGATTCTCTTCTTAGTAGATGGCGTAACAAAGTTGAGCTCCGTTCGTTATTATGGTGCCGACCGTCATAATGAAAGTTTACGGAAACTCTTCATTGCCACCAGCCAAGACATTCGGGTACTGATTATTAAATTGGTTGACCGTTTGCACAACATGCAAACGCTTGAGTACGTCCCAAAAGAAAAACAGCAGCGTATTGCACGAGAAACTCTTGAAGTCTATGTGCCAGTGGCACATAGACTGGGAATGGGTCGCATTCGTAAAGAACTCGAAGACCTCGCCTTTCCGTATGTCTACCCCGAAGAATACAAACGCGTTAAATCACTCCTTACCTCAAAGACACAAAAGAGTGAAGAAGTCCTAGAGCGCGAACGCCGAAGCGTACAAAAGCGCCTTGGCGAAGCTGGTTTACGCGACTTTGTGACGGCGTATCGAGTCAAAGGTCTCTACAGCCTCTTCCAGAAACTTAAGCGCAAAGACTGGGACATTGAACGTATTTTTGATCTTATGGCGATGCGCATTGTGGTGGACTCGATGGAGCAGTGTTACCAAGTGCTTGGCATCGTGCATGACATGTGGCGTCCACTCCCTAAGCGGGTAAAGGACTACATCGCTTTCCCTAAACCAAACGGCTACCAATCTATTCACACCACGGTCACGACCGATCACGGAACTATTCTGGAAATCCAGATTCGCACCAAGCGCATGCACCATGAGGCAGAGTACGGTGTCGCGCCGCACATGATTTATAAAAACAAAACTGAAGGCAAGAAAGCGACAGAAGAAAGTGATGGAAAATTTGCCAACCTGATTCCTTCTCTCTTTCGTCCGTTTGCCTGGCGGGATAGACAAACATCTTCACCAAGCACAAAACGTGACCGCTCTCACCACGAACGTATTCCCGATTGGATTCGTGAAATCGGAGAAATGTACACCACTGAAAAGAGTACGAGCCAGGAGTTTGCAGATGATATGCAACGTGATTTCTTCACCTCCCGCATTTTCGTCTTCACACCAAACGGGGACGTAGTGGACTTACCCGCTGGTGCCAGTCCAATCGATTTTGCCTATACCATTCACTCTGAAGTCGGTAATCATGTATCTGGCGCTAAAGTAAACAACAAGCTCGTTTCACTTGATACTGAATTACGAAATGGTGACATTGTCGAGATTGAAACAAAGAAAACTGCCACTCCGAGTCACAAGTGGCTTGAATTTGCAAAGACATCAATTGCCAAGCGGCGCATTCGGACAGCACTCGCTGAAGAAGCCTAGACTAGATGCCAAAATTTTTAATCATGTAGAGGTCGCTATCGTCCTCTTCTTTTTCTTTCACGTCAGCCTCAGTCATAAACGGCGGGTGAGCGGGTTCATCTGCAGTCACTTCATTTGTCTCAGTTGCTACTGATTCTTCCGCCGGTGTAGCAACCACTTCAGTTTGCTCTTCAGTGACCGTTGCGGCTGGTGTTTCTGCCTCCAATCCCACGCGATTTAAGTCTTCCAAACCTTCGTTAGCGTGAGCAGTCGATTCTTCGAGTGTAGCTTCAGTCTGCTTTTGCTGTTCAATCAAACCAAGTAACTTCTCTAGATCTTCAGTGGAGAAATAGTCGATAGTCACCTTGCCGCCATAATCAGTCTTGGCTATCTGCACACGTGTACCCAATGACTCAGTTAGTTGTTTTTCAATCTCGATAAGCGCTGGGTCGGTATTTTGCCAATTCTTCTTTCGTACTTTATCAGTGGCGATCTTACGCGTGATACGTTCCACTTCTCGTACCGATAGTTTCTTGAGAAGAATTTCGCGATAGACGGTGTCCTGTTCTTGCGGTCTATCGTTCAGCATCAAAAGTGTCCGGGCGTGTCCCTCAGAGATATCTCCTACTTTGAGTGAATCAAGCATCGGTTCCGGCAGTTGGAGTAAACGAATCGAGTTTGAAACATACTCGCGTGAACGTCCCACTTTCTGTGCCACTTGAGCATGCGAGAGTTTGAACGCTTCCGCCAACTGCTTAAAAGCCAATGCTCGATCAACCGCATTAAGATCTTCACGTTGGAGGTTCTCAATGATGGCGAGCTCAAGCTTCTCTTGTTCACTCTGCTCTCCATCACGAATAATGACCGGTACCTGCTCGAGCCCAGCCAAACCAGACGCGCGTAAGCGGCGCTCCCCCGCAATCAGTTCATACTCGGTATAGAACGCACCATCCTCGCGCTGCACTTCCTTGCGAGTTACCGTAAGTGGCTGCAAAACGCCGTACATGCGAATAGATTCAGATAGTTCCTTGAGTTTAGCTTGATCAAATTCCCGCCGTGGTTGAAACGGATTAGGGACAATTTTACCTACTTCTACCCAATAGATTGCGTCACCTTGAAATGCCATATACCAAATTAAAAATGAAGAATGAAAAAGGAAAAAGTAACTTACACAAAAACCACCAACAAACCAAACACTCCGCGTTTTTTCTATCTTAACATGACGCTCTTAAACCGGGTGTTTATAACTCCCCTTTTTTCTGCTAAACTCTGTCTCACTTGCCTCGGTGGTGGAATTGGTATACACGTACGACTCAAAATCGTATGCCGCAAGGCTTGAGGGTTCGACTCCCTCGAGGCACAAAACTGGACTTAATCATATATTTAGCTATAGTCAGTCTGGACTTAGGTCTCAAAACGTAGCAAAATCGTACCACTGGAGGTTCGGATGGTAGACATTCCGCCCATTATCGTAGCGCTTGATTTTGATTCCGCAGATCAAGCACGAGCTGTCATCGAAGAGCTCAAAAGACAGACGTGCCATTTGGCGCAAAAATCGGTATGAAACTCGCCTGCGCAGCAGGACATATCCTCATACGTGAATTTGCTCTGGAAGGTGTTCCTGTCTTCGATGACCAAAAACGAGTCGACATTCCAAGCACACTCACGCAAACATCAATCATTCAGAGTGACTTCGGCGCTCTCATGGCAAACTGCATGTGCCATGCTGGACCAAAGGGCATCGTAGCTTTTGCAAAATCCTGGCTTGAGAAAGACAGGATTCCACTCGGCGTTACCGTTCTTACCACCAAAGACGACGAGGAGTGCTACGCTGAGTTTGGACGCAATGCCCTTGAGCAGGTCATGTTCTACGCTGGATGGGCAAAAGAATATGGATTGCCAGGTGTTGTGTGCTCGCCACTCGAGTCAGACCACATCAAGGAAGTGCACGACCTACTGACAGTCTGTCCTGGTATTCGACCAAAATACGCAGAACCAAATGACCAGAAACGTATCACTGAACCACGTGAGGCAAAGGAACGCGGTGTAGATGCTCAGGTCATCGGTCGCCCCATCACCGACCGTCAGTATGGTCTTCCAGCTGACAACTTACAGCGAATCTATGACGAGATTTGCTAAAAGCTTTCAAAACCCCGGGACGCTCAGGCGACCCGGGGGCTATTTGTTTTCGTACTCCCTCTTTGCTATAGTCGCCAGGTGAATGCGGCTAATAAAAAACCAAAGCTGCTTGTCATTGTAGGTCCAACCGCCTCGGGCAAAACTGGACTGGCGATTAAACTTGCCAAACAATTTAAAGGTGAAGTGGTTTCGGCTGACTCACGGCAAGTCTACCGCGGACTTGATATCGGTACCGCAAAAGTTACCAGAGAAGAAATGGATGGTGTTCCTCATCATCTTATAGACGTAGCAGATGTAGATACCATTTACACTGCGGCGGATTTCAAACGAGATGCAACTGCCGCAGTCGAGGCTATACTCGAACGCGGCAACCTTCCCATTATCGCTGGAGGTACTTTTTTCTACGTAGACACCTTTTTAGGCAAGGTAACAACACCACATATCAAACCGAATCCTGAGTTACGAGAAGAATTAGAGCAAAAGGATGTTGCAGAACTGCATAGACGCTTAACAAACAAAGACCCTCGCCGAGCCGCTGAGATAGACCCACACAATAAACGCCGACTTATACGAGCTCTAGAGATTATTCACGATCTTGAGTATGTACCACCTGCAGAACCGCTTGAGCCAGCTTACGATGTTTTAACGATTGGTATTACAACTGAGAAAGAGGTGTTGCGTGAAAAATTTGCCGCGCGGGCACAGGAGTGGTTGTCTGGCGGATTTCAGAATGAAGTAACGCAATTATTGAAAAACGGTGTTAGCCGCGAGCGTCTACAAGAAATTGGTTTTGAGTATCAACTCATGCTCGAATATATAGACGGAAATCTCACGAAAGAAACGTTTGTAGAAAAATTCATCCAGAAGAATTGGCAATACGCCAAACGCCAACTCACCTGGCTTAAACGTGACAATACTATTCACTGGTTTGAAAAAGACGACCCAGCGATAATCGCAACTATTAAAACGTGGTTAGAAAATTGATTTTATTGTCACTTTCCCTTACCATGTGTCAACTTCGCGTTTTGATGTGATATGTAAATTTCGCGTAAGGGCCTATAGTTTAGTGGTAGAATTCTGGTCTCCAAAACCAGCGGCCGTGGTTCGAGTCCACGTGGGCCCGCGAGGAAAAATAACCCGAAAGGGTTATTTTTGTTCTACGAGCGAGGCACACGTGGACCTGAAAGACGGAGCCGGTACACAAGACGAGCGAAGCGAGGGCTTGTCGGCGAGTCCGGGGAGGAAGTTCTTAGCGAGGAGGAACGACGAGCTTAGAAACTTGACCCCGAGTCCACGACGCGAGCAACCGTTTTCAGGTTCGTACTCGAGCGGGGCTGCAGACATGTTTCTAGCTCATTTCCTAGAGCTAGAAACAGTCGAGGCGAGGTCGAGGGTACTTAGCAAATAATTACGAAGTAATTATCTTGGTTAGTAACTCATGACCACATGCGGGCGGGTGAATCCTGTGGCCGCCACATTAAAAAATAGCCCAGCGCTCAAAACCCGCCAGTAAGCATCTTAAGAACAGTGTCTATAATGAGCCATGCCGCGAGCACAATAATCAGTCCGATTACAACATTCGTGAACATCTTCTTAGCACTTTCCATTGCCGCCTGATCTCCACCAGAAGTAACAAGCTTAAAACCAGAAATAACCAGCGCAATCGTTCCAAGTACCACCAAAAGCTGGACTAAGAAATTAATTACTCGGTTTGCCAGTCGCACCACATCGTTAAAAGTACAGTCCGGTCCACTGCAAGGTACGAGTCCTCCCTTGGTTTCATACTGACCCACCGACTCACCAGCATCAGGTCCAGCACCATCATTATCATATGAACCAGTGATAGCCGCAGTCGCAACCGTCATCGGTACCAAAAACATAAGTGCACTTATTGCGATAATTCTCATAGAAAAATAGTACCATAGGCAAAACTGCTTTTCTCACTCTAAAAGATATGGTAGTTTATAGCGCACTTGCGTTACGCAGGTATAATTTCATATTCAGCTGCGTCGGTGGAGAATAAAGTAAACTGTTTTACTTTTTCTCCGGTCCAAACTATGCCTTGGGGCGACGGTGTGAACAATGCAGAACAGGAATAAAGGTGGGCTGACATTCACATTGTTCAAATGTAATTTGAAGACAAATGCGCGAGAGAGTGGAGAAAATATAAACTGCTTTATATTTTCTCTGGTCTGGCGCGCGCCAGAATCGCCAATATTTACGAGGAGCGATAGGAGGACAATGTAATTGACCGTACACCTTGAGTGTCATACTGCTAGTGCTTGGTCACTTACTACATATCCCTAATTATGCGCCGGTGGTGGAGTGGTCAATCACAACAGACTGTAAATCTGTCGGCTTATGCCTTCGCTGGTTCGAATCCAGCCCGGCGCACTTCTGAATCAAAAGCCAGACTCTTGTCTGTATTTTTGATTTTGACAGTGGTCACGGATTCGAAAAAGCTTTATGATATTTTGCAAGCGTAGTGAAGTAAATGACCCGCAGGTGTACAGCTCCTGTAAGGAGAGAAATTCCAGCCCGGCGCACATCAAAAAATACCCTTATTTATAAGGGTATTTTTGTTATACAGGACTGTGAGTTAGAACCTACTCAACCTTGAACTGGAACATCATTCCAGAGTGCAGATGTTCTGCAATATGACAGTGTGCCATCCACGTACCTGTGTTACTCATATCAATCAGCAAATCGTAGGTCTGACCTCTTTGAATAAGCACAGTATCTTTCCATTGCAGGTTCTCATTTGCTTCACCGTCAACAGCAAGAACTATAAACCTCTGCCCGTGGAAGTGAAGTGGGTGTTGCATTGGGTGCATACCATTTTCATCGTTGTATACACGAACTTTCACCAAATCATTTTGTTTAAACGTCCAATCTATATCACCATTCTGTTTACCAGTGTCTTGATCTTCAATGACCCATTCGATACTTTCATCAGTACTCATTTGGTTCATCATTGCCATATCGTCTTCCCATTCGATACCGTCTTCTGAATGCTCAACCTCTTCTTCACTGTCTGCATTCAAGAATGGTTCACATCCAGCCATTTGCGGCATCATCTGGCAATGTTCGATTGCACCTTCACGACTCATTTCCATTCCCATTAGGTTTACTGTCTCACCATCACCACTGTTCTGCATCTGGTTCATCATCTGCATTCCTGCCATTCCTTTCATTTCAATATCAAGACGTAATCTCTTGTCAGGTGCTTTTGCCAAGAATGTGTCCATTTGTGAACGTAGTTCAGTGTAATCAGAAGCATTTTGAGCGAAGTGCGTTGAGTACCACACGTTGATTTGAACCACTTGGCTCAAAGCAACTTGACCAACTGTTTCGCCACGATGAGTGATTGGGTATGTTCCTGCATCTGCGTACAGTAGCTCAATAACGTATCGTTCAGATGGGGCGATAACAAAATCGTCAATCATAACCTCTTGCTGAATCCGACCATTATCGCCACCAACCAGCTTCATATCCGCATTCTCAAAAGCGATGTCGAATGTGCGAGTATTTGCCACATTGGTCACAAAGATACGACTTATTTCACCTTGCTTCACGGTGAAGCTGTAGTCCTCTCTGTCATTGATGAGGATAGTGTCTCCAAAGCGACCCATCAAGTCTTGGTCACAACTTCAGAACTAAAATCGCCATCTTCGAGGATGTCATCGAAGATAAGGTATTCTTCCTTTGCCACCTCATTCCAATAACCATCTTCTTCTACAATGAAGTTACCGTATAGTCCCAGCTCTTGCTGATAATCCTCTCGAACGTGTGGGTGATACCAATAGACCCCCGTATCAGGAAACTCTAACTCGTATGAGAAGCTACTTCCCACTTGGATGGGTGGCGTGATAGGAACAGCACCGTCCATTAGGTAGTCGCCGCGCAGTCCGTGTGAGTGGAGAGCGGTTTCCATATCTATGTTATTGGTAAAGTTTACGGTCACTTTTGCACCTTTTTGTACTTTGAGAACAGGTCCCGGTCTGTCCGTTGTACGCCAATCGCTTCACTTCACGATTGCCGACTTTTTGTTTTACGATTGATGCTGTAAGTTCAAACACATCACCATCTTGCAACTCAACAATTTCTGTTGGTTTGACTTCTTCAACGGCGTAATCAGGTAGTTTAGTAAGGTCACTCTCCGTTTGTCCTGTCATCATATCCATGTGACGAGACAAGCCAGCATCGTTTGTGCTGGTGTACCAAAAGACACCACCAGCGAGGAGTGCAATCACTCCAATACTCAATATATATTTCATTTTATTTTTTAGTTTGCTAGTAAAAGTAAGTGAAACAAACTAAAAGAGTTTGGGATGAAGAATACCGTTTGAAAACAGTTCTTGCAGGGATCTGTATGAAAAAGAGTACGTCCGTTCACGCAGTCGCCGTAATGAAAGGGGTATGGGTTTGCGTTTGGGGAGTAAAAGATGAGGAGCAACTGAGGCAACTGTTACGACAGCTAAAGCAACAGCCAAGAGCAGTACTATGGTCGGTGTGATAGCTTGAAATATTGATTGCCACGCTCCAATGTGGTCTGCAAGATCCATGGGGCAAATCACTTCATCGTGAGCCATAAATGGGCAATCAGACATACCCCCTCCTGTCATATCCATGCCAGAGGACATAGTAAATAGACTCAGAAACATTGCTCCAAGAAGAAACGCCAAAATGACACCTGCCGTTATTCTCATATTTATGATTATAGCAAAATCATCAGTGCCATACCTGCCATCAGCAAATCTTCACCCAACGTCACCCATGTCATTGGCACTTTGAATACTGTGCCGAGACATGCACACGGTATTTCCTCATGTTCTTTCAGCTTTAGGTAAACTCCATACGCTCCGATGAGCATAACAACTACCACCACAGCAGATACCGCTTGCACTTGCCATACCAGAAGATACGACAAGCCAAAACCTAGTTCGAGGAATGGGTAAAGATAGGCATACGTCTTGCTTCTTTTTGCCACTACATCGTACATTTGGTACGCCTCTACAAAACCACCCAACCTCATTACTTTGAGAGCACCGAACACCAAAAAGAAATAGCCCATAAAGGCAAGCATCAAATCTTGTGCAAAAAACTGTACCCCGACAGCAGTTAGCGTAGCAACAACTGCCAAAATACCGATGAGAGGGTAAAAATCGCTGACTGAATGCCCCATAGTTCCACCCTTGTTGTGAATATGTATTTTATGATCTTCCATAGTTCAATTATACACAAGCTGTCAATTTATCTGCTGACTGAGTAATAAAGCTTGGTAAATAATTTTACTCTGACTCAATAATACTGGTTCTAACCGCCAGTATCTCAATTACACAAAAGACTATACC
This sequence comes from Minisyncoccota bacterium, assembly GCA_041389005.1. Lineage (GTDB taxonomy): Bacteria > Patescibacteriota > Minisyncoccia > Phycocordibacterales > UBA918 > OLB19. The sequence goes on along the minus strand of JAWKSR010000006.1, from coordinate 48,220 downwards.
CAGCCAATAGCTCAAGAGAGTGATTTTCTATATATAATGATGGCATATACGTAATCACACCATTGTGGGTGTTTTGTAAATAATTATGCCAGTAACCCATGCTACTACCTCTCGGTTTATCGTAGTGCTTTTAGTAGTCTTCTTATTTATTCCTTTGACCAGCAGTGCAGGATTAAGTGGTCCAGGTGACAACGCTGGTGCTGGACCAAGTGCGGGCGACAAGTCTGCTGAAGGTGGAGTGGGTCAAGGTAGCGGAAACATGGGGGCAGAAGTTTCGCATAGCAGTGAAGTTAGTAGTTCTGGCGCAGGTGGTTCAGGTGGTACTAGCCGTGGTGGTTCTGAGGGAAGGGGCGGAGGAGATACTGCTTCAGGAAAAAGCGGAGGTGGTGGAAAAGATGATTTTTTTTTCAGTCGTGTAAGTAAAGCTGTTAAAAAAGCCAGCAAAAAAGCTGTCGAAAAGACCAAAGATGTAGTTACCGACACGTACAAAAATGTCACGAGTTCTATCTCATACTGGCTTGACGATATTGGTTTGGGCGCTGAGAAGGTGGTGTACACGGATCTTAGTAATAGTACCTCAGAAGACAACTTGGCGCTCGTCCCGATTGCTGGCGATCGCTATACATTTCAAGATATTGTCTTAGTTAATGTTGACACTTCGCCAGGCAGATCAGTTCAGTGTCCGAGCGGTGAGTCTCCTTTTGCCTGGCGGGTGATGTATGAAGCACGAAAGCCAGACGAAAGTCGGGTCCGTAAAACAAACATCAATCAAGATGCCTGTGCTGACTCACGAGCCCGCGAAGACATAGCCAAAAAACTCTCGGATGTGCTTTATCTTGAGCATAATTTCGAACGAATCAGCGATGACCGCTTGCTTAATATAATTTCCTTCAATGGCCATGAGCCACGAGATACTCGGTCAGATCGAGAGTCTCGAGAGCCTGATTCAGTTACTACTTCTCATCTTTTTGATGCAGTCCCAGACTCTGGAGAAGCCCCGCTTACGGTGACCTTCGCGAGTCTCCTGGGGGATGTCTCGGATTATCGTCCCAGCGCTGCTGATGGACAAGATACCGTCCTTGACTTTGGAGATAGCAGCGACCCAGTCTGGTTGCATTGTGAAGAAGCAGCCAGTAGTACGGAACAAAGTCGCGCCGGAAGCATAAATCTGGTCCGCTTTGCTCAGTCAAATATGGCAGCTGTACTCCTGGCTCAAGCCAATGGTAGTGCAGAAACCTCTGACCAGTGCGCTTCTCCAATCCTTACCGAACACATGTACTCTCGCGAAGGCACGTACTACGCTCGCGTTCTTAAGACTGGCGGTTTTTGCGCTGGAACCTGTCCAGAGACAGAGTTGGCAAAAGTGAAGATTGTAGTTGGAGAAAATAGTGCCAATACTATCTCTTTTGAAGTCATGGCAGAAAGCGAGCATGGCACGACGACTCACAACTGGACCGCTGATGATGTTGTGATAGCTGAGACTGACCAGATATTCTTCCGTTGGAACGCCTCAGATTATGACAAATGTCTGCCGTTCTTGGCTGATAATAGAAGCTACATCCTTAAGCAAAACAGCACTTCAACAACCGGAAACACAGAGACTGAAGATTACGATATAAACGAGCAGACTGGTGAATATCGTCTTGAATGCTCAAGAGTCGTAAATGGGGATCTTATGGTAGATAGTCAGTCTATCTATGTGACAGTTGGAGACGATCCAGACCCGCGACTTACCTATTGTTACGTTGGTAACAAAAAGTACTCTGAAGGAGATACGGTACAAGAAATACAAAACGCCTACGGGTACAGCGTCCACATCGCTGACGCCTCTTACGTATGCCGATCTGGAGTATGGAAGATTGAGGGAGGCTACCCAGCGGTAGCCTGTACGGAAGAAGCCAAGCAGTGTTCCGATGGTAGTTTTGTTGGTCGAACTGGACCAAACTGTGAGTTTGCAGCCTGCCCGAGCGAGAAGAGTAAAGGTGGTTCATCAAATTTCTGGGACACAACAAGAGGTGGGGGCGAAGGCGGGGGATAGTGCCGGAGGCGGTGGCGGAGTAACAGTGGCTCTACCGAAGATGGAGCGGACTCGGTGGAATATCAAGTTCTAATGAAAAAGGGTCTATCCTTGGCACAGCTGGAGACATGGCAGCTGAGACAGCCCAAACAGATGGAGAGACAAGCGAGGGACGAAGTTCGATGATCTGCACAGAATTGTATCGGCAGGGTTTGATTTCAAAAGAAATATATCAAGCTGATCTCTGCTTTCGGAGATACCTGAGCAAAACTAATATGAAAGGTTACTAAACATGGGCAGCGCCAACGTCGCAAGCATGCAGAGGTCTGAGACCTTCACTAAGGTTGTCTATGTCTTAGCAAAACCTTGGTTTACTGAAATGGCATACCAGATGGGTATGGAAACAGAGGATTCAAGGTGGGTCGGACCATGATGAAAGTTGGTATCCCACTCAGCCTGGACAATCGGTGCATCAAATAGCGTGGCTGAGTACGCACTGCAACGACTCTTTATATCAGCGAGCTCTCCCACTAGGTTAGATATTTGTTTTACCCCCACCTCCCCACCGCTCCCGCACACTACATTCGCTATAATAAATCAATAGTTTAATAGCCATTTAATACACCCTCAGCCGGGGTGTATCCTATGTTCACCACCCATTCTTTTTGGTCACGTTTTATTGTATTGATACTGGTAATACAGTTGGCACTTCCCTTCCTGTAGTGGCGGGCATTAGTGGGTCAAATGATAATGCGGGCTGGTCCTGGCGAACGATAAATCTGCTGAAGGTGGTGCCACAAGGTAGTGGCGGTGGTCCTCTTCTGGTTCGGGTAACAATGGTGGTGGCTCTTCCTCTGGCGGTGATCCTGCAGCCGGTGGCGATCCCAGTGCTGGCAGATCCTGTAGCCGGTGGCGATCCTGCTGGTACCAACACCGGTGGCTTTGACCAAAGTGGTAATATCAGCGCCGGTGGTGGCTTTAATGCCGATGGTAGTATTAGTGACCCGCCATTGGAGAAGAAGCAGTGTCTGCCGCTGAAGTAGCTCGCCAGTGGTTTAGGTATTGGTATTGACCCGGCCGCTACTGTGGAGGGAATCAATAACGGTACTTTGGGTAATGGACAAGTGGTTGATAAACAAGGACAAACCCGTGATATTGCAAAAGAACAGGCAATCAGCGACCGAGTCGGCAACGCCTTTGGTGAAGCAAATGATCCAGATGTTGAGGCACAGTCCCGAGCTGGTGATTGGCTGCGAGTGATATCTCAAAGGCGCTCGGCAACACGCCGGCAAACGCTCTTGGGGTGTTAGGTACGTCCATTTCAAATTTGGAAAGTAAATTGGCAAATGACCTTGAAGCCTTGTCTAATCAACTCAATCCCGTCACACAAGCTCAAGCTGCAATTTCGGTATCAATCAAACCGGGAGTAACAACAGTGCCGGATACCCCTGTTAACCGAGCTAAGGTCGCAAGTTTACGTGACTTTGAACTTAGTGTTATGGAAGCACTGGGAGACGACTTTGATGACGCCGAGTTTGACGCGGCTATGGATTCTATTGAAGACGCTCGAGAAGCAGCCTTTGGGGCCGATGCAAGAGCCGGGGTAGGCGTTTCTGTTGAAGGTCAAAATACAGCAGGAACCGGAGTAGGAAATTCTGGTCAGAGCGCTCCTTTCTTGCGTACAGGAGAAAATAGTTCGGCTGGGAGTTCAGTAAGTGGCGCTCTCCAACAAGGAACGGTCTTGGAGACGGTACTTCCGGACAAGGCAGGCGTATCTCCGGATAGCAACAATCCAAGCGGGGCAGCTAACAAAGACGGTACCAATCCCAACCCAGGACAAAGCACCCAAAACGGTTCGCTATCAAGCCACTGGCAACACTAATGGAAACCCAAACCAAAGACACCCATAGCTCCATGTCCGATGTCAGCATCTCTAACACCAAAGACAACACCAACAGCACAGGCAATAGTCAAACTAAAGCTTGAGTGATAAAGTGACTGCTCGTGATACGGCACAAGATGGTCGCGATACTTCTAATGACTCTACCGGATTATCACAACCCAACACTACGGTAAGCAATCCGACAATCACCACCATTAATACACGAAATATTGCTGATTTTACACCGTCGAATCAGTTTCGAGTGGTTTTGTGACCATTGGCAATGACCGTTCCAATGGACCATCCATAACGTCAGAAGACATACAAAATTTGGGTATCATGCTCATGGGTGAACTCAAAGGAAGTACTGCCTCGCGCATCCAAAGTGGAAATGTTACGGAGAGTGATATCCAGGCTGCTGGCGCCTTAGTTAACACTATGATTACTCGTTGATGGTTGACAGTGGCTGGACTCACTCCTGGGGCTACCTATACGCGGACAAGTAGCGGATAGGTTCGGTCCGAAGCAGTGAGTGCACCCGGTCAGTCATGTATTGATACCATACACAGCAAGCACGGACAAAATACGGACAAGCATCAGCAGCAATCAATGCCTTTGTGACTTCTCTTGTTGACGGTACTTTTGCCAAACAAACCAGCCTGAGTACCGTTAACCCCTGCCCAAATTGTGATACCTATGGAAATCCTCAACTGAGCGGCGATCGTACTGTATTAAATAGTAAAGTGAGTTATAAGAGCGAGACATTTGACAATGGCACCCAGCAAGCTGCAGATAAAATTGGAGGCTGGGAATTCAATGGACATACCGCACCTGGTATTGCTGACCAACTCACTCAAGTCCTTGCAGATCTGTGGTCACTTTTGAAAGTCGCTCTACGATTACTGGTGAACTTGACCCATCTGCACTCACTTCACCAACAGTCGACATCGATATCGAACCAGTGAACACAAATACTCAGCCGGCAGCGAGTACCCCATCCACACCACAAGCAACAGTGGCGCCTATAAAAAACCCAAACAACCAGAACGGTTTTGCGTCAAACATTGGAATAGCTAATCATGTACAGACAAAAGGTCTTTCCAGCCAAACTCGAAACACACTTAATGAAATTGCTGCTGCTATTCCTGGGGTTCTTGTCAACGTGACGATGAATTTTCTACTTCGGATGTGCGTAGCGTGGCAGAAGCCTCGCAGCACATGAGAGGAAACGCAGTCGATGTGAGTCTGCGAGGACTCAGTGAAGCTCAAACAAAAGCCCTCGTTGGAAGCGCGTGCTCGCTAATAAAAAAGTAAAAGGATTCGGGTATTATCCAAACAGCAACAGTATCCATTTTGATGTTCGCACCACTGCAAATGTTATTGGAGTAACGACACCGTGCTGATACAAATAAGACACGTAACCGCGTTGACTTTGATTACCAGGTAAGAGTTGGCAACGTACCGAGTTGACGGCTGCTGCGGTGAGTGACTGGTATAACGGAAACTGGCATTGCTGGAATTGGGTACACCAATGAAGTTGCTAACGCAAATTCAGTGTGAGTCCTGCCGTTACGCCACCAATACTGCACAAATTCAAGAGGCTGCTAACAACACACAAGCCCAGCAAGAAGTTCCCTGGCAGGATTTGCACGCAATCCTAATGTCAATCAACCTACTGGCAGTCGAGTCGTGAGTCGCGACAGTGCCCCGCAAACACAGCAAACCCAACCTACTAATACCATTACCGTGGTTTTTCCGGGCACTGGTGATGTACTGGGAAGTAATGGCACCATGGGAAAAATTGGAAAAGCGCTTGAGAAACAGGGTTTTGATGTTACCTATGCTGTAGATGTGCCCACTATTAGTGACAAATCGCTTACTGATGCGATAAACGACTTGGTTGAAAAAGCCAGAAACAATCCAGGTGTCACGGTGAATCTAGCTGGCTGGTCAAAGGGAGCTATCGCTGCACTTAAAGCTGCCATTGAACTAGATAAAATCGGTGTCCCTGTAAATCAACTCTCCATGATTGACCCGGGACAAGGCATTGATGGTTCTCAGGTCCCTTACCTCTCAAATACTGATCTTAGCACAACAGAACATTGGTGTTCCAAACAATGTTCAGAATGTAACAGTGTATACACCATCAGTACTATCAACCACAAGAGCTGCTATGCCAATGGGTTCTCTTGGTGTACAACCAGCTGACGTGATTTCTGTACCAGGTAAACACACCAAGGCCAGGTCTTCACAATACAGTTGTGGACGGCATCGCCGAATCTTTTCAAAAACTGGTTGGCGTAGTCTTTCAATCTAAATCCTTCAAACTCAGAGACTATACAGATCCAGCTGGATCAAATCGCCTTTGAGGCACAAACACAAAATACCCAGATCCAATGAAAACTGGTTCTTAATACACTCATTTATAACTATGATGATAGGATGCGACGAGACACTCGTGATGGAAATATAGACAATGATGACGACGCTTATGCACAGGTCTCCCCGATTGAGTGAGCAATTGGTCAGTTTGCACGCAAGCCGTTACCAAAGAACATCAAGCAAAGCAAGCTGAAATAGATCAACAAATTTCTTCTCTGCGTGGAAGTACAGTTTCAGTGTCGTATAGTAAAAATGCCAATGGTGCAAATATCGGATACACTGACCCCACCACTGGGCAAACAGTCCATTCAGACGTTACCGTGAATGGCCTTGGTATCGTTGCTGACGAATCAGTATACGGTGACGATATAGCGGTAACTGTAACATCTGTGGATGATACTCAAACTTCCCTACAACAAGGCGACCGAGTAACAAGTATCAATGGGCAGCCGATTGCATCAATCGAAGACATCGCCAATACCCTAAATGAGCTCGGCTATGCCGATCTAAGTGTCGATCGTACAAATGTCAACGGTACCCGATCAACCGTTTCAGTGACCGTAGGCGACCCGCGTGCCCGTGACACTGTGTCAAACCAAGACACCATCGCCACAGCCGAAACTGCCATAGAGGGCTTGGCGGAACAGATGGCACAATTGGAGTCAGGACTGCGCTCAAGAGACGTCTCTTCAGACGTTGCAAACGCCGTTAATGAGACTTTCACCGAAGCCCTCGCTGCAATTGAAAGCTACCGAGAGGCAATTAAGGAAGCTGGGCTTGGAAACACACAAGCCGGTTATGATGCACTAGCAAAAGCTCAAGGGCTGCAAGAAACTATCAACAAGGCGACCGGGGATCACCTTGCAAGTATCGAAAATTCACCCAATAGAGAAAGTGCTATTGCTGAATCACAAATCGGCGTAAACGTAAATGCTAACCAAATTGCTCAGCAAGTGAGTAATGTTGTGAAAGCAGGTTTGAATCTCGCCCAAAAAACCACTCCCGGTAGGGTTGCGAGTATTGCCCTCGGTATCTTAGGAAAGATAGCAAACAATCCCCATGGCGTCAGTGTAAAAACTGATCCGAACTTTAATGAGGGCGGCGGATCAAATAATCCTTTTGCAAACTTACCACTTATCGGTAACAACGTTAATAACAAGACTGAAACGAATGCCACCTCAACACAACAAGCAGTTGCCACGGTGCCGGTTATTGTGACTATCGATCGTGACTCTGGAACAATTGATTTCAGTAGAGGATTAGTCATTGAGAACTATCCAGAACTATACGGATTAGAGGGCTACGAGGATGAGCATGATGGTTTGCCAGAAATTCGTACTGAGTTCACCGATTCGACTCCTTTAGTGTTTAATGATTTTGGTGAAATCACCTATTCTGATGGAACGTATGCGCCAGTAATTCTCAATGGCGACCTTCAAGATGATGGTTACTTTGAATACGTATATTTCCTACGCACCATTGAAGATGGTGAACTATTAACCGTTGAACGTACTGAAGCTGAATCAGGCATAGTAACTGAAGCAATTCGTGATCTTTTCAGAACCACCGATACCTATAGCGTCGATGATGTTGTATCTATTAAAAAAATACCTCACGAGAATTCTTCTGAAGGATTCTACGATTACACCGTGATACTTAAAAACGGGTCAACTCGTACAATTACACTACCAGAGTACACATCACTTGCACAAATGACTGAAGCTTTCGCAGAGTCTGGTTTTGATACTCACGCAGTAGAACTATTCCCCTTCTTTGAGGAAGCCACCGAAGCTGACTATGCTGCTAATACAAACTATCTCTCAAAGATTAAAAATTATATAACCGATCTCTTTAATCGCCTGACAACTACAGAACCAGAGACTGGAAGAACCGTAGACTTGCTCGGTCTTAGTTACGCTGATGCAGAATATTACGATATTTCTGACATAGTCTCCGCTACTGTTTACACTAATATCCCAACTCTCTGCCCCAACGTACCTGGACTGCAGCATGGATATATCTACGAAGTTGTAGTACTTACTGACGAAGGTGTCCGCTATGTTCAGGAAAATCGTTGTGGGACTGGAGAACCGCTGACATACGCTGGAGAAATTGCTACCCATCTAGAGCGTCGGTACGGTTTTACTGCTATTGATCCTGTACTGCTACTTGAAAAACTGATCTTTAACATTCACAATCCAAACGTGGAAAAGATACTGGAAACTCCGACTACGAATGCCTCTTCAACCACTGATGCAGTAATTGAACAACCAGATTTTGTCCCCAACCTCACCAACACCATCATCCTCGAAAGTAAAGTAACTCAAGGAAATACAGTACTCTCCAATTGGAGTAGCAACACGAGAGTCACCGTACCCGCTAACGCTACTTTACACTTACGCTGGAATGGTACTGACTACCAACGGTGTTTACCATTCTTCCAAGATAATGGTACCTATGCGCTCACCCACGGTGATGGAGCTATGACAACTGGTAATACTGAGTCTGAAGGCTTTACTATCCCGCTCACTACCGGTACCTACTATATAGAGTGTGGTGGACAGAGTAATGGTGAATATGGTGTTGATGTGGGGGTGGTTGATGTGACAGTGCGGTAATATCAAGCAGCACGAAACCACTTTGGAGAGAAGTGTATTTAATTTACGAAGCTACTGGCGCTTGTTTGGCTCTTATGCCTCTCTTACCGCCTTTTTTCTTGACATCAAAGGCAAGTACACCGTTCTTCATCCCTCCTTTTACCGTACCACCTTGGAGCATTCCCTCTCCCACCATCATGTTTGCGACTGGCGTAAGAATCTTACTCTGGATGACCCGCTTGAGTGGACGTGCGCCAAACTTAGGATCATAGCCTTCCTCCGCCAAATAACTAAGGACATCCTTGGTAACAGAAAGTTCAATATCTTTAAGTGCCAACCGCTTCGTGACCTCTCCCACCTGTATTTTCACAATTTCAGCAATGGTCTCTGGGGAGAGGATATCAAAGATAATGGTCTCATCGAGTCGATTAAGAAACTCCGGCCGGAAGAAATTCTTCAGACTGTCCATGACCTTATCTTTTGCTTGCATATACTGCGCCGCTTCTCCACGGTCTTTGGCAAAGCCAAAGTTCGACATACGATCAATATGTTCAGCGCCAATATTAGAGGTCATGATAATAATAGTGTTCTTGAAATTCACCTTACGTCCCTTCGCATCGGTAAGATGTCCGGAGTCAAGCACTTGCAACAGCACGTTGAAAACCTCCGGATGTGCCTTCTCTACCTCATCAAGGAGAATTACAGCGTACGGACGATGTCGTATCTTCTCAGTAACAGAACCACCTTCATCATGTCCAACATAACCCGGCGGCGAACCAATGATCTTAGAGACTGAGTGTTTCTCCATGAATTCACTCATGTCGATACGAATCAACGACTCAGGATCATCGAACATAAACTCCGCTACCGCGCGTGAGAGTTCTGTCTTACCAACTCCAGTCGGACCGAGGAACAGGAACGAACCAATCGGACGATTTGGGTCGGCAATACCAGCACGTGAACGTTTTACCGCATCTGAGACAAGTTTTACAGCATTGTCTTGTCCAACTACGCGCATACGAAGTTCCTCTTCCATACGAGCCAATTTCTTTGCTTCCTCTTCCAACATTCGAGCCACGGGAATACCTGTCCAGCGCGATACTACCCCGGCAATATCTTCCTCGGTAATCTCTTCCTTAAGCAGTCGGCGACTACGTTGTAACTTCTTGAGGCGTTTCATACGTTCCTCGAGTTTTTTCTCGATATTCGGAATAGTGTCGTACCGTATTTCAGCCGCGCGCGTTAAATCAGCCACCGCTTCAGCTGATTCAGCTTCGAGGCGCTCTGTCTCTAACTCCTTCTTAAGTTCACCAATCTCATCAAGGGTGTCTTTCTCATTATTCCATTTTGTCTCCAAGGCTTTGGTTTTCTCACGCAACTCAGCAATCTCCTTCTCGATCTCTTTGAGACGACTTTTGAGTTTGCGTTTATTTTCGCTATTCTCTTCTTCCTTTTTCAGTGCCTCTCGTTCAATCTCGAGACGACGAATAGTACGGTCTGCTACGACCAACTCTTCTGGCTTGTTTTCTAGCGTGATGCGTAAAGCTGAAGCTGCTTCGTCAATGAGGTCAACAGCTTTGTCAGGTAGAAAACGATCGGTAATATAACGACTGGAGAGCTCCACAGCTGAGACAATAGCGTCATCTGTGATACGCACGCCGTGAAAGAGCTCATATTTCTCAGCAATTCCCCGCAAGATGGCAATAGCGTCTTCCTGATTCGGCTCGTTTACATACACCGGCTGGAAGCGTCGGGTCAGCGCCGGGTCTTTTTCGATATGTTTTTGATATTCTTTAAGGGTTGTTGCGCCAATGATACGAATCTCACCACGTGCGAGAGCTGGCTTTAGCATATTAGAAGCATCCATGGAACCCTCAGCCGCTCCAGCTCCCACAATCGTATGAAGTTCATCAATAAAAAGAATGACTCCTCCTTCTGCTTGTTCCACCTCTTTCATTACTGATTTCAGGCGCTCCTCAAACTCACCTCGAAACTTAGTGCCAGCCACCAAAAGACCTAAGTCAAGAGACAAAATTTCTTTTTCTTTGACAGACTCTGGCACTTGCCCTTGCGCAATCTGCTGAGCCAGACCTTCAGCAATCGCTGTCTTCCCTACTCCGGCTTCTCCAATTAGTACCGGATTGTTCTTCGTGCGGCGAGAGAGGATCTGGATCACCCGACCAACTTCAACATCGCGCCCGATCACGGGGTCGAGTTTGTTTTCTTGGGCGAGCTTCGTGAGGTTACGGGTATATTTAGTGAGGGCACGAAACTTTTTTGGTTGTTGTGCGTCAGTCACAGAATTCTCCCTCACTTCCTGCAAAGCATTGGCAATCTGATTTTTATCAATAGCTGAACGTTGCAATACTTCAATAGCTGGTCCAGGGTGCTCAAGTGCACCTAAAAAGAGGTGTTCGACACCCACATAAGAGTCGCCAAGTTGCTCAGCCGCTTTCCCTGCATGCTCAAGTGCTTTTGCTAATTCAGGCGTCAAATACAATTGATATGACTGGGAGACCGAGGCAGATAGTTCTGGTCCTTCAAGTGCCTCGAGCAAGAGATCGGTGAAGGTGATGATATCAATATCCAGACGATCTAAAACAGAGATCACCATACTCTCGTCTTGCATTGCTAGGGCTGCTAGCAAGTGTACGGGACTGACATGGTTTTGACCGCGCTCAATCGCGAGTTCATGTGCTTTGCGGATGGCTTCTTTGGCACGGGAGGTAAAATTGTGAAAATTCGGCATAGTACAACGTTCAAATTTCGTAAGTATATCTGGATTAGCAGACAGATGATGGACAACCGCGAGCGTGAGAGTACAGTCTCCAGATATACCTCTATATTGCAATAAATAGACTGCAGTGTAAAGAAATAACCAAAGAAAAAGCCCGGACTGTGTACCAGTCCGGGCTTCAAAACTTTGCCATCGCGATTGTTTCAGCGGACCGGAATCATGTCTCCAGATGACAGTTCCTCCACCGCGGTGATGAAATTCGCGTAAATCCAGTTGCTCCAGACGGGCACACCTTGGGATGTACCGTCTTCATACTCAGTCGCCGCCAGAACGTAGTCCTGGCGGTACGTATGAAGCACAAGTGCCCAAGCGGTTTCACCTTCCAGCTCGAAATTGATACGAACCAGACAGTGTGCCGGGATTCCAACATCTTCGTGAAACCAGGCGAACTTACTGTCGGTCATGGCGCCGCCGGACGGATCAATGTCCCAATCATGAGCGAAGAGCTCATTAGCGTCTTCATTCTTGTCCTGGATGTGCGCGAGCTGACGGTCAAGCTGGCAGTCTGGCATGACTTGATTGACCAAGTGATCGCGGGGAGCGACAGGTTTGTGTTTGATTTCAAACTCAACCGACTTCGCTTTGACTACCCGCACATTAGCGGGCATCTCCGCCAGCGCTGGGAATCCCAGCGCCATGCATGCGATGATGAAAAGTGCTGTGCGCATGATTACCTCCCTGCGCTGATCCCGTAATTGTTACGGGACTACTTACTTACATACTATCATAAAAACATAAAAAGTCAATGTATATCTGGATTTTACCGCTAAGAAGGCGGCTCACAAGTTTGCCAGCCTACAGCTGAAAGACGCTTTCCATGACTGCTCGTACGCAGTGCGAGCTCAGGGAGAAATTGGAGAGGTAGTCTGGCTTGTGGTGACCTACACACAGGACGGGCAGTACTGTTCCGGCTACGGCACTGGTCCGTGCGGCGAGTATATCCGTAAAGTCGCATTCTGGCTTGAAACGGCGTATGATCCATACCACAAAGTTGAGGTGCCGATCTCAAACCTGAAGGAATTTGTCGACATCGACATCACGATGACCGACTAACCCGATTCGCAAAGGACCCGGTCCGTAAGCGTATCGGGTTTTTTGTTTTTATATTCGCTTCGTATTGATATGCAAAAACTGTTGCAAACTAGTGACAGTTCGTTTGATTTCTTTTGCAGTAGTTTCTGGACCGAGGCTAAAACGAAGTGTGCTGGCTGCCTGCGCTTTATCATTGGTCATAGCTTCTACCACCCGTGAGCCACCTCCGCCAGCGCCACTACAGGCACTTTTAGTACTACAGGCAACACCGTGAGTATCGAGCCACACCGTTGCATATTCTGTATCAATACCGGGAATAGAAATGTTTACATTGTTAGCGAGGCGGTCTGTCGGATGTCCATTTAAAACCGCTCCCGAAATGGTCTGGAGTTCATGAATAAATGAGTCGCGTAGTGTGGCAACTGCCGCACTGCGCGACTCATAGCCAGCCTGTGCAAGCTCAAGCGCTGTAGCGGCACCCACAATGCCTGCCACATTCTCAGTCCCAGCACGCAGACCAAACTCCTGTCCCCCACCGCGTTGCACACCTTGTATATGTACTCCCCGCCGTAGTGCCAACACCCCCACTCCTTTAGGTCCGTTACACTTACCAGCGTCCAAAGACATTAAATCCACGCCAAGGCGTTCTACTTCACAGGTAAGCCAGAGTGGCGCTTGTGCTGCATCGAGATGGGTTTTGATGGCAGTGCCGTGCTCGCGGTTGTACGCCTCTACCATGCGAACTATTTTGCGAACCGGCTGCACTGTTCCTACTTCACTATTAGCGTACGCAAAACTCACGAGAGCGGTCTGCTTAGATAATAATTGAGCTAATTCTGAGATGATTATTTTTCCTGTTTCATCAACTGGGCAGTATTTTATGGCAACTCCTTGTATAGCGAGTTGATCTACGACTTCACTCACCGATGGATGTTCAAGCCTGGTGGTAATAATCTCAATATCTGAGATGTCTGTTCCAGTATCAATCAGGTGTCGCACCAGACCAAAAATAGCAAGATTATTACTTTCGGTACCACTGCCGGTAAAGATGACACTTTCTCGGGATACTTTTAGAAGGCGAGCACATGTGGCGCGAGCTACCTCGACTGCCTGGCGAGCTCGTTGCCCTTCTTGGTGAATAGCACTGGGGTTGCCATACCCACCACGCAAAAAAGGCTCCATAGATCTTCGAACCTCTGGCAAGAGTGGTGTAGCGGCCGCATAGTCTAGATAGATGCGCTTGCGGCGCGTAAAGAGTCTGAGCATAATAAAAAGCATAATGCCACAGGTTTTATATCCCGACAATATATGATAGAGTGTCGCTCGTATCGCACTACTCACGAAGCGTATTACCAGCCCAACCATCGACACTCATGGCAAAGAAAAAACTTTCACTCGAACCAAATCTCATCAAGCGCCCTCCTATCGTGGTGATTATGGGTCATATCGACCATGGTAAATCAACATTGCTTGATTACATTCGAAAATCTAACGTTGTTGAGGGCGAAGCTGGTGGTATCACCCAACATCTTTCAGCCTATGTTGTAGAGCACACAACCAAGGAGAGTGCCAAAGAGCGCATCACTTTTCTCGATACTCCTGGACATGAAGCCTTTCAAAAGATGCGACTACGCGGTGCTGACGTCGCTGATATTGCTATTTTGATTGTATCCGCTGAAGACGGTGTCAAACCACAGACACTCGAAGCGCTGGAGAGTATCAAACAGGCTGGTATCCCTTATATTGTTGCCATCAACAAGATTGATAAGCCGGGAGCCGACGTAGCCCGCACACAATCAAGCCTGATTGAGAACGAGATCTATATTGTAGGCATGGGCGGTGACATTCCATGGGCAGCGATTTCTGCTAAAAGCGGTGAGGGTGTCCCAGAACTCCTTGACCTTATCGTCCTTTCAGCAGACTTAGCTGAATTAACGGGAGATACCAATGCTTCAGCCAGTGGCAAGGTGATTGAAGCACATGTCGACACCAAACGTGGTAACACTGCGACACTCCTGATAGAAAACGGAACTCTACATAGTGGCGAAGTGGTTGTATCCGGTCGCGCGTATTCACCCGTCCGTATTATGGAAGACTTCACAGGCACCGCTGTTAAAGAAGCTAGTTTGTCTGAAGCTGTACGAATTGTGGGCTGGAATGATGTGCCACAGATAGGTAGCGCTTTTACAACAGTAAAAAATAAGAAAGAAGCTGAAACACTGATTGAGACTGCCGCGGAGAAAAATGAGACCATGCAGTTTGGCGAGACGGACTTGCCAGTGGTGCCTATATTAATCAAAGCTGACGTGTCTGGGACTATCGATGCAATTATTCACGAACTCAAAAAATTTGAATCAGACCGTATTGCGGTACGTGTTATCGACACTGGTGTCGGTGCTATTAATACCACTGATGTACAAAATGTAAGTGCTACTAAAGACGCTATTATCGTTGGGTTTAATGTAAAAGTAGAACGTCCGGCGGCAGACCTGGCTGAGCGCCTGGGTGTGGAGATTGATACGTTTGATATTATCTACGAACTATCTGAGTGGCTTAATACTGCTCTTAAAAACCGCACTCCAAAACAAGAGGAGAAGCAGGTCACCGGAAAGGCAAAGATTCTTAAAGAGTTCAGTATTCAAAAACATAAACATGTACTGGGTGGTCGTATGGACGAAGGGACTCTAAAACTCAAACAGTCAGTGCGTATCCTCCGCCGAGATATCGAAATCGGTACTGGCGTGGTAACAAACCTGCAACAATACAAATCAGATGTAGAACACGTAAGTGAAGGAGAGTTTGGCATGCAACTTGATACCAAAGCAGACATCGCCGCTGGTGACTACATCGAACCATACGACTTAGTGGTAACCTAACCAACACCATGACTGACCGACACGACCGCGTGGTCTCACTTATTCGAGAACTGGCTGCTACTTTTATTCAAGCAGAATCAAACCCGGACCCGCTCATCACGGTGACTCACGTCACTACTTCTCCTGACTACCGACAAGTAACTGTCTATGTCACCACTATCCCGGAAGGACGTGAAGACGACGCCTTAATTTTCCTCAAGCGACACGGAACAGCGCTGCGGCAATTCATCAAAAAGAAAAGTAATCTTAAGATAATTCCTCACCTCGATTTTGCAGTTGATGCCGGTGAACGCCATCGCCAGCACATAGATGAACTGACGGAGGAGATACATAAAACCAATGAGTCCTAGGACTCATTGGTTTTGTTTTTGTGCCGAGAATGGGACTTGAACCCATACGAGCTTTCGCTCACGACATTTTAAGTGTCGCGTGTCTACCGATTCCACCACCTCGGCGTTTTTTGTTTTTCCCTCGATGCGTTGGCTGTAAGCTGTGACAGTTAGGGCATAAGATTCTTAGATTACTCAGCCTGTTATCATTCTTGTCACCGTTAATATGATCGAGTTCGACTGGAATCCTACCATCTCGTGATATTTCTGCCCAGCCGCACATCTCACACCTCGCTTCTTTTAAGCCTGCCAAAAATAACCTTTTCTTTAATTTGTAACTTTGACAATGGCTTCCGTTGATTAACAACTCACTAAGTGCTTGCTTTGGTTGATATGGAAATGAACGATTTTTACGCCACCCCTGTCCGTAAAAATGCTTTATGGATAAATTAAGGTCTGCGATTGCTTTATTTATCTGAACATAATTCCCACCCGCCGGAATTAATCCGAGTTTTTCAATTACTTGCCGCACACTTCCAGAAGAGGCTACAGCTTCTTTAAGTTGTTTGTCATCCCATTTCTTTTTGCAAGGCATGTTTATATGGTACACGTATATAAACAATAATACTTTGATGTATTCCACACTTTACTTTTTCTTTTGATTTGAAAGATGGTAAAGTGTCTGCTACTGTCCAGGTGGCGAAGTGGTAACGCAGGGGTCTGCAAAACCTCGATGCGCGGGTTCAATTCCGCCCTGGACTCAAAGAATGCTGTGGAAATCGAACGACTTCCACAGAAGCTGTTCAGGTTGTCGCTGTAGCCACAGCTGGCAACCTCTTGCGAAAGCCTCTCAGGCTTTCTCCCCGCTCTGACTTAAAAGTACAAAAACTATTGTTTTACGATACGCAATGCGGTACACTCTTGCCACCTATTTCTTCTGCTTCGTGTCCGCCCATAGCTCAGCTGGTAGAGCAGGTGGCTCTTAACCACAAGGTCCTAGGTTCAAGTCCTAGTGGGCGGACACGAAGCGGGAGAGGAGGCTATGCGTGAGTGGCGGAATTGGTAGACGCGCTACGTTTAGGCCGTAGTGGGGAAACCCGTGGAGGTTCAAGTCCTCTCTCACGCACGAGTACAAAAAACGACGCACGTAAGTGCGGCGTTTTTGTTCGTGCGTGAGAAGTAAGGCGTGGAACGCCTTACGTGAGGACTTGAAAAGGTTGTCTGATATTTTGGGAAAATCTGTACTAAAATATCGACAACCTGTACCGATCGTGTAACGATCAAGATTCCTCTCTCACGCACCAAGAAAAACCAGTCTCTTGTGAGACTGGTTTTTCTTACGTAACTTTCAAGCGCTTTTTCTTAAACTGCTTTGGGCGGAAGTATTGATTGTAATAGCGGGCGTAGGTCTTTTTAATCTTCGCTGGTAACTGATCCAGTGCCATACAGGTGTACGAACAGTAGCCGCCTTTTTTCTTAACACACGCATCACACCCAATAAAAAGTACGTGACATACTTGAAACTTGCAGTGGTAATGTGTGTCTGCCGGCGTGTCTTGGCAGAGATGGCAGGTGGCAATCACCTCTTCGCCGATTCGCTCACTGAGACGCTCATCAAACACAAAGTTCTTCCCTTTAAAGCGATTCGGTAATCCTTCCCGCGCGACCTGGTGTTTGTAGTCAATGATGCCACCCTTAAGGTGTCGAACATTTTCAAAACCGTTATGTTTAAGCCACGCACTGGCTTTCTCGCAGCGTATACCACCGGTGCAGTAGAGGGCGACTTTTTTATTTTTGTGCACCTTAAGCAGCTCTGGGGTCTTTTTAAGCTCATCTCGAAAGGTGTCGACATCTGGCGTAATGGCATTCTCAAAATGCCCCACTTCACTCTCATAGCTGTTACGCATGTCTACCACTACCGCATCAGGATCATCTATATATTCATTGAATTCACGCGCAGTTAAATAGGCGCCGGTATCAGTCACATCAAACGAACTGTCATCAAGACCGTCAGCTACTACTTTGTCGCGCACTTTAATGGTCAGTTTATAGAAGGATGGCGCACTTCCCTCTTCAACCGCGATTTTGTACGGAATATCACGAAACTCTGTCCGCGATTTCATAAAGGCGTCGAAGCGATCCCAGTGTGCCTTTGGGACATTCATTTGCGCATTAATACCTTCATGCGCGACATAAATACGTCCAAGACACCCTAAGTCACCCCAGACATCGAGTAGTTCAGTGCGAAGTTGATCTGGGTTGACCACTTTGAAGTATTTGTAGAACGAAAGGGTGATACGCTCAACACCATCATGCGCCACTTGGGTTTTGCGCTCTTTACGAGGTATTAAAGTGGATGTTGTCATAATTACGTGCAGGCATCATACAAAATAGCTGGAATGAACGCAAAGGAGTTTTGTATGTGAAAATGTTGACTTAAACCCGTTTCCATAGAATATTCATATTTAGAGCCATATAATCTATACTATTTACTTGACTTTTTGCTTAAAATATGCTATTATTCTCACCGGTAACCGCCTTTAGGCTTTCCCTATTTTACTCCTATGTTCTCATGCCCCTTTTGGGACTTGAGTCTGGAGTGAATAAGGAAAGCTTTCGGGCAAAAAATAAACGCGAGCAGTGCTCGCACAGGTCCTTGAAAGGTTAAAATCATGGCAAATGTAACGAAAAGCCGTATGAATTCGCGAACTGGCATCGCAATTAGTGCTGCAATCAATGCTTCGGCACTTACTGTCTTTGGGCTTTTGGGCTTTTCACTCGGCTACCAAATGGAGTATCCCATATGGGGTCTCTCATTTGGCTGGGCCACGTGGATAGCTATCAGGATTGGAAACGACTTCCGAGTGATTCCCAAACAGGAATATCGAGTGGTAGAACGCTTTGGTCAGCTGTACCGAGTTGCACACAGCGGTCCGAGGTTATTCCTACTTCTGGGTCTAATCGACAAATACGCAAAGAACGGTGCTGGCACCCTAGCATATCAACGCTTTGAGATTTACAAGGGAGAGAGCGAGAAAGAGGATGACAAAAAAGCGGAGATCGATTTCCGTGATGCCTCTGCTCCAGTGACAGCAACAGTTTGGTATGCCGTCGCACAACAAAAACTCAAAGAAGCTTGGGAGAGTGACTGGTCAGACATCAACGAACAGATCATCGCTTGGACTTATGCGTTTGATGATCCAATGCAGCGGCTTTTTGAGCTTGTGGATGGGTTTGTTCGACCGCGTCTTCAGGAACTCACTCTTGATGAAGCTCAGGTTGAAACAACCAAAGACCCGCAAAATCAGTCTATGAGTAAGCTGTTACTCAAAGACAGAGACATCAAACGGGCTATGGCAGAACTTGGGGCGGAATTCGACCCCAATAAACCATTTGTCCTGAGTGATGTTGCGGTGCCTGAAGAGTTGCAAAAAGTGCGCTCGGAACGCCTGGTCGCATCCGCGCGTGCGGATGCTGACAAAGAGACTGGACGGGGCGTCAGCGAAGCAATCGATCAGATTGCTACTTCTCTCGAGGGAGATAAAGCTGCCGCCCTGGCTGCATTCCAAACTCGCGTCGCCCAGGAAGTCGTTAAAAACAAACCGGGTGATGTGCAATTCATCGCGAGCGATGTCGGGGGTTTGACTCGAACTCTTGAGGTTGCTCCGAAACAGAAAGGTGACAAGAATGAATAGTCTATGGATCTTCTTGAGTCTGGTTGCCTTTATGGTGATCATAGTGGGCATTGTTTGGACGCTCAGAAGTCAGACAGTTCCCCAATTTGGCCGGGGACTCCGTGCCAACGTATTATCAGCCTGGCTCTGGGATAATCGAGGTATGGTACTGACTACTGCATTCCTCATCGGCATCTGCTTGCTACTGCCATGGTGGGTGCGTACGAGTCCTTGGTTTTGGGGTGCTGTTTTGGTCTTCGGATCATCGGCACTCGCAAAGCCACTCGGGGCATCATGGAGTCCAGTGGCAATAAAATTTGCCGGAGTCCTCGTACTTGTAGCCGCCGTAGCCAATACCTTTGGCGGAGTTTTGAATTTGGCAGGTACCGGTGCAAAAAAAATAAACGAGGTAGCGCAGGCGACTGCAGAATGCCTCGACACAGGTGACTGTATCACGGTCTATGAACACGGTGACGTTGCTGGAATAACTGCGCGAAACCCCACAGAGACCGCCGAGTTGCGTGGCGAGGTGAAGGTGATTGTGCCAGTTGGCTACTTTCCCTACACCAGTCAAAAAACCCGCCTAACCAAGGACCTCGGACATACCGCATGGTTTGCACCATGCGGAAGCACCCCGATTGTAACCCAGCTCAGTCTGGTTAAAATCGGAGTTGTCGTCAAAGATGGTGGTTCCTGTTAATTTTTGAGGGGGCGCCCGCGCCCTTTCAGTAGTTCTTCAAACCGCACAGCCTGTCTGTGCGGTTTTCTTTTATTTGGCTTTAACCTGGCACTCCAATATTAAATGTGCTCGCAGCAATAGAAAGAATTGCGTAGGCGGAAACCATCACCAACATACCAACAACACCCCAGAGGATATGCTGTTTGCCTTGCGAGCGCCTGCTCTCATCCGCCGCTCCCACAACAAACTCAAAGCATCCGTAGAGAAACACGATCAGGGCGATGGTAAGGAGTAAGGTGATGAGGGGAAACAAAATTACCTCGTTGAGTCGGTCAACGAATCCTTGTGCAACTTGAGTGGCTTGGGCGTGAGCTATCATATGTCAGTCACTGATGCTTCATGACAAGTAACACTTGCCATGAAATGATCAACTACCGATTTGAAGTTGGAACATTCGGGATATTGTTGATATCTTGTTGCTTACTAAAGCCAAGTCCGTTGGCAATAAGGTTTACGATACCGAAGATCGATACCATAAGCACGAAGCCAACCACCGCATAGAGCATCAAGTTTTTTCCCTTTTCCCGGGCATCTTCATCATGCCCGCCAGCAATAAAGAAGCGGAACATTCCCCAGATGAACATGAGGAGCGCCAAGGCAAAGATAAGCGGGATGAGAATATCGTTGATGAAGGTAGTGATCTTGCCGAAGAAGGTGTTGATATCACCAAACTGCGCCAATGCCACTGCCGGTAGAAAAGCGGTTCCACCAATTCCCACGCGCGTAGCTAATTTCTTCATAAGAATACTCGTTTAGTTAACTAACATACTGCCAAAGCGCAGTATTTCTATAATCATACCCTATTTGTGCTTAAAGGCGGCACATTTGCTCACAGGAAGCGGAAATCTGGCAAGAATAAATTAAAAAAGAGAATCGCGTAAAATAGCTAAAATACCCCAAATACCGGACATAATAACGAGGGCAATCACACCGACCACTACGATCTTCTTCCCCTCTTCTATTTTATCTGCCTCTCCCGGATTCATGATCCATAGACTCACTACCTTCCAGACAATGACCAGTAAGGTCAGTGAAAAAATAAGCGGCACTACACCAGAGAGAATATCAATAATCTGTGCTACAAAACCAGCAAAAGTCATACCATTAGGGATTAGTTGCTAAAGCAACCAACGGAAGAGATTATTAGATGATTAAACAACACGAATCGCGTACAGTCTTTACACCATTATACATAACTACGCCATCCCTAACGGCACAAGTACTCACTTAGAAAGCAGTTACCGTGGCGCTGATAATGGAGAGGATGATCTGCGCTCCCAGAATAATAAGTCCACCGATAACGGCGTAGAGGAGTGCGCGATGCGCCTTTCCTACCCCATCAGCGTTACCGCGTGCCATCACATAGAGAAAGCCTGCGTAAATAATGAAAAAGACAATAATCGGCACCGCAAAGACCATAATGGCGTCAAGAATGGACTGAAAAAATCCGAGTAAGCTATCCGATTTGAGGGGATTTTGTAAAGATACGCCATCTCCACTTGATCCCGAACTTCCACCAGGATTCCCGCTTCCCGCTGTCCCCCTCCGTCATTACCCGCTCCTTGTGCCGCCATAACAAATTGGGGGATCAGAAGCACATACGCGAGAATCAAGTAAAAATTTTTTTTCATACGCTAAAACACTAACTCTATTCTTCTAACGGCGTCGCTCACGGCTCCTGACACTTTTTCACGGTTTGACACTACTGCTTCGACCATCTCTTGAAAAATGTCATTAGTAGCAACCGGATCAGGGTCAAGCCATCCCCGAGCAATCAGAGCAGCATTAAACATAACCTGGCGGAACGGGTCGCTAGTACCACTGGCAATACTACCGCGATGCACCGGCACTAACCTGAGTTGTTGACTTAGTGCCGCAACCACATCCGCTCGCCCGAGCACTTGAGCCGCGAGGTACGCGCCTTGCGGGTTTGGTGCTGCCTTTACAATCGCCAGACCGTAGAAATCACCATAGGTACGGCGGACTGTGGCACCAGCACCTTGTGGCACGGGCGCGATATCAAAATTAAAGTTTGGGTTGCGGTCACGAATGCCCGGTAATTCACTTCCCAAACCAAAGTAGAGCGCCAACTCCTCACCAACGAAGGCAGTAAGGTCGTCCTGCTGTGAACGATTCCAAGAATAGAGCGGACTATTAGCGTTACTAAACTCTACAAAGAACTGCAAGGTGGCATTAAGTGGGCGGCGGCATCAACCACCTGTGGTGTATCTACCGCTACTTCGTAACCCTCTGCCTCCTCTTCGATAAGTCGACTGCCAGATTGCATCATCAACATAAGGAGCACCGCTTTGGCATTGAATTACGTTTCGGTATTCACCAAAAGCAACGGTGCTTTGCAAGATGTTACGGGTAGCGTCCCGTAGCGTAATCTCTTGCACCGCGTTGGTAAGCGCTTCCCAAGTGGTCGGTGGTTCTGCCATGCCAACGTTGGCAAAAATATCCCGGTTCCAGTACATGACTAACGGATCAACCATAAATGGCAAAGCGTAAATACCATCTGAGAGAGCAAAAATCTCCGTCCCATCAAGGTACGTATTCTTGAAGGTGCGAAGCGGTAATGTGTCGTATGGGATAGCTAAAAGCTTCGGTCGGTAGGTCACCAAGTCTTGGTCACGCATAATGATAAGGTCGGGTGCCCGTCCTTCTGCTATAGCGTTGACTAGGTCATCTTCAAATGTACGCGAATCATGCTCAACATAACGCACCACCGTAAAATTATCGTCCTCACGTGCCAGTTCAATAAATACTACCCGCATCAACTCTTCATCAAAGACCCCCAGATCACAACCTCTTCGCCGTAGGGATTGGTATCAGTGCCAAGTACGCCAGTGTAGGTGGAAAGGATCGCAATACTGATCACTCCCACAATACCAAAGAGAGCAAGCAACCCGATTTGAAATGGACGTAAATTTTTCATCCCGTTAGAAGTCAGTTGCTAACGCAACCACTTGGTATTTAACGTTGGTAGATAATCGACACATATATGCTGTATTTATTTTATGTAGTATAGCAGTAACTGAGTAACTTCTAACGGGATTTAGAGCTAAAGCATATACAAAAACCCTACACAAAAGTATAAGTATTACATGATTATTTTGTTCTAAGTTTTTGGACATGCTCTAGGCTTTACGGAAGGCTAACCCGTAATGATGGTCTCCAGCATCAAAAGACCGCTCAAACACTAAACCAGCTGACTCACACAGGTCTTTCACTTCCTGTTCGCTTATCACATGATCAGGGTGAGGTCCGAGCCCACCAAACGACTCCGACCAATCAATCACAAAAAACTTCCCGCCCGGACGGACGATTCGTATCATCTCACGGAGTGCAGTGGGTTTGTCTTCGATTTGAAACAGTGTATTGACCAAAACTGCAGTATCAACACCGTTATCAGTTATTTTTATGCCGTGTTCGGCTTCAAGATCGCACCACAATACTTCTACATTAGTGAGATTTTCTACTCGAATTGTTTCTCCGATGGCATCAACGAGGTTTTTTTGTATCTCACAGGCAAACACTCGACCGGAAGAACCGACCGCTTGTGCGAGTGGTTCAACAAAAAAACCTTTCCCGGCGCCAAAGTCAGCGACTGTATCTCCGGGACGAAGGTGAAAATGTGATACAACCACCTCCGGTTTCACAAACCGTCCGTTAACTGGCATGGTTACACTCATAGATATGTCCTAGTATACCGTGTTTAAACCTGATTGGCGGAAAACCAACTGCAAGCTGTGTAAAAACTACTGATCGTTCTCCCGCGGTACATTTGGTACACCCAAGATTCCTTCAGAACGATTGATTCCACCACCCACATCGCCGTTGATGCCACCTTGTGGCGCTTCAGAACTCAACTCGTTCATATGCGCACCCATCCAGCCAAAGAAAGCGACGAGAGAGTACACAAGCAGAGCAACAAAGAACCATGATATGGCTTTCAGAAAACTTTCGCGTCCAATTTGTAATCCGTGCTCACCACCCTCCACAATGAAATAGTGAATAATCCCATAGATAAAATACAAAAGACCAACCACAAAAAGCAGCGGTACTAGGTAATGCTGCAAGAAAAAGTACATAAGAGCGATTGTTCCCATAGCGACATTATACTAGAGCTTGCTGTGATATAGCGGAATGAATCGGGAAAAGCGCCACCGCAACTTGCGTTGCGGTGGCGCTTTTCATGTATGTATCTTTAAAACGTCACGATAGTTGCGATTTTGTCGCCCGCCTTGAGTCGCATTACTTTCACCCTTGCGTATCGCGACCCAGTGCTGGGATATCCTTCAGCGGTAGCTTAATAACCTGTCCCTTTTGACTCATGACGACCAATTCTCCTTCTGCCTTCTCCTCCTTGGAGAGAACGGCGCCACCGACTACATTACCCGTTTTTGCTGTCACTTTGGCTGTTTTGATACCACTGCCGCCACGTTTTTGGACTTTATACTCCTTAGCATGTGTCGTTTTACCAAAGCCGTTTTCAGTCACCACGAGAATGTCTCGGTCAGCGTCACCTTTTTTCAAAATATCAGCCGCCACGATATAGTCACTGCCTTTGAGTTTCATAGCAGCTACCCCAGCGGCAGTGCGCCCCATTTCTCGCACGTCACTCTCAGCAAAACGAATCTGCTGTCCATTGTGTGTAATTAGTGACACCTCATCTCCTTTACCCGCAAAGCGAGCAGCTATGAGTGAATCTTCGGGCTTGAGGTTGATGGCAATGAGCCCACTGCGACGCACGTCTTTGAAGACCGAAGCGTCTGATTTTTTCGCTACCCCATTTTGGGTAAACATCATCAGACCCCAGTCTCCTTCCCACTCATCTTTTCGTACCGGCAGTACTGAGGTCACCTTCTCATCTCCCTGCAATGCCAAGAAGTTCATGATTGACTTGCCCTTCGTCGCTCGACGTCCTTCCGGGATCTCATACATCTTAGCTTGGTACACCTTGCCTTTATTGGTAAAGAACAAGAGATCACTATGGGTTGAGGTTGTTAGGAGTGTCGTTACCACATCCTCCTCTTTGGTATTGAGGTCTACTACGCCAACGCCACCTCGTTTCTGGGTCTTATATTCATTTGGATTGGTACGCTTTACGTAACCTCCCTGGGTAAGCACCAAGACACTTTCCTCTTCTGCCACCAAGTCTTCCGGGCTGAGATTCTTTACGCCTCCCTTCACGATTTTGGTGCGGCGCTCATCGCCAAACTTCTCTGCTACTTCCACCAGTTCAGCCTTTACAATGCCCATCATTTTCTTCTTACTCTTGAGAATACTTTCCAGTTCTTTGATGAGCGCTTGTACTTCCTTGAGTTCATCTTCGATCTTCTTGCGCTCCAATCCAGCCAATTTCTGCAGACGCATATCAAGAATCGCCTGCGCTTGAATGTCAGAGAATTTAAATTCTTTCATCAACTTAGCGTGAGCAGTCGGTACATCTTTGGCGGCGCGAATGAGCTTGATAATCTTATCAATGTGGTCAAGTGCTTTCTTAAGCCCAAGCAAAATATGCTCCCGTGCCTTCGCTTTGCCGAGGTCATACTCAGTGCGGCGGCGGACTACTTCTGCTCGGTGCTTTACAAACTCTTCGAGGATGACTTTAAGCGATACTGTTTGCGGCACCCCATCTACCAATGCCACCATGTTGTAGTGGAAAGTCTCTTCGAGCTGAGTGTGTTTATAGAGTTTGTTAAGAACAGTTTGCGGATTAGCGCCACTCTTCAGTTCAATCACCACCCGAATATCGCTGGTTGACTCATCACGCATCTCCCGGATGCCTTCAATCTTCTTATCGCGCACCAACGTGGCAATCTTTTCCTGCATGTCCGCCTTGTTAACACGAAACGGTATAGATGTGATAAGAATTGAAAAATTGCCTTTCTTGTCTTCCACGATCTCTGCCTCCCCACGTACTACGACACCACCCTTACCATTAGCGTACGCGTGTTTAATCGCTTTCTTATCAAATGCCACTGCCCCCATCGGGAAGTCTGGTCCCTGCACGTGCTCCAAGAGGTCATCAGTTGATGCGTCAGGATTATCAATCAAATGAGCAGTGGCACTAACGATCTCATTGAGGTTATGAGGTGGAATATTGGTTGCCATTCCCACTGCAATACCCAGTGTGCCGTTTAAGAGCAGGTTTGGTGCCGCTGCCGGCAAGACGATCGGCTCTTTCTTGGTACCGTCAAAGTTTGGGCGCCAGTCTACGGTATCTTTCTCGAGATCACGGAGTAACTCTTCTGACACCTTCGACATCTTGGCTTCAGTGTATCGGTACGCCGCTGCGCCATCACCGTCAATCGAACCAAAGTTTCCTTGCCCAATCACCAACGGGTAGCGGGTACTAAAACCTTGTGCCAATTTCACCATCGCGTCATACACCGCCACGTCACCATGAGGGTGGAAACTACCGAGTACGTCTCCCACCACCGTAGCTGATTTTTTAAATTTGGCGCTCGCCGTCAGACCATTGAGTCGCATCGAGTAGAGAATACGGCGATGTACCGGCTTTAAGCCATCACGCACATCTGGCAGTGCCCGGGCAGTGATCACACTCATGGCGTAATCGAGGTACGCTGTCCGCATTTCTTCGGTAATGTTCTGCGGTACTATACCGCGTTCTGGGTTGCTTGGTGCTTCAGTTTTTGTGGTCTTTTTCGGCATACGAAGAATAACTCTAGCTTAAACGCGCCCAGTATATCATAGCTCGGTAGCGGTGGCGCTCCTGGTTTCAATCAAAGCGGGACGGCGAATTGGTGCCGTAGAGCTCACGAAGGTAAAGTTCTCAGTGGTGTCTACTTTCTCACTTGAAGTTGCTATTTCAACTCCTTCGTTAGTACTGGTGGCAGTGGTCGTAGACGTAACTTCCTCGGGACGCAGTGGTGCAATAATAGACGCCATATTTTCTTTGGCATCACCAAAAAATTGCCCGAAAGCACTGGTGGATACTGCTGTGTCGTCTGCCGCAAACTGAGTACCTCCATCACCAAACTGCACTGACAAAGCAGCCCCCCAAAACAACGCAATCACGCCCGTCACTACACCGGCACCGAGAAAAGCCATCCGCTGTTTAGCGGCTTTTGGTCGTTTTCGTAGATCATCAAGCCACATGAGTGATGTTTGGTTTATATTAGCTTTTCAGGACGCAAATGTCTCCCGACATTGCTGCTACGTCTTTCTTCTTGATCGTGAGTTTGTCAACAGGCTTAGTGCCGGCTGACCCTTCTTCCTTAAGGAACGCAGTCAATGCCTTGGCATCATAGTGCATGGGAATAATGCACTTTGCTTCTAGTTTCACTGCCAGTTTAGACGCTTGTGGCACTTCAAGCACATCGCCACCACCAATTGGCACAAATAAAATATCAATGTCACCAAATTCACCCAGTATCTTCGGATCAATGTCTGGATCACCCAACGCACCTAAGAAGACCATGTTCATACCTTCGAGCTGGACTTGGTAGATGGTATTGTACCGTTCTTGTTTATCGTAAGTAGTTTTGACGCCAAAACCACGAGCAGTTACTTCTCCGATCTCATACTCACCAGGACCGTCAGCTACAAATGGTTCTTTATTACCATGCGCTACTTGGTCGCGCCCGTTGAAGTTTGGGTGACGCAAACTAATGAAACAGGCGTCAGAGCCAAATTTAACTGATGTGAGTCCTTTGGCTTGCTTAGAAATAGGGTCAAAAGCAATGGTCGTGTCACCAAATGACACTTTGAAACATTGCCCGCCGTGATATGTGATTACCATGGGCAGTAGTATACCCCGACCCTGGCGGTGGGTCTATTGCTGTCCGCGTGTCAAGAATTTTATTGACAAAAGTAAGTATTATGAGATAGGGTATGACAGTTCGGGTTTATCCCGACTTCGTTGTTTCTTGTCTCCACTCGTGATGAGCGAGTATCGACATGAAACGAAACAGTAACGGCGATTAACGGTTGAGGAGGACCTATGAACCGGACCAAGCGAATGATTCATTCGGGTGCCTGAACCAACTGCAACGAATGCACTGCTTACACGCCAGATTTTCTGAAAAGGCATCTGTTGCCTAATAGCGGGATGTACAGCAGGCTTAGACGGTATGACAGCCACCTGGAGACCAAGACCCCGGACAGACGTAAACGTCTGCGCCGGGCTAAATTTTTAATTTGAACTAATGCCTTAAAAATCATTTCTATGCTTTTCCAGCCAGCACAACTCTTGACATTTTTTCTAAACCACGTACACTCTCCCGGCTTTTATCTATCGCTAATGTATTGAGTAGAGAGTGAGATATAAGAGTGGACATCAACAACACTATTGGAAGGACTTTCCATGAAAAATTTATGGCTTCATTGTACGCCACCACCGTTCTTGCGGGCGACAGACTGGTTATCGGTTCCTTCTGAAGAAGTCGATGGTGCCGAAAAGCACCGCGAGCACGACATTGTCGTGCTCGACATCTGCAGCGAAATGAAGATGACGTTCGCGCAGCCTCCGGCAATGGGACCGTTACTTCTCACCGCTTTCGTGCGACGCTGACCGATTTTCGGCGGCATCTGCAAACTCAAAGCAATCGAGAAAGCGTTGCGTCCGACTGGTGTCTCGATTTACTGGCAGACCGCACGAGCCGGTGGTTGTCGACACCTTCATCACGGTGGTACTGCCTGGACGCCGAACACTGATGAACTCGGCGAAATCAAGCAACGATGAAGCGATGATCCTGGCAGTCGGACCCGCTGCTGAGAAGATCGTTCAGGTTCAACCTCAGCGGTCTCAGCGGTCTCGAATCTGGCGCATTCAACTATGTCGAGCGCACGCATGCGTGTCGCTGGCCTGAGGTCAGCTAACCAGCCGGGCAAAACATCGATTCGGGAATGCCGATGATGGCGCTGGCACGCAATCGGCGCAGATGATGCAGGGCGAACCGAACAGCTGAAGCACGGTTTGACGCCGATGTTTCGACCCCACGTCTTCCGTGGACATCGGTGTCGCCGGGCGACCTGCCCACTGTGTCGCCCGGCACTATCACTTCCGTCTATGGACACTCTGGGAGGAGTAAGGTCCGTGGGAGGAACGGAAGTTGGTCGGCGCGCGGACGTATGTCCGTGCGCCGACCATCCTTTCTAATTTGTTGTCTATTGTTCTTTGGTCGTCAGACCTTGAATGCCGCATGTACTGTACGTTGCGGTTTTTTCTTTTCCCTTAGTCATAGTTGACATTAGGCGACCATATAGTATATTTATCGTCCGCTTGATCCGAACTTCTACTTATCATAACGAACCCAATCGAGTCAGTAGGGTCGTAGATCATGGTATTACCTCATGTTGAGGACGAACGATACCAATAGTGGGTACGCCAACGAAAGGGAGCAGTTTAGTCAGAGACGAATGATGCGCTGACTAAACTGCTCCCGGCGCAGCTCTTTCTTGAATTCAATTTCCTACGGCGTGCTCGGGTCCGCCGCATCTCCTGGGTCCGTGGATTAGGTCGCGTACACCGGTTTGTTGGCCTCCTCGTACCATGCCGGAAATACCGACTCGCCCTCCATCGACATACCCTGGTCGGTGCTGGTCGCGCCGCTCTCTCGTGATCCACGGAGAGCGGCGCATTTTCTTTACACGCACCTGTACAAACCATTTTTCTATAGTAGTATTGCGACCACTTCGCAAGAAGATTAATAGTTTCTAGCGGGGTGTGCCTAACACCGACTATATGAACTGGAACGAGTATCGTTCCTCGGACTATGAGACCTGGTTAGTCGGAAACACACCGCCGGATAAAACAAAAGTATAGAACGTATGTTCGGATTAAAATCTCTGGTCAAACCAGACAATGTTGTCGTGGCACCAACTGCTACTGACGACACACCAGTCGAAAAGACTGCAAAAGCCGCACCTGCTGTACCAACCGGTAGCGGTCCGATGCACACCATCGTGCACGAAAGCCCAGAGCCGCCAAAAGTCGGTGACATCATGGAAGGGGCTGTTTCTGCTATTGGACGGGCTCGAGTATATATCGACCTCCCTCCATTTGGTAGTGGTGTTATTTACGGTCGTGAGTACATGAATGCCCGCGACATCCTCCGTAAGGTATCAGTTGGTGATACCATCGCCGCCAAGGTCGTTGAAGTTGAAAACGAAGATGGCTACATCGAGCTCTCACTGAAGGAGGCTCGCCAAGCGCTCATCTGGAGCGATGCTGAACTCGCGGTAAAGAACCAGACTGTTTTGAGTCTCGAGGTAAAAGAGGCTAACAAGGGCGGTCTTATTATGGAGTGGCAAGGTATCCAAGGTTTCTTGCCTGCCTCACAACTCTCAGCTGAAAACTACCCACGCGTAGCTGACGGTGATAAAGACAAAATTCTATCTGAGCTTAACAACCTCATTAGTCAATTCCTCTCTGTAATCATCATCACTGCTGATCAGAAAGAAGGTAAGCTTATCTTCTCAGAGAAGGGACCACAGGAGAAAGTAGAGAAGGAGGAGAAAGTGAGTCGCTACGAAGTTGGTGATGTGCTCAAGGGTGAAGTAACAGGCGCAGTAGACTTCGGTGTCTTTGTGAAGATCGAAGACGGACTGGAAGGTCTGGTGCACATCTCAGAACTTGATTGGGGTCTAGTGGAAGACACGCGCACCCTCTTCAATGTCGGTGACAAGGTAGACGTGAAAGTGATTGAAGTGAAAGATGACAAGATTTCACTCTCTATCAAGCAGCTGCGGGAGAATCCATGGGTGGCAGCAGCTAAGAAGTACGACAAAGATCAGATCGTGGAAGGCGTTGTCATCAAATACAACAAGCACGGCGCCTTGGCTTCGATCGAGGAAGGCGTGGCTGGTCTAGTACACATCTCAGAGTTTGAAGATGAAAGCAAGCTCCGGAGAGGTACTCTCACTGGGTAGCGTTCATAAGTTCAAGATCACCCTCTTTGAACCAAAAGAACAACGTATGACCCTGTCATACAAAGACGCTCATAGTAGGCACGAAAAAAGTCACCCGTACGGGTGACTTTTTTCGTGCTTGATTTGACGTCTACTAATTAAATCGCTGCATCGCGGTCGCCACATCTTCTACTGCCAGAACCTCCAATGCCTCCACGAGCTTTGGATAGAGTTCGGTTAATGTCTGCTGCTCCTTTTTGGTAAATGTACCGAGCACATGCTGGCTGAGTTTATCGCCTCGGGGTCGCACCGTTTTCACCGGTCCAAAAACTCGTACGAGCTACACCAATCCGCACTCGTACAAACGACTTACTCCCCAACCCATCCATGACAGACTGTACGCCATTGTGTCCACCGCTCCCCCGATCAGTTGATATCTTGAAAGTGCCGACCGGTAAATCAACATCATCATACACCAGAATGCAATGCTCAGGTAATAATGATTGCTTATCTTTGAGATAACGCACGGTTTCACCAGACTTGTTCATAAATGTCTCGGGCAGCGCCAATAACATTGGTTCACCTTTTATGTTTCCCTCGGCGCACTGTGCCTGTGCGTACCGATCAGTCTGCCAGGTAGAGAAAGATTCGTGCTCAGCTAACCACAGTAAAAAATCACGCCCCACGTTGTGGCGGGTGCCGATGTACTTTTCTCCCGGATTACCCAGTCCGATGATGTGTTTCATGTCTGCGTATTGTACCAAACTGCGGGCACACGCTTCGCGTGTGCCCGCAGTTTGTTTTTACCTTTTGTTTCAATTATAATAGTGAAAACGTATAGCCTATGAGTATGTTCCCTAACAAAGCTACTGATACTACCAACCAGGAATCGCTTGTTATGGAGTCTGAAACCTCCCCGCAACTCACGAAAGAAGAACATCCGCTGTCAGAGATTATTCGCTTTGCCCTCCTGGCAATCATCATTGTCGTACCAATTCGTTTTTTTGTGGCACAACCCTTTATTGTCTCCGGTGCATCCATGGACGACACCTTTCAGCACAATCAATATCTGATTGTCGACCAACTTACGTATCATTTTGACACTCCTGAACGTGGCGATGTAGTTATCTTCCGTTACCCTAAGGACCTCTCAAAGTTCTTTATCAAGCGTGTCATTGGTGTACCTGGCGATACTATTACCATCGAAGGACAAACCGTGACCATCACTAATAAAGAACATCCTGATGGTACCGTACTCGATGAGCCGTATGTACACGCCATGGATACTCCAAGCTATGTCAGCGAGACACTCGGTGACGGTGAGTATTTTGTCATGGGTGACAATCGCGATCATAGTTCAGACTCCCGTATGTGGGGCATCTTGCAAGAAGACAAGATTGTTGGACGAGCACTTTTGCGTCTGTTTCCCTTTTCAACCGCTGGCCTCTTCCCTGGCAAATACGACGCGGAGGGAGCCTTAAACACCGCTGATATTAGTTCTTGATTACATAATTATGGATATAACTGCTACCGAGTTTCTCAAACACGCCACCAAGACCGCTGAACACTTCGGTTTTAAAAACGGTGCGACGCTTAAAAAGCATCCTGAATGCAAGAACTGCAAAACCAAGCTCGGGCATAGTGCCTCAGCCGCCGACCGCCGCGCTGATGCTCTACACGGCATGCTGACCGGCGGTATCAATGCTTATGCTGATGAAAAACTCCACGCAGTTGAAGAACCGGTCTTTTACTACAACATCGAACAGGTGCCGCGCTCGGGTGAAGCGGCTGTCACACTTCATATCTTCGGTGTTGAGAAGAGTATCGCTGAAGCGATTCTCATTCATGTCACGCGTTCAATTGCCCAAGAGTTGGGTTATGAGCAAAATTCCGTCCGCATAAACTCACTTGGTGACCAGGATTCATCTGCTCGGTATGTTCGCGAACTGACTAACTATATGCGCAAGCGGATTGAAGACTTACCAACCGCAGCTCGTGAACTTATGAAAGAACACGTGCTCACCGCCCTCATGCATTTGATCCGAAAAAGAGCACGAGCTCGCTTTGTACAAGCCCAAGTCCACTGGAGTATCTAAGCGATCCAGTCGTAAGCATTTTTCGTGAAATTATCGAATACTTAGATATGAGTGAAACACCGTACGAGATTGACCCGAAGCTTATCGGACACCAGTCTTGATTACTCTGATGCACTCTTTGCTATCGACCTTCTAAATGAAGACGGCTACAAACTAGAGCATGAACCGCTACTAATCCGTGGAGGACGCTACAGCACCTTTATGAAAAAGCACACCAAGCGTGAGGTGGCCGCAGCCGGCGCCGTGGTGGTGTTGCGAGATAAAAAAGCACCGCTGCGTAGCCCTCGTCTGAGTAAAAAGTCACCAACCGTCTATGTGGTGCAGCTCGGATTCGGACCAAAAGTACGTTCACTGCTCCTGATTGATGACCTGAAACGAGCGGGAGTGCCCGTATACCAAAATGTCGCCAGTGACTCCCTTTCCACGCAACTACGAGATGCTGAAGCCAAAGGCGTGCGATACACCGTTATCATTGGTCAAAAAGAATTTGTTGATGGCACTGTAATACTACGTGATATGACTGCCCGTAACCAAGAGCACGTACCCCTTGATGCTGTCGTTGGACGCCTCAAACGAGTTAAGAGTATCGTCTAGAGAGAACCTTCCCTCACCTTGCAAACAACGAGGTGAAATGGTATTCTGGCGCGCACATTATGGCAACAAACGTCCAAGTAGAAAAAAATAACAACGAAAGTAGCGCGAACGTCATTCGCCGCTTCACTAAGCGTGTCCAGGGTTCCGGCATCATTCGTCGTATGCGTGATAACCGCTATCACTCACGTCTTAAAAGTGAAAACGTCCGCAAGTCAGCTCGACTCAAAAAGCTCGCCAAGAAAGAAAACTACGAAAAAATGTACAAGCTTGGTAAAGTCGGAAACTAAATCCAACAAAGGCGCCACCTCACGGTGGCGTTTTTGTCTACACCCAGTGCTACAATACTCCCATGAGCAACCTCACTATTAATAGTACCGCTAGAAGTTACCCTGCACTTCCCTACGAGGCAATCAAAAAAGCAGTGCTAGGAAGTGCGTATGATGCTTCTCTGGTATTTGTAGGCGCCAAACGCGCTCAAGACCTTAACCGTGCCCATCGGCAAAAAGACTACATCCCTAACGTCCTGTCGTTCCCACTTGCCGAAACCGCCGGTGAAATATATATCTGCCCTGCAGTTGCCAAGCGAGAAGCCAAAAAATTTAACCTCAGCTACCGAGGGTACGTTGGATATTTATTCATACATGGACTCCTACACCTCCACGGACATGATCATGGAGTAGCTATGGACCGCTTGGAACAGAAATACCTCCGCCAGTTTAAACTACGGTAATCACTCTGATTTGTCCGCATCTCAGTCGCAAATCTGACAGAATAAAAGACTCTCGAGTGCTATAATCAGAGGTGACTATGGGTAAAGAGCGCATTATTGCGGGTATAGATATTGGTACCTACCAGGTTAAGGTAGTGGTCGTTAGAGTGCCCAAAAATAAAGACCGTAAGAGCCTCCCGCAGATCATTGGTACCGGCTACGCCGAAAGCCGTGGATTACGACATGGATATATCATCAACGAAACAGATGTCATGCGCAGTGTCAAAAGCGCAGTTATGCAAGCCGAAAAAGCCGCTGGGGTGGAGATAAAAAAAGCCTATGTTTCTATTAGTAGTGTTGGTCTTGATGAGCTCTACTCTCACGGCGAAGTTATTACCTCACGAGCTGATTCAGAGATTACTGGCACTGACATAGATAAAGTCATGCAAGATAGCGAGGATCGCGTTCTGGAGCAAATACCGAACCGCAAGATACTGCACGCTATCCCGCTGTCTTTTCGTGTTGATGGTGAACCTGTTTTGGGTCGTCCGCACGGCATGCGTGGTACCAAACTTGAGGTAGAGTCTTTGTTCATCACTACAATTGAACAACACCTTGGTGACCTCATTAACGCCATAGAAAACGTTGGTATCACGGTAGAAGATATTATGGCAGGGCCACTCGCTGCCAGTTTTGTTATGCTCAGCAAAGCGCAGAAGCGAGCCGGTTGCGTACTTGCCAATATTGGTGCGGAAACCGTATCGATTGCTGTCTTTGAAAACAGTCTGCCGATTTCACTCAAGGTCTTCCCGATTGGCTCAAATGACATCACCAATGACATTGCGCTTGGTCTTAAGATCCCACTGGAAGAAGCTGAGAAGATCAAACGTGGTGGGATGTCGAGTGTAAACTATTCAAAGAAAAAACTTGATGAGATTGTTGCCGCCCGGCTCTCAGACATCTTTGAGCTCATTGATGCTCACCTTAAAGAGATTAAGCGTGACGGGCTGTTACCAGCAGGTGTCATTATCACCGGCGGCGGTTCTGGACTCACCACTATTCAAGACCTTGCTCGAGCGGCGCTACGTCTACCATCTCATATTGCTACCCTTGATCCTGGACAAAATGGAAAAGTCCGAGACGCCTGTATGGGCAGTTGCCTACGGTCTATGCATTTGGAGGCGAAGTAGCGATGAAGAGGAAGATACTGCATAGTACTGCAAAAAAAAGCGAAACATACTATCATCGAATCGTCCGTCGTTCCTCCCTTAAAACATATATACTTTGATTTTTTAACATACTTGCAGCAAAGTCAACTACACGATTCTCAGCTTTGTCAATATAGTGACAGATGAAACTGTCCCCATCCTAGGGTCTATCAAAGAGGCAGACCATGGCTTCGGCTGTCTGGTCTGTCTATTTGGAGGTAACGAATAACTTAAAGACACTTACCGTTGTTATGGAACGAATAAAGTCAGATGTGGAATCCATTCGCACGGATTCGGGTAGTCGGTGTGGGAGGTTCCGGCAGCAATGCAGTCAATCACATGATCTCATCCAAGATCAAAGGGTTGAATTTATTGCGGTTAACAGTGACGCTGAACCCATCACTCACTTGCCAAAGAAGATTCGCCGGTATTAAGAATATTACCCCGCGGACTTAGGCTGGAGGCGATCCCGAGATGGGTCGTCTCTGCGCAGCGAAGAAACTCTGAAGAAATTACATCGCTCAAAGGATCAGATATGATCTTTGTGACTGGTGGTATGGGAGGTCAGAACTGGGACTGGTGCCGCTCCTGTTGTCGCAAAGATTGCTCGCCAAAGCGGTGCGCTCACCGTAGGTGTGGTGACTATTCCTCTTTGAAGGGCAAGAGCATGCGCCTTGCGCTTCGGAAACGCTTGAAGCCCTTAAAGAAGAAGTGGATGCGCAGCCATCATCCCGAATGATGACTGCTCGCAATCGTCAGCTAAAGAGACCACTATCAAGAATGCCTTTGCAATGTGTGATGACATCTTGAAACACGCCGTGAAGGTATTTCAGACCTCATTACTATGCCTGGTATCATCAACGTGAGCTTTGCTGATATCCGTAGCGTGATGGAGAACGCTGGCTCAGCTTTGATGGTGTATTGGTAGCTCGTCAGGTGAGAAGCGGGCTGAAGAAGCAGCGCAAGCAGCTATCAACTCTCCCCTTCTTGAAGTTTCTATCACAGGCGCTAAGGAGGTACTCTTTGCCATTGCCAGTGGAGATGACTTGGGTATGCTCGAGATTCAAGATGCAGCTCGAGTAATTACTGAGTCGATTGACCCACACGCTAAGGTGATCTTTGGAGCCATCAAAGATGAGAAGCTTAAGAAGAATGATGTAAAGATTACCGTCATCGCTGCCGGATTCCGGAAGAAAGTCTCGGCACTGCTAAATCAAACACCGTGGTACGAGCGAGTGAGACAGTTAAAGGAAACTGAGGAAAAGCCAAAAGGAGCGAGGACGAATATTAATTCTCTCTTCACCACGTAAAGATGATATGACTGACGAAAAACCAGTTCAGCCGACAAAGCGTGAAGAACCAAAGAACCAAAGCCTGTCACGACCCCATTGGCCAGAGAAGAGCGAGGAGGACTGAGGCGCAGTTCCAGCCTTCCTCGAAGGTCAAAACTTAAGTAAGTTTTGAAGGAACTGCGAGACGAACGGTGAAGTGTCGCCTGCTTTGAGCCGCGAGTCGGGACAGCAGGTGCCCAGGAGTGCAACGGCTTAATGGCAGCCTGCGCCAGTTCCTGCATCTCTACTATTCAATGAAACAAAACCATATGGCGGTTTTGTTGTTCTTCTGTCCTGCGGTACAATAGCCTCCGTTAATTCTATTTTTAGTCCGTTGCATTTCGTAACGATCTTGTCATTATCGGCGGTGGACAAGTAGCATTTCAGCCGGAGTCTACGCATCACGAAAACAACTAAAAACACTTTATCACTAAAGAATGGGGCGGGCAGAGCACGCGTCTCTCCTGATATCAAAAACTGGATTGGGACTCCGTCTATCTCCGGGTCAGATTTAGCCAAAAGCCTTCAAACTCACCTCGAAACATACGCTGGAGAATGTGTGACTATCAAAGCTGATAACAGCCTGCTACCGCGGTGAGAAAAACTGACGATGGTTTTATCGTAACTACCGAGGATGGTGAAGAAGTGACTGCCCGTACGGTCTAAGTCGCTAGTGGCTCTACCCGCCGCCGCCTGCAGAAAGTCCCGGGGGCAGACCAATTTGAGCATAAAGGACTCACATACTGCGCAACCTGTGATGGCCCCCTCTCTTTGCTGGGCGGAGGTTCTTAGCAGTAGTCGGAGAAGTGGCTGCTGCCTTTGAGACCGCGGCTCAGCCTCTACAGCGTACGCTAAAAGCGTGGCACTTCTCAATCGTAGAGTGAGGGCCCAAAGCAGATCGGTGACTGTCGAGAAAGTCCTTGCTCATGAAAACATGACCGGTATTTTAAACGCCGAGACCTCTGGAGTCACCGGCGAGCAACTGATCACTGGACTCACATACAAAGATGCGGATGGCAATGAGCAAACCGCTTCCAGTCGGTGGATTTTGTACTGGCGAGATCGACCATGCTGCCGGCTTTGACCTCGTAGCTGACGTAGTAGAACGCGATGAGTACAACCGTATTATCATCGACCCATGGACACAAGCTACATCAACTCCTGGTATATGGGCAGCCGGTGACTGCACCAACGTGCGTTATCATCAGAACAACATCTCAGCTGGTGACGCCGTTAAAGCCCTTGAGGACATTTATGTCTACCTCAAAGCCCGCTGATGACTTTATAGTTGAGAAGTGTTCGTCTCCTGTATTCCGTTTTGGGGACCAGATCATACCTTTATTTTGTAACCACTCACAATAAAAAAGTGGCGCGCTATGAATTACTAGGTAACGTAGATAGAGAACACTTCAAGAGAATACCTGGTAGTACATTTCTTTTTAAAGACTATCTCCCTCCGTACATTGGATTTAGATGTTTGACTACAGTACTTTTTGGAGAACGAGCGCTTAGGTTCAAAATGACTGTCCTAGAGGTCATCAAGGGTACTGTTGGCACCCCAGCTCACGAACTGTACACCTTCTCAACTCCGAAAGGGCACGAATTTTATCCGCATATCCAATCACTACAATATGATCTTTGACCTAATAGCAACACGTTCGCGCAATGGGTTAATGACCAGGAGTACTGAATGTTAAACTGACTTTACCTTGGAATGCTTGGGGGAAGGCTGCAAATTTTAACCCAGTGGCTTTCTAGGCCTACCGTCTGAAAGCTTCACAGGGGCTCTTCTGTGCAACGTAGAGCTTTCGGCCTGGATGCCTTTGGTCGCATAGCCTTGCGACAAAGTATGGATATTCACCACCATCCAAACCTACCACTATGGTCTCACAGCGTGTCAAACAGTCAATAAAATCAGAAAATCCTTATTTTTCAGAGCCTCTGTGCATAACGTGGGGAAAAGTCTGTATATAAGTCTGGCGATAACCCACTGCATAACTCTGTGCTTAATTCAGTAAAACACATCAGTGTATTTTAGAGTGCAAAGAACGTACCAACAAAATATGCCAGTATTGCTGCTGTCCCTCCTACTGCCACCACTTCAAATAGTGAAGCGGCAAAGCGCGAACCAACCACTCGCCACTTGAGTAGCCCTAAGAGCACTAAAGCCACAAAGGTACCGAGTATCGATAACATGAACGCCGCTGATGGATCTCCCTCCTCCATGAGAATGAATGGCAATAGTGGAATCGCACCAAAAACCATAAAAGAGAGGAAGGTAGCAAGTCCCGTAAAGACCGGATTCTCACCTCGTGGGTCTGACATCTCTTGTTTATGCGTCATCATGAAGTCAAGCCAGTACTCGTCATTAGTACGGTAGATGCCGGCCAAAGTCTCAGCATCAGTTTGGCTAAAACCTTTTTCTATCATCAAAGCTACTGTATCAGCGTGCTCACCGTCCGGATCAGCGGTGATCTTACGCTCCTCCCGCCGCCGAGCCGCTCGGTACAGATCTTGCTCTGATCGCACTGAGAGAAAGTTCCCCAGACCCATCGAAGCAGCGTCAGCAAAAAGGTTGGCAAGACCAAACAATAGCACCACCAAGAAAGACAACTGGGTAGTCGTCTCGTTAGAAAGCGCGGCGCCAGCAAAGCCTGCTACGACCGCAAAGGTGGTGACAATACCGTCAATACCACCATAGATGACTTCTTTAAAGTAATCAGCCAGCGGTGACTGCTCCTGTGTTTCTGATGTATTCATAGACCGCCAGTATACACTATGCTATTCCTTCACGTTTAAGGAGAGTGACTTTCCGATTCCTCCCCCATCGATAGCCGGAAAAATCCCCGTCACTACGCAAAATACGATGACACGGGATGAGGAGGCCTACTCGATTAGCAGCACAAGCTCCCGCTACTGCACGTACTGCTTTGGGTTGCTTGATTGCTTTGGCAACATCAGTGTACGAGCGCGTCTTACCAACCGGGATCTTCTCAAGGTACCGCCATACTTTCTCCTGAAAAGGCGTTCCTTGTGCTGAGAGGGTGATTTTGGCATTACCCTTTCCTTTTCCTGCCACCAAATTCTTTACCAACACTGCAAACTTTTTTTCTTGAGTGGGAGTCATTTGCTTAAGCGTAGCATTTTTGTAGGTTGTTTGAAGGATGCATAAGAGTTCTTTTTGCGTATCACCAAGTTGCAAGAAACAAATTCCCTTACCATCATGTCCAAGCAACACATACCCAAGATCAGTTTTGTAAAAAGCGTGAGAAATTTCCATACCGAGAACTATAGCATATAAAAAACCACTGGTATTTTTACGTTATTTTGGTAGTATATCGGGCACGTTTTGCACTCCAGATACAACCGACGCAAAACCTCAGTATCACTACGGCCCTATCGTCTAATGGTTAGGACGCCAGGTTTTCATCCTGGAAATCGGGGTTCGATTCCCCGTAGGGTCACCAATTAGAGAGCTAGTTCGAGCACTCTAAAAAGATAGAAAAAGCTCTTTCAAAGGAGCTTTTTCTATTATTCAAACATGACAAAACCAACAATAATTTCATTCATAATCGGAGTACTCTTAGGTGCTTTGGTTATTGCTGCATTTTTTGAGACCGAGAAGACCAAGTTGATTCTTGATATTGTTCAAACTCTAGTTATTACTCAGGCTACTATTTTTACAGCCTGGTGGACATCAAAAACATTTGCTTATCCTCAGAAAACAGAAGAAGCAAAGGAGCTTAAAAAGCTACTAAGTTCACTCAATAATTCAGTCAACTACTATCTGACACACAAGCAGCTGATCGATTTAAATGAGCTTACATCACAAGTCATTTCCACAAGTAATCAGGAGTACACTGAGTTCTTAAAACAAGAGGAAAATAGATTGAGAATGAATTTCGATATGAATATTTTTGAGCTTAAGCAAGCACAAGAGAGTTTTATCACACTTGAAGCATGGACATCATATTTACTTTTAGATCTTTCCTCTACAAAAATAGAATCTGTTAAGCAAGACTCAGGGGGAAAAATTCGTAAAGATATCATGACACTACAATATCGCTTGCGTGATGAAGCAAGTTTCAACATCCGTGTTGAATGGATAAAACTTAAAAAATACTTCGGATTTTAATCTCTCGAGAAGGGTTGAGGTAAATTCGAACCTGATGCTCACGAAGGCCATACTGGGCAAGGTATTAGTTGGGTCGCATTACGATTAGGGTCACTAAATTAGAAGGGTCTTCCAAATATTGCTGTGTGTTCTACGGCAATAGCTAGCTTCCGTAGGTGGAAAACACTGCATATACTGGCGTATTTCAGCCGTCGACAAAAAAAATTGAGATGGTAATATTAAAGTTATGAAGAGCGCGACTAAGATAAAACCTGCTTTACCTAAGGAAAATGAACTGCCTATTAATGATTTTATTGTCGGAGACGCGGTTGAGATAATGAAAACGATGCCAGAAGAATCAATTGATTTGGTTGTCACTTCT
The DNA here is from genome assembly GCA_041389005.1 of Minisyncoccota bacterium. Taxonomy (GTDB): domain Bacteria; phylum Patescibacteriota; class Minisyncoccia; order Phycocordibacterales; family UBA918; genus OLB19. Next base: position 6,580 of record JAWKSR010000006.1, on the reverse strand, counting down.
CCACCCTATGATGAACTCAGAGACTATAAAGGTTATACCTTTGACTTTGCTGGTATGGCAGAAGGATTGTATAGAGTAACCAAAAAAGGTGGCGTCGTTATTTGGGTAGTTGGAGACAAAATTAAGAATGGCAATAAAAGTTTGACTAGTTTCAAGCAAGCATTATTGTTTCAAGAAATTGGTTTCAACGTCCACGATGTCATGATATACAAAAAAAAGAACACTCCTTTCATGAGATCTAATGCCTACACAAACTGTTTTGAATTTATGTTTGTGTTTACGAAGAAAAGCCCAAATACTTTTAATCCAATAAAAACCAAAACAGTACGGCAAGGGATTGAGCCTCTGCCGCACAATAAAGGTGCGGACGGAGTAAACAAAAAGGTTAAGAAGGAACTTAAACCCGAAAAAACATTGACGAATATTTGGGAATACGCTGTCGGGATGCATGGATCAACGAGTGACAAGATTGCTTTTGAACATCCTGCAATTTTTCCTGAAAAATTGGCTGAAGATCATATTCTTTCTTGGACCAAAGAAGAGGATCTGGTATTCGACCCAATGTGCGGCTCCGGCACGACATGCAAAATGGCTGCTTTGAATAATAGGCGCTTTCTCGGATGTGATATTTCTGAAGAATACGTAAAGCTCGCCAAAAAGAGACTGGAGCAAACTATGAACCCTCTAAAAACTTTATAGCTTTCTCAAGCAGCATTCGATCATCCTTAAATCTACCCAGTCCGGTATTGCAGCTATCACAGACCCATCCGCGGATATTCCCCGTTTTATGATCATGCTCGAGAACCACCTTACTGGTAATACCAGCAATAGTTCTCTTACCACAGATCGGACATTCGAAAGGTTCTCTTTCTGGTTTTGACTCACGCCATTTCTTTCTATCAGCAGATGACATGTTAGTGCCTGTCATGACCTTGCGACAATCTTTGCAGGTTGGTCTTCGAATTTTTCTATTGTTAATTCCTGTTTGGTTATATTCGAACTCCTCAGTATCCTTCAGTTTATGACAGACATTGCAGATTTTCTTTGCATACGCATCCCCAGTCTCATCAACATCAAACAGGACTAAGGTCTTTTCATCAACTTCCAATTCAATCCCCTCTTTTACGAAAAAAACACTACACGAAGAGCCAGAGCATGAGGTAATTTGACCTACGTTATTCGCAGAAATAGCAACTTCACCAATCTTCAACTCAGTATTGGTGTAAACAAAATCTCCTGATTTCATCAAGGCATTCTACCAGAAGACCGAAACTAAGCATAAACTGCTTCCGTACGTACAATCATAAGATTATTCTTACATTTTGCTATACTGAGTGTCTATGAATAAACTTTTTGTGGGGTTTGTGGTGGTGCTACTTATAGGAGTCGTAGGTGTCTATATATTTAAGCAGGACACACCTGAAAACGAACCGCCGGTGGAGGAAGAAACTCCTACTGAAGAAATGCAACCACCAGCAACCACACTCGAACGCAGTCCTCTTATTGAACCTACCCTGCCAGTCGACAATCAAACCGTGACGAGTCCCCTCACGCTCACCGGTACGGCACGTGGTTATTGGTTTTTTGAAGCATCAGCGCCTGTGACGGTCACCAATGTTAACGGCATGGTACTCGGTCAGAGTTATATTACTGCCACGGAAAGCTGGATGACTGAGGACTTTGTCCCCTACTCCGGTACGATCTCATACACACTACCGGTAGGTACTACCGAACTAGCTGGGTTTATTGTTTTGGAACGAGACAATCCTTCTGGCTTACCGGAAAATGCCGCTCGCTACGAGTTACCAGTGGTGTTGCACTAACGTATGACCTACATTGCTCTTTTGCGCGGTATTAATGTTGGTGGAAACAACATCATAAAGATGGCTGACCTGCGAGCGTGTCTTTCTGATGCTGGCTTTACCAATGTGGAAACCTATATCCAAAGTGGTAATGTGGTGTTTGATACGAAGCGCACTGCCCTTGCCACGCTCGAGAAAAAGATTGAACAAGCACTCGAGAAACGCTTTGGCTACAGCGGTTTTGTGGTGGTCCTCAGTAGCAGTGATTTTGATACGATTGTACGAGAAGCGCCGCGTGGTTTCGGCAGTCAGCCAGAACAGTACCGGTACGATGTCTTGTTTTTGAAAACGCCCCTCACCGCCAAAAAAGCTACCGCAGATATACCAACCAATGACGTAGCGGACACTAAGTACGCAGGAAGCAAAGCGGTATATTTCCGGCGCTCTATCAAACACGCGTCAAAGAGCCGTCTGGCTAAGCTGATTTCCCTACCGGTTTATAAACACATCACCATCCGCAACTGGAATACTACAACCAAACTCTTGACCATGGGTACATTCTAATGAGCCATAGATTACACCATATCTTGAACGTATAAGGGTGATTTCCACCCACCGTCACACGAAGCTGTTTTGCTGTAGTAAAATATAGGTAATGAATAGCGCGCTGAAAAATATCACGCAGTGGTCTTTGAGTATCTTTATCAGTGCTGTTGTAGCCCTCGCTGTCTCAACTGCTATCAGCTACTACGTCACGAATGATATTCAGAAAAATGAAGTTGAACGATCAGTCACTCAACAAACAGCTCTGCTTGATTTTATGGAGAGCGAATACTCCCGTTTAGCTGATTTCTTAGCACGCGTACAAGAGAACGAATCATTTCGCAATGACATAGTAGAACGAGACATACTCAGCCTGACAACCACCGTCAACAATTTTAAAGAGCAGGACAAGATTGGTTTGTTCGTTGTAACTGACCAGGAAGGTGTCGTACTCACCCGCGCTCGTTTCCAAGGGCAACGTGGTGACTATTTCTACGACACCACACCGCACGGTGCAAAAGTAGGCTCTGGCGAGGATGTAAAAATGATCCTCAATCAAGGTGACCGACTGCCGCTTATTTTGGTCGCTGGCACACCACTCTACAATGCTACAGACAGTCAGATAGGAGCTGCCTTGGCTGCCCAGGACCTGTCCGATGAGTTTGCACAGCAGGTGGTACGGGATGTTTTACATGACGATGGTGAGCTACTTTTCTACGAACCACATCATGGCGTAGTAGGCTCTAGTTTCTCATCTGAAGAGTCTTCCAATGTGAAGAATGCTTTCTTAGGAGCGGTTAAAAACTTCGGGGACGACATAGAGACCTTGGACGCAATTGAATTAAATGGTGTCACCTACCAAGTCACCCACATCCCATTTGCAGTGCTTGACGGTTGGCAGGAAACAACCGGAGGCATGGTCGTGTTCACAGAACGAGAGTCCTACAATTTCCTTATTACGTGGTTAATGGCATTTTTGCTTACTTGCTTCTTGCTGGCTCTTCTGAGTTTTGTACTACGAGACCGAGAGACAAAGCTGACGCAGTTACTCCTCTGCCTTGTAATAGCGTTTATCGTTACCTCTAAGGTAGTGTACTGGTTCCAAGTCAACGACTCAGGTGCGCAGGACATTACCGACCAAACCTACCCTATTTACAACGCTACTATTTCATTTGCGCCAAATAGCGGCATCATCGACCGTGACTTTGAACAACGAGTTAGTGTACTCATAGAGAGTAGTGGTGAGCCAATCAACGCAGCTGGTGTGCAAGTTGATTTTGACCCGACTATGATCGAGGTGGTGGACATCGTTGATAACGGCGGTTTTTGTGACGCTGGGTTTGTGGTCGGGCGCGAGATAGACAATGAAAACGGCACCGCACTGTATCAATGTGGCACCCTCAGCCCCATCCGGGGTGAGACCGCAACCTTTATGGAACTGGTGATCAAACCACTTGCTACCGGCAACGCTGAGTTGCGGTTTAATGAACAAACCGGCGTCTACGCCAACGATGGTTTGGGTACCAATGTGCTACGAACTCGAACAAACGCCAGCTATCAAGTACGGGAGGGTGGCGATGGACTTATTATGTTTTCCCAGTCACATCCCAATACCACTAACTGGTACAACGACACCAACGCTCGGTTTTCGTGGCGCACTACAGACAGCGGCACATATTATTACACCCTATCTCGTGAGCAACTTACCAGCCGACCAGGTAATGTTGTTGCCACTACAGACAACAGTCTGACATTGCCGCTTCCTGAAGATGGTATCTTCTACTTCCATCTCTGGACTGACGATGATGTGACTTCTGCTCCAATTATCTACAAAATACAATCTGACAAAACTCCACCGACTGCTCCGATTGTAAATGCTAGCAAAAAGACTGTCACCCCAGGAGAACTGATCAGAATCGAGCTTGGTGCGAGCGATGCTACCAGTGGCATCGAGCGACCGTATTACTATATTAGTTATAACAACGGTATATTCTTCCCTGTGCAGTCCCCGTTCTATACTGCTCTCCCGAGTGTCGGGCGACACAATATCACCATTCGAGCCTTTGATAACGCCGGTAATTACACCGACACAACATTGGCAATCCAGGTTGTTCCAGGCGGCTCACAATCTTTCTTTGGTGGTCCCGCGGCAGTTATCGAAGCACTCTCCGGCGTCACTCGCTAACTACGTAAATAAGCTAAATAATGGTGATTGGTGAACAGCCTTCTTACCATCTATCAACAACGTGCTGTGTGGTTTTGGTTCAGTGTGAGGCGCCAACGCCAAAGTCGTTGCCCACACATCTGCCTCAGTGCATGAAGGAGCTACCACGTATGATGCAACTGCCTGCTCGCTTAGGAGATGGTTGTTTCGCTGTCCAGTTTTCTTATCTACCCAAGAACGCACAAAGGGAGATGAGGCAGCAAAGCCAGCGTGGTAAAGGTCTACCGTACCGATATACTGATCTGGTTGAGTCGGGTGTGTCAACGTGACCGTGTATGGCTTGCCAGTTTGCTCAGTGGCATACATATCACCGCCACCATTGATAAGGAACTCCTGATAACCACATATATCCTTGTAGGCTGTTGCCAACTGGTCGATACACCAACCTTTGCCAATCCCCCCAAGATCAAATCCTCCCTTGTGTGAGTCTGATCTCATCGCGACTGATGTACAGTACGTCCGTAAGTGCTGAACAGCTGACTTGTACTATTTCCGTTGAACGAGTACTCAGCATCATACCCTGACTGCTCGAGTGCCTCTCCAACGGCAATATTAAAAACACCCTGGTCTTCTTGTAGTACGAAAGCGCCGTTTGCAGTATCACAACAAACTCTGGGTCAGGTTCTGTATCTTTCGCTCGGTGTTAAGTAACGTGACCCAAGAGTCGGGCAAAAAGCGACTATACTTGGCTTCAAAAGTTGTCAGGAATTGTGTCGTGAATTCAGCTATATCTGGACTAGCGGTGTCGTAGACACTTCCACCCGCCACACAGTTCCGAGTGCTTGGTGTGGTCCAAATGAATACATGCTAGTTAGCGGCCTCAGCCTGTACGTTGGCTACTGCTCTAAGAAAGCTGCTGTAGCAAGTGAAGCACCACCAACGCGAACAAGATCGAGATCATCAATGTACTGCCCTACTACTTCTGCCTGATAGGCAGCTTGGAATTTTCCTTGGTGTAGACGTGAAGTGCCGATATTGCCGTCAAATTCAACCTCAGCGGCAGTAATGATGTCGTTTTCGAGCGTCAACGAAGCTCGTAGCGGTTCCTCAAAGTTTCCTGGTACGAAATACACAACTTCTGTGTTGTACGTACCATCTTTATATGACAACTCCGGTCCCTGTTGTTCTGGCGGTGTAATAGCGGTACCGGTAGTGGTGGATTCTTCCACGACCGCCTGGTCTTGATCGGTTGAAACTGTCTCATCTCCCTTGAATACCGTGAGCGCAACAGCCCCAGCAATAATAACAAGTCCTACAATAACAACAGCAAATGGCATACGTCGTGATGGTTTAGATAATAACAGGGCTATGATACCACACTCTGGTCTACACTTAAGCTAAGCCCGGGAAGTAGTCTACTTTGATGTTTTGTGCCGGCACACCCAATTTTCGCAACAAGGTAGTGTACGCGCCCACCATAGCAGGTGGACCCGATATATAACAGACGCGCCCCTGGTAATCTGCCACTTGTTCTTTGAGCATTGCTTCAGTAATAAAGCCACGCAGTCCACTCCACGCTTCAGTCGGTTCACTGAGGATATGATGGGTCACCAGTCCTGAGCTGGCAGCTTCGGTAAAGAGCTCATGGTACGCAATATCTTGTTCGGTCTTATTGCAGTACAGTAGTACGGCATCAAATTGAGCATCGGTTGCCAGCGTATGGCGCACGTGACTCACAAAAGGCGTAATACCAATTCCTCCCGCAACAAAAAGATACTTGGTGTCTGATTTTTCACTCAACACAAAGTCACCAGCACGCGCAGTGGCGTATATATGATCGCCGGTTTTAAGGTTTTGCAAGGTACGTTTGAAAGAACTGCCTTCCTCCGCCACACGCACGCCGATCTTGAGTTCAGTCTCTTCTGGTGCTGAGGCGATGGTGAAGTAACGGCGAATACCACGTGCGTCACGGTCTTTATGTGGAAGAGTCCACTCCAGATATTGCCCAGATGTAAAGCGTAATCTGCGTGGCACTTCAAAACAAAGCTCAATCGTGTTGTGGGCAATAGTT
>JAWKSR010000005.1:0-59376 GCA_041389005.1 Minisyncoccota bacterium | reverse complement strand
GAAGACTGACATCAGACCAGACACCACCAAGTGGCGCTTGTCGGGACCAACATCTTCCATGACATTAAATGACACCGGGTAATCCATATCATGCGGGGCAAAATAGAGTACATCTTTAATACGTTCTTCCGGGACGTAATCAAGGAGTGTTTCCGCGGTCTGTCCGTGCGGGTCGATAAAAGCAAAACCTTCGCCGTTTTTGATATCCTGCACCGCCATGTTCTCAAGGAGTGTCGACTTCCCCATACCAGTCTTCCCGATCACATAGACGTGTCGGGTGCGGTCTTTGGCTTTAATACCAAACGGCACATTCTGACCACGCGCGTCAGTTTTAGCAAAAAGTGTAATCCGTTCGGGGTCGTAACTCATTAAAAAAATTATACCAAACATTTAGCCTCCAACCTGATGGGTCGGAGGCTATCTTCATCGGGGGATATCTTCAATTGAACCAGGTCAGCGGTTCTAGTAGACCTTTTGCGTCTACAAATCCTGAATTAAACAATGCAATTGCGACGCAAAAACCCAGAAGACCCCATAACCAACGAATGTCTATATGTTTGAGCATGATACTCTCCTTCCACTTAACAGGAAAACATCTTTCGCGCTGCTGTGCAACTACTCCGCTTTCAGAGCAGCGACAGTATACCGGTTACTTGGCGCCCAGATCATCCAAGAGTTTACACCCGCATCATAGCTAGCTTGAATCTGCGCCCGTACATCTGCAGCGTCATAATCACCACCGTAGTCAAAGTCTTGTATCCAGGTCCGGAAATTATCACCACTATAGACCGGCTTACTGTACTCTCCAGTAGCAATTTTCGTACCACTGGCGTTAGTAGTATAGAGTGGTTCATGCAGGAAACCTTTGAGAATTGTCGTGTCAGACTTCGCTCTATCTACTCCACTTTGCATCGCATAATTAACAATCTTATACGGATAGAGATTTGGATCACCCAGCCCCAAGAAGCTATCAGGGTAGTGTGATGGATACACCATCGGAGCAATAAAATCAAAGTGTGGCATCGCCCGTTCTTGCACTTGTCCAATAGACAGATCGTCGTAATTGGTAGTGGTCATGCCAAAGAGATCAGCTGAAGTGTATGGTACGGCATCCTCGCGACCAGTGTTCTCATGTCGCACTTCAGTGTACAGTGTCGGGTCGCTAACGTGCTCATCAAGATACTGGAAAAAAGCTTCGAGGTTAGCCTGCTTGTCGTATCCATACTCACTCCCTGCGCTGTGGGTAAACGCAATGTCGGACATCGGACCGTCTGACGGATACCGAACGTAGTCGTAGTTAATCTCATCAAACCCAAGATTGTAGGCTTCTTTTGTCAAAGCAACAACATGATCCCAGTAATCACGAGCAGCCACATCGATAAATGATAGCCCTTTGTAGTCATGCCATACACTCACACCATCAGCACGTTTGACTGCCAGGTCGGGGCGAAGCGTTGTATAGAGTGGATCTTGGAAAACAGTTACTCGAGCAATGACATAGATATCTTTTTCGTGTAGCGTGGCGAGAAACTCTTTCATATCGCGCGCGCCACACTCCGCTGCCTCCCAAGCGTACTGCCACGAATCATCAACCGGATCAAAAGAAATCGAACCGGAGAAGTCTTTAATATCAATGACCAAACTATTCACCTCCGTGGTCTCTACAATCTCAACGAGTTGATCGCGAAAACCAGGCGTACCCGCCACACACGCTGACATGTAAATTGCTTTGACTGGTTCTGGCATCGGCACATGCTGTACTACTGGTCGTTCATCGGTCGTCTCTACCGATGAGACTGGAGTCTCACCACTCTCCTCCTGCTCCCGGGCAAATTCTTCAGCAACTGCACTGTTGCCAGTATCGTATGTCACTGCAGTAAAGTGTGGCACACTCACGAGTGCTGCCGCTGCCATAGCGGTGGCTCCAATCCCTAGGAGACCAACCCGTATCATACGCTCACTGTCTTCATTTACCTCAGTAACCCCGCGGCTTTCAACAAACGAGTCACTGCCCCGTTCTCCATTACCTTTATCTATCTTGCGCAGGTATGATGCGCGGCGGAGAAAAAAGCCCAGAATTAAAAGTAAGATGCCCGATCCTAGGAGGATATGCTGTTTCCAATCATCTGGTATGCCGAGTGTCGGTGTGAAAAAAACGACCAAACCGAGTACCAGTACTAATGATTCTTTACTCATCCCGTTAGAAGTCAGTTGTGTACACAACCAACGTACAATTATCTCTTGTAGTAATATTCAACCTATTCATATTTATATGTACCCATTAAAACTATACATAACTGTTCTACTTCTAACGGGACTCATCCCTATATTCTAGCTTCCCGATACAATTACTACAAATTCTCCTTTTTGATGATCAGGGTGATGGCTTAAGTGCTGTAAAACCTCCTCTGGTGTACCAGCAACAACTTCTTCATATAATTTAGTCAACTCTCGAGCGATAGTTACATGACGCTGATCGTCACTATTGTAGCCATAAGACTTCACGAGAGCTTCAGCAGTCTTCATGATGCGATGCGTAGATTCAAAAAATATGACCGGGTGATCATACGTTGCGAGTGCCTTAAAAAAGGTCTCTCGACCTTTCTTTTGTGGTACAAACCCTAAAAACGTGAACTGGTTACCAGAAAGACCAGCAATAGACACCGCCGCTGTAACCGCAGACGGACCGGGAATAGCCTCAATTTCTATTGCTTCTGCGCGAGCCAACGCCACGATACGCACACCGGGATCGCTCACCCCTGGCGTACCAGCATCTGACACCAAGGCTATGTTCTTACCAGCCAGTAAGTCAGCAATGACACGCTCGTGCACCGACTCACTCGCGTGGGCATCGTATCGTTTTGTCGGTGTACTGATATGGTAGTGATTGAGAAGTTTCTTGGTCACGCGGGTGTCTTCAGCCAGAATATAATCAACCTCACCCAATTTACGTACCGCGCGGTGCGTGATATCTTCTAAATTACCAATTGGTGTTGCTACTACTGAGAGTGTGCCTTTCATAGGTATTCATTATGCCTTGCGGCACTCACACTACGCAAGCCACCTTACGTAACGAGTTTAGTTGCCACCTTGGTCACATCACCAGCTCCCATTACTATGACGACATCATCTTGTGTAACAGTTTCTTGTACGTTGAGTACCGCGGCATCAAGGGTTTCAAATAATGAGCTCATAACTTGCCGAGCGGTGAGTGCATCAACCAGTTGCTGACTGGAAACGCCGGTTTCATTGTCTTCACGAGCGGCATAGATAGGTACTAAAATCACTTTGTCAGCCAATGCTAGCGCATCAACAAACCCATCAAACAACTCAGCGGTGCGCGAATAGGTATGCGGCTGGTACACGACCGTAAGTTTTTTGTTGGGATACCTTTCTCGAGCACCAGCAATAGCGGCTTTAATCTCAGTGGGATGGTGTGAGTAATCATCATACACTGGAGCTCCACTTATCTCTCCTTTGTATTCAAAACGCCGCCAGATGCCGGCAAAATTTTCAAGCGCTTGTCTACTTTCAGTTTTTTCGATGCCAAGGTAGGCGGCGGCGGCGGAAGCCGCCGCCGCATTGAGTTGATTATGCAGACCCGGCTGTGTGAGTCTAAGACTGAGGTCCAGATATTGCCGGTAATCAATAACCTGAGGAGCAACATCAGCTATCACTGGTTTTACTTCCGCACTCGCAGTGTCAGTGATAACCACCCCTTCCTTCGACACTTGTGCAACGAGTTCGCGAAAGGCAGACTGCACGTCAGTCAGGTCTTTATAGTAGTCAACATGTTCATGCTCAATATTAGTGATAATGAGTACATCAGGCTGAAGAGACAGGAAGTCACGTTTGTATTCACAGGCCTCTACCACCATGTATTTACTCTTCCCGGCTCGGTAGTTACTGCCAGTTTTACTACGTAGTGACCCGACCACTGCCGTTGGATCAAGCCCCGCCTCTTCTAACACATCAACTAACATGGCAGTCGTGGTGCTTTTCCCGTGCGTGCCTGCCACTGCAATTAAATAGTACTCATTGGCAACTCGTCCTAACGCAGCAAAATAATTTATGGTTTCAATCCCAGCGGTTTGAGCGGCTACAAGTTCAGCATTATCTTTTTTCACTGCCTCGGTGTAGACCACCAAATCAACCGGTTCAGTTAGATTCTCAGCAGTCTGTTCATATACTACCGATACTCCAAGAGCTTCAAGTGCCTCGGTAACACGACTTTTGGTAGTATCGGAGCCGCTCACTTGCCATCCCTCATGCACATAATGCCGCGCCAACGCTGACATCCCAATTCCCCCAATACCAATAAAATGAATATGTTTAGCTGTCGTTTCCATACTGTTTTAAAGATTGCAAAAAGGCATCATTACGTTCGTATTCATTTTTAAACTCTTTATTAAATGATGCAAAGGCCGGGCTAAATAAGATGGTATTACCAGTCACGGCGGTAGCAAGAGCCGCCTCCACACAGGCTGTGAAGGTGTCATGCTCTTCGAAGGAAACACTCTTTGGCAACACTTCTTTTAATTTTTCTGTCCCACTGCCGCTGTAGAGAATCACGTGAGCGCAATGTTTTTGTATTGCCGCTGGTAGTTGTCCTAAATCCAACTCTTTGTCAGTACCACCGATTATCAAAACCATGTTGTTTGTACCACCAACCGCTTTAAGTCCCTCAACGGTCGCTTGCGGGGTGGTGGCGTTGTTGTCATTGTACACCCTTACACCATGTACCTCTCCTACGTACTGCAGTCTACCCTCTACTCCCGGGAAACTCGCTAGCCCCGAAAATATCTCTGTTTCAGAAAGACTCAGTGCCTCAAGGGCTTTGTATGCCAACGCAGCATTAAGCCGGTTGTGCTCACCAGGCATAGCAAGATTGGCATCCTCAGGAATAACACTAGCGTCTACCAACAGGACTTGTTGTCCGAGTGAACCAGGTAACGTCTTGATACGCTCAAACACTTCAGGGGTCGTAACGAGCACATCGCTATCTTCTTGATGGAGAAATATTTGTGCTTTATCGAGGAAGTATTTGTCCATAGAGTGATAGTAATTTTGGTGATCCTCCATGAAGTTAGTAAAAACAGCAATCTGGGGAGACATGTTATTCCAGCCCCAGCCCTGTAACTGCCAACTATCAAGCTCCATGACACACAAAGAATCTTCCTTGACCTCTTTAAGCAATTGCAAATTAGATAGTCCCCGTACATTTCCTCCGAGCAATACCTTCTCTCCCGTCACCACCGAAAGTGTGTGATGGATCATGGCAGTTACGGTACTTTTACCACGCGTTCCTGTTACTCCTACTACTGGCACTTTAGAAAGCTCAGCAAACCAGGCAGCACTTTGTTTAAGGGGAATTCCCTGCATGCGCGCTACCGAAAGATAATGTGAATCCTGAGGGACTCCAGCTGCTACGAGAATAAAATCGCGACCTTTAAAATCTTCTTCCCGATGTTCACCCAACACAAAGGTGATATTTTCGTATTGTTCTAATCGAGCCACTGATTCAGCCAGCTCTTCTTTTGACTTGAGGTCGGTCACAATCACCTGCGCCCCACACTCAGCCAAAAAAGCCGCGTCACCTACCCCACGACCAAGCAAACCGAGCCCCATGACGGTTATTTTTTTATCTTTGAAATATTCTTTGTAATTCATGGATCTACTCTACTAGTGCCGACATTTTGGCAGTCCAAAGTAGCTTATAGTGACGGACGTAATTCTTCAAGCTACGAAAGTCGAGCGCCATTAGGAACTGGCTGGTCGGGAGCAATGAGCACGACTTTGTTCTGATCATCATAAAAACCAGTCACCAAACACTCCGACATAAACGGTCCGACTTGCTTGGGTGGAAAATTTACCACCGCCACCACCTGCTTCCCCACTAGCATTTCGGGTGTATAGTGGTCAGTAATTTGTGCACTCGATTTCTTAGTGCCAATTTCTTCGCCAAAATGAATGGTTAATTTATACGCTGGTTTCTTAGCCTCCGGAAATGTTTCAGCGTTTGTAACAGTCCCCACGCGAAGTTCCACTTTTTCAAAATCGTTATACTCTATTTCTGTCATGTAACTAGTATAGCAATACCCTTACATCTTTGTATTTTTTTGCTATAGTATCCGCCACGTATTTGCTACAGAGAGCATGTTAGCCTTTTCTGTCCGCGCGAGCTAAAAATTGCGGATAGCAATTTTTCCGGTCGCGTAGCAAATCGCTGATGTTTACGAAGTGATAGGGTTGGTTGAGGGCATTCGACTGACTCCTTACAGGAGCTGTACACTGTTTTAGATATTTTGTTTTTTGTGTCCGCGCTTAGCTCAGTTGGCTAGAGCATTCGACTGATACTCGAAAGGTCCTAGGTTCAAATCCTAGAGCGCGGACAGAAAACGCAAAATATCTAAAGCAGTCTTGCGAAGCTTCGCTTCTCACTCGAAAGGCTAAAACAGTTTGGGGAACTGTTTTAGAAGCTTTTGCTATATTTCTGGAGGTGACGAACAGAAATAGTCAAAAGGTATACAGCTCGTGTAACGAGATAGGTTAATCCTAGAGCGCGGACAAGTGGCTTTTCTCGTGTTTGAATGAATTATTCCTACTTAATCCAATATAAACTATACATGTCAAGTGTTTAGAAATATCTCGCTTCCCTGTCGAGGTCGCGTTATGATAGGTGTATGCCAGGTGTTATCTACTATATTGCGGCGGCAAATTACTTCATTGGTAGTGTTTTAATTCCTTTTTTGTTTGCTCTTGCTTTACTGTTTTTCTTATGGAATGTTGCTCGGTACTTTATTTTCAATGCTGACGACCAAAACGCCCGAGAACAAGCCAAAAAGCTAGCTCTCTATGCCGTCGCGGGATTTGTATTTCTAGTCAGTATTTGGGGTATTATCAATGTAATCATAAGAGGCTTTGACCTTGACGGGTACTATCCAGTTGAACCCGATTACTTTTATAGCGCTCCTGGTGGCGGACAAGGATGGTTTGGTGGATCAAGGAGTAATAGTGACTACAGTGCCAATCTTGATTTTCAACTTGAAAATAACTACAACGATACCCAAAACAATACTTCACCCTTTGGGGAAAATATCCCCATACCAACGCCACGTCCCGACAATAATACCGGCGGTAGCTGGGATGGAATTGGCTCAAGCGGTAATCCTGACTTCACTGGAGAAACAAACGACAACATGGAGGCTGATTGGGATCCATTTCGTGACAACAGTGGAGATTCTATAAATATTTAAAGCGTCTTTTATGTGCGTTGCACTATACACGAAAAGCTACCCACTTGGGTAGCTTTTTCGTGCATCTGTTTATTCAAACTCTCTTTTGCCTTATCCTTTATCGATAGGTCTTTCCCTACAGTCTGATACTACATTTTAGAGTATAAGATCATTCCCTTATTATATGCTCAATTGAGGCATATAATACCGACCAATTAGCCGTTTGGATCAGTTTGTTACCAAACTGAAACGACGTGTCCAATTGGAATTAATCCACGACCAGCTTCCGCTAGCCGTGCCTTGTTACGACTTAGTCCTTGTTATCGAGCTTACCGTAGGACCAAACGAGTTGGCACTTCGGGCACTCCCGACTCCCCTGACTTGACGGGCGGTGAGTACAAGGCTCGGGAACGTATTCACCGCGGCGTGCTGATCCGCGATTACTAGCGATTCCGACTTCATGAGGTCGAGTTGCAGACCTCAATCCGAACTGGGGGATGTTTTATAAGGATTTGCTCCACCTTACGGTATTGCGTCCCGTTGTGCATCCCATTGTAGCGTGTGTGCAGCCCAAGGCATCAAGGGACATGCTGACCTGGCGTCATCCTCACCTTCCTCTCCCGTGAGGGAGCAGTCTCGCCTGACACTTATAACAGGCAACGAGGGTTGCGTTCGTTTCCCCACTTAAGGGAACAGCTCAAGCCACGAACTGACGACGGCCATGCATCACCTGCCATACACCCTCGAAGGATTCTCTGGTTTCCCAGAGCGTGCAGTATGGTTTCTAGCCTTGGTAAGGTTTTTCGCTTAGCGACGAATTAAGCCACGCGCTCCACCGCTTGTGCGAGCCCCCGTCTATTCCTTTGAGTTTTAAGCTTGCGCTCGTACTACCCAGGCGGTCTGCTTAACGTGTTAACTTCGCCACGGAGAGGGTCGATACTCCCCATAGCCAGCAGACAGCGTTTAGGGCGTGGACTACCGGGGTATCTAATCCCGTTCGCTACCCACGCTTTCGTGCCTCAGCGTCAAGAATGTGCCAGTAAACTGCCTTCGCATTTGGTATTCCCCATGATATCAACGGATTTCACCCCTACACCATGAGTTCTGTTTACCTCTCACATCTTCTAGTCATACCGTTTCGAATGCGAGCCTGGGGTTGAGCCCCAGGATTTAACACTCGACTAATATGACCGCCTACGCACCCTTTACGCCCAGTGAATCCGGGTAACGCTCGGGGCTTCTGTATTACCGCTCCTGCTGGCACAGAGTTGGGAGCCCCTTATTCATGAGGTAACGTCAAAATTTCCTCCCTCATAAAAGGTGTTTACGCCCCTAAGGGCTTCATCCACCACGCGGCGTCGCTCCGTCAGACTTTCGTCCATTGCGGAAGATTCTCGACTGCAGCCTCCCGTAGGAGTATGGACCGTGTCGCAGTTCCATCGGTGGGGGTCAGGCTCTCACCTCCCCTATCCGTCGTAGCCTTGGTAAGCCGTTACCTTACCAACAAGCTGATAGAACGCAGGCCGTTCCCAAAGCGATAAATCTTTACTCCGAAGAGACTATCAAGTATTACTCCGACTTTCGCCGGGTTATCCCTGACTTTGGGGTACGTACCTACGTGTTCCTACCTCGTCTGCCGTGGGTCTAAACCCACTCGACTTGCATGCCTCATCCACGCCGCCAGCGTTCACCCTGAGCTAGGATCAAACTCTAATTAAAGACAGGTACATCCAGCTCTATAAAATAGGGCTGGGTTTATGCAAAGCAATGCTTTACTTACCTGGGTGGTCAGTACTTCGTCTCGCTGTACTCAATGTAATTGCGAGGGATTTCCTGCCACCTCCTAAAGGATAAGACAAAAGAAAGTTCAATGAAGTAAGAAGCAAAGCTTCTATACTGAATTGACGTCTCAATTTCTTCCATTCCTAGAAGAAATTGCTAGACGATCCAATCTTTCGTCTTGCTGATGCGTACCGTCAAATGAACAATGTTCATTTAACTATACGTACTGAACCAACATAATAAGGTAAATGTTGATTCAGGTTATTCAATTATCAAACATCCCTGTCCACTTCTCCCGGTACAGGCGAGGAACTTACCCCCCCACACGAGCACGCTTCTAAAAAGCGTTTCGTCTTGCCAGCACCTGAGTTGAACAAGTAGGCGCTATTATACAGATAAAGAAAAAAACCGCAAGCCTCCTAACTACGTAAAAACCGCTTGTCTTTTGGTTTAAATTCCAATTTCCAATCCCTCCTCGAAAGCTTGCTCCGGAAGATTGTCTAAAGCTGTTAGTGCAGCCACACTTACTCCGATCATCGATACTACGATAGCAACGACACCGACCAATCCCAGTATTTTATAAAGGGTCGTAGACGCGGGTGCGTAGGCTGGTTCGGTAGTCACACACCCCTGATAAATAAGACCTATCGCACGCATCATAGCTATAGTGGTAAAACCGCTGATTATGAATGAGAGGATACCTGCAGCTGCCTCGTTACCAAGCGCGACTACTTCTACTACCGCACTGATAAGTATGATGACCAATACAATCGCTGCAACCCGTCCGAGTACGCCCCACCAACGTCCTTTTACCAATTGCCAACTACGATTCATTGCTGCCATTCCACGCAAACCTTCACGCGCCAAGACAACTTGAGAAAGCATGAGGTAACCTGCCACAATAAATCCCGGTATGATTAATAACACAAACCCGCCCATCATGACCAGTCCAGTTAACATCTGAATCCACAGCAACGCCCAGATATGCGAACGTGCCCAGCGCCACCCAGCTTTATAGGTATCTGGTTCAGATGCAGTGGCACTATACAATACCGCCCCAGCGTTCATAATGGCGAGCGCTATAGTGAAAATAACTAAAACCGCCATAACCACTCCTCCGAAAACCGTGCCAACGGTACCAAACGCTGCCAAAAATCCCCAGACCAGGACTCCCAATAACATTGGTATCGCCACCAGTATACTCACGAGGACATACCAAAGCCCCAGATCATATCGTCGCCACATAAATGAGATAGCGTCTTTAAGCATAGCGCCCACTGCAGGCAATCCTGCGGCTGCCGCTGAGCGGACTACCTCCGGCTGATTCATTGGTTGTGTGTCTTGTTCCATAGAAAAATTAGTTTGTTCTAAATGTACCTCTAATTGTATCAAATAAGTCTTTCCTCAGCTCCACATAACAACAGTGCTATAATCGCAGTATGGAAACTATCGTCATGTCAGTAGGCGGTTCATTGATTGTACCCGATCAGATTGATACCAGCTTTCTCATTAACCTCAAAGCTTTTATCGAAGAACAGATTGATACTAATGACCGCCGGTTTGTCATTATCGCTGGTGGCGGGCGTACCGCCCGCCGCTACCAAGACGCCGCCTTTACCATCGCCGGACTTGATGACGAAGACCTCGACTGGATTGGTATCCACGCTACTCGTCTTAACGGGCATCTTTTGCGTACGATTTTCAAAGCCAGCGCTCACCCCGTCATTGTGTTCAATCCAGATGAAGTGGTAGATGTGCCAGAAGACGCTCAACTTATTATTTCTGCCGGCTACCGACCTGGTGGCAGTACCGACCTGCGGGCGATACAGATTGCAGAGAAGCTCGGCGCTAAAAAAGTAATCAACCTCTCCAACATCACCCACGTATATACTGCCGATCCCAAGCGCGACCCACATGCCACCCCGATTGAAGACATCACATGGGCAGATTTCCGAGAGCTTATTCCGAAAGACTGGGACCCGGGTCTTTCCACCCCATTTGATCCCGCCGCTGCTCGCGAAGCAGAGGCACATGGCATTGAAGTTGTTATTCTCAACGGCGAGAACCTCGCCGAACTCTCACTTCTTAAACAATCAAGCATTCACCGGCACCCGCATCCATCCGTAGACAAAATACTTTTTTATAGTATATTTTTATCCGAACAAATCTAGGAGGTTTTGATGTTCAAACTATTCAGAAGGCTAGGGCTTCAGAAAGACCGCGGATCCGAAGACGTACTTAAGCTGATTCGCATCGATCAAGCGATGTTGAACATGCTCGATAAGCGCTACCGAATCTATCGCATTCGAGTCAGAGAGCTGGCGCCTTATCAACAAGTTCTCTACGGGGGCACTGGTGCTTTGCTTCGGGTGACGCGCGGTTCAAGAGAGTTTTCTGGAGCAAAGAAAACGAACTGGACTCAAGCCCTGAGCTCTTTGGACCGACTTTCGATCAGGAAGATCGAGTCAATGCTCTTTTTGAGACAGATGAAAATGGGAGGCTCCGTGCGGTAACGTGCGGGCTTTTTACATACCCGACTCTGTCGACTCAGTTTCTGCTGGAGCTGGTTGGCTACTAGCTGCAACCCCTTTTGGATTTGGACCATACTGATTAGCCTCCGGCTGGCTGTCGCGTACTAAGAAAACAATCATTACAATCAGTCCCACCAACGGAATTAGTCCGATGAGTTGCCACCAGCCGGACATATTCGTGTCATGTAGACGCCGAGCAGTGAGTCCAAGGCTCGGACACAACATAGCAAGAGCAAACAAAAAGCCGAGACCTTCGTTAATAGCAATGAGGACGATGTAGATAATCATGTAGATCAAAATAAACATCCAAAATGGCTTACGTGCCACTCGTCCTTCAAAGTCAAAATAGTGATTTTTCACTGGATCAAGAAACCAATGCATAAGAAAACTAGGTTAATCTAAATAGTTCATACAGTATACCACTCCATACATCACTCCTATGCGAAGTAGCGTATACTAAATAGATGAAGAAATTACTCGTACTAATTGGACTGGTGTTGGCTGGAGCACTAATCTGGTGGTTTGTGTCTCCCCTGTTTATTAATGTAGAAGTGCAAGATGAACTTGACCCAGCTCTCGAAGCACGCCTGCGCGCCCAAGCAGAAGTTGACGCTCGTGCTACTAAGAAGCAAGGAGGCACTACAGACAAACCAGCAGACGGTTCAGTCGAATCAATTCAAAAAGACCAGTCAGATAATACGGAAATTATTCCCGAAGTCTTTAGCGCTGGACCATTCCCCATTACTGGAACCTCCGGACATCCTGCCAGTGGTGACGTTGAGGTCATTTACTCCCCAGAAGAAACACTCCTCCGCTTTCTTGATTACCAAGGAACCAATGGACCAGACTTACGCATTTATCTTGCATCTGACTTAGAGGCATCTGAATTTATTGACCTCGGTCCCGCTAAAGGCAATCAGGGTAACCTTATTTATGGTGTGCCACTTGATGTTGATCTTGGTGAGTATCCGTATGTCTTAACGTGGTGTCGTGCTTTTGGCGTCCTCTTTGATAGCGCAAAAATAAACTAGACAGCCTCCTCAGAAGAACGTGGCAATGCCTGCCAGACTTTTTCCTGAGCCTCGTGAAAGCGTAGAGCGGCAGTTTTGCAGTAGGGATTAAAACGATAGACATCGTGAAAGAGTTTTTCGTCTTGCATCACACTCTCCACGGCATTCATGAGAGACTGGAATGACACAGTATCGAGTTCGGTACGTGAAAATCCGCCGGTTTTTACGGTCTGAGCAATATAGTGAGTAATAAAAAGTGTGTCCGCCAAGAGTTTATCGTGCTCCTCAGCTGTCATCTCAACTACAGCAAATCCGCAGGTGGTTAGAAAATCTTTAGCCTGCTGATACTCACCATCAGCCAAAGTCATATCAGTTACCACAATCCGAAAACCACCACATCACTGCCAGTTTTTTTATCACTCTCCCGACCAAACATCGGATGGAGTACAAATGTATAGGTGTCCAGCGGCTAATTGTTTGAATAATTTGGCGGTGTGTACTTTTACCGTCGCTACGTCCACAATGACTGATGTCTTGGGGATGAGTGGTAGTAAGGTAGATAGTTTTTCCTCATATTCTGAAATAGCACAGCAGAGCACCACCACGTCACACGAGCAGGCTGACTCTAAGGTGAAAAAGGTTGTCTCATCGGGCGCAAATCGACTTGAGTGCACCTTTATTTCTACTGCTGGAACAAAACGTTGAGCTAGTTCTTTTACGTACGCGCCAAAAGCACCGTAACCAATTATACCGATGCTTTTAAATTCCATATTTCTGCAAAAACTGTTCAATGTCGCGATGGAGTTCTTCTAGCGAACCTTCGTTTAAAATGGTAGCGTCAGCCAACTCCATGACCTTAGCTTTTTGCATACCGTGCGGATCCGGATCGTTCATTTCCAACATCTCCTGTGCTTTAAATTCCTCAAACGTGATATGGTCGGTTTCTGAACCCCGTGCTACTACTCGTTGGTAACGCAAGGTTTGATTAGCATCTACCGCTAGTAAGATACCGCCGTTTTCTTTCAACGTTTTAGCTTCTGCGAGTGCCCGAATGGATTCGACAACTGCATCGGTGACTCCCTGTTCTTTAATTTTTTTAAGTGCGGTAGCTACAATCACGTCATTCCCGTGTTGCCGTCGCATATCATTAGCCACGATCCGTGTGTTTTCGCGACTTTTGCTGAGTCCTCGCTTTCCAATCTCTGTAGTTATTAATTCACGAGCTGAGTAATGCACAAAGCCTTTGTGTTTCACCAAATACTCGACTACCATTCCTTTCCCCGAACCATCTGTGCCTGTAACACCGATCAGCATGATTATGAATTGGTATTAGAGCGTTCTGCCCACCAGACCAAAAGCGGGCTTGCAAGAGCAATCGATGAGTAGGTTCCCGCAAGTACACCGACGATCAAAATGAGGGCAAATGTAGCGGTCACATCGCCGCCCAAGAAATACAGTGCCAAAAGTGCCAAAAGTGTGGTGACGGAAGTATTGATGGAACGGAGTAGAGTCTGGTCGACTGATTCACCCACAATAGTGGCGAAGGGTTTCGTGAAGACATAATCGATTGTCTCTTCGGTCTGTCCGTATTCATTTTTGGTTTTAATCTTCTTTTCTTGACGGTACCGTACCAAATTTTCGCGTACGCGATCGAATACCACGATGGTATCGTTCACCGAGTAGCCAAGTACCGCTAAAAGTGCCATGACAAACAAGACATCTACTTCAACTGCAAATAAGTACCCGAGCAGTGCCATAGCGGCGGTCGGAACCAGAACATCATGCGCCAGAGCAAAAATGGTAATACCGCCATACACCCACGAACTAACTGGTTTCCCAACTCCAAAGAACGCAAACGAAACATAGAGGATGATAACGGTAACTACCCCACCGATCGCCCAGACTGCCTTGTCCTTCAATTCCTGCCCAATAACAGGACCGATAGAGGTAAATCGGGTCAGTTCCGCTTCAGCACCAACGCTTGTCAGTGCCTCTTCAACGGCGATACGCTCGGTTTCGCTCAAATCACGTGTGCGTAAAATATACCCAGCACGCCCAGCTTCATCAGTTGTTTCTCTCAGTGAATACCCTCCCAAATCAAGAGTGCTGAGTCGCCCCTCCATCTCAGTTTTTTCCGGTCGTTCACCATAAGAGACCTCACTTAAAGAACCTCCAGTAAAATCAATACCCAGGTTGAGTCCCAACGTACCGATAACCAAAACTGCTGCGGTCATAATAACGAGACCGATAACAATAAGTATTCGTTTGTGTGTAATGATCCACATAATTTATTTTTTCAGTCCTGAATTACAAAGCCAGCCAAACTTTTTAGCGAGTCGCAAGTCCGGTAACGCTATCAAAAGTGTCCGCGTAACCAATAGAGCTGAGAGCATAGAAACGATTACTCCAATACCAAACACTAGCGCAAAACCCTTTACGATAGACGTACCGAACCAGAAGAGAATGATGGCGGACAAAAGGCTCGTGATATTACCGTCACGAATTGCGCTCCACGCTCGCGCGAAGCCGACCTGTGCACTTTCTCGTGACCCTTTACCAAAGCGATACTCCTCTTTCATGCGCTCAAACACCAACACATTAGCATCCACTGCCATACCGAGTGAAAGCACGAAGCCAGCTAGACCCGCCGCTGTGAGGGTGACTGGAATCAGCTGGAAGAGCGCGAGCATCATAGCCACATAAACTAAGAGTGCAATACCGGCTACTACACCAGGCAATCGATACCACAGAATCATGAACACGATTACGAGACTAATGCCGGTCATGCCAGCTTCTACCCCCTTATCAAGTACTTCAGCACCCAAGGTTGCGCCGATAGTCTGGGTACTCGCGAGTGTAATCGGTACTGGTAGTGCACCGAAATTTAGATTTTGGGCGAGGTCACGTGCCTCATCTGGTGTGAAGCTGCCAGAGATAATGGCAGACCCCCCTGGAATTGGTTCGTTGATATTAGGAGCTGAGACCATTTCTCCATCGAGAAAGATGGCGAGCTGTTCGCCTACGTTATCGCGGGTAATCTGGTAGAACAACTCCCCTCCTTCATCATTAAATTTGATCGAAACGATTGGTTCGTTTGCTAAACCACCACTGTTTTGTCCGAGGAATTCAAGTTGCGCCGACTCAAGATAGCGTCCGGTCAGTCCAGTATCTACAAAGGGTTCATTTACCGTTTCTCCATTTACTTTTACATCACCAAGTAAAAGCCCTGAGGTGGCAGTATTGTTCGCTTCAATACCAGAAAGCGCTTCTTTGGTTGCCAAAGCCTCCTGATCGACTAATTTGAACTCCAGAAGTGGAGTCTTGCCAATCTCCCGAACCGCCTCCGTCACATCAGTAACGCCCGGCAACTCCACTACCAATCGTTCCGTCTTTGTATCTGAGACAAAACTGCTACTCTCTACTTGCACAATAGGTTCAGAGACGCCAAAAATATTTACTCGGCGCTCAATTACATCGCGCAGTACATTCATCAAATCTGGCACATCTTGCGGGGCAATGCTGGAAACGTCAGCTTCGTAGACCAAGTGTGAACCGCCTGCGAGATCAAGTCCAAGTTTGAAGGGACGTTCAGCCGCTTCGTAGGCAGCGTTTTGCCACACAAACCAGGCTACCAGAACCCCAAAAGCAATAGTTAAAACTGCATAAAAACTGCGAATGATAGCTTTTGTGGACTGACTTGAGTGCTCTGATCTTTGTGTATCCATAATAATTCGCCTATCCTACCATTTTGCCTCTACAAACGCACCTTATCGCTTAGCTACTAACCGAACCAAATTACGGAGTAAGATAGCTACTGTTATGGGGCCAATACCCCCCGGAACTGGCGTAAACAAAGTAGCTTTCTCAACACACGCCGGGTCTACATCTCCCCGTAATTCCCCGCCCTCTTCAGAAGTGCCGGCATCAAAAATGATCACGCCTTCCATCACCTGCTCGGCGCGTACCAATCCAGCTACTCCAGCACCAGTGATAATAATCTGGGCAGCATGTAGCTTTTCTATAATATCTTTACTGCCTTTGGTAACAACGCTGACTTGCGCGCCCATTTTCTCTGCCCAGAGTTTGGCAGGCGCTCCCACCAACCTACCCTGTCCGATAATAAGGGTCTGACTAGTAGCAAATAACACATCATGTCGCTGGGCGATAGTAGCGATAGCCCCCACTACTGGCGGCAATATATCGGTAGCCGTACCATCATAGTGCATAGCATCAACATCGAGTGATGGGGGTATGTTTTTAAGCACTTCCTCAGCATCTACATGAGCTGGGAATGGTAGCTGCACGATGATACCGTCAGTCTGCATGGCGGCATGGTTAATTGATTGCACCACTTCTTCGGTAGTGATAGTGGCAGGAAACTCAATGACATTGACCCCAATACCCACCGCCTGGGCTTTTCGTCTTTTCAGATCAAGATATTTTTGGGTCTCAAAATTCGGTGCACAGGTAAAGACAGTTAGGTGTGGAGTGGTGTCGAGATGTGTAATTGCGTTCTCAATCTCTCGATAAATATCAGCTGCAATTGCGCGCCCATCAACAATCATAGTGTGCGTCAGTATACCGTGCCAAAAAATCCCCTACAACCAAGAAATTACTAACTCGTCTCTAAAGTACGCAGTCCATTTGCTATGTCAGTCTGTGGAGCTAATCCCAAGTAAGCCTGCAGTTTAGTAGTATCAGCGCAACTGCGGGCAATATCACCTTCACGTGCTTCTTTGTAAGTAATATCTTGATCAGGATTAAATAACTCAATCATAGTAGTAGCAACCGCTTTGATTGTGACTGCTTTACCCGTACCGACATTGTAAACACCCTGAACTGGTTCCTGGTCACCCAAGAAAGCTACGCAGGTTGCTACCACATCAGCAACGTGTACAAAATCCCGAGTCTGTCCACCATCACCGAAAATAACTAGAGGTTCGTTTTTTATAAGACGCTCCTTAAAAATAGTAATGACTCCCGAATACGGTGACGTGGGGTCCTGACGAGAACCGTAGACATTGAAAAATCGTAAACCAACCATCTCTACTCCGAATTGACGGCAATATAAGTCTGCATACTGCTCGTTCATCACTTTATGCCATCCGTAGGGAGATAGAGGTGTCGTGATATCTGATTCACACAAAGCATCTCGATCAAGGTCACCGTAGACAGCTGCTGAGGAAGCGTAGACAACGCGCGTAACACCCAGCAAGCGCGCTGCTTCAAAAACATTCAGTGTACCCGTCACGTTGGTATTATGAGAACCCACGGGGTCTTCCATGGAAAGTGGAACTGACACAATCGCCGCGAAATGTACTACCCGATCGCAACCCTCCATTGCCTCACAAGTCTGTTTTAAATCGCGCACATCACCTTCTATGTAGGTGATGGCGTCCATACAGTGCGTTAGGTTACGGGCTTTATCTGCCGGTAAAATATCCAAAACCACTACCTCGTAGTTTTCGCGTAAAAGCATGTCCACACAATGTGAACCAATGAACCCCGCTCCTCCTGTTACTAATACTTTTGTCATGATCTATTACACCCCCGTCCGCATCACAAGCGCTGCTAATGTCTTCAATGCAATATGAATATCAAGCAATAACGACCGATGTTTGAGGTAAAACAAATCATACGAAAGTTTGGACAAAGTTCGCTCCACGTCCACGCCGCCGCGTGGCGCATCGACATCATTTATCTGCGCCCAACCTGAGAGACCTGGTTTTATGTAGTGCCGTACATTGTAAAACGGAATTTGTTCAGCATACACCGAAGCAAGAGCAGGCATTTCCGGGCGCGGACCAATAAAAGACAAGTCTCCGCGCAACACGTTAAACAATTGCGGCAGCTCATCAATGCGAGTTTTACGCAAAAATGCACCGGTTTTGGTTACTGTAAGTTCACTTTTGAGTGCATTATCGCCCTGGTCTCTACCGGTCATACTACGAAACTTCACAATCGTAATCGGTCGATTAAACTGCCCCACCCGCTCAGTGTAATAAAAAGTGGTCCACCATCTTCAAGTTTTATTGCTAAAGCCACAAATGGAAGCAGCACCATTGAGGGCACGGCCAAAACAACCACCCCCACCAAATCAATAAGTCGTTTGATAAACGCATAGAGTGGATGACTCACTTTTGAGACATTATTGATAAACCACTCATAACTCAATGAAGAAACGGGAATACGGTCAAAGGTGTCCTCGTATAAACTCACAAAATCAACAAACGTAGAACGGAAATGCAGGAATGAGAGATCAAACATCGCTGGCATAATCGAACGTGTATATGACCCCTCACGACTAACCACGAGAATCCTTACGTCTTCTTGTTCAATTACTTGCAATAGTTTGCTTTCAAAGTCGTCTGCCTCACGGGCAGTTTGTTCATTGATAATACGAACAAAAGAATAATTGTAGCGGTCGTTATTATTTATCTCATCAGCCAACTCCACCGCTTCGTCACCGTCAGCGATTAACAATGCTTTGTGTTGTTCCTTGGGAGAAAAAAAATGAAAACCAGATAATCGCCACCAGCTTAAAAGTGCTGTGGAAACGAGCAAATAGAGTACGAGATTGGTCTTAGGAGCAATGCCAAACGGAATAATAATAAAGAGCACTGCAGCAACTAAAAAGTTTGCTAACTGCGTGTAAATGATTCGGTTGCGTAGGTCCTGCTTAAGAAGCGTCGTATGCTTGTCGTAAAGACCAGCACTAAAAAACAAGACGAGCCACACGCCAGTCAGGATCAAAAAAGGACCAAGGTGTGCGGACAAACGCTCCGCTGTTGGCACTTCAAAATACCGTAGCAAAAGCATGAGCCACAATGCTGTCACAAAGCAGACAGCATCACCAAGTAATAAAATCATTAATTCTCGAGCTCGTTCACCCATACACGTGGTAGTGCTATGGTACCGTAAATCGTTAATAATAGACAACTATTGTAACGATTGTAATACTGGTATAGTTACAAAACAAACATGCCAAAAACCCCTGGAGAGACCTCAAAAAAAGTTCTGCTTGTCATTACCAAAAGTAATTTTGGAGGTGCCCAACGCTACGTATTCGACCTCGCAACTCGACTCACCGCTCGTGGACACAACGTTGTAGTGGCTTCCGGTGGTAGTGGTGAGCTGATTGATCGACTCGCTGAAGCTGGTATTACTCACCGTTCGATAGCTGGTTTACAGCGTGATATCGGTCTATACCAAGAGTTACGTTCCCTTTTTTCCTTCGCTCATATCATCCACGAAGAAGACCCCGACATTGTCCACCTTAATAGCTCTAAAGCTGGTATCACCGGTTCACTGATTGCACGTCTACTTGGTGTACCGATGATTGTTTTTACTGCTCATGGCTGGGCGTTTAGAGAAGATCGTTCAAAGGTATGGAAACTCCTCGTGTATCTTGCTTCCTGGCTAACCGGTCTATTGGCACACCGAGTAATTGCCGTCTCACAAGCAGATTATGCCAGCACCCCGAGTACCTGGGTACGTACACACACCACCGTGATTCATCCCAGTATCGATGCAATCGATCTGATTCCTAAAGAACAGGCACGCGAAGAACTCCTCCCGGATTATAAAAAGGACGATTCAGCTCTCTGGATTGGAACCCTCGCTGAACTAACCTCAAACAAAAATCTTACCCATGCTATCAACACAATTGTTACGTACAACCAAAACCACGATCAGACCTCCTACCGCTATATCATTCTTGGCGGCGGCGAACAAACGGCTGAACTACAAACACTCATTAAGCAACTCGGCGCTGAGGGATACATCCACTTACTTGGACACAAAAAAGACGCGCGCCGACATCTCGCTGCCTTTGATGTCTTTTTACTACCCTCTAAAAAAGAAGGATTGCCCTATGTCTTACTTGAAGCTGCACACGCTTCCCTACCGCGTATAGCCAGCAAAGTTGGTGGTATCCCTGAAATCGTTACTCATGAAGTTGACGGGTACCTCATTGATCCCTATGAGCCAGCAGAACTTACTGCTGCACTTCAATACTGCGCTAATCAGGCTACCCGACAGCGCTTAGGAACAACTGCCAAACAACGGATAAATCGCTGGAATGTTGAATCAATGGTCACGAAGACACTGGCTGTCTACACCGACAAACGAAACGAGGGTGATACGGTACAATAGAAGTATGGGACTTGAATTTAATGAGGAACCTAATTTTGGCATACGCGAGCCAGCCCGGCTCAACAAACCGGCTGGTCTGACTGGCTTTATGATAACGCGGGGTCTAGCTAAAAATACCCGCCAAGCATCGCTGATACAGATCGGTATTATTGTATTTTTATTGCTGGTTATTGCTTTCTTTGGATTTGGCGGTGGCAGCAGTGCCGATCGTGAACGGCTGATTGATAACACTGATCCCCTCACCGGGGAACCTATGGTCATCCCACAATAAGACATGTACCGATTCCGCTACAATGAACGAGGTTTCACACTGATTGAGTTATTAGTAGTCATTGCTATCATTGGCACTTTAGCCTCTGTGGTGCTCGCATCCCTTAATAGCGCCCGAGAAAAGGGGCGTGATGCTAAACGACTATCAGAAGCACGGGAAATCCAAAAGGCTTTGGAAGCGTATTACTCAGACAACGGTTTTTATCCGGAAAGCAGCTGGTCCTGCAGCAGTGCTGACTGGCCGGCAACCGGTGGCGGCGATATCAGTGCTGCATTGGCAGAATACTTCCCAAATGGTCTGCCGAGTGACCCCATCAATGAATCGAGTCCCGCCGCGTATTCTGGCGGACTTAATTATTGTTATTACGCTCGTGGTTACGGAGATACCAGCAACACGAGTAACCGCTGGTATATGTTGGTCATACCCCAAGAAGGACCGAACACAGAAATAGATGCCCGTGACGGTGTACTCACCTGCGATGGTCAGTTTTTCAACTACGACAACGAGGACGGGTATATCCTGACACTTGGTGGCAGTTGCATTTAGACAGGTTTAGAACGTAGTTAGCTTACGAGAATATCCTTCCCAGCACTTTGGTAGTGCGTAGTGCTATAGCGGCGCATTGCCATTACCACCCCTAATCCCAGAAACTCTGTCATCAAGTGCGTACCTCCATAAGAAAGAAACGGGACAGTGGTACCTGTCACCGGCAAGAGTCCAATATTCATGCCAATATGCACAAAGAAATGACTGACAAAAA
The DNA here is from genome assembly GCA_041389005.1 of Minisyncoccota bacterium. Taxonomy (GTDB): domain Bacteria; phylum Patescibacteriota; class Minisyncoccia; order Phycocordibacterales; family UBA918; genus OLB19. The sequence goes on along the minus strand of JAWKSR010000005.1, from coordinate 37,633 downwards.
GAATTGCGACTCCGGTAGCAAAGAGTCGCTCAAAGTTTGAGGCACCATTGACCGCATGACGAAGAAGCCGCCACACCACCACACCAAAAAGCATGAACAGGATAGCAACACCAATGATCCCCCATTCCTCAGCAAAGGCTGCGAAAATAAAGTCGGTCTCGTACTCAGGTAGAAACTGCAACTTACTCTGAGTTCCATACCCAATCCCCTTACCCCATACTTGTCCCGACCCAACCGCAATCGTGGATTGGTAGGCGTTATACCCGGCACCCTGAATATCCTGCAGCGGATTCAGGAACGTCATAATGCGGTCTTTTTGATAATCCTGAAAAGCAAACTCCCACATGCCGCCAAAGGCAACCGCTCCCATAATGAACACAAGCGCCAGGTGTTGCACTTTAATACCAGCGACCAGTACCATCAAGAACCAAATAAAAAAGAGGATGATAGCCGACCTGAAGTCAGGCTGGATAAAGACCAGACCAAAAATTAAAAACGCGTAGAAACCAGAGACAACAATATGCCGAAAGTCTCCGATAAGCTGATGGCGTTTACTAAAATACTTTGCCAAGACTGCAATCAGCACCAACTTAGCCGGATCAGATGGCTGTAGGGAGAAAAATCCTAAGTCAAAACGGCTCTGCGCTCCTAAGGTGACCTCACCGACAAACAGCACCAATACCAGCGCTGCTACTGCGACTATGTAAAGGTAAAACGTCACATTGCCAGTACGGAGCAGCCGATAATCGGGCATCATTACCAAGAGCATGATAGCGACACTGAGTCCGATCCAGTAGGTTTGTCGGATAAAAAAGGTGTTTTCACCCTCAAAGGTGTACATGGTCACGAGCCCCATCAAAGATAACGCTACCGCCGCTCCCACGAGCCAGCCGTCAAAACCCGCCAACAAACCACGCATAAACCGCATATACTGTGCATTCTACCCCACCAACAACAAACCCCCAAAGTTAACGCAATGGGATGAATCCAGCATCTGTTTTAGCCAAAATGTCTATTACTGCCGCACCGTCCTCACAAATAGCTGAGGTGATGGTTTGGTAGATACGATCAACATCATCTCGAGTCAAAGCTTGATAGGCATAGGCTGGAGTAGTAGCAATACGGCGTACGAAATCCATGTTCACATTCTCACCGAGACCAATCACATACACTTCCGTACCGTCTTGTCGCACAACAGACGCGGCAGCTTCCGCGTAACCCTCCGGGTCTTCATCGGGCGCCGTTGCTAGTCCATCAGTGAGTAATACCAAAACCTTGCGTGCATCTGGATTATGCCGCTCTGAAATCAGTTCTTCTCCCGCCAAACGAAGTGCATCGCCGGTGTTTGTACTACCAGTTTCTGATTCAGGAGCAATAACCAGGTTCTTTATTGCTTGTTGTACACCGGTTCTATCGCTCGAGAGCGGGAGCGCCACGACAGCTTCTGTCGCATAGATAACCAGACCAACCGTATCAAGTTCGCGTGTCCGTTCCACAAATGCGGCGGCGGCAGTTTTTACCGCACTAATTGGCTGTGGTGGCTCACCACCATCGTCATTCATACTACCGGAGAGGTCGATAGCTACCATCATGTCAGTCGGCACACAACTGCGGATAGTTTTAGCAATTGGCTCTTGCTATAAAGACAACTCTCACGCTCACTGCGCGGTGCAAAGTTCTCCACAAAGGTACGTGATGAGGTAAGAGCATTCTTATTTGCATCAAAAATAGTTGCCACAATCTCCACATCTTCCGCTTCCTCCAGGTCATTATTTCTTATGGTTGCGCGTAACCGTGGTTTCTCGTCAGCGTCAGCCAGCTCTCGGTCAGTGGCAGTGAATTGCTCGCTACCAAGAGTAGACGGGACCCAGAGGTCCGCTGGAGAAAGTTCCAAGAAGGTGCGGGTTGGTACCCTGTTACCAGTGGCAATACGTGGTGCAAAGACTGGGTATACACTGTTCGGTGGCAAGATAGTAATGCCACTCACTTCCGTGATAATTCCAGCTTCATCATAGAGTGAGAATGTGTAGGCTAATTCTGGAGTAGCTGCTACCCGGTTCAGGTTTTCTACATATGCCACCGCATTATAAAGTCCGTCAGTGACCTTAAAACTGCGTGCCCATTTTACTGACGGTTCCACTGCTTCAAATGGACAAATACGGACACAACCGCCGCCACAGTCGATTGCCGCCTCATCATTATTTTGTTCACCATCAAAACAATTCGGTGCTTGGTAGAAATACGCAAAGTACACCCACGTGAAGCAACAGATCAAAATAAACGCAAAAAGCGTCCCGTAAGCAAGCCGGCGCTTAAACGCCCAAAATGCAGTGGTTCTCATTACCAGTAATTGTATCAAATGCACAAATGAAAATGCCCCAGGGAGTACCCAGGGCATCGTCTTTATCATCAGCGGACATAGACGTTGAACGCAATGAGCGCTGCAAAACTGAGCAGGAGCACCATTGCTCCAAATCGGATATTGCTACGCTCGGTTTGTTTCCGTTCTTCTTCGGACACGTTTATATTCCGGAAAAAGGATTAGGAAGGAAAAATGGCGGCACAAAAATCATGACTGCCACTACCATCACCTTCCAGACTCTTAAATCTGAAGCCCCAGAATCAACTTTTGCCGGACCATATCCAAACGGATCGGTGAACTTGTTTTTGCTAAATTGCCGCATTTGTTTTCCTTCTCTGATTGCGGTGGGAACATAGCTAATGATTGTGCGCAAGACTTGTATACAATCATCAGCCGGCTATTCTGCCTTATAAGACGAGCTAGGCTAGCTTTTCTTACGAAACTGCCCAGTTGGGCAGTAGTTTGTGGTGAGTGGAGAGGTCTAGAGTAAGCAGCTCTATCCTCTCCCGCTAGCGTGACCGAAGAAATCCAGTCAGATTCCGGACATCACTGTCGTGTGAATTTTGTTTAGAACACATGCTTAAGTCATATGTTCTTAAACTCTAAAGTAAATTTTTGCCACAACCTGTGATATCGTTCCTCCAACCCGTGCGTGCACTGACACCCACGGCATGTCGAGTGAGGCTTCAAACCTTCTCTATAACATGGCTCTCACCCCTGCGGGGAGACGGGAGCAGCCGCACAATGTACTAGCCCGAGAGTTCACCAGTCTCTCTATGCATTCTTTCTGTATAATACAATTTTTTTATAAAAAGTAAAGTAATCCTTATTGTGTAGAGTAAAATAAAAAGCCCTTAAAGTTGGCGGTGACCTACTCTCCCTCTAAGAAAGAAGTACCATCGGCGCGAAGCGGCTTAACTGCCGTGTTCGGAATGAGAACGGGTGTACCCCACTCGCTGACCCACCAACTTTAAAAGCTCTTTAAACTTTGCATATCCTTTTTGTAGTCGAATACTTCATTAGAACGGCGAACTCATAACGGTGAGGGTTCGCCATGTCCATGTTGTAAGAACACGGACGGAGCTCTGGTTTTCACTTCTTGACCCGCCTATTAATGGCATCATGGGCGACCAGCAGGGAAAGACCCAAACGTATCAATAACGCACTCCGTCCTAATGAAGCATACGACTCTTACTCAAATTAAATTGTATTTTTAGCAAACATTTCAAAATGTGATGCAGTTGTGCTGGCTGGAGGATTTGGTGCGCTGGAGCCTTACTTCATCGTAAGGTGACAAGCGACAAATCCGAAGCGAGTGCAAATGCGCTCATTTTGAATGTTTAGCCGTGTACAGTATTCCTTGCAAGAATTACGTCTTATTAGTACACCTCGGCTGCATGTGTTACCACACTTCCACCTAGTGCCTATCAACCTGATAATCTCTCAGGAGACTTAATGATACCTAATCTTCAAGTTGGCTTCCCGCTTAGATGCTTTCAGCGGTTATCCATTCCCAACATAGCTACAGAGCGATGCCGCTGGCGCGACAGCTCTTAGACCAGAGGTCAGTTCATCCCGGTCCTCTCGTCGTGTATTCCCCTGTTTCCAGGAGCACAGACTATATCTTCATCCGTCTGGCGGACACCAGTGAGGATGACGGCATCTTACCCATGGGAGCAGTCATTTTCTTTGAAATGATTCCTCTACCCATGAGTCCGCACATCTTTCAGTGCAAGTCGTTACGGGGTCAAACCCAAACGCAGTAGCAATATGTCTTTGGTAAGTGTTTGAGTACTTTTGTAGTTGTGTTCTTTGATTGTAAAAACCAAATCAACTAACGTACGTAATTGTGCTTCGCTAAGCTTACTCATGGTTGTATTTTCAAGTATTTCACAAGCCTTATGTAGGGCTACTACTTGAGCTTGTTTAAACTTGATATACGGAGCGAGCTTTAAAAGCACTTTTCTTACCGAAGCAAAACCATTGATCCTCAGCTCAGTTATACCGTCCTTGCGGTGCGATAATAACCAATACCTAAGACTTCACGAGCCCACCTAGTGGTTTTGCGAGCAGTATCTTGATAGAGGCATATAGCCGCCATAAAGCGAACGCCGCGACTGGTGTCGCTACGCTTCTTTACTTGCAACATAATGCTTCCGTCTCCATCAAGGAAACCTGCAATGTATGCTAAATCTGTGTTGAGTCGACTTCCCACGGTATTATCATATCACTTTTCCGGTCCTCAAGCGAGTTTGGTACACAATGGACCATGGTGTACCACCCTCTAAAACCGGGAGTGACGTAGACTTCACCGTTATAAGCCGTATTGTCATCAGGGTTCTCACCCTGAAGTAGCAATTTCTTACTAGGGACAAATCTCGTCAAGTATCGACGCCTGCAGTAGATAGGAGACCAACCTGTCTCACGACGGTCTAAACCCAGCTCGCGTGACTTTTTAATTGGCGAACAGCCAAACCCTTGGGACCTGCTCCAGCCCCAGGATAAGTCGAGCCGACATCGAGGTGCCGAACCGTGCCGTCGCTTTGGACGCTTGGGCACGACTAGCCTGTTATCCCCAGGGTAACTTTTATCGGGTAATCTCCGGCCGCATCTAAAGCGTACCATCGGTTCACTATGCTCCACTTTCGTGTCTGCTTGGCATCTACGCCTTGCAGTCAAGCCAACTTTTGCCATTGCACTATCGGCACGGTTTCCATTCGCGCCTAGTTGACCTTGAGACCCCTCCGTTACTCTTTGGGAGGGTAGCGCCCCACTAAAACTGCCTGCCACGCAATGTCCCTAATAGGTTTTTCCTACCAGGTTAGAGACTGCCAAAAATGAGATGGGTATTTCACTGACGACTCCACGTCCCCCGAAAGGTACGCTTCAAAGTCTCCCCACTATACTACGCACATACTCAACAGCCCCAATACGAAGCTACAGTAAAGCTCCTGGGGTCTTTTCGTCTAATTGCAGGTAAGGGGCATCTTTACCCCTATTGTATTTTCACCGAGCAGGTCCTTGAGACAGTTTCCCAGTCGTTACGCCATTCGTGCACGTCGGAATCTGCCCGGACAAGGAAATACGCCTATTTTTTCTTCACGGCATCTGCCTTAGTAGATGCGTGCAATAATAGGGATATTCCACTTTCACCTTTTCAGAATCTGAAGTGAAGGTGCCTAGCATTTGGTCTCCTTGTTGGCTAGGTGGACTATCTCTAACTTATTTCTAGCTGAGAAGGTAACTATGGCTCGGGCTATTTAACAATGAGTCTTTAGACTCATATAATCGTTCCAGTCCGTACAACCCACGTGCATGCACATGTGCTGTACTCAGAACGATTATAGTTATCGCTGACATTGACCGGGGCTTACACAGCCCAGCATAACAACTAAAAGTCATTACACCATCCGTGCTTAACCTTCCGGCATTGGTCAGGCGTCACCCCCTATACATCCTCTTACGAGTTCGCAGGGAGCTGTGTTTTTGTTAAACAGTCGCCAGGAAATCTTTCGCTGCGGCTCCAATATACCACTTTAGCCTCAATCCGCAAAGAACGATTGTGGCTAAAATTTAAGATGCCCAGAGCTTCTACAGACCTTTCGTCCTGAACGAATTGTCTACAGACAACGTAAGACCGAATACGGCGATTTAACATCGTCCCTTTTGATTGCGTCTCGTAAATCGCTAATTTCAATGGTTGCTTCTTCACCGCTTTCAAACACAAATTTGGTGACTGAGCTGCCACCAACACTTCCAGAAATGGAAAGAGTGCTTGTTGTTTTTACAGTTCTAAAAGCTTGTGCTGCTGCTTCCACTTGTACCTCTTCTGGGTTAGTTGAGGACAAAGTGGTGTATTGGGCAGGCCTTATCCCGAAGTTACGGCCGCTTTTTTGCCGAGTTCCTAAGGACCTCTCACTCGTTCGCCTTGGTCTTCTGACCCTACCACCTGTGTCGGTTTCAGGTACGGAACCGCTACGCTTAACCTTAGAAGTTTTTCTCGGAAGTGTGCTCCCACATTTGCTCAGCCGTAGCTCCCTCACATTCAGACTCTACTTCGCGCTATTTCCACCGGATTTGCCTAAGCAAGACGCTCATAGTTCCAGCACCAATCCAATAAGATGCCGTAGGTACAACACTCCGTCCCTCCATCGAAACGCAGCAGTGTGCAGGAATATTAACCTGCTCTCCATCGGGTCCCCCGTTCGGGATTCCTCCTTTAGGACCGACTAACCCTTCGCTGATCACCATCGCGAAGGAAACCTTGGTATTTCGGCGGACGGGGGTCTCACCCGTTCCAGGTTACTTGTGCCGGCATTCTCACTTGCAGCGGCCCAGGGCGGGTTACCCTTCCATTCATCGCACTACGAACGCTCTCCTACCACTCGCACACTCAGTAAGGGAGCCAAAGCAAGTGGGACAAAAAGTCCACTACTTTGGCAGTTGTCAGAGATCCGGATAAATCCGAGTATTATCACCATCCTGCACAGCTTTTACGGTCCCGTGACCATTGCTTTTGTGCTTAGTAATCTAACACTGACATGGAAAAATTCCAATATGTCTATCCCTTATGAAGTGTACGAATCCGCAGTTTCGGTAATATGCTTGAGCCCTGATCATCTTCGGCGCAAGGACTCGACCAGTGAGCTGTTACGCCTATTTTAAAGGATGGCTGCTTCTAAGCCAACCTCCTGGCTGTTTGAGAATCCTCACCTCCTCCGAGATGCACCGAGCATATATTTAGGGACCTTAACTGGCGATCTGGGCTGCTCCCCTTTTGACCAATGGAGCTTCTCTCATAGTCTAACTGCTGAGAGCTATAACCAACTGGTATTCGAGTTTGATAGAAAGTTAACGAGGTTTCCTACATTTATCTCTTCCAGTGCCCCCCACCTTCAGTGCTTCACTCGACGCCAACCCTAAAGCTGTTTCGGAGAGAACCAGCTATTACGGAAATCGATTAGCTTTTCACTCCTTACCACAAGTCATCCGATGGTTTGTACGGCCAACCGGTTCGGGCCTCCACGGAGTATTACCTCCGCTTCACCCTGCTCATGGCAAGCTCTTCCCGCTTCGGGTCGTATCCCTGCCCTATAGTCGCGCTATTAACGCTCGCTTTCACTGTGCCTGCGGGGGGTTACCCTTAGACAAAGGACAAAGATACACTCGCCGCTCATTCTTCAATAGGCACGCCGCCGCCCCGCAGGGCTCCGACTCTGTAGATGTATGGTTTCAGATCTATTTTGCTCCCCTCTCCCGGGGTTCTTTTTCACCTTTTCCCTCACGGTACTAGTTCACTATCGGTCTTACAAGATATTTAGCCTTACCGGTTAGTGCCGGCAGATTCATTCGAGCTATTCATGTCTCGAACCACTTCAGGAACGGTAACCACAGGTAGCAGACATTTCGCATACGGGACTATTACCCACTAGGGTCGTCGCAGAGCGTTTTGCTATATCTATACTTGGTAACTTCGCGCAACTAAATGCTGTTACTGTCCTACAACCCCGTACATGTAAACACGTACGGTTTGGGCTGTTCCCGTTTCGCTCGCCGCTACTCAGGAATCGCAAGAACCTTCTTCCTGAACACAATGGCGTCCAGACAAGTCTTGACAGTGTCGTCCAGAAAGAAAGTTCCGTCTATTGCTTTCTTCCTCTTGGTACTGAGATGTTTCACTTCCCAAGGTACGCCCTTGCATACACAGGTTCCGTGCGGAACACGGAGTGGTTTCCTCGTATTCAGAAATTTCCGGGTCGAAGCGTTTACTTGGCACCTCGCCGAAACTTATCGCAGCCATTCCACGTCTTTCATCGCTCTTGTAAACCTAGGCATCCACTATACACCCTTACATTCCTGCAAGGAAATGCTGCACAATCGCCGTACATTGACTTGAGTGATGTTCAAAACTCTACAGAATTTTTGAACGTTGGTTTTGTTGTATCTGTTGATATACAACATTTGTTCATCGGGGACGAAAAGACCCTGTAGTGTTTCTACATAATCTTTACCCGACAGACTTACCTGCTTGAGTGTACAAGTATTACCCGGGCGCTGTGTATGTCGAGTACACAGACAGGACTTTCTGGAATCAGACCTTCATCAACTTGATTCAAAGGATATGCATGACGCGTTGGCTGTGTTACCAGCCACTAACGCCAGGTTTTTTCAAAAAACCTACGCATTTCGCAAGTTTTCCAACAAAACCGCGAGATGCGGCAGAAAATCGCAAGGCGATCTTCAGTCCGCTACGATTGCTTGTTGGTTAAACTCATATACGTAGGCGCCATTCTATAGGAATCTACTTAAATGTCAACACTTCTGCATTGACTTTTCTCCACGGTGTTATCCCCAAAGTTATACCCAGAAAAAACGCCGTTGGCACAGCTGTGCCAACGGCGTTTTTTACGCAATTAACGTGTTAATTATGGTGATGATGGTCTCCCCCACCCAACAGCTTGTTGATGTAGCGACCAGCGGCTTCTTTACCTCCCAGTCCGAACGAGAGACCGAAGGCAAGTGAAGTACCGAAGATGATACCCATAAAGAGCGTCTCTACGAGCGCTGGTGCAATCTCAAGTTGTGAGAGTACTGCCAACACCGCAAAGAGAATGATGGCGTAGCGCGTCACAGTACCGAGCATAGACGAAGCACCAAAGCCAGCTGCTCGAGCTCCAGCGGTCACACTCGCACTCGCGACATTAGCAACCACCATAGCGATGAGGAGGATAAGTACCGACACGATCACCTTCGGCAGGTAACCGAGTACCACGTCACGGAAGAAGATAGTAACCTGATCGAGTGAGAGGATATCGAGTACGGCAATGAAGAAGACAACAATCACAAACCACTTCACCAAGGTTCCCACGAACTGACCGGCTTTGAGTTTGTACCCGGCTCGTTCAGTGAGCTTGTCAACGCCCGCGGCATCAAGTGCATCATTGACCTTCAGGGTGTCAAACACTTTTTCAACCAAGTGTTTCAAGATGCCAGCAATGATCCAACCAGCAACGAGGATAACAATTGCCAAGACGAGTTCTGGCAAAAAGAATAAAACGTCCGACCACAAACTTCGAAAAGAAGTTTCGAGGGTACCAAAGACATTATGTTGCATACGTAATATATGATTAGGTGAATAAACCTATACTAATAATACCAGCGAGTGGGCGAACTCCCTGGTTACGATACATTTCTTAATTGTGTCAATTATGAACGGCGGATCTCATTGCGCACGTTGATCTTATCCACTAACACCTGGTGCGGGTAGTCGAATACATCACGAGTGAGTTTGTCGTACATTCCTACTCGATAGAGCAGATCTTCGGAAGAAAAAGCGGCAAAGCGTATCTCGATACCAAGTTCTGATTCAAGCGCCCGGATCGCATTTTCAATCTTCCCTTCTGACAGTTTCTTGGTTGCCACCAGCACATCGAGGCGTTGTTCAAATTCACGCAGGAACACTCCAGCGACACAGACAAAGTCGAGGGTACCAGCTTTACGTAAATGCTTTAAGACGGTCTTGCCGTTTATCGGTGCGGTTTCAAACAAGAAAGTCTGCAGAGCCTGGAGTTCAGGAAAATTTTTGTTGAGGGTGAAGCCGTGGGCACGAGTCTTTTTATCGCGTCCGTCTAGTTCAATATATATTTGCTTCTTCTTTATCACTCCAGCGCGTTCAAGTGCATTCATCTCAGTGCGCGCCGTGCGGCGCACGAGGCGAGCCCGTCTGGAAATTTCATCAAAGGTAAAATCTTTGGAAGGATTAAATAGGAAAAAACGCAGGAGTTTTACGCGGGCTTGGCTGCCAAACAAGATTGAAAGCGGATCAGACGACATAGCTGTGCGAACAGTGGTCGGATTATAGCACGCTTCTTATATATACAGTCTGGACAGGCAGTAGTGCGTATTTCCTAAACAAAAAGCACAGACCGAAGTCTGTGCTTTTTGTTTAGGGCTATAAACCTTATTTGAGATTTATAGCCTTCCAAGTCATTGAGTATACAAATAAAGAGCCGAGGACTCGATGTCCTCGGCTCTTTACATAGCTCCTCGCAAGTTACTAAGTTAAAAGAAAAAATACGTACGTTTAGTACGCATTTTTTCTTTGCACCATCCAGCCCCATTTCTTGTTACGGGCTCACACTATTACCTTATTCAGCACGTGTTTCGCCCGAAACGGGGCTGGATTCCGCGAAAGTTAATTTGAAATCGTTATTTCAAATTAACTTTCGCTCCAGCTTCTTCTAGTTTTGCCTTAAGTTCTTCAGCTTCTTCTTTCTTAAGACCAGCTTTCACTTCTGCTGGAGCACCGTCTACCATGTCCTTGGCTTCCTTCAGACCAAGACCGCAAGCTTCTTTGACCACCTTAATAACAGCGATCTTCTGAGCACCAGCATCAGCCAGCTCTACCGTGAACTCACTCTGCTCTTCCCCACCAGCGTCGCCGCCAGCAGCTGGACCGGCCACTGCTACTGCAGAAGCTGATACGCCAAAGCGCTTTTCAAGTACTTTTACGAGCTCATGCAACTCAAGTACAGTCATCTTTTCTACTTGTTCTACAAGCGCCTTAAATTCCTTTGGCACCTCAACCGTCTCGTCAACATCAGACGTTGATTCCTCAGCTTTTTCTTCAGTAGCTGGAGTAGCTTCTTCTTTCGTCTCCGCTACTACTTCGTCTTTCTTTTGTTCTTCACTCATATTTAATTAAGTAATCACACTGTTAATTAACCACGTTTTTCTGCAATCTGGTTAAGAGAAATAACCAAACCTTGTATTGGTGAGTTGATAACGTTAACAAACATACCGCGCAAGACCGGTAGTGGTGGAATAGATGCAATATCAGTCATCTCTTCTTTGGTTTTGTATACTCCCTGAAATACACCACCAACGATAGCAATCTTGTCTTTGAACTTACCAGCAAACTCTTTTACGTTTTGCGCTGGTGCAATCGCATCTGCGCTGTACGCAAGGGCGATTTCACCTTCAAGTGCTGGCATATCGCCAGTGAAAGCACCATCAAACGCTCGTTTGATGAGTGTTTTTTTAGCCACCAGATAACTCACACCAGCTTCACGCATAGCGCTTCGCATAGCGGTCGTATCTGATACACCGAGTCCATTGAAGTTCACAAACACAATAGAATCAGCATCGGTTTTGATACCGTTTAGTTTGTCGATTATCTCCTCTCTTTGTGCTTTTGTAATTGCCATGATTTTAAAAAATCCTGGATAATGTACAGGCCGTTTAAGGTATAAAAAATACCCATGACGGGCTCGACCATTCCACACAAAATAGTAGTGTTGGACCTCGGTTGGCGTCCGAAACCGGACGTTACTTGTGTGCCTTTACGCACGCAAACCAACTGTCACGAGCCTGTATGCGCGACACTATAACAGACTCCTTGAGTAAATTCAATACGCGTTAGAGTCCAGTTTCTCGCTTCGCTTGCTCGGCTTTGTGTCCGATGAGATTGGCAGTGAGTTGCATAAAGGTAGCAACCCCAGCAATCGCTAAGAAAAGAATGAGGAAGTACGCCCAGGGGCTGGTGAGGTAGAAAAACGTGACTACTGCTGCCATCCACACACCGAAGCACCATGGGCATGAGAGTAGGTCTGCAAGCGTACGGCGCGGACCTCCCTTTGGCTTCTCTAGTACATACCCACCACGCACCTTTTTAGCATCCCAGAATTGCTCCCGAAACCACTTCGTCACCGCATCGTATACAAACAGTCGTGTCAGACGGAAAGTGGCAAGGGTCATGAGCACAAAATCAAACACTGTGAGACTCATCGGGTCTTTATAACTCTCAGTATCAATGATAATAGTTGCCATAACTACCAAGACCACGAAAAAGACGCTGAAAGCAAAATTCCAAAAGTACTGGTCAGTAATACGAATCATAGTGCTATAACTCCCCTACCGCGCACCCATTCCCACCAAAAGTATCATAAGAAGTGTGACGGTGATAACGCCAACAAAACTAAACACAAAACTATAGAAGGTCTTGTTGAACATTGACCATCATTATACCGTACTTTATTCTGACAAAAGACTAGGCTGTCTATTTCTGCCACGATGCGCATGCCACCAAAACACACTGTACACGAGTATGTAAGACACTGTTGTCATACTGACTGTGACAATCATGTGACCAACCAAAAACCGCCGTGTAAATGTATACACATGGTTTAGTACTGCCACATCAAACGTGATTACAGGCGCAGTCGCAAATAAATATGATCCGATTTCAAAACTTAAAGCATACAGAGGAATCTGTACAAACGGATTCCATACCGCAAGAGCAATAATTGCTGCTGGCTTATTTACTGACGGAAGAAAGGTCAGCGCCACCAATACCAAGAAAGCGCCAAAACCAAAAGTCGGTAGTAGACTAACGAAAGTTCCAAAGGCAAAACCAAAGGCAATACTCGATGGATCAGAGCTATGGGTACGCAATTCTTGATACCAACGAGTGACGGTACTCAACATATATGCGTCAGTGTATACGAAATAATGTTTTAAACAAAACAAAAAAGCCCCCGAAGGGGCTTTTTTGTTTTGACATGACTAAACCGAAGTGTAGTCAGTAAGCTAACTAGATAGTGAGCTTAGCAGTGTCGATGTCTTCATCAGATACATCCTGAGCGTTTTCGCCAGTTGCATCATCTGCTGCGCCGAAGTTCACAGTATCAAGGCGTACCTTGTATGAACCAGCAGTAGCTGGATCAAACTTCATCAACGATAGTGAAGGTCTCAGTTTGACCTTCAGCTACCTTGTATGAACTATCTTCTCTGCAGAACCATCATCTACGTCCACTGAGACTGTAGTAGTTGTACCGTTTCCACCACCAACAGTAACTGGGTTGTTGCTGTTGTCGAGGATGGTGAGCTCAAATCCATAAGCGTTATCAGTTGTAGTGGCAACACCAAATGGAATGTAAGCGTCATCACCGAAGGCAGTAATGTCTACTCTGAAGTGAATTCACCTTCATCATCAGTTGCATCAGTGTCATTGTTCTCATCGAGTTCAGTGTCCTCGCTTGCGAGTTCTACTGCTAGACCATCAGTTCGTACAGTGTGTACATTACCAAGAACATGTAACAGTCAGTGATGTCATCAGCACCTTCTGCATCAATGTCATGGTGAAGTTGTAGCCATAATGGTTGCGTAGTTGAATGAATCACCAACGTCATCAAACTCAACGTAGAGCATAACTACGACTGAATCGTCAGCGTCAATAGTTACGTCACCATCGATATCGAAGTCGATAGTTGCGAGTAGCAACGCTACCGTTGTATGACTCTCAGCATCGAATGACTCGCCATCAATCTCAAGACGGAAGTCTGAGATGAAGTTGTCAAGTGAAGTTCCTTCGGACCACCAGCTGTAACATTTACAGATACGAGGTTATCAAGTGTAACGTCGTTGTCTGAATCTTCAGCTGAAAGTTCGAACGCAAAGATCATGTGTTCAACCTTGTCATCTGCATCGATTTCAAGGTAGTTGAATCTGGATCTTCATCGGAAGACTCAAGATCAAGGTCATCACCAGCCCTTCTTGAATCTCGAAGCTAAAGCATCACTGGTCTGCTCCAGGCTCTTCAATGTCGATACCTTCACCATCAACGAAGCGGATCCTGAAGGAAGATGTCCCAACGGTTTTGTGAACCAGTGTTACTGAGATCAACACCATCTTGTACAGAGATAGCGATAATAACTTCGCCAGTATCATCCTCACGGAAGATAGTATCAACGATTGAGATGCGAATGGTAAACTCGTTTCCATCCTCATCCCACTCGTCTTCATCTGAAGGTCAACGTCAGCGACCTTGTCGCCATCTACCCATACAGATACTTCTTCGAAAGCATCCCATGGTTCATCTTCAGAACCACCAGCAATGTTTGAAAGTTGTCGAAAGTTACATCGATGCGCTCAAGCAGCATCAGCATCTTCAACATCGAACTCAATTTCGAGAACTGGAACGTCCTCTTCACCTTCAGCAGCTTCGTCTTCATCACCACGTGTATCTACGTCAGTGATGTCAGCCTCGCCACCATAAGTTCGTCATCGTCATCTGATGATGAATCGTCATCGTCGTCCATGTCATCACCGCCAGCTGAGACACACTTAGCGTCAATAGCTGCCTTTGTGATTGGACCGTAATAACCAGCTGCTGGACTTATGCCGTTTTTAGCTTGCCATGAAGCTAGAGCAGCTTGTGTCTGGCTACCGAAGTATCCAGTTGCTCCCGCAGGGATCACTTCACCTTCAGCAATAAGGAAGGTTTGGAGTGATGTTACGTTAGCGTTTTGTGCACCCACAGTAAGTGGTTGCGGAATTGTGTCACATGAACCGCCAGATGTACTTTGTGTCATCTGTGATTGAAGTTGGTTCACAAGAGCAATAAGCTCTTCGAGTGACATATCTTCAATGCTTTGCGCGTTTGCTGCTGGAGCAACAAATACGAAAGCCATTGCAATTGCTACAAAAGCTACAGCGAGCTTTGAAGCAACAGTCTTTGTAATGGTCATAATTATGATTTGTTTGTAATGTTTACTACTAAACATTAGTTACTAATAAGAATTAATCTTATTTGCGACATCTGTCGCTTTCTACGCTTGCAAACTCAAGCGCACAAAGCGACAGATGTCACGAATTTAACCAGTCGTACAATCGGTTGGTCGACACCAACCTGATTGATTATACGAACCAGTAACATAGATTTGGTCTGTGTATCAGCGGAGCGGTCAAATACAGGAACAGGTCACGCAGAAATAATATACGTTTAAATGACAGGTAATATGTAAATCAAATAGTGCTCTATTTGATCTCTCGCCGAAGCAAGATCTGTCAATGAACAAACATGTACCACCTCTTGTTGTCGCTTATCTTTTATATCTCGTGGTCATTGGCTAAGCCAAAGTCACTTAAGAAAAAAAGCGCAACGGGGCACTTACGGGAAGTATACAACTTCTTGCGTAAGAACGGTACGCACATGTATGTGGATAATAACCGCATACACCTACTTTAGATGTCTCGACAAAACTACCTGGTTTGACCAAAAAGGTCAACCAAAAAGCCCTGTAACATCTAACTACGAAGACGACAGTACGTATCGTTTCTTACAGTCAAAAAAATTATGTAACGAAAAACACAACGCGCAACTTTCTCGTTGCAGCCGCCGATGTTATTACCTACTTCTGCTAAAGAACAATTCTTACCTATAAAAGACTAATTAGTCCTTTATAAGAATACCTGTTTCTTACAACAACTCCTTTTAAAAAAGAGAATATCGTGACCATCGGCGCTCACCGTGTCTTTTTACAATATTGTCCTCAATCATTGTCGTCAATTCACGCTGAATGGTCTTTTCACTACAGTCCGTTATAACGTCAGAAATGTCTTTGATGGTAGCTTCTCCTTTAGCTTCGAGAATGGTCTTAATGCGCTCACGCCGATCAAGTGTTATAGATGGCTCAGATGCTGTTGTGGCATGGGACTCACGGCGTGGGGCTCGTACAGTACGCTGTCGCGGCGTGTCTGGTATGGGACTTACCGTGTATTCCATATCGTCAAAAGCACCCGTATTTTTAAGGTATTTATTCATTCCTCGTAAGACAGCATCTATCTCACTTGAGAGCACATGCATGACTTCCGGGGCGATTAATCCAGCTACCTGCGATACATGGAGCTTGCTCTCCAAGACAATCAGAGCATGAGCGCTATCGCGGATTACTTCTTCTGCTACATGTGAACGTACCTCCAAAGACTTAAGGACGGCGTCATGGACAGATTTAGCAGCAGACAAAATATCATCTACATATGTCTTATATTTGTCACTGTCGTTTATATTGTTGGTGATATAAAAGATTACAGACACAATCTTTTCTGTCTTTTTAAAAATATACTTATAATAATCCTGGTCTTGCACCAACCGTTGGGTGGATTGCGTGGCTTTTAAAATGTCTCTGCTGTCCATATGTAGTCTTTTATATCGTCTTTAATGAGATTATTTTGCGTTGTCTTTGTACTATATACCTGTCTTTTATTTTTGCAAGCCCTGATGAATCAGTACATTTGCCTCCTATCTTAAGACAATTGTGGTAATTACTTTGTGCGATATATCTGTATAAAAAGTGGCTTATTAACAACTGATTGTGCAGTCTGCGTGGTATCATGTGCGTATTGTTGAGTGAAATGTTATATGGCTGGTAGAAAAAAGAAAGCAACACGCGAACCGTTATTTGACGACCTATCACCACACACCAAACAAGCTATCGGAGCAGTTGGTTTTGTGGTCTTGGCAATCTACTTCACCCTGTCTTTAATGGGTACTGCTGGTATGGTCGGGGGTTTTACTAAAACGCTCTTGCCTGGCTACTCGGCGGTGGTGCTTACTTGGCGCCAATTGCCTGCCTTTTCTATGTGTACGCCTTGATGAAACCTCGAGAAGACGAAAGGGTCAGTATGTCGAAGATTGTTGGAATCGCACTTCTCTTTATTGCCCTTCTTGGGGGCTCGAGCTCTATCAGACTGAACTAGGTGGTATCCTCGGCTTGGCGCTTAAAGCACCTCTGACTGTCTTGTTTGGTGGTCTGACCACTGGAGTGGTCCTCGGAGCCCTTTTTGTTGTGGGTGTGTTTTTGACCTTTAATACTGGACTGCGCTTCCCTTCTTCTACCCCGCACGATGAACTAGAAGAGGAAGAGCTTGAAGAGGGGAAGCGTTCCTAGATGATGAGGTGGAAGAAGAAGCTGAAGAGGGGGAAGAAACCGAGGAAGCTGAAGAGGAAGCTGAAGAACCACAGAACAAAAAAGCATGGGTGAGCGTTTAGGAATCACTAAATCGACTGAGTTTTTGGTATCGAGTTTCGAGGGTCCGTATGCACCTCCCCCACTCTCACTTTTGCAAAAAGATAAAGGTAAGGGTAAGAGCGGTGACGTGAAAGCCAACGCCAACATCATCAAGCGTACCCTCAAGAACTTTAATATCGATGTTGAGATGGATGAGGTATCGATCGGACCGTCAGTAACTCGCTACGCGCTCAAGCCAGCTGAAGGAGTACGTATCTCAAAGATTGTTAGTTTGCAAAATAACTTGGAGATGGGATTGGCTGCCTCCCCTATTCGTATTGAAGCACCGATCCCCGGAAAGTCTCTGGTTGGAATTGAAGTGCCAAACACCCAGAAGTCTCAAGTTGGGCTCGCTTCCCTCCTGTCTCAGGCAGAATACACTGACTCTCCTAAACCACTCCTTGTAGCACTCGGGCGCGATATCACTGGCAAACCACATTTTGCCAACGTCGCCAAGATGCCACACGCTCTGATCGCTGGTACTACTGGTTCTGGTAAGTCAGTGACCATTCACACCCTGGTGACATCATTACTTTTCCGCAACTCTCCTGAACAGCTCCGCTTCATCATGGTTGACCCAAAGCGAGTGGAACTCACTCTCTACAACGATATTCCCCACCTACTCACCCCAGTGATCACTGAGCCAAAGAAAGCTATCCTGGCGCTTAAGTGGGCAATTAAGGAAATGGAACGTCGCTATGATGTGCTGCAAGCGGAAAAAGTCCGTGACATTAGTTCCTATCATGAAAATATCTACCGTCCGGCCAAAGAAGACGCTGATGATAGTGGTGATGAAGAAGTCGAGGATATGCCAGAACCAATGCCATACATTGTCATTATTATTGATGAGCTGGCTGATCTTATGTCCACGTACCCCCGTGAACTTGAGGCTTCAATTGTACGCTTGGCGCAGATGAGTCGAGCCGTAGGTATTCATCTCGTGCTCTCAACTCAGCGTCCGTCAGTGAATGTTATTACCGGTCTTATTAAAGCTAACGTGCCGAGTCGTATTGCCCTTCAAGTTGCCTCACAAGTTGACTCGCGGACTATCCTCGACCAGGTCGGAGCAGAAAAATTGCTCGGTCAAGGTGATACCCTCTTCCTGTCTGGTGAGCTTGCTAAACCAGTGCGCCTCCAGTCTGCTTTTATTTCTGAGGACGAGCTCAAAAAAGTGGTAAATTACCTCAAAAAACAAGCAGACGCTCATGAGCTGGACTCCATAAACCTCGATGGCGGGAATGGAGAAGACCATAACCCTGATGCATTCTTTGGAGCTGTCGTAGACGATGAGGAAGAAGATGATCTCTACGAAGAAGCTCGTCAAGCTGTAATTGATGCCGGGAAAGCATCAACCTCCTATCTGCAACGCAAACTCCGCGTTGGATATTCACGGGCTGCACGTTTAATGGATATTCTGGAAGAACGTGGCGTCATTGGTCCGCAAGACGGCGCTAAGCCACGAGAGATATTGGCTGGTGGTGACGGAGGTGATATAGACGAAGACACTACGATGTAGTATGCCGGGTCTTGCCACGAAAGGGTTCCCTTTGCCTAAGTTACTCACGATAGTGGCTGTAGGACTCTTATTGGCAGGAGTACTGTATTACGTACTGTTTCAGGCACGTTTTTTAATCGGAGGACCGTCAGTGGTCCTAGCTGATATTCCTCCCGTAGTACAAACCGTACGTGAAGTACCGCTCTCTGGTACCGCTTCAAATATAACTGCGATATACTTACAAGGACGCCCGATTGTGACCAACGAAGACGGTCAATTTAACGAAACGGTGATTCTGGAGGAAGGGTACAACATCGTCCGTATTGATGTACACGACCGTTATGGTCGCAGTGCGTACGTAGAACAAGCATTTGTGTATACCCCGATTCCTCATTAGAAGAATAATGAACAATACTATGGCTAAGAAAGCTGCTAAAAGACAACTGCAAAAACCCCTTCTACTGAAACCCCTGAAAAAAGAAGGATTCGACCAAGATTACCGAAGCGCTACGTAGTATTAAAACTAAGTTTGGTGAGGAAGCTATCATGACCTTCGCTGAGGGTCATAAAGTTGACGTGGATGCCATCTCAACTGGCTCCATTGGGCTTGATGACGCATTAGGTATTGGTGGACTTCCCCGCGGACGTATTGTTGAGATATACGGACCTGAATCTTCTGGTAAAACTACTCTCTCACTCCATGCCGTGGCTGAGGCGCAAAAAACAGGTGGTGTCTGTGCCTTTATCGACGCTGAACACGCCATGGACCCTGAGTACGCTAAAAACCTTGGCGTGAAGATGGATGAACTACTCATCTCACAACCAGACAATGGTGAGCAGGCACTCGAGATTGTTGAGTCCTTGGTGCGTTCTGGTGATGTTGACGTGATTGTTATCGACTCCGTTGCTGCCCTTACTCCGCGAGACGAAATTGAGGGTGAAATGGGAGCTCATCACGTTGGTAAACAAGCGCGTCTGATGAGTCAGGCGTTACGTAAACTCACTGGTATTGTAGCTAAGAGTAAGACCGTGGTTATTTTCATCAACCAAATTCGTATGCAGGTTGGTGTGATGTTTGGCAATCCGGAAACAACGCCAGGTGGTAAAGCCCTTAAATTTTATACGTCAGTTCGCCTTGATATCCGCCGTATTGCTCAAATCAAAAAGGTGACGAAGTGGTCGGAGGTCGCCATCGAGTGAAAGTGGTAAAAAACAAGGTCGCTGCGCCGTTCCGCACCACTGAGTTTGATCTTATCTATGGCGAGGGTATCAGCCGTGAAGGTGAGCTCCTCGCACTGGGTGAAAAATACAACATGGTTGCCAAAGCAGGCGCCTCCTACTCATACACTCCCCGGGCGGTGATGAATCCTCCGTTGAGAAACTCGGCCGTGGGTACGATGCTGCTCGCACCTACCTGCGAGAGAATAAGAAAGTCGCTAACGATCTTTTGAAGAATATCCGTAAAGCGCTGAAAGAAGATTAGTAAAAACATAAAAGCCCGGCGCCATTGGCGCCGGGCTTTTGTGTTATAAAACCTTCCTTAGGCAAATTGCAATGGCGCCGGTCGCAGTACAAACGTACGGACTGGAAGGGATAGTGCAGTGAAGACAGCTACGGCAAAGACAACGAGGGTGAGTACGTCAGCATGCATGAGTATGCGAAGCGTAGCGGGTAGTAACTCACCGAATTCGCGACTAGCGAGGTTCTCGTACACGCGAGCCACAAAGACCAGCTTAGCGAGCACAAAGCCGAGCACTGCCAGAGCCAGCACGTGCAACGTTACTGTGTGAGTCGCCAGACGTACGGCAAAGGCATAGTACACGCGGCGCATGATAGTGGTATGAATGGTTTGGTATGACATATTCGTAGTATTACCCTTTATTAAACACGACTGCACGCTAAAAAGTTTCAGTCTTTTAGGAGCTGCCGTACTTCCTCGTCTCCAGTCTCCTCCCGAACGCAGCTTTGGCACGATGAATACGGGCTTTGACAGTCCCTACTGTCTCCCAGTCTCTTGTGCAATATCCTGCTGACTCCAACGTTCGAGATAATGCAGACGCAATACATACGCAAAGTGTCCCGGCAAACGTTCTAATACTCGGTCAATAGCGTCACGGCGTTCTTCAAAGCACTATGCTCGCTCCGCTCGCCGATCAATTGTTCAAACTCGGGGTCGATATTGGTAAAACGCTGTCCTTCTTTTACCCGCTTTTGGTAGCGAGTAAAGGCAGTATTCATGAGGATACGGTACCCCCACGAAGAGAACTTAGCACCTTCTTGCGGCTCAAAACGGTCAGCGTTGATGTATATCTTGGTAAAGGCGTCTTGTACTATTTCTTCAGCGTCCAGTTCATTGTGGATGATACTCATGGCTTTACGCATAAAGGCGTCTTGGTAGCGGTCTAGAAGTGCAGCAAACACCCATGGCTCTTTACGAGAACGAGCCAGTAATTCCTCATCACTCAAATCGTGCAAATGGTCAGTATTGGTGAGTCCAAGCATGCTTTTATAGTACCACTGTAAAAACAGAAAGTTGCAGGATTTTGCCTTTCTTTCCCGACTTTGTTATAAAGATGACTGATTTACGTTTGCCCCACCCCATTTCCTGTTACGGGCTCGTGCTATTACCTTATTCAGCACGCACTTCGCCCGAAATGGGGCAGACGTAAGATTTTCTAATTCGTTATCACTCATAGAAAACTAGCGTGGCGAAACTACAATACAATGAATTACTCCCGAAACGCACCGTTATTATGGACGGTGATCCATACGTGGTGTTGTCTTCGGCAATTAGTAAAAAAGACCGTCAGAAAGCAAGCAACGCGGTCAAAATGAAAAACCTCAAGACGGGCGGTGTAGTAGACCGTACCTTTCATCAGTCTGATGTCTTAGATGAAGCTGATATAGAGAAGCGTGAGGTGAAGTACCTCTACAATAACCGTGGTGAATTTTGGTTCTGTACGCCAGATAACCCGAGCGATCGGTTTAGTTTTGCAGAAGATATTATTGCTGGTGATGCTCGTTTTTTGAAAGAAAACAGTGTGGTGACTGCCTTAGTCTTTGACGATGAGATCATGAGTGTCATGGTACCGATAAAAGTTGAGCTGGCAGTGAAAGAAGCCTCAGAGGCAGTTAAAGGCAACACCAAGCGGCGCCACCAAGGAAGTAACCTTGGAGACGGGAGCAATTATCCAAGTACCCCAGTTCATCAACCAAGGTGACGCGGTAGCGGTGAATACCGAAACTGGACAGTACTCCGAACGCATTGAGAAGGCATAGGAAAAGGGCGCTGTAGCGCCTTTTTTGTTTTTAGGCATTCTCTAGAACGTCAAAGAATGGCAATTTGATTGTACACTCCCAAAAGAAGTAAAATATTCCACCGCCACCACAAAACACGAGTTTAACCGCGAGTGGCATAGTCGGTTGGTTTTTCATGTTGCTCTCCTTTAGGGGAAGTGACCGCTCCATAGTAATTCGTACCATCCTTAGTGGCTTTTGCCAAGAGTTGGTAGCCAAGTTTTTGGTAAAGGTGATTGGCGGCTTTACGATGTGGTCCGCTGGTAAAGCGGATATGCACATCGTGTTGTTGCTCTGCGGCATACTCTGTAACAAAAATCCCTGATGCCGTTTAAGAGCCTTGTTCCATGTCCTCGTCCGCGGTGCTCTTCCATAACCAAAACATCGTGGATTTCTGCGTAAATGCGTGTCTTGGTGTGGAAGATATGCAGTAGCGCTTCAGCTACTTTTTCTCTCCCTACCATGACACAAAACTGCTTGGAAAGTGAGGTGACCTCACACCGAATCGCTACAACCTGACACATGATGACCTCCTCGTTTGTCAAACTGTTCCGCATTTTAGAACTGTAGGTCGCACGAAGGGTTACAAAAGCTCGCGCCTTCGGCGCCGGGCTTTTTGTTTTGATTTAGCCTTTTAAACTTCAGAAAAGCAGATGGGATATATTCTGGAGTTTAAAATTAGTGGCTGACGAATGGCATCAAGGCCATAAACCGTGCCCGCTTCGTAGCCCGCGCAAAATCGCGCTGCTGCTTAGCAGTAAAACCAGTACGCTTACGACTGTTCATACGTGCATGCGGGTTTACGTAGTTCTTCAAGGTTGTGATGTCTTTGTAGTCAATGTGATTTGACGGTTGTGACTTAGTTTCAGTGTCTTTTTTCATGGTTAATTAAGAATGTTATATACCTTTCTTAAGTTTGATTTTGGATATCTTTTTTAGCCGCAAAGATGACTCAGATACAAGGTGGGCAAGGAAAATAACATGAGTGCGGCTTGAGCCGAGCGAATGTTATTTTACCGAAGCACAACGCAGTAGATGGGTTATATTTTGGGGCTAAAAAGGGATGTCTTCAGGATTAATGTCCTCTTCTGGATAATCCGGTGCCTTCGGTGCCTCATCATTTTGCTTCGCTGGGGCGGCGGCTTGTCCGCTTGGTGCTCCATCTCCACGAGGACCAAACTGTACACGATCAGCAACGATTTCAGTTCGATAGTGCTTCACACCATCTGCCTCCCAACTACGAGTTTGTAGACGTCCTTCTACATACGCGCTGCTTCCTTTCTTAAGATACTGGGCGCTCGTTTCTGCCTGACGACCAAATACAGCGATATTGTGGTACTCCACTGCTTCTTGGCGCTTACCATCACGATCGTTGTAAACACGGTTTGTCGCAAGTGAAAATGAACATACGCTCATACCACTAGGGAGGGTTTTGAGTTCTGGGTCTCTCGTGAGATTCCCGTAGACCATTGCTTTGTTAATGTACATAATCCTAAAGTTTAGTGATTAAACGTCTTTTTCTTTGAGTGCTTTGTCGAGCTCTTTCTCATCTACCTCAGCTGATTCTTCCTCGGTAGTATGGTCACTCTCCTCTTTACTCACAGTTGTGGTATCTGGTACCACCTCTGATTCTTCAACTGTCGTGACCATTTTTTGGTCCTTGATAGCTTCATGGAAACGAAACGGATTTTGTTCCTCAGCTCGGGTAAGACGGATCAAAAGATGACGAAGGATATTGCCGTTACCTTCTACCTCCTCGGTAATAACAGCAATCTTCTCTGGTTCACACGTGAAGCGAACCCAACCAAAGTAGGCGCTGCCATACTTACGGTTCTTTCCCTCTACGTTCTGAACAATTTCGTATGCGAGTTCAAAGCGTTCAGGTGCCTCTTCGTCAGAGATAGTTGCTCCGGCTTTAGACACTGCGGCTTTGATAGACTCAAATACAGTTGGTACTTCCCCTTCAGCAACCGTTGGAAGTACGTGGAAAGCGAGTTCGTAGCTAGCAACCTCATCGGTTGTTAGTACTGCCTCAGCTTCGGCTGCTGGCATTGTTGTTTCTGACACAATAATTTGTCATTAACCTAATAATGTGGCGCTACAGTACCACGAATAGTAGCGCATTTCAATCCAGTCGCCCGACTCGATTGATTTTGCATCCAACGTGGTACAATCGTGTGACATGGAACGACTACACTATATTTTGGCGGGAGTGGCGGGTTGTTTTGTAGTGGTCAGTCTCTTTTGTGGCTTGAGCTCAGTGAGACTCGTGAGTTTCTTGTCTCCACCATCGCTACTCACGAAGCCCAGGTAGCTGAGATGGAAACTGCAGCCGCAACTCTCGCCGCTTCCACCACCGCCCTTATTGAGCAGAAAGATGCTACTATCGCTGAGCTTGGTGGTGAACTCGACCTCACCAAAGAAGAGCTCGATGATATGGAAGACGATTATCGCAGGGAGAAGAAAAAGAATGATGATTTTGAAGATGAGTACCGTGAGGTGATTAACACGGTCTACGATCTCGATAAACTTTCTAAAACTGATGAGGAACTCCTCCAAAAATACTCTAAGGTGTACTTCCTCAACGAACACTTCGTACCAGAAAACCTCACTCAAATAGACAGCGATTGGAAATACACTGAGACCAAAGATCTCGAACTGCATAGCAAGGTCATGCCGTTTTTTGAGGACATGGTAGAGGCTGCCAAAGACGATGGTATCGACCTCTGGGTTGTATCTGCATATCGGTCGTACGGTACCCAGGCAGCACTCAAAAGTGCCTATACCGTGACCTATGGTTCGGGCGCCAATGCCTTTTCCGCTGACCAAGGTTATTCAGAGCACCAGCTCGGTACCACCATCGACTTCACCACCAGCGGTATCGGTGGTGCACTTGAGCCCTTTGGTAGTACTGCTGCGTATGAATGGCTGGTTGATAACGCTCACACATACGGCTTTGTACTCTCCTACCCTGAAGACAATGCCTACTATGTTTACGAACCATGGCACTGGCGGTTTGTCGGCACCGAACTCGCGAAAGACTTAGATAAAGCCGGCGCCCACTTCTACGATTGGGATCAGCGGAAGATTGATTCGTACTTACTCAATATTTTTGACTAGTCCACAATTTGAATTATCTGACTTGGATATTTGAGTTAAGTATTGTTAGTATTTTACTTAAGAACAACCCTTGAGTGACACGAAAGGACGTACTCATGGTAGACATTGTCGTTCTTTCAGAACTTCAAAATCATCGGTGCTGCTACTGTGGACATATCATGATGCGTCATGTACATGTTGATGGAAAGCCGACTCCTCGAAATGCAGCGACAAAAGACCATGTCGAGCCCAGATACTATGGAGGAAAAACCATTCCAGAAAACATGGTTGCTGCCTGTTGCTTGTGCAACAACCTTCGCGGGTCATTGGAAGCAATAGCATTTTTTAATGCTGTACAGAGATGGTTTAAAAACGAACCTGGACTTTGGGAAAGGTGGCATAAAATTTCTTATGATGAATACCGTGAATATGAACTTCGTTGCAAGGAAATTCATGCCCGTCAATTGAATGGTTTGGTGATTCGTTCCCCGGAACACGCTTTCCGACATCTTCAATTTGTCACCCAATGGCACCCTATCCCACTGCGAGTCTGATTCAGACTCGCTTTTTCTTAGTGCAACTCGTAAAACCGTTTGGCATTCTCGAGTAATTGTAATCTCACAGATTCTACATCCATATTTTTGAGTGTTGCTATCTGTCTATACACTTCAATAACCATGTGTGGTTCACAGCGTTTACCTCGGTGCGGTACTGGTGCCACATACGGACAATCCGTCTCAGCATGTATTTTCTCTAACGGTAACTCTTTTATTACCTCATGGTACTCAGTAGTATTTTTGAAAGTAATGACACCAGTAAAAGAGACGGTGCCGCCAAGATCAATAAATTTTTTAGCTTGCTCGATTGTTCCCGCGTAAAAATGGACATTAAACGGCACCTGAGCTCGTGCCTTGAGCATATCGTACACATCATCATACACATCTTGCCCGGTCGGACTTTCCTCCCCTGGTTTTGGATTACGAGTGTGAATCATCAGTGGTAGCCCAAGTTCATTAGCTAAATCAATCTGCGCCGCGAAAGCTTTTTCTTGTATCTCATACGTTTCAACGCCATTGTGCCAATAGTCAAAACCACATTCACCAATCCCTACCACTTTTTTATGCGTTGCTAATTCACGATAAAAGGCATAGTTAAACTCCTCACCCTTTGAAACAAACGACTGTCCACCTTCACCAATCTCTTCTTCATCATGATTGCCCGGTGTTGTTTGAATGGGGTGGAGTCCGACAATCGCGTAGCAATGCTCGTACTGCTCTGCCAGTTCTACTGCTCGTGCACTGGTGGTCTCTTTAGTGCCGACATTTATCACCGCCACTCCCTCTTCTCTGCACCGTGCTGACACTGCATGAACATCGTCCTTAAAGGCTGACAAATTCAAATGCGCATGTGTGTCGATGTATTTATCAACCATAACGATATGTATGTTTTTTTGCTAAACGTGCCTTTTGTACACCTTTAATCTCATTCCATTTTTCATCGTTAGATTCTGAAAAGGCTTTACTCCGCTCAGTATATTTATCTACTGCTGCAATAAAAACATCATCAACGGAATCAATGAGTCCTCGGTCTGCACACAGTGATACTAGATTTATAAAATCCCAAAACACATCACCTAATTCATCTGTGAGATGAATCGCATTTTGTTCTTTCACTTCAGGTAAGACTTCGGCAGCTTCTTTGGCTATTTCTTCAATATAGCGCGTGACTACCGATTCAACAGACTTTTTTGCAATAGTCGGATTCGTCTGTATATTCCTTTTTGCAAGCGCCAAAATAGTGTCAATATTTCCATGCATAGTTAAATCTCTAACCGAGTAAACAAATTCTCTGGTTTTTTGTTGGCAAGGACTGCTTCTTTGATAATGACATTGGCTTCTGGCATAAGCGGGAAAAGCATCCGTCCAACAAGGTAGAGATCGTGCACGAGTTCTTTGATTATCTCTTGGGCTGCTTCTTTATCTTCTTTGACTAGTTTGAACGGTTCGGTCTCAGTAATTCGCTCATCAAGCTCCCCTACTTTCTGCCACACAAAATCACAGGCGCCTTGGAAGTTATATTCATCAAGAGCTTTAAGATACGCTTCGTCAAATTGACCAACTTGTGGTTTTTCAATCGGACCCTTTAAATGAGTCTCCGCCATCTTCATAATGCGGGCAGTAAGATTGCCAAGACCGTTTACTAGGTTGGCAGTGTACCATTCGTCCATTTTCTCCCAGGTGATGTCTGAATCATCGGTCGGGTGGATATGTCTAAGCAGTAGGTAGCGAGTAGCATCAGTGCCATAGCGTTCTATCATTTCGTATGGAGAAATGACATTGCCGAGACTCTTACTCATTTTTTGTCCACCACTGGTGATAAAGCCGTGATAGAAAACAGTGTCGGTAGCTGGAAGGTCAGCCGCCTTTAACATTGCCTGCCAAATGATGGACTGGAATCGTACCTGATCTTTCCCAGCAAGCTGGAGCGTCTGTCCATCCTGCCAAAACTTCTTAAAATTACCATCGGTATCTGCTTCCCAGCCAAGTGTAGAGATGTAGTTGGTAAGGGCATCGAACCACACGTACATAACATGCTCATCATCACCCGGCACAGGAATACCCCAATCCACGCGACTCCTAGGGCGAGAGATAGATAAGTCACCCAAACCACTTTTCACAAAATCGAGTGCCCACTGGCGTTGCCATTCGGGTGTTACCGAAGCAGGGTTGCTTAAATATTCAATCAGATAGTCTTCAAACTCAGAGAGTTTGAAGTAGTAGTTTTCTTCTTCAATCTCGATTGGATCAATATTAGGATGGTTGGGACACCTGCCATCAACCAGGTCACTCTCGCGCAAGAACATCTCGTCCCCCACACAGTAGAGACCTTTATAGACCTTTTTGTCGATGTAGCCGTTCTCAGCACAACGTTGCCAGATGGCTTGCGCGGCGGCTTTGTGCTGTGGGTCAGTAGTACGGATAAAGTTGTCGTACGAAAGATTCAGGGCTTCTTTCAGTTTGCCAAACTCAGCCGCATAGTGATCGACATAGGCTTGTCTATCTTTCCCTGCTTCATCGGCTTTATCCGCTATTTTTTGTCCATGCTCATCCGTACCCGTATTAAAAAATACTTCACATCCGGCAACGTGTCGCCAGTATCGTGCCAGCGTGTCCGCTTGTACTGCTTCTAGCGCAAAACCAACGTGCGGCTCGGCATTTACATACGGCAAGGTGGTGGTGATATAGCGCGCGGATTTGTCAGACATAGTGAATCTAATGTATCACTACCCTGTCATAAAAAAAAGCCTAAGATATTCGCTTTCCTCAATAAAACTTGACAAAATTACTTAAAAGTGTTATTATATAATCATTAAGTTCCCTCCAGCAAAAGG
Source organism: Minisyncoccota bacterium (assembly GCA_041389005.1). Classification (GTDB taxonomy): domain Bacteria; phylum Patescibacteriota; class Minisyncoccia; order Phycocordibacterales; family UBA918; genus OLB19. The sequence goes on along the minus strand of JAWKSR010000005.1, from coordinate 9,140 downwards.
ACCTCACGATGATGGACTTCATCAAAAATCACGGCATCGAGTATGGACTTATGGTAGCATTGATTGCTTCGGCAATCGTGCCTTACCTCTTCTGAGAACATGCTCTCCCTGATTCAAAACCCGCGGTAGCGGATTCGTTCCACGCCGCGGTTTTATTATGTAAGGTATTGGAGTAAGTTCAGAGACGGCGACACGCGGGCTTGTTCCCCGGTGTCGCGATCGCGGACGGTGACGGTATCTTTGTGCGCTGGATCTTCCTCACCCAGGGTATCGAAGTCAATGACCACACAATGTGGAGTACCGATCTCATCTTGGCGGCGGTAGCGCTTACCGACATTGCCATTGTCATCCCAGGCAACATTGCCAAACTCTTTCTTAAGCATAGTGAATACTTCGCGGGCTTTCTCAACCAGTTGTGGTTTGTTTTTTAAGAGTGGTGAGACTGCTACCCGGTACGGTGCTAAGTGTTTTGGTAGTTTAAGATAGGTACGAACGTCCCCACTCATTTCATCCTCGGTATATGCTTCACACAATACTGCTGTAAACGCTCGTCCGACACCAAAAGAAGGTTCAAGGACATGTGGAATAAAGCGACTACCATCCGCTTCAATGTACTCCATTGAGACTCCACTAGCTTCTTGGTGTGCTTTAAGGTCGTGATCAGTTCGGTAGGCAAAACCAGCAAGCTCATCAAAGCCCTTACCAGGATAGTTGTATTCAAAGTCTATAGTGCGCTTGCTGTAGTGGGCGAGGTCATTCTCTGGCACTTCGTGCTCACACACATTTTCACTAGAAAGACCAAGATGCTCGTGCCAAGCACGAATAATACTGAGAAATTTTTCAAACTCAGCTTCCCACGTATCTTCACGTACAAAGTACTCGATCTCCATTTGTTCAAACTCACGCACACGGAAGAGCCATTCTCGAGGTGCTATCTCATTGCGAAAAGCTTTTCCTATTTGAGCAATACCAAAGGGCATTTTTGGTGCCATGGAGTCCACTACATTTTTGAAGTTTACAAAAATGCCCTGGGCGGTTTCTGGGCGGAGATATGACTTCGCTGTGCCCTCAGCACCAACTTGAGTTTCAAACATGAGATTGAAGCTTTTTACTTCACTCCACGAACTTTTGCCACAGTTTGGGCAGATAATATTTCCGTGTTTGAATTTATCGTTGAACTGCTCAATCGAGTTACTCTCAAAACCGCCAGTTTTCCCATTCTCTTTCAGTACATGATCTGCTCGTTGCCGTTTTTCGCATGCCATACAAATTGCCACCGGATCAGAAAAACCGGCACCGGTATGTCCAGATGCCTCCCAGACCTTTTCGTTCATAAGAATAGCGGCATCAAGACCGTACATATCCTCACGCTGTTCTACGAACATCTTCCACCACTCGCGCTTGATATTGTTGTTAAGCGCTACACCAAGCGGACCCATGTCCCATGTACCTCGTAAGCCACCATAAATCTCACTTCCTTGAAACACAAAACCACGCCGCTTACACAGTGCGACTATTTTCTCCATCTTGTCATCTTTTTTGTCAGTCATGATTATCCTCCGACAACGGTACCGTTGTCCTGATCATAGCCGTTTTCTTCCGGCATTTTAGTGGTAACAGCGTTGGTCTCAGCGCGGATTACTGCGCCGGTGAAATCATCGTTGGCTTTCAACTGCAGGTCACTGACCAATGTAGGTGTTTTATCAACCTGGGAGATACTTGGCAAGATTGACACCTGGAAGGAACCTTGGGCGATTGCGCCAGCATTTAGAGAAGCAACGTTCCACGTAAGAACGCGTGTGGTTGGATTGTACTCATAGGTGCCATTACCGGCTGTCTGCCCGACCCATGATACGTACGATGGCACATTAGCGGTCACTACCACATCCGAGATGCTGTTGCTACCATTCTCAACCACCTGGGTGATGGTGTAGGTGGTTGTCTCTCCTACCTCCGGTGGAATCGGTCCCGTGTCATTCAGTACGGTGATGTTATAACCAGTCTCAGCCAAGAGTCCGACACCACTCGTGACTTTAATAACTGACTGAATAGTACCGACAATTTCTTCCTGCGCATTACGTTCTGATACCCGCCGGGCGCGGACTACTGCATCAAGATTGATCTGCGGCGTACGCGAGACGCCGGCTTGCGGTCGGATGGTGAAGCCGAAGCGTTCGGTATCACCTGGAATCAAGCGTTCGAGTGTTGAAGCAGAACTGATATCCCAGGTGATAGTTTTGGTGTTTGAGTCGTAGTATCCATTGGTGACCTTTACCTCATCGTCAGAGAGCGCGTTACCGGAAAGCTTGAGTTCAACCACCCCATCATAAATAGTGTTTTGCAACGTATTAGTAATGACCACCGCGACATTGGACGTTTCATTGGGACTGACTGCCGCTGTGCTGTTGGTCACATCATTGACCGTCACCGCTACATCCAAGAACGGTTCTTCGATTGAGAACTCTGCTATACCAGTTGAAAAGACCGAGGCTAAGCTATAGCGATCACGCTCGTTTGGTACCCCAACGGAAAAATTCATGGCGTAGCTCTCCGTCTCACTACCGACAATGGCGCCGCGGATGGTTATTTCCGCAGTCTCCTCGGGCGCTAGTGAATCGATGAGCCAGACATTCTGACCAGCCACAGGATTGGGTGACGCGCTGGTAAAATCAAAACCAGATGGATACTCTGCCTTAACCAGAATGTCAGAAATCTCAGTTGGTGCGTTAGAGACTACTCGTACGGTGATATCGGTTTCTTGACCGGAAGCCAAATTTTCCACCGCATCAATATCAAGGACTACCGGTGAAGAACTTATTTTTATGGTGAGCGGTTCAGCTTCGCGGAAGAAGGTAGCATTAGAACCACGAACACGATATTCAACCGAGGCTCGGATTATAAGTTCGTCATTCTCTTCACCGAACACCTTAGCCTGAATTGGGATATTGACGGTCTCACCCGACTCAATGGTCTCGAGCGATAAACGCTCCACGAATAATTCGCGGTCTGACTGATCGGCAGCTTGGGTGCCAGCCGGATATTCCATAATGAGTGTCGCTGATTCGATCGGTACGCTATTTTGGTTGGTTACACCAACCTGAAGACGTAATATCTCTCCCCCTCCAATCGTGAAGGGTCCCGTGACATTGACTGAAATATTCTCGCCAGAAATAGCGTTGCCACCGAAGAATATAAAGAGGCTCGAGAGCCCTACCGCCACAATAAAGAAAAAGATGCCGGCAAGGAGTAGCTTGAAGCGGAAGGCGCGTCGTTTGTTTTTTCTAGGCATAGTGTCTGATAGTGATGGTTCGGTAACTGTCTCAAAGGCTGGTTCCGGGACTGGAGACGGAGATTCAGCAGGTGTTTCTGCCGTAGTCTTATTAAACGCCACATCACCGTTGGAGGTAACATGTGATGATTCATGCCACTTCGTTGGAACGTCTTTTTTTTCGTCAGTTAACTCAGCCCGCTCGTGTGAGCGCCCAGTTCCACTACGGTCGTAGAGACGTTTTCGTAAATCATCAAGTCTGTCTTGGTCTTTCCCCTTTTGCATACCTAAAGAGAAGTATACCCCGACCCTAGAAGTGGGTCTATTGCTGTTGTACAGCAATGTTTTCACTCACTGAAGGATTGCAAAAAGGGTCTCAAGATTGTAGCGGTAAAGATTCTGTCTTCTCAAAAACTGACCCATTTCGTAGGGTGGGGTATACCCCGACCCTAGAAGTGGGTCTATGTGAGCTATACAGACCGTTATTTTAAAGATGGCTTACACTAAATGCGTGTTCAATGGCCTTTTTTGCAGCTGACGGAATAGGTGTTGGATTCATTGTCCAATGAGCATCGGTGAGTAACGTGTCGTATGTATTATGCGGGGCAATATATCCAAGTTGATGCAAGAGACGGAGCGTATAGACTTCGAGTAGCTCGGCTGAGGTGACGGACTCCTCTACTAATGCTGATAATACTTCACGGGTATCGGTAAAGACATGAGGGTGCGGTGACTCACCGTGCACAAACTGTCGAACCAATCTGAGTATGCGCGTCACCTGGCCGCGTAATTCACGCTCCTTTGCTTCTGCGTAGAAATTACGCAACGCACTCACACTACCAATTTTCCAACCAGCTTTTCCTTTCACGAGTGACACACGGACCCATGAGAAGTCTTGTAGAGCGTAGCGTTGTTTACTTCTTTCCTCACGCACACTACGAGCACTCGCCCACACCATCCCCGCATCGAGAGTGAATAAGAGAAAGGAGCGGTCACTTGTATAACTATCTTTGTGACCGCACACGATTGCTTCGGTTGTGTAGGTCGCGTATGCCATTTATGTAGTGCTCTTCCAGATTGAGAACGGTATCTCCATATCACCAACCTTTAGTACTCGTGAGGTTCCAGTCGCCCCTTCAGTTGGCATGGTGGCGTCAGTAAGCGAGTGTTTATGGCTTTATCAATCTCAGCTTGGTGGCGTTTGATAAAGAGGTCTACTTCGTCAGTAGCATCGTACTGATAGTTGACGCTGTCTTGCGGATTGAAGCCACATTCTTTACGCATCTCCTGAATACCACGAATAAACTCGCGCACATACCCTGCTTCGATCAGTTTTGGCGTGAGTGTGGTGTCGATAGATACACCTTCCCCTACCTGATACGACTGAGCATTTACCTCCTCGAGTACCACTGGCACTACGGCATCGGGTATAGCCGGTCCAGTGACTGAGGCAATTGGTTGACGCACTTTGATATCTGCTTTTACTCGTGCTTGCAGTGCTTGGTTCACCACCTCTCGCGCTTGTTTCATATCAGCCAGCAACGTCTCGTTAACCTCGCCAGCGACAGCCCAGCGTGAGAGGTGAACACTTTCTGCCTCAGACTCCATCTTTACACGTTGCCACAGGTGTTCAGCGTAAAACGGCATAGCCGGCGCCATCACTTGTGCCACAGTCTTCAAGACATAACGAAGTGTGGCAAGAGCCAGCTGTTTGTCTGCCTCGTCCTCACCCTTAAGTCGATCTCGGCTACGGCGTAGATACCAAACTGAAAGGTCGTCAATAAAGTCAGTGATTGGTCGGTTGGCTTTGTCGAGTTCGTAGTTTTGGTAACCGGTTGTTACTTCGTTGATAAGCTCATTCAAGCGCGAGATAATCCACTGGTCGAGCACGTGAGTAGAATCACTACGTGATTCTACTCCACCGTCCGCATACATTTGATACATCGCTAGTACGTTGTGTAAGCGACCGATATTTTTTCGTTGCAGTTCGAGCACTTCTTTCTCACTGAAGTTGAGGTCTTCAGCGCGCATGATTGGGGCTGAGAGCATGTAGTACCGCATAGAATCAGCTCCAACACGATCAGCAAGCTCCATCGGGTCTGGGTAATTCTGCAATTTCTTACTCATCTTCTTACCGTCTTCAGCTAAGACCAAACCGTTCACAATTACATTTTCGTAAGGACTTTTACCAAAGAGTGCTGTGCCAAGCACGATCAACGAGTAGAACCAGCCCCGAGTCTGATCAAGACCTTCAGCAATAAACTGTGCTGGGAAATGCTCTTTACAGAAATGTTCTTTATCCATCGCAAATGGATAGTGGTGCTGTCCATACGGCATCGAACCACTAAACCAACAGTCAAAGACGTCCGGTACTCGCTCCAGCTTTACACCGTCTTCATAGAGGTTCAATATTGTCTATATATGGTCGATGATAATCAAGTTCGTAGTTATCGTTATGTGGGTATGGTGCAAAGGTTAACTCTCTCACTTCTGGATTTAAGAAGCGATTGGCCAAGTCTTCGTCATGATCAAAATACTCTAATGACTCACCACTTTCGACCAATTGCATCATTCTCAGTGGACTATTGTGCGATACGATAAGGATATTTTCTCCTTGATACTCAGTTTCTAGCTGGTGCAAAAGTCTCCTTCAACACGCCGGCGGACGTCCGCCCAATAATGATTCACCTGAATCAGTTTTTTTTATCAAACCAACGGGGGTCATTGCCGATAAATTCTTTGATACTTGGCTCCTACTTCTCACCTCAAACTCAGGCACTTGAATCTCAGTCAGTGACTCATCGTATGTAACCACTTGTCTGACAGATTGAGTTCTTTTGAACTATAGCGGCTGTCTCTTTTGTACGTTGGAAACGGAGAAACGATAATCTTGGTTATGCTCCCTTTTCCTTGCAATTCTTCAATTGCTTTCATCACCTCTTCTTGCCCTCGCTTAGTCAGTGGGTTGGCAACTGAGATATCTGTTTGGACTATACCGGCAGCATTACTCACTCTCTCCGTGGCGCATCAGGAAATACTACCGCCACTCTTTGGCACATGTTCTTGCAATTCATTGAGTGAGCCAAATACTTTTACTTCCTTAGTCTCTGGATTACGCCAAACTGGCAGGGGTGCGCCCCAGTAGCGCTGACGCGATACCGCCCAGTCACGAGCGCCTCTGCCACTTACCAAACCGGTTCTTGCCAACATGATCTGGTACCCAGTGGACTTTATTGTTTTCATTGACCAGTTCATCTTTTATTTTTGTCACTTCTACAAACCAACTGGTCGTCGCGTAGTTAAGGAGTGGTGTATCACACCGCCAACAGTGCGGGTAGCTGTGAGTGATGTTTTCTTTTTTAAATATTTTTCCTTCTTTCTTGCAGTTTCTTGAGAACCTCAATATCAGCATCGAGATGCGTCACACCAGAGTCAATATCGTCTTTGGCTTCACGAGTTGTAGAGCAAAATCCTCCACAAACGCCATGAAATGTCCCTCGGCATCAACGTGGTGCTGTATCGGAATGCCTTCTACCTTAGCGAGCTCCATATCCTTCTTCACCATAGGCAGGGGCTAGGTGCACAGCGCCAGTGCCCTCTTTCTCCAATCTCTACATAATCTGCATGGTAGATTTTCCAGGCGTTTTTTTGTTCTCAAACTCTTGTTTTTGCCAATAGTTAAAAGGTGGCTGGCACACCACCAACCAGTTCAGATCCTTTGATAGTAGCGACTATTTCAAACTCTTCTGAATCTAAAACTTTAACAGCATCAGTATTACCAGGTAATTTTTTCCAGTTTTCTAATGCCATGATGTACTGTTCACCGGTGTTCTCTTTGGCAGTAAATGTTACATAATCTGCATCTTTATGTACCGCCGCTGCCATGTTGCCTGGCAATGTCCACGGCGTAGTTGTCCAGACCAACAGTGATGTGTCGGTTGGTTCGCCTGCCTCATCAAGCAAAGGAAGTTTCACCGTTACTGCGATATCCTTGATGTCTTGATAACCTTGATTAACCTCAAAGTTAGATAGCGTGGTACCACAGCGAGGGCAAAGGTGCATACTCTTAAAGCCCCCTTACACACCAAACCCCTTCTCATGCAGTGATTTAAAGACCCACCATACACTTTCGGTGTATGAACTATCCATGGTTTTGTAGTCACTCTCCATATCTGCCCAACGACCCATTCGAGGAATGATTTCCTTCCAATCATCGGCAAATTCTAAAACTGCGCCGCGCGCGGCTTCGTTGAAATTCTTTACTCCGTACTCTTCAATATCACGCTTGGTTGCCAGCCCCAGTTTTTTCTCAATCAGGTTCTCCAGTGGCAAGCCATGGCAGTCCCACCCCCAAGTACGACGTACTCGATAGCCGTTCATTGTCCAGAAACGCGGTACCGCATCTTTAATAGTACTCGCTAAAATATGTCCGTAGTGTGGCAGACCAGTTGCAAATGGCGGTCCATCATAAAATACAAAATCCCCCTGCGGGGCTTCCTGTTCTACACTCTTCTTAAAAATGTCATGCTCACGCCAAAACGCTAACACTTCCTCTTCGCGCAACGCAACGTCGCTCTTCTCTTGAGTTTCTTTATTCATAGTAGCTTGTTATGTATATCAGACATTCTAGATACTAAAATATAACTATGGTTAGTTTTGATTTCAGTATCGAAGCGAACATATCAGGCTCGCTTAGGCATAGTACCACTGTTTCTAATTTTGAAAAGTTACCGCCGGGCGCTTTCGCACCCGGCGGTTGGCTTGGTGGTTTCTCATCACTCAAAATTGAAAGGAGTTTCAATCCAACGGCAATTACGAAACCAGCAAGAAACGAGATCACTCCTACTGACCCTAACAAAAAGGGAGTGTCGCCCATGTGTGCCAAAGTGGCGTAGATATCCATGGCAATTTCCTTCCTTCCCCCACTATTATTATACAACCTCGCTACATCCGTTCAGGCGCTTTGATGCCCAGAAGCCACAAACCATTTTTAAGGGTCTGCTTGGTCGCCTCCGCCAGCGCAAGTTTGTACGGTGCATACCGATCAGCCTGGTCAGCGATTTTCTCTGCAGCGTAGAAGGTGTTAAAGGTACCCGCCAATTCGGTGAGGTACTGGGTGATGAGATGTGGTGCGCGAGTCCGTGCCGCTTCTGCTACCGCTTCTTCAAAACGATAGAGAATACGCTCTACCTGATATGGCACATCCGGCACTCCACTACCCATTGTCACCCCTGCTGTTTTAGCTTTTTCTATTACGGAAGTGAGTCGAGCGTGAGTGTACTGCAGGTATGGACCAGAAGCACCCTCAAATGATAAAGCTTCTTCTTTATTGAAAACACTATCCTGTAGAATATTTCCTTTGAGTGTGGCGTATTTGATAGCTCCAAGCGCAATGGCTTCTGCTAATTCCTGGTCCTTAGCTAATTCTGGCGAGGACGAAGCAATGCGCGAAGCTGCAGCCTCAGTAATCTCCTGTATAAAATCAAGCGCGGCAATCACATCGCCGGTGCGTGAGGACATCTTTCCAGAAGATAAGCGTACCGTGCCATGTCCAATGTGTTCAGTTTTCTTAGCTAGCTCTGGATAGATAAAACCCATCGCACACAACAACACTTTGAAGTATTCGGTAATCTCATTGGCGGTAGAAACTACTGAATGGTCATACCCCCCAAACCGGTCGTCTTTCATTTTCGCGAGCGCCAATTCCTTAGCTTCATACGTTGGCAAACCCTCTGAATTGAGAAAGACACGAGTATGAAGACCATGTTCCTCACCCTTAAAAACCCAAGCTCCGTCACTGAGAGAAAAAACTTCTGGATGTTGTTCAACCAACTCCTTACCTAAAGGAGCAGCTTCACTCTCAAAGAAGTAT
>JAWKSR010000004.1:0-81407 GCA_041389005.1 Minisyncoccota bacterium | reverse complement strand
CCTTGTTCTTTAAAGACCGCCTCCATGGCTTTGGCGTTTTTTAAAATCTGCTCACAATACGTCTTAAAAGCTGGCTGCATCGCTTCACCAAAGGCAACTGCCTTACCGGCGATAAGGTTCATGTGAGGACCACCTTGAAGACCTGGGAAGACCGCTTTGTTGATACGTTTAGCGATGTCCTCACTCTCTCGGGTCAGAATCATACCGCCACGAGGACCACGCATAGTTTTATGCGTGGTTGAAGTGATGACGTCAAACCCGGTATCAAAGGGATTCTTGAGTACTCCTCCCGCAATCAGCCCGGCAATATGTGCCATGTCAGCTACCGTGTACGCGCCTACTTCTTTGGCAATCTCTACAAACTTCTCATAATCAAGTTCCCGTGAATAGGCGGAAAAACCAGCTAAGATAATCTTTGGTTTTTCTTTACGTGCCACCTCCCGTAGTTCATCGTAGTCAATCTCACCGGTGTCGACATCTTTCATTTTGTACCGAACAAAGTTGAATACTTTGTTGATCTCGGTGGTGGGATGACCATGGGTGAGGTGTCCGCCGTGACTGAGGTCCATACCAAGTACTGTGTCCCCCGGCTCCATCAGCGCAAAGTACATGGCTACGTTGGCTGGTGCACCAGAGAGGGGTTGTACATTGGCAAACTGACAGTTAAAAAGCTTCTTGGCGCGTTCAATCGCAATTGTCTCTACCGCATCAGTGTAGTCTTGTCCGCCGTAGTAGCGGCGTCCGGGATACCCTTCGGCATATTTGTTGGTGAGTACTGAGCCGTTCGCTTCGCGAACGGCTCTACTGACATAGTTCTCACTTGGAATCATCTCAATGCCGCTCGCTTCGCGCGCTTCTTCGCCCATGATAGCGTCATATACGTCTGAATCCTGCTCTTTGATGAAATTATATTCGTTAGACATGATGAAAATAGTTAGGTAATAAATATACGGTTTTAGGTTGCTAGATCATACGGTTTTATCGGTTATCACCATCGCCGTGAAGCGTGTTTCTGTCCATCCTACTATACAGTTTTTCGATATTCTTTTCTGCCAAGGCGTCAAGTTCAACCCCAACCTCAGTCGCAATCTGAGCAATGTACCAAAGCACATCACCAACCTCTTTTACCAACTCCGTGCGCAATTCGTCCGTGAGATCATGCACTGACGTGATGTTATGGTCGCGCATCAGTTTCTTGACCTTGCCAGCCACCTCACCCGCCTCATCAGCAATACCAAGACCTAAATATTGTAAATTATCACCAACTTTAGGATAGAGGGCTGTTTTGCGACTCTTTTTTTGGTATTCATTGAAATCCATACTATTTGATGATCTTTTTAACTGCTTGATAAATTTCTTCATGAATATCTTGGCGATCCCGCATCTCTTCACCGTCTGTACACTCAATGGCGACCCAGTCATTTTTCTCAGCAACGATAGCTCTGGCGCGTGCTTCGGTTGCGGCTTGAAAGGTAGCACTGGCTTCATGCTGGTCGGTTGTCCTGGCACTATGCTTCCCCTCACTCACCGCTTGCGCTTTTAGGCGTTCACGCACTTCATACGGCACCGCTAAATAGATGATTTGATCCGGGCGTGGCAGTTCAAACACATCATGTTCCATATGATCAAGCCAACCTAAAAACGATTCAAGTTCTTCAGGGTCATGCAGCTTTGCGCCTTGGTGCATCATGTTAGCGCTCACATAACGGTCGAGAATAACTACTCTACTCTCATTAAGCCAGCGTTCAATCCGCGGTTTTGTCTCAAACCGATCAGCGGCAAAGAGAGTGGAGGCAATCCGTGGATCAACTGCCAGAAAATCACCACGTTTTCCGTCTAGACATTCTCTGATCAGCGCACCAAAAGTGTTCTGCGTATATTGTGGAAAATCGAGTGTTTCCACCTGGTACCCTTCGGATACTAAGCGCTTCACCAGCAGAGTGACTTGTGTTGCCTTGCCGGCTCCATCGCCACCATCAATCACGATCAGCTTGCCACGTTCCATAGTAGACATATAGTACCACCTAAGAACACCTTCCAGCGGCTTAACGACAGACCGCAATACAGTTGCCTGTAGGCGTCAAGTCACGTACCAAATGAATACGGTACAATAGAGTCATTATCTCCTTAGTTATCAAATCAATATGAAACAATATCTGGATGTCCTTCGGGATATATATGAAAACGGCACTGATGTAGAAGGACGTAATGGATCCACAAGGAAGTTGTTTGCAAAACAAATGCGCTTTGATTTGACTGAGGGATTTCCAGCAGTAACCACTAAAAAGCTTGCCTTCAAAGCAGTTACCAGTGAGCTTTTGTGGTTTATTGAAGGCTCCGGTGATGACAACCGACTAAAGGAGCTTAATGGAAGTGAAAAAACTATTTGGACAGCCAACGCTGAGGCGGATTACTGGAAACCAAAAGCCAAATTTCCCGGTGACTTAGGACGTGTCTACGGAGTACAGTGGCGCAGCTGGCAAAAACCCGATGGCACTACCGTTGACCAGCTCGCAGAAGTAGTGGAACGCATCAAAACTAATCCTCAAGACCGGCGGCTGATTGTTTCTGCCTGGAATCCTGGGGAATTAGACCAGATGGCACTACCGCCATGTCATATGATGTTTCAGTTTTTTGTCGCTGGCGATAAACTCTCACTTCACATGTACCAACGCAGCTGCGATATGTTTTTAGGTGTGCCATTTAACATTGCCTCATATGCCCTGTTACTTTCTATGGTTGCACAGGTTACCAAGCTCATACCACATGAGTGCGTCCTCACGCTTGGAGACGCGCACATTTATCATGATCATTTGAAGCAAGTTGAAGAACAACTCACTCGAGCGCCATTGCCATTGCCGACACTTTGGCTCAATCCAGAGGTTGATGATATTAACGCCTTTACGATGGAAGATATTAAGCTCGAAAACTACCAACACCATGATACGATCACTGCGCCAATGGCTGTCTAGTTGGCTAAGGAAACATCCTCGCGTCAGTATTATTGCTGCGATTGGGAAACAGCGGGAGCTTGGTAAGCAAGGAGACCTTATTTGGCGCGTCAGCAGTGATCTTAAGCGAGTAAAGGCTCTCACCACCGGTCATCCCATCATTATGGGTCGTAAGACCTACGATTCCATCGGACGCCCTTTGCCCAACCGCACCAATATCGTTGTTTCAAGAAACGTAAAAGAAATTGAGGGATGTATAGTGGTCTCTTCCGTACCAGAAGCACTCACATACGCTCGTAGTGTTGAAAAAGATGAGATTTTTATTTTTGGTGGTGCTCAAATATACGAAGCGGCAATGCCGCACACTGATAGACTATATCTCACTCTCATTGACGCCACCGACACTGACGCTGATACGTTCTTTCCTGATTACTCAGCATTTACAGCTGTCTTGCAAGAAGAGTCTGGAGCTGAAAACGGCATTTCTTTCCAGTGGCTAACATTAGAAAAGCCAGGTGCTATTTAAACTGCTTCCCAAGCTTTGGTCCTGATTGCTGGAGGTAGTTTGACTGCTTAGTGTCGTAGTGAATACTTGGTTCAGCTGCCATTTTTTCAAATTTTATCTTAGCGATTGGCTGATCTTTGCGTACTACCAAATCTTCAAACGGGCGTACCTCGAGTGTAAATGGACGTCCATGTGCAGTTCCATCACTTCCCCAGCCCCACCCCGGGTCTAAGAAACCAGCGTAATGAGAACGGAAATCGCCACTCCGCTCATCCATGGGCACCATTTCAGATGCAAGCGTTGGAGGTATACGCACTCGCTCAGCACCAGAAAGAATATAAAACTTATCGCGTTCCAGTTTGAGCACACCATCTTCTGCATACACCGGTGCAAAAAATTCTTCTGCCTTGTAACCACCGACATTTTTTACATCCAACACTTGATCAGGACTCGTTGTACACACATACCCACACACTCCCTTACCGATCATCGCAGTGAGAATGAGTGCACCGTCCTGGTCGTGCGTGAGGAGCTCTGGGTATGTAAGTGGTCGATCTTCAGTCTCATGCCACACAAGTTTGTGTTCCTTTACTGCCACTTCAAGTTCAAGTTCAGACAAGCGTGTGTCGCCCGTAAAGAGACGAAGCTGTGTTAGTGGCGTTCCTTCATGTACTGCAATAGCAAATGACTTAGGGTGGATGGCTGCCCACAGTTCTCCTGTAAAACCCTTCGGAGTAACTGAATCATAGCGCGGTACGCCATCAGCCAACACCCGAACATGCATATCGAGCCGTCCGGTTGAAGATTTCGGGTTGCAGTACCCATACACCTGACTGGGTAACTCGAGTGACTCATTAAGACGCGCAAGGTACATATGACCTTGCGCCAGAGGCGCGGAGATATCGTGTGGGACTGCCTCCATAAGCGGCAACAGATCGCGAATGGTATCGCCACGCCGTGGAAGCAAAAGACCTTTAATTTCATACAGCTCAGCTGAGAGCGAGAGGTCGAGTGAAGCGGGTGAAATGTTTTCAGCATGACTACCCTTAATAAAACCAGCTCGTATAAGCTCTTCAAGTGTTTGACTCGGCAAGGCGCCTTTTTTGTCTCCGCCCATAGTGTCCCCGAGTATACCATTTTTGGGGACAGCAGAAAGGGCGCCGCTGGCGCCCCTGCTCACGCTGCTTTTTGTTGCATGCGTATCAACATCTCTTCGACAGCGAAGATGATGTTTAACACGTTGTCATAACGATGGAACTCGACGCTCTGCGCTTCGCATGCACCTGTGACCATGCGAGTAACTTTCTTACCCGCTGCGGCAAAACAAAGCATGGGTTTGCCAGTGACAATTCGAAAGGCAATCTCCATGCCCAAACCGATTGACGGATGATCACAAATAAAAACACAGAGTTCAGCCGATTCCGTACAATCTCTGTCGTGGTAGTACACATCTTCTGCCGTGCCTTTTTCAAGACCAACAAAGTCCAAGATGTGAACTCCCGCAACCTCAGTGAGCTTGCGCTTCAAGTCCCTCTGGAAGTCAGTTCGAAATGATTCCGGAGCATCAGTCAGCGCCATGCCCACATAAATCGTAACAGGTGTCATGCGTCTCTCCTTAAAAAACTGTCGAAACTGACTATATTTAAATTTTTAAGAAAAAGGACGCTACTTGCGTCCTTTTTCTAGTGTACTGGAGTAAAAACTTAGTCTTTCACGTGTACCCCCATACTTTTACACGTACCTTCGATAATTTTCATCGCTTGGTCTATATCGTTGGCTGAGAGGTCTACCATTTTGGCTTCAGCAATCTCACGAATCTGGGCGCGGGTGGATATCACCACACACTTTAGAAACGAGGTTTTTACCAGATCCTTGCTTACCAATTGCCTTAAGAATAAGGCAGGCTGGTGTAGTCTTACAGACAAAATCGAATGACCGATCGTCATACACGTTGACACGGTAGGAACAATTTCAACCATACGATCACGTCTGTTCATTAAATTGGTTTACGAATTCACCAATATTAATACCCTTTTTCGCCCTGTCCGAGAACCGGACCAAGTGGTGGAGCCGGGGTGGCTTTCGCACACCCTGCGCTTGTACTTTAACTTGTTTAATAAGTTGTTTTGCCACGTTAGTTTTTCTTACGAAGTAATGAATTATAAAATCTTACGTCCCGTTAGCGGTAGAATGTCTCTGATATTCGTAAAAGTAATGGGATACACCTATTCAAAAAGGCTGGATGATTCCTAAATGTATATTTGAAACTCAGCTGGTCCAAACAGCTTGGTCTCTATAGTAGCGTGGCTATCGTACAAGAATTTTTCTATTTTGACAAGAAAGGAATCGATTGAATCTTTTTCTAGAAAAGTAGAAATTGGATGAAACTTAAACCTCCAAGAAGGTGTTAGTTTAGTGCAGATGCAAGGCGAGAAATCTGGCACGAGCCTGTTTAGCTGTAACGTAAAGTGTCAGAATATCGAAGCACAACGCCGCAGATACGCTGAAATTACACCTTCTTGACTTGGAGGAAGTCGATAAACCTGGAGTCTCCTCCCAAACATACTCACCAACACCTTCACCTACTCACCCTCTTCATCTATCTCCCCTACCTTACCTTCGAGTTCCTTAAATGGTCCGTCAGTAATGGTGACGATATCGTCAATAGAAAGATCGACTTTATGTTTCGGTGTATCGTCCTGCATGCGTTTCATAAGCGAGTCGAGTTCTGCTTGGGTAAGCGGAACCGGCTGAGTACCACTGCCCACAAAGCCGGTTACTCGCGGAGTGTTTCGTACCACGTACCAAGAATCATCATCTACCACCATCTCCACGAGTACGTACCCGGGTACACACGTTCTTTCAGACACGTTTGCCACCTTTGACGCGAATTTTCTTTCAGTTGGAAACAACTACATCGAAAATCTTATCGTTCATGCCGAGCGAGTCGATACGTTGCTGAAGATTACGCGCAACCGCGTTCTCATAGCCAGAGTAGGTATGAATGGCGTACCAATTTCTGCCTGCCGGTGCCTTGCTGTTTTGCCATAGAAATAAAATTAAGTCTCGGTTAGACGATGAGGTCAAGAAGTCCAGTAAAGATGTAGTCAAAGCCTGCCAAGATAACGGCGGTAAGCGCACAAATACCAATCACAAGGGCGGTGTACACCAGTGCTTGATGCTGGGTTGGCCATGATACGTGCTTCACTTCAGCGCCAGTATCACGAAGATATTTTCCAAGTCGACTCATGTAAAGATGATAATTAGGTGGGTAAAATAAAATCCCTGCCCGGGATAATTGCCTGCGTATACCTTCTTTAAAAAGTCAAAGGGCGGAAGCAAAGCTTCCGCCCTTTGACTTTAGTGTCGGTATAACCTTATTTAATTTCAAAGGTAAGATTTACTCGACTGGTGATAGTATTCTCTCCCGTTGGGATGCTTGGGGCTGAGTTTTTTGTCATGCCACCATAACCTTCTTCCATTGCCATATCCATCGCGTAGGCTTGTGGGTAATAACCACCCTCATCTTCCCAGTACCCAACCATACGTACGAGACGCACATCAAGATCACGAGCTAGTTCTTTTGCTTTTTTCTTAGCATCTTCGATAGCTTTCTCTCGTGCCTCAGCTTTAAGCACTGTCTCGTCATCAATAGTGAACTGCAAGCTACTAATATTAGTAGCTCCACGCTCTCCTACTCCTGAAATCAAGTTGCCTGCGTTATCAAGGTCACGCACCTTTACTGAGACTGATTGGTTGACTTCGAAGCCATCAACAAAGCGTTCACCTGGAGGACAGTAGCCAAACTCAATTTCACATACTCGCTCTTCGTAGCGATATTGCGGATTAAGGTTGTAATACTCAGTCTTGATGTCATCTTCATCAACGCCATTTTCTGTTAAATACGCGATGATAGTGTTAATCGCCTCAGCTGAAGCTGTCTGAGCGCTTTCGGCATCTTCACCTTCCGCACGAACTGAAAATGAAAACCGTCCGATGTCTGGTTTTGCGAGCACCTCTCCTTCTCCGGTCACATTGATGGTAGTTGGTCCCATCATGCCGTATTTATTAGACTCCCACGTCGCGTAGGCATAGGTCATGAGTGCGAGCACAAGACCGATAAGGGCAAGGATGCTCAAGAAACGTACGTACCAGATTGAGAAAAAGCTTTGCATAGAATTAGATTAATTTAAATGTAATACGTATAGTATACATTACTCATATAGAACCCGTCTCACTAAAAACCACGAAACAGAATCGAGACGACGACAGGTGCCAAAACACCTGTCGTCGTCTCGATTTGTTTGGACTGCCTAAACACCTGAAATTTGGCTGCAAAGCGTTTGCAACTCGTCAACAGAGGATACTATGCCTCCTCCTTGCGCACGTTTTTCGCTCAAATTTTAGGTGTTTATTCTAGCCATTTTTAATAAAACGAGTTCTAAAAAACACCCGAGAGCCAGGTTCGTAGTCGATTATCGGTTGAAACCGCTCCACAAATCTCTCCGAATTCACTTAAATCGTGTTCAGATAGAGCGGTATTCTCGAGTGGTTGATCACCCATCAGGTAATACATGATTGAAGTAGAGCCATCTACATGGTCCAGTGAAAGCGCGTGTCCTAACTCATGAGCAAGAACCAACCGTAGTTCGTTTATAGTTTCAAATTTATAAATATTGATACGATCGCCCTGATAATCGCCCTGGGTGACTCCTTCGCGATACCCATATTCTTCATTGTATTTACCAACTTCTTCGTTGTATTCTGCCACCAGTTTATTGCCTCGCTCGCCGAGGCGATTAATCTCCTCACCAAGTGCATTGAGTCGACCGACCTGGCGACTCAGTTCCTGCTGTTCCCGGTCCAGAGCGTTTTTCTCAGCTTCGAGCTCCTCATATACCTCCGGCGGGGCTCCACCCTGATTGTTATAGGAAGCAACCTTCTGGTTATACGCTGCTAGGCGATTTTCAAAAGCACTCTTTGCACTTAAAAAACTCGCTTCGGTAGTTTCATAGCGACTCACAAGCTCGGCGTACGTGACATTAAGCGCTTCGTTGGCGGATTCCTTTTGATTGAGGTCCGCTTCTAAAGCAGCCGCTTCAATAGCAGCACGCTGGCGCTCATCAAAAACAAAATTGATAGTGAAGTCAGCCTCTTGTGTGTACGAAAAAAGATTCCGGTCAGTGGCGTTTTCCCAAATCGATGAAGCTTCTTCTACCACACTGCGTGCTTCTGCTTCAGTAATACCAAAACGTTCATCAAGCTCCCCGATTCGCCATTCAACCGGCACGTTACATACTGCACCTACAGTTGAATACAACTGAAATCCAGCTAACATAATCACCAATACTAAGGCTACTGCATACGGTGTCCGCATAGCTATATGATAACAAAAATAAACAACCAAAAGAAAAACCGCGGACGGGGACTTCGTGTGTCGCGATCACGGAGTCCCAGTTCGCGGTTCTTCCCTTCAGTATACCCTATCTCACCCTTCACATGCCCGACAAATCTTCTGGCGTGTGAGTTCCTGAGCAGCATTCATAGAGTGCTGGTAGTAGAGTGCTTTTGCGCCCTGCTTCCACGCTTGCATGTATAGCGCGTTGATATCCTTAGGCGAGACACTTGGTGGCACCATGATATTAAGTGATTGCCCTTGGTCGATATACTGTTGGCGCACGGCTGCTTGTTCAATCACCACTGCTTGATCAAGCTCTGCAAAGGTACGGAAGACCGCTTTTTCTTCTTCAGAAAGGAAGTCGAGATGTGGTACTGATCCATCATTGTCACGAATACTGTTCCAGATTTCTTTTTCATTCTTTCCCTTCTCCTCTAAAAGAGCTTCGAGGAATGGATTCTTGATTGTCACCTTGAGTTTTGCTACATCTTTTACGTAACAGTTACTCCACACTGGCTCGATACCCTGTGACACCTGACCAAGGATAAAAGCAGAAGATGTAGTTGGTGCAATTGCCATCAAGGTAGCGTGGCGGCGTCCGTATCCCTCCAACACTTCTGGCTCACCATACTCTTTTGCCATCTCCGTGGAAGCAGCATAGGCACGCTCGTTCATCATTTTAAATATTTCTACATTGAGCTTGCCAGCTTCCATGCTGTCAAATGCCAGACCCTTTGACTGCAACAAAGAGTGGTAGCCAAGCACTCCAAGTCCAAGAGCACGGTTAGCTTTAGCGAAGTTGTACGCTCGCTCCATAAAACGAAAAGCGTACTGCTTATCTTGTCGATCTGAATCTCGAAGCGCTTCGAGTTTGCTAATAAACTCACTCATTACCGCGTCTAAGAAATAAACCATGGTCTCGACCAAGTCAGTATCTTTCCATTCATCGTAGTGAAGAACATTGATTGAGGAAAGGCAACACACAAATGACCAATCTTCTTTACTTGGTAACATGATCTCACTACATACATTACTGGCATGGATCTTAAGGTCTTTGTCCTTGTAGACATCTGGCTTGCCTTTGTTGGCATTGTCTCGGAAGAGAATGTATGGGTAGCCAATTTCACCGCGGCGCTGAATTACCTTTGCCCAAATAGCACGCTTTTCCTCATCGCCATCAGCCATGGCTTGCAGCCACTCATCACCAACAGTAACAGCGTGATTGATCTTCTGAATTGGATTTCCTTCCGTACCAATATCAAGAAATTCGAGAATATCAGGATGCTCGACTGGCAGATACGCTGCAAACACCCCACGCCTGGTCGCTCCTTGACTCACTACATCTAAAAGTTTCTCAAAGAGTTGCATGAAGTGGACTGGTCCGTGTGAGCTACCGTTGTTGGTAATTTCTGAACCACGCTCACGTAGGGCACCAAAGTAGCCAGAACACCCACCACCGTATTTACTCATCATGCCTACCTCAGCTTGAGTATGGAGAATACTTCCCATGTCATCAGCTAGATACGAGCCGAAACAACTAATAGGCAATCCTCGCTCGAGTCCAAAGTTTGCCCAGACTGGTGTAGCCAGACTAATCCAGCCTTTACTCATGTACTCTTCAAACTTTTTTGCAAAACCCTCTTTTTTGAGAACTTTTTCAGCATGCTCAGCAATGTAACGAACGCGCTCTTCAGCTGTTTGGTCGCCAACTAAGTAGCCGCGAGCCATAAAGGCACGGGTATTATCGTTTATCCAATACCATGGTTGTGTTCGGTCAATCATAAGAGGTCATTAATCACTGAATGAATAAGGGGTACTTTAAAACAAGTCGTCACTGGTCACACTCTGTTGGCGCTTGTTGTAGTTGATAGAGCGTTTATCGAAGAAGTCGACGTGTTTGGTGGCAATCACCTCATCATCAAACCAATCGGTCTTTTCTACCAAGGCTTCGTCTAGATTGAAGACGGGGTCCATACCGATACCCTTGAGGGATTTATTAAGGCGACTCTTAATAAACTCCTTCACTTCAGCGGCTGGCATGAAGTCGAGCTCGCCGTTCTCAAAGATCCAGTCAACAATAGCGCTTTCTGCCTGGTACGCTTCAATACACATGGTGCGAACAGTCTCGCGATGCGCTTCATCAAACCATTCTGGGTGTTCTTTCTTAATGATGTTGATGAGGTCAGTACCAAAGAGTCCGTGAATCTGTTCTTCTTTAGAAGTCGCCTCTACCGCATTACTGAGTCCTTTAAACAAGTTCTTATGCTTGTTGAAACTCATCATAATAAGGAACTGAGAAAAGAGTGACACGTGCTCCACAAAGAGTGAGAAAAGGAGTACAGCGTGAGAGTACTCACGGTTTTCACCTTGCTTGCTAAGCGCAATCACCTTCTCAAGGTACTGGACGCGCTTTTGGATAACTGGTTCTTGGTCAAGCGTCTTGAAGTCTTCATTGAGTCCCAAAATCTCCAACAGATGTGAGTAAGCGTCCATGTGGCGGACTTCACTCTCAGCAAAAGTCATGCCAACTGCACCAATTTCTGGTTTGGGCATTTTTGAGTAGAGGTTGCCCCAGAATGTTTTTACCGCCACCTCTATTTGCGCAATCGCCAGCATTGTCTTTTTGATTGCAGCTCGCTCAGCATCATTTACGTTCACTTTAAAGTCATTGATGTCACCGGTGAAGTTGAACTCGGTGTGCACCCAATACGAGTGTCGAATAGCATCAACGTATTCTGCGAGTTCTGGGTACTCGTAAGGTTTGAGGTTGGTTCGTTTATGAAAAATGTCTCGTTCCCGCAAACGCTTACGTTCCGCTCGATAAATGATGTATGCCTTAGCAGTCTCAAAGTAGTCCATCTCCATCAGTGCCGCTTCCACCAAGTCTTGGATTTCCTCCACCGCTGGATATCCGTCAACACACTTTTTAGCTTGTGGATCATCTGCTTCTGCGGTACCAGCCTGCACACACATTGCTACAATCTTATCGTAAACACGCTGAGCGATCTCGGCTGCATCTTCAGCGGTTCCCTCGCCAGTTTCTTTAAGTGCCTTTACGGCAGCATTAGTAATTTTCTCAAGCTCGAAAGCGACGATGGAGCCGTCGCGCTTGCGAATTTGTTTGATTTCCATACGTTGATTACTGTTTGATGATTATTAAATTTTGGCACTGCGCCGAAACGAAAGGAACTGTACAAAGACAGAAATACAGAGTTAGTTTTAGCGTCTTCTTTGTGAGTTTTAGTCGCCGAGATCGTGGCGTCGAGTTCTGGATGAATTTTTTCCAACCGGCACCTTAGCATCGTCGATCTTTGCTCGTGTGAGTGGAGAGGGAGTCAAAAGCCATGACTGAGATGGTGTCGTGGAATGTTTACGTGGGTGAGACATACGTCTTTAAATGGTTACGATGAATAATAAATCGTAACGCAGTTCTGTACCGACATATGCATGCGATCTCTCGCAAAAGTGATTGGTGGTGGATATGACGTGGCTGTGTATTGTAAGTGACTGAAGTTGGAGTCCAGTGACTTAACGTCATAGGCGAACGCTCTGATGTACGTATAGTTGTACTGCGTAGTCAATCAATTTCAAGAAAGATAGCTACGGGGTGCAGAAAGCTGCGATTTTAGAGAGCTAAGCACAAAGCCATGTTGTATTACATGACGCATCGAGAGCTTCCCACAAGACTCTGATATGTGCGTGTCTTACCTCCGACACACAGTGGATCTTTTCGGATCAACGACGATTCTTGAGAAACCGTTGTGTGTTACTTAGATATTAGAACAGTCTCCCTCATTTGCAAAATCGCTTTTAAAACAATGCTTTTGTGCCTAATCAGTCACCTCGTAAAAACAAAAGTGTTGAAAACAAAGGTGATTTTTTAAAGTCAAAAAATTCATTCCTTACTACGTACCTGTGGATAGCCATTACATCAGCGCTTGCGCAAGGGCGAAAACATGTTGTGTGGTATGAGAAGGAGTACGCGGCAACAAAAAATCGGTGCGTACGCACCGATTTTTTGTTACTGCTTCTACTACCTCTATCGTCGCAATGAGTCACGAATCTCGCGGAGGAGCTTGATGTCCTCTGGCGGTTCTGCTGGCGCTTCTTCTTTCTTTTCTTCTGGTCCTTGCGCTTTATTGATAGCCTTAATCACCAAGAAGATAACAAAAGCGATGATCACAAAATCTACTACGCTTTGCAAAAATACTCCGTAGGTAACAGAGGCATCACCAATCTCAGCTGAGTAGCCAGTGAAATCAACACCTCCGAGCAATACACCAACCAATGGCATGATGATGTTATCAACCAGTGATGAGACAATTTTGCCAAACGCCGCACCGATGACCACTGCCACCGCGAGGTCAACGACATTGCCCTTCATGGCAAACGCTTTGAACTCTTCAATAAATCCTTTCATATTTAAAATACTTACCCTGATAAAATAAAGTGCCAGAATTATACCTCGCTCCTAGTGATGATGGTGTCCGCACGATGAAAGTGGTTGTTCGTCAACTTCCAACACGACTGTACGTTCAGAATATTAAAACTTACAAAAATCCCCGGGCGCGAAGCGTCCGGGGATCAAAGACCAGAGAGCTGAAGTTTAAGCAACAGTTGCCTTGAAGACACGGCGCTCAGCACGCCACTGTTTAGTGTCCGCGGGATCGCAGTCCACGCTCCACTGCGAGCCGTCGGAGTCCCAGCAGACGCTAACGTACAACACCCGCTCGTGGTTTTCCGGGTCGTGGACATAGAAAAGATTTGCTTTGCCGTCGCTCAGCATGTGACCAGATGCACCATTCGGTTGCTCCGCGATGAATTGGCTGATTGTGGTTTCAACCTCCGCCACTGAGCTAAACACTGCTGCATCCTCGCCACCAAGTTCCTCAATCAGATTGAAGTCATCCAGCGGTTCTATCAGGTCACGATATTCAACCGCGTGCTTCTTGATAGCTGGAAGCTTGTCAACTGAGGCAAAAGGCTTGGTGGCATTTCCCCACGAACAGACGCCACAATCTTTCAACCGCTTTGGCTTTTTAAGCGCCGGTAGCGTGGTGACGGTCGAGTTGGTGAGACGTGACTTGATTGTCACCTCTGCTCGACCTTGGATAGCAGGCAGAAGCGTACGCATCAAATTTTCGTCATGGGCTAATTTTTTCCAAACATCATGCCCCCAGCCAGCCTTACGACCAGTTACCACAGCCTCAGAAACGAGACCAAAATCTTTTCCAAATTCAGACGCACTGCTCATAGCAACACACCTCCTAGTTAGATTCGCCAGCGGGCTCCTAAGATTTTAGGTTCACCATAGCCATCAACCGATAGTGAGTTATTGGCTGATGGCTATGGTAAACACCTGAAAAGAACTAACACTAATAAAACAATATTTTATAAAAAAGCAAGTATTAGGGCTCCTAGTGATGATGGTGTCCGCACGATGAAAGTGGTTGTTCGTCAACTGTGTGCCCTGCAAACCACCACGCCGCCAAGGCGGTAGTCAATGGCACCGCCATAATAAGACCGATACTTCCCACCAAGATACGTACCAATTCGGCCGCGATAATCTCGCGGTTAAGGGTCACTAATACAGATGCTTCACTCACTGAGAACAGCAACACCATCGGGAGCGCTGCACCCACGTATGCAAACGCCAACGTGTTCACGAGCGAACTAACATGATCACGACCTACAATAATTGCCCGGCGATAGAGTTCGGTACTGCCGAGCGCTTGATTTGCCGCTTTAAGTTGCAATACCACTGACGACTGCGTAATTGCTACATCATCCAAAACTCCGAGCATACCAATAATAATTGAACCGAGGAGTAGCCCAGCAAAATCAAGTTGTCCCTCAGTGGCAAAATTAAGTGCTACTGAAGCATCCGCACCAAAGCCGGTCAGGCGCATCCCTTCCACGAACACGCCGGCTAAAATACTCGTAACACAAACCGCTCCAAAGGTACCGCCAAAGGCAATCGTTGATTGGGCGTTGACGCCATGAGTGCCAAAGAGCACGAGCGCCAGTATGATACCCGCCACAATAAGACTCACCGAGACCGGATTGTACCCAGCCAGCATCGCTGGGACGAGGATGCCAAGAATCGCCGCAACACTAAGCGCCAGGCTTAGCAGTGCCCGCGCACCTTGCCAGCGTGCAAACCACAACAATAAACCAACTAACAACACACCAAGGACTACCAGGTAGTTATGCCGCACGACATCCTGTAAGTAGAAGTACTCATCACCATTAATAGTGGTGATGTGCGTGACATAGATATCATCACCCGGCTCGAGCGGGATGAGATCATTTTCGAATGTTACTTCCCGATCGTGATACTCATCTCCCAACAAACGTACCGTGAGTGTTTGCACGGTGGTTGAAGCACTCGTGCCCATAATGCGCTCTTCACGCGTTGCATCTACCGATACCACTTCCCCACGGACAATAGATTGCACCTCTTGGTGTACTTCTTGAGCAGCTGCGGGCAATGTACTTGCCAGTGTCAGCATCAATACAACTAGCCATTTCATGCTCGTGAGTATACACTAGAATTAATGATGCATCGTCTTTTGCTGACTGTAGCTTTTGGTCTTTGTGTGCTTTGTGGTATTGGCCTGTGGTGGTGGAATGCCCACCAGCCAGGAGACTGGACCGAGGATGAGTACCGTGCCCACACCCGCATACAAACTGCAGATCACACAAATACTATTGAAACAAGCTGGGAAGCAAAGAAAAAAGCCAGCCAACAAGAAACTGAAGCTGCCCGCAATCAGTCGGAAGAACCTGTAGGCACACTTGAAGTGATTTAGAAAATAAAGCGCGCTAGATAAAAACCCATTCCAGCACCGAGGTGTAGTACCACCACAAACATCAACTACTTAGATACAGTATTCATACAATACCCAGATAATACCACGGATCACTTCATTTACTTTTAACCCGAAAATCGGTATAGTTTGCGTCACGTTGCTGTCTGCCCTGCGGGCGTACAGCCACTATGGCGGCTATTGTATAATGGTTATTACGTCGGTTTGTGGTACCGAAAATCCGGGTTCGATTCCCGGTAGCCGCCCTGAGTAAATGCAAACACTCCCCTCGGGAGTGTTTTGCGTTTAGGAAGGGCGGCTACCAGGCGTAGCTTTGCGGATGTAAAGCGTAACGCGAATCGAAAAGCTTTTGAGGAATTTTGTGAGTGAAGCGAAACAAAATACCCAAAAGGTATACTGCTCGTGTAACGAGAGATTACCCCGGTAGCTGCCCAGCGTTTTGAAGCTTATTTGTAGCCTTCTCTCAGATACCCTAGCGAGACGTTCGAACTGGTGTTGTGTTTTTTATTTATATACTGCATATTTACTACCAGCTCTTTGAAAGGACCTTGCTATGAGAACCGTTTCTCTGATTCTCGACTACCTGCCGATTGAACAGCTTATCGACTTGATTGAGGAGCCGAATCGGTCAATCTGTCACACTATCCTTACTGATAACCGCTCACTCTTCGAGCAGGCACGTGGCTCAACCCACAACCACCAGACTTGGGACGGTGGCTACATCGACCACGTAACTGACGGCATGAACTATGCTCGTCACCTCTACAACTTCGACAAAGCGTTTGGAAGACCACTGCCGTTCTCACTTTCGGATGCACTGTTGGTTTTCTTCCTGCACGACCTTGAAAAGCCGTGGCGGATTCTGGTCAACCAACAAGGACAGGCTTCCAACCGTGATGGACTCGCCACCAAGGCGGAGTTCAAGCAGTTTCGTGAAGACAAGCTGGCAGCGTATGGTCTCATTCTCGACGACAACCAATTCAACGGCTTCACCTACGTCGAAGGTGAGATTCACGATTATACTAGCAAACGGCGCGTGATGAACGAGCTGGCCGCTTTCGCCCACAAGGTCGACAACTGGTGTGCCCGCGGATGGTATAACTATCCCAAGGCTGAAGGTGATGAATGGACTGGTGCAACCAGAGTCCGTACCACCTGAACCATTCACGCTCCACGAAGAAGCCCTGCTTCATGTGGGGCTTTTTCAATGTACAAAAGAAAGTGCTGGGATATGGATAGTTTCATCCCGCAACTCCTCAAACACAGTTCTAACTTCCTCTACGACATCACCTAATTCTGTAGATTTTATGTTTAGACACACGTAAGTTGCCCTTGGCAAATAAAGAGGTGTACTGGTAGAAAATTGAGCGACTAATTTACTTCCACTGACTTCATGAGCATCGGTACATCCTGCTGAGTGGTGTCGTCATAAAAATCTTCGTACACACTGTAGGTGCCATACCGATTGATGCGCCAGGTGTACCGAGCTTCGCCTTGAGCATCGAATGTAGCAATTTGATCTTTGTCACTTATAATTCCTGGACCCTCTAAGGTTACTAATTTGGTTTCTCCTGGTGTTCCGCCACGAACCAAGAAGTAGACTTCGCTATATTCCACCGGTACCACATGCGCGAAGCTGATTTCACTTCTCTGATCTTGAAACGCATCAAACAACCCGATCTCTCCTGCATCTTGCTGACTCGATGTCTCATCTACCATACTGGTATCAGCCGATTTGTTCCTAAACTGCTGTGCAAGCACGACAATTACTATTAACACAACGAGTAAAATGAGTACATTTTTTAGATTCATAGCCATATACCGCAATATAGCACACTTACTCTACCAACATTGGGACTGCGAAGATAAGCGGATCGCTTGGTGCTGAGACTACTCCAGCCGCAGATACGGCAGTGATGGTGTAACTGTGGGTGGTGCCTGGCTGCACAATTGTATCTGTATAGGTAAGACCACTAACTTGAGCTATCTCTACACCATCTCGTTTGATTATATAGTGATCAACAGTCTGAACTGACGGCAACCAGTTTAGCGTCACTGCACTAACCACTCCTGTAATACCGGTTGGTGGATTTAATTCAGTTGGTGGTTCTTCTGTGAGAGTCTGCGCGAGTGCTTGAATCTCAGTCAGTGATAGCTTGCGGTTGAAGATAATGACTTCATCAAGGGTGCCGTTGAGAAAATCATCATTGAGCGTGTCTTTACTTCCAATTGCCAAGTCAGCTGAGTTGGTAATGGTACCGGCTGGATTAATTGAACTACGATCTGCTTCTACTCCGTCAATGTAGAGAATGATGGCAGCCGCATCGTTATCACGTATCGCAGCAACATGATGCCACTCTCCATCATTTGAAGAGAACGGTGCTGAGGCAGTGACTTTTGCCTGTTGACTTGTGTTCACATTAAACTCAATGCGTTGCGATGAAGAATAGACTTCTATTTTGTACCAATCACTCGCAGTATCGGTACTGCCCTTTCGTAAGATGTCAGTATCAACTGAATCTGTGTATTTAACCCAGAGCGAAATGGAGAATTCTGAACTACCGAAGTTGAGTGACGGGTCATGAGCTACGTGAACGCTCTGTTCTTGTGAGGCATTGTATTGCAATCCATTGCCAGACACCCCAGAAACTCTTTGTGGGCTATTAATAAGAGTCCCGTGGTTGTTATTTTCAGAACTATCAAGTGCTACCACGCCATTACTCTCATCAAATTTCCACCAACCAACGACACTTGGATCAATATCATTTGGTGTCGCACTCACTTCTAGAGAATGACCTGATTCATTGCCTCCTAAGTCTTCTGCTGTGACGACATAATAATACGTCTGTCCATTGATCAAACTGGTGTGTGTGAAAGTATTCTGAGTAACGTTGGCAACAAAAGCATACGGTCCAGAGACAGTACTGGCTACATAGACGCTGTAGCCTGCCAAATCCAGTTCCGCGTTACCAGCCCAATTCAGTTGAATACTTTGATTACCAGCAGAAGCAACTAGATTCTGCGGGGCTTCTGGTGGACCGTCAGTGATAGTCACGCTAGCTTGGTTTGACACGCTTCCTTCAATGTCTGCACCATTAACCGCCGCTACTTGGTACCAGTAAGTCGCCCCAGGAGCTGTCTCACTATCGGTATACGTAGTCTGACTGCCAGATACTTCGCCAATACGTACCGCCACACCACCTGCAGATGACGCTCTGTAGATACGATAGCCATTAATGCCAGTTTCAGCGTCGCTAGCTCCATTCCAGTGTAAAGTTACCGCCTGATCAGTTTGTGTGAGTGCAAGATTGGTTGGAGTTGTTGGTGCTGTTTCGTCAGTTACACCACCAAAAAGCTGGGTTACTTCAGCCTCACTGAGAACCCGGTTGTATATACGCACCTCATCTAGACCGCCATCAAACAAACCGGCGTTGCCACCACCGAACTGCAGATCAGCACTGTTGGCAATACTGCCAACACTCACTGAGGTATCTGAGCCAGCCGCTACACCATCCACGTACGCGAAAATGCCACTGTCGTAATCACGAATAAAGACAACGTGATGCCACGCTCCATCTGCTAAGTCAGCAGTTGTTGAGTAAAAACTGTCCTGGTTTGAACCGTCATCTATCTGGAAGCGCAGTTCACCGGACTTGTTCGGTGATCGAACTTGATAAAACGCATTGCTTTGTTGTTTTTCAACAATTTCTGCACCATTACTGCCTTTGCTTGACTTGGTGTTATCCCAAAACCAAAAAGAGATAGAGAGATCTTCATTAGCACCAAAGTCTATAGTGTCATTGCTAGAGATTGACGCAACGCCGCCAGAGCCACTAAAGTCTAAGCCGCCAGAGAATTGCCCAGTTCCCCACAATGAACTGCTAAGTGCAGCTGTTAAGCCATTACCGGTACTATCTGCTGCTACAGAACCAGCTGCCTCGTCAAAAGACCAATGAGCTACTGAATCTGAGATGGCATGTGCCTGTAGGGGCAAACCGAATGTTGTATAAGTAAAAATTACTAGTGCCAAAATAATGGCACGAGCCTTAAAAGCGCGCTGAATCATCATATAGTGGAAATATTAGCTAGTTTTATAAACACAAACTGCATCATGTCTATCACCAATTACCTATAGATGCAATACTAAGGCACATCCTCACGTATCACGCCAACTGATACCATATTCCGACACTACGCTGGGTAAGGGGTATACTATGTGTAATAAACAGACCTGGTATGGCAATTTCTGCTACTGTAAAAAATATTATTGAGACAGCTGTCGCGAAAGCGGTCGCAACCTGCGGTTCTGATGGTGTAAATGTAGTACCAGTTTCAATGGTACGAGTAAATGACAATACAATCTGGCTGTTTGATTTTTTCATGGACAAAACCACTACTAACCTACACAAAAATGAACTAGTCGCCCTCACTGCCTGGACCGGCATGCAAGGTATTCAGATTAAAGCTACTGCAACCTACCACACCTCAGGCGACGACTTTGTTGATGCGGTAGCGTGGGTAAAAGAACAAAACCCAGAGCGTGTAGTAAAAGGTCTTATCGTACTAACGCCAACCAAAGTATTTGATATTAGTCCCGGTGGTGCCTTTCTCGAGACCAATCTTGTTGTATGAGTAGGACAGTGACAGTTAATGACACAATGCAGCGCGGGTATCGTTATGAACGCACTCAACCGATGGGAGAAAATTTTCATCCCGAGTTCAAACCGCAACTAACCCCACCGGAAATGCTGGCGCTTGGTGTATTTGATGGTGTTTATATGCGTGACTGCACGAAAGAATTTCCGAAAAGCTGGTTCGCGAAAGCCAAACTAGCGAAAGATGCTTCAGACCCAGAACTAAACTTTTTTGGTATTCACGCTAGTCAGCCGCTCTCTGAGTGGCAGCGGAAAGGTTGGATATATAAAGACGACCCCCGCGGTTGGTTTCAGTGGTATTGTCGGTACTACATGGGACGACGCCTTTCTGATGGTGAAGATGAACGACAGATAAAACGGTGGCGCGCTTTCGCGCGCCACCTCGCCCAAGTCGCCCACAACTGCCGACCGCGCGACTACACCTGTCGCCCCCGCCCGCGCCAAGCCCACCTCCAATGGGCATACGATAGTCGAAAGTTGTAAGGATTTGCCAAACGATGCGAAGTGGGAGTAAGATGAATTAATCGAACAAACAACTGGAGTTCGAGAAAGGAGGAAAACGTGAAAAGCTGGGTTAATTTTTTGCTCCTACCGTTTGGTCTTTTGGGAAAGGTCCTTCGCAAAAAGTCACCTGACGAATACCCTGGTCGTTCCGAAAACGATCGAGAATGGGGTGCCGGCAGAACGCCTTAAATGTTTGCCGGAAAAGAATATCAGGGTCGCGTAAAACGCGGCTCTTTATTTATTTTACCGACCTTACGCATGCACTATGCTACAATCTTCTGTATGAACAACTCTTCTCTCCCCTTTTATCGCACCCGTTGGTTTTGGGGAATTTTTGTTGGGCTATGTTTTTTTCTTAGCACATTGCTGTATATGACAACTTTTGTTCGGGCGCCGGACACAATAAATTCATTCGCTTTGGCTTATGGGTCAGGTCTTTTTTCTGCTGTGGGATTAAAGTTATTTGGCAGCTTTGGAAAAACTATTTTCTCAATTCTTTATCTCGTACTGGTAGGATTCTTAATTTTTAAAACATTCACAGCACAGAGAGTGAATTTTATTTTCCCAGTATTATTTTTTATTTTATATCTAAGTGGCTTGGCTGTTTTATTCAAAGTTCTCTTCGGGCTGAATTAAGTTTGCTTCGAATCTGAAACGCCTGCTTTCTTTCGGAGCACCGAAAATTAAAGGGGTTGGATTTGAGTACTTTCCTAATCCTAGTCCATAGACTTCGTATATTTTAAGCGCAGGATATTTCTCCAGCATACGCTCACAACTATATGGACGATGTTCTAAAATACGCCTGCGGTCTGACATCCGCATGCCTATCGGCAACTGATTTTTTGCAACGTCAAAGAAGCAGTGTCCGTATTCTTCTGGTTTTATCGTGATGTAATAGCCAAACGAATCACGTTCGTCATACTCAGAGAGGGTGGCATCCGTCGGATTAATGTCAGAGACAAACAGCGTCACTGGCTCCGTAAGAATCTCACCACTGTTGTTAGCAAACGATACTGCGGCAGTGCGTATCTCTTCCTCACTATTGTATTTACCCCACCGATACTTAGTTTCAAGATCAACAATCTCTGGCTCTATTGGATTGGTACCGATGGCATAAATTGAGAAATGACTGGTGGTGAACGAAATGGTGTTCGCGTCAGTATCAACAATACTGTCTACCAGCTCCCACTCATCAGTGAGTTCGTTGTAGTGCCAAATGGTGAGCTCCGACTCAAAAAGACCAAGCTCTGCTAATTCTTCATCGGTGTAGGTTAGGGTTACATCTACCGTGAAATCTCCATTTGGCAGATTGGTAGTGAAGTCATAAAAATGTGGTAAGAGATCCACCTCATCAAGATTGAGTCCAAAGGAGATGAATTCCTCGTGTGGATTTACGGTCACAATGTCCCCGGCTTCTAAAGCCTCAGCAAAACGCATGGTGACTTTGGCTTGGGGAATGAAAGTAGGCTGGTCGGTGTCTCTATTTCGTAGTCGAGTATCTGATCAATACCTGCCCATTTTACTGGTTCATGAAAACGCCTAATGCCACTAATATTTGAGTAATAGGGTCCTTGGGGTCCACTTTCTCCATTTAATAAATCGAAGGATCTATCGGTACCAAATTTCCCTTCAAATAAGTTGGACCAGCCCACACTGGAAGTTGAAAGGACATATCTTTTTCTCCATGTTGTAGAAGAGAAAAACTGCCCATTGCCAAGTGCTTGATCATCGCTTGTAAGCGTAGGATGCACACCCATTTGGTTATAAACAGCATGAGAACCTAAGGATACGTAAGTTTCAACGTTGGTTTTTTTATAATTCAAATCTTCATTATTCCATTTTCTTCGAACGGACTCACTAACTACTGTATCTGAACCATCATTGTGGTGAGCTGAGAAAGCAACATACAGTGGTTCTTCGGTTTCAACATCCAAGAATACGAAGACCGATTCCCAGTCGCCCTCATGATTATTGAAACCCCCTTTCTCTCGCCAATTATTCATGGCGTAGAAGTACCAGTATTGCAAGACAATAAACTCATGGGTCTCACCCAGTGAGTCTATGTATGAGTCTCTGGTCTCAATGGCGTAGTAGGTACTGGTGGCTTTCCCACTGGCTCGTAATGCTTGGTAGCGAGCTTTTGCAGCATCTACATCATACTCACCAGCTTCATCACTACTAAATGCCAGGTACCAATCGCTTGTATCGGTGGTGGTAGCAAGAGTATCAAGTATGAGAGCGTTTCCTTCACCTCTTGAGATGAGCTCGACATCGGGGAGCACACCCCGACTATCCCAGAGACCACTCCCTTCAACAAATGCTTCCACATTCATCGGGAAGTAGTCTTCATCCTCATGAAAATACAAAACTGGCTCGTACTGCAACAATAAATCAGACAGCGGTTCGGGCTCTGACTCCGGTTCGGTTGTATTGCCTAACTGGGTAAGGGTGACGTTGTCTATGTGGTATTTCGAATACG
Organism: Minisyncoccota bacterium; assembly: GCA_041389005.1. Classification (GTDB taxonomy): domain Bacteria; phylum Patescibacteriota; class Minisyncoccia; order Phycocordibacterales; family UBA918; genus OLB19. The sequence continues at coordinate 58,085 of JAWKSR010000004.1, read as the reverse complement.
AATCAATACCCCGTCCGGTAAATATGGAACCATTGGTGCCAGATGGGTAGAGACTCACTCCCAAGTGCTGCATAGTTGGAGAAAAAAGAGTATCAGCCGGCAAAATTTTGCTAAACGAGTACACCACATCGCCTGAATCCCGCTCCTGCATAACAATAGAGATTGACGGTGTGTCGGTGGCGTAATGCATGGTCAAGTGATACCACGTATCTGGTTCAAAAAACTCTGCACCAGTTCCACCCTGCCCCAGATTGTCTCCATCCCCATCAACAATATTCAAACGGTAACCATTGTTGGAAAATCGATTGGTACTAAAGTAAAAATTCACCGTACTGCTACTAATCAAGAGGGCATTACTCGAATTCGTGCGGTTACTAAAAATATGATCGGGTGAATACAGACCAAACATGTACGCACCATAATAAGCCTGTTCGGTTGGTAGGATGTCCCAGCTCAGTTCCCACGCTTGATTAGGATCGAAATCGCTTAGTTCGATCGTAGCGTACCGATCAGGGAAACGTCGCGGTTGTGGTGGGCGGTTATAAGCAGTGACAGAATAAGTACTACTAGTAGCAACCCAATGATAATATTCTGGCTGATCAACTACCCAGCCTGGGTCAGTATCAAATGTAGTTTCGTACACAACAGTATACGCCCAAGCGTTCACTGGAGAAATGAATACTATGAAAACAAAAAGCGTAAGAATCCCACCACGATTCATAATGCAAACATACTAACGTGAATCAATCAGTTTGCAAGCATAGCAAGGTAGGCCTAAAAGAAAAATAAACGTCACAAATGTGGCGTTTATTTTTCTTTAGATATGTAACTCACTACTGCACAGTGTCTGTGGTTGTGGTAGCGGTGACCTCAGTCTCAGAATCTACTTCGATAGAAGTATCATCATCGGCAGTCTCGTCTCCGCTGTTGTCGTCTGCTTCTTGGTCATTGTTTTCTTCAGTTTCTTCTTCGTCAGTAGTAGAAGCAGTGTCGTCAGATGAATCATCATCGGTGATATCATCGACAGCATCTTGAATATCGTCTACCACTTCGTCAACAAAATCTTCAAGTGAGTCAGCGATATCACTCACTTCATCTTGAACTGTCTCGACAATATCCTGAATGACTACTGCGATAGAACGACGTCCGCCCTTACGATTGAGTTCCGGCTTCTCTGCAAGTGCCACTTCTGCTGCTGCTTCTACTTTAGTAAGTGACGCTTGGTAGGTCTGCAACACATTATTGAGTTTGGTGAGCGCCTGACGTAACTTCTCACGCTGTTCGGGGTTGAGATCACGAATAGTGGTCTTTTTGATAACCGCGTCTACTGAAGCGAGTCGATCGGCAATTTTTGCTCGTGCTGCTACTGCCGCTTCTGGTGAAAGCGTTCCTGCCTGCACCTGTGCATCAATAGCTGCCAACTCTGCTTCGAGGGTTGCAATTTCGTCATTCACCGCACTCACACCATTATGTGTTGGTAGGTAGTGACTAAATAAATACCAGCTTCCGGCCAGGAGAATGATGCCGACAACTGCAATGCTAATTTTGTTCATCTTGATATGTAATTTATGGATTAATGAGGACTTGGTCGTCACATCCCGTATTGTGGAGCGGTTAGAGTCGTACTTCAGTACCTTGCCCATTAAGACGCAGCAACTACTTAAATCTTACAACCTCTTAATAAGAAGTGCTATACTGTCCTCGCACACCAATCCCCCACCTGATAACCAGACAATATGGCGCCACTAACCTCTTACCCTTCGGGGCACACTGCATATCGCTGGTATGGGTTACTAGTCCTAAGCCTCATATGTGGCATATATATTGGTACCCAAATTAATGCAGTCCAAACAAAAATAAATACAACCCTAAGCCCAAGTGGAGCAGTTGTCACCGAACGGCACTTAGGTCGCATGACCTTTACCAATCCTTTAATTGATATCGGCGCAACTGGTTCTACGAACGAACTCCTGCAACAAACAAAAGATGCGGTGGCGGTGGCGGTGACTGACTTAGTCAAAAAAGAAGCTATCACAACACTTTCGGTGTACTACCAAGACTTAGAAACTGGTAACTGGTTCGGTGTCAATGAACGCGAGCAATATATACCAGCCAGTCTTATGAAAGTTACCCTCATGACTTCTTATTTTAAGCTGGCAGAATATACACCAGGTCTTTTAGAACGCACCATCGTCTACGATGGTCGCCACGCTGAGAAAGCCAACTTGCCACCAGCCCAACGCTTGGCACTCGGGAAAACGTACACTATTGAGTCTCTCATTGAACAATTAATTATTCATTCAGATAATGAAGCACGGGCGATTTTAGCGGACTATCTGACTGAGCGCGTAGATGAGGAGACGCATGCTCGCCTCATTCGTGATTCAATGACGCTCATACCGGCTGACTATGAACTGGGCGACGAGTACCAAGTTACTCCAATTGATTACGCCGGGGTATTTCGCATCTTATACAATGCTACGTATCTCTCAGAAACTATGTCTGAACGAGCGCTCCATTTACTCTCGCTGTCTTCATATGACAGTGGCATCGTGAATGGACTCCCGGCTGACATTATTACTGCCAATAAATTTGGTTTTAACGACAACCCAAACTACGTTGATGGGCTCCAGCTCCATGATTGTGGGATTGTCTATACTGAACCAAACCCGTATGTTATCTGCATCATGACCAAGACCACTAATGTGCCCGCCGCGCAGGAAGCTATCGCGAGTATTTCTGAACTTATCTACTCTCACCTATATGATGAGTGATTTTCTGTAATCTATTTATTGCGGACTTTATACAACTTCCGTATACTGAATTTCTATAGAATAAATTATTACTATGCAAAGAAATTTTTGGTTACTGGGCGTATGCGTCCTACTTCTCATAGCTGGAGTGTTCTTCTACACGACTTATTACGGTAGTAAAAATGGGGATGATATGGAAGCGATTGATTCGTTTTCAAATGTTCCCCCAACTCCTACCCAGACTTACACGTCTGTGGCTGGGAATGCCGTGACGCTCGACAATCCAAGCGAGTTTGATGCGGCACTATTGCCGCTGCAAGTGGAAGGTGAAGTGCCTGCCAACTGGGTGTTTGAAGGTGTCGTGCCGCTTGAGTTGCGCTCCACAGAAGGTGTACTCATAGCCGAGGGGTATGGAGTTGCTGACTGGATTGATGCACATGGAAACCCGATAGAAGGTTCGGTTCGTTTTCTCGGTACTATTGAAGTAGGTGCGAGCGCTGTCGATGTTACTCAAGACGCAATTCTCCTCGTGAAAAAGAACGAAGTGTCTGACTTTGATACTCCTGATAGTATCTCTGTTCCAATTACTTGGAATGCATCACTATTAGACGAAGCCCTTGAGAGTGGTCAGGACGCTCCCGGAAGTCTACCTGATGATCTAAGTGCCGTAGAAGCAGGTATGGTTGATTTTAGAAGTTGTGTGGCGGCTGGCGGTGAGGTAGCCGGTGCTTCCTGTACTACTTTTGATGGTCGAGTATTTATGGATACTGAAACTGAGTTTGTATACCAGTGCGGAGACGGAAGTGCAGTGTCAGTTATATACTCTAATACTGGTATTGAGTATAGTGAAAATGGTCAAGAATTTGTTGCCCTAGAACAAGAAGTAGCCGCCTCTGGAGAACGATACAGTAATGGAACCATTGTTTTCCATGCAAAAGGACCAGAAGCGTTTGTCGAAGTTGATGGGGAGATAGTGCTGAGCGACTGCATACAGCAATAACAAAAAGCGCTGGCATAGCCAGCGCTTTTTGTTATTTGGTTACTCAAAGTAGATAGAGTCTATAAATGCTTCAAACTGTTGTTCGTAAAGATCATTAGCTGACTCAAATTGACCCATAAATACATAGTGGCGGTTACGGAAAATAACTGCATATACTATTTGCTGGTAGGTACTGCCACTGGTCTTGTATCGTAGAGCAGTTACCCCATCAAGATTTTGCGTTGATTCATCGCGTGCAGATTCATAATTCGTAAGATTATTATTAGCACGTAGCCATGAACGTATCTTCTCTTCTTTGGTTTCATCAAGTACTGGGCTGTCTTCAGACTCTGTGGTGGTAGATACCAAACCAGACGCTACCTCACTTTCATCAAACAATGCTTCGGTCTCAGTAAACACAAAGGCGCTGATAACTGGGGCAGATTCAGTAGAAGAACCAATCACAAAGGTACCATCCATGGTCATGTTCCCGAGCGATAAACCACCTTCCATGACCCGCATAACTCCTTGTTCTGGATATTTAAACGAAAGACTCATGTCCGGGCGTTCAACCCGCTCCGACATTGGAATGGTGAGAGTGGAATGTTTCTGAGAGGAAATCAGAAACCACACCAGACCTCCGAGCAAAACGACTAATACACCGATTGTAATATATTTTCTATTCATAGATTAGTGATGACGACACATAGTAATACTTCTTACGAACGCTTTTCTGACCGACTTCGTATCTGACCATATATTAACGCTCCTAAAAACATGCCAATGACTCCAAGAACCACTGGCACATTTCCCATCCCAACCGCGGTCAAAGATGTAGCTGGGCATAATCCAGAAATACCCCAGCCAACACCAAAGATCACCGCCCCCACAACTGAACGTTGGGTAATCGGCAGATTTTCATTGCCAGCAAAATGATTACCAAATGGCGGTTTCTTGAGCCAGTGCGGTACTATTTGAAAAGTAACCAGAGTCACGAGTAACGCCGTTCCGATGACAAACAAAAGTCCTAGGTCTTCAAGATGTAGAAATGACAACACGACCTCTGGTCGCGCAGCACCAGAAAATGCTAACCCGAGACCAAAGACCACACCGCCAATATACATGAATATCAAAGTGGCACGTGTCATAGACCAAAAACTAAACTGGTAATTTTAGCTACCGCAATGGCGGTGGCAAGGAAGGTCAGTGTTGCTACCAACGAAACTCTTTCTAGCGCCGCGTTACCACATATGCCGTGTCCAGACGCACAGCCACCCGACATGCGGGTACCAATGCCGATCAATATCCCACCAATAAATAATCGCCAGCCCTCAATACTTGTGGACACTGCTTTGCCATCAGCAAACAACCAGATATAAAGTAGACCGCCGGTCATTAGTCCCACCACTAAAGCTAACCGCCACTGCCGACTCGCCACAAAGCCTGGGGTCTGAAAGAACGATCCTCGTAGTATATATGACCACGTTGAGGTAAAGGTCGTAGACACTCCCGGGACAATACCGGTGAGCAAGTACGGTAAACTAATTCCCAAACCAACCAGGATTCCACCAATCAAGTAGTGTGATACGCCAAGCGGGAATACAATTTCCAACATAGAAGCATATTATAACGTACTCGCTAACACCGTGCATAAATCAGCTGTGTTGTTGGTTTTTTGGGTATACTAAAGAAAATCATATGAAAAACTCTGTCCCCTCTCCATATTTTTCGCTTGTACTACCGCCAACTATCCCCCCAGCTGACCTCGAAACCTGCGTCGCTGGCATCTGTGAGGTGTTGGACACGAGCGCACCCGAACGCTACGAACTTATCATCATAGATGACAACGCAAATGGAGTCGCTAGTATCGCCGAATCCCTAACTCCCATTTACCGACAACTGCGCGTGGTTCGGAGCAAAAACCCAGCTGTCAGCGCTGGCTGGGAAGCTGCGACTGGTGATGTGCTGAGTATCCTTGATGGCGATCTATTGCAAAAACCCACTTCTCTTGATCAGCTGGTCGCTACCATCGAAGAAGGGGCGGATCTAGTGGTACTTGGTCAATACGCAAAAATAGATACCACAAAAACAGACGATCAAACTGTTGGATGCTTAGCTATCCGCAAAGACTGTTTGACTTGTATCGATGACTCACCCCAGGGTAATAAAATACTACGCGATATTTTAGGTGAGGAAACCTTCCAAAAAATCCGAGAAGACTTTGTGCGAAGTTCAAACACCTCCACCCGTTGGCAACACTTTATTGCCACCATTAAACATTTACTAAGAAAATGAAAAATCCCGCCGAGATGACCCGGCGGGGTTGATGGTTTAGACCCGACTGACTACGCGAAGTAATCGCCAGGTTAGAGCACCGGCTTTCCGGACTGGAAAGGTCAGTGCCCAGAGGAAGGCTAGGATCGTCAAGATGATAACTGCGAAGATCAAATAACCTACCCAAGCACCAAGCCAGCTTGGTAAACCGACCTGTTCTGCCACCCAGGACAACTGGGTGGCAACCAGAGATGGGTGACGGATTACCAAGTACCCAGCACCCACGATAGCTGCTTTCGGTGCTATCTTGGCACCCATTTTCAGGGTAGCCTTGAGAGTACCAGTGGTAGCTGCTTTCAAAAAAGCAACTTTACTACCACCTTTGGCAAGTAGGGCAACTTTGACACCCTTCACGAGTGCCGTAGTGATCAGAACTGGTACGGCGACCTCGATCCCGACCCCTAGCCATTCACCGAGTGTGACATCTTCGCCGAGTATCAGTTTGGACTCCACACCGTGGATGTAACCAAACATGATATCGCCAAAGAAACCAACAGTGCCGGTGAGCGGCTTATACACCGCTTTGTCGCTCTCATACTCAAACCGAGCCAAGAGCCGGTGCCCCTTGTCTGTAAGTTGGAGGAGACCGTACGCGCCGTGGTAAGACGCTGGCAACTCCTCAACTTTGAGACTCGGCAGTTGCCCGGCAAAGAGCTCATTGAGGCTTTGTTGGTACAGTGATTCGGTCGTTGCCATGGCAGATCCACCTTCGTAGTAGGCTCGGATGACCCGAATGGCATCAAAGCCATAGCGATCAATTGCCTGCTCCCACGCCGGCTGCAGTGGCGACCCATCTTGCCCATACAAGGCATAGAGGCGAGGAACCACAACCTGAAGCTCCGGAGAACGCTTCGCGTACTCCAAGAGCTGTTTGCCTTGTGGTCCCGAGAGACACAGAAGCGCCAGTTGGCGCTCTTCGCCGATCTCGCAACCGCTGACGACTGCTTCGACCTGGAGGATTTGTTCCTCCAGTGAGGCTGATTGACGGTACGATTGGAACCATGTCCACGCTCCCGTCAAAAGCACCACACCTGCAATAAGCGCCGCGATGGGTCTGAGGTATATGGACATTGTGTCCTCCTTTTCGCTCGTGTTTCAAAAAAACAGCTAAATTTCTACCTGTTTTCATTATACCATACTTTTACTAAAAAGTCACTATTCCCCGCCCGTTTTCTTTAAAAAAACCTCTACCTCAGCCAGTACATCCTTGGCATTTTGATACGTTAGTAACTCCCTTGCTTCCTCCAGAGACAGCCATCGTGCTTCTCGAACCTCACTGAGTTGTAATTCAACAGTAATGTCATCAATATACCCAATATAAAATATTACTCGTTTGTCTACCGCTGTCTCGCCTACCAAAAACTCGTACCTCATCTCAAACGTTTCGTCACTAAGTGAAGTTGGAACAAGTCCCGTTTCTTCACACAATTCTCGCAGTGCAGTTTCTTCAGGTCTTTCTCCTTCCTCAGCATGACCTTTGGGGAAAATCCAATAATAATTGCCTTTAACTGGACTGTATTGATCAATGAGAAGTACTTTGAACTGGTTCTGATTGTCTTTATGGATTGGCACTATTCCATATGAGTAATCTTTTTTGGATTCCATAACTTGAGTATAACAAAAACCTGCCATGGCAGGTTTTTATTATGTTGTGTCCAGGACTGGATTTGAACCAGCACGGGATAACTCCCACTACCCCCTCAAGGTAGCGCGTCTACCAATTTCGCCACCTGGACATATGAACCCTCCCTAAAGAAGTCGCTCCATTCTAAAGATTTTTCATGCTTTTGCAACCACAAAACAAAACCACTCATCTGAGTGGTTTTGTTGGTTAGTCTTTCTTTTCTTCAGTTGGTTCTTCTGAATCAGCAGGCTCCTCTTCTGTAGTTGGTTCAGCTTCCTCACTCGTCTCTTCTTTTGATTCTTCTGGGGCAGCTACTTCAGAATTTTCTGCTTCTGCTGCAGCTTGCTTGTCTGCTTCAGAATCTGATGATGCATCATCAGATTGTGTGGCAGATTCCTCCTCGGCTTTCTTTGCTGCCTCTTCAGCCGCCTTGGCTTCTTCCTCTGCCTGCTTGGCTGCTGCGGCCTCAGCGCGCGCTGCGGCCTCGGCTTCAGATTCGGTCGCGAGTGCAGTGAGGTGCATACGACGCATTTGGCGTTTGATCTCACGCGCTACCTTCTCACGAATGTAGTAGAGCTTCGCTCGACGCACTTTCGCGCGCTTCACAATCTCGATCTTATCAATATTTGGTGAGTACAGTGGGAAGATTTTCTCTACCCCTACACCACTTGCCACCTTACGGACGGTAAACGTAGCGCCTGCTTCGTCACCATGCTTGCGAGCCAAAACCAGACCTTCAAAAACCTGGATACGGGTCTTACCTTTATCTTGAATTTTTTGGTGCACACGCACTGTATCACCGGCTTTAATACCGAGATTTTTACGATCCTCCATGTTTACTGGAGAGATGGCTACACCACTAAGTGTTGTTGTCATAAATCTGAAAATAAAATGTTGAGCAGCGACGCTCAAAAAGTGCCGGTACTGTACCACACCACTATATTCTGCGCAATATTATTGCTCGCCAGCCTTTAGGGTTGAGATCGCTAACTCTATATCCTTAGGCAGTAATGCGGTAAAAGTCTTTTCCTCATCAGAAGGCAGAACAAGGGTGAGCTCATGAGCATGCAGCGCCAAGCGGGTGAGTCCTACATTATTTGATTGCTCAAGACGTTTCCCCGCGTACAAAACATCTCCCACAATTGGGTGGTCAATGGCTTTAAGGTGCACTCTTAATTGGTGCATACGTCCTGTCTGCGGCATAAGCTTTACATGTGCAAATTTCTCTCCCTGAAACTCTCCGTTACTCAGACATTCCCAGTTAGTCACTGCCTCACGCAAAGTACCCTTGGCTCCCCGCTCAGCTGAACGCAAGCGCCAATCTTTGGCATTACGACCAATCGGACGGTCGATAGTGCCCCACGTCTCTTTGAAGTGCCCATACACCAAGGCAAGATACTCCTTTTTGATCAGACGATCCTGAAACTGTTGTTTGATATGCAAAAATGCTGGCTGATTCTTGCAAAGCACCATAACACCGGAGGTGTCTTTATCAAGTCGGTGCACAATACCTGACCGTTCGATTTCTTTTCCATCTTTACCAACCCGAGGTTCACCAACACCTCGCGCATCTGGATATTTTTTTAAGAACCAATCGACTACTGTTGTTTCTGTTTTTGTGCCATCTTCATGCACTAAAAGACCGGCTGGTTTATCAATCACCACCACATCTTCATTCTCAAATAAAATTGTTGGTTCAGACATACAGGACTGCAAAATCTTCATACACATTACCCACTGTACCCCAGTCCACTGACACGCCAGTGACTTTTGCCTTCAGTGAACCCTCGTGCAAATATTCAATAAAGTCCTTGAGAATGTCACGCTCCCCTTGAGCGCACACACTCACCGTACCGTCAGACTCATTTTTCACCCAGCCACATACTCCAAGCTCAGTCGCTGAATCCTGCACATACGCGCGGTACGCTACATTTTGTACAGTTCCGTGCACAACACACTGAATCTCCATCATGGGTCTAAGTATACATATATTGAATTATTTCCAAAAACCGGTACTATGTTGCCTACAATTTTATATATGCGCGATTAGCTCAGTTGGTAGAGCAGCTCGTTTACACCGAGAAGGTCGGGAGTTCAAGTCTCTCATCGCGCACAAAGTTTCAAAATCAGAATTCTTAGATTGATCGTGCTTTATCATCACTCATTATGAGATCGATATATGCGTGAACGTTTTTATAAAAAATGCGCTCATCAGGGCTAGACAAAACTGCCTGATATCTTTTTTCTAAGATTTCTGAGAAATTCATGAAATAATATTGGAAATATAGACCAATTTTAGTTTTAAATCCACATATTTAACTAAAAATTAATAAAGCTGAAACAGAAAAGTAAACACTTTTCAATATTGATCTTTTTATATAAATATCTTATAGTATGAGTACTGGATCGATTGTCGATCCGCGTGCCCAAACAGCTTTTAGCGGGCCAAGAAAGACCAGCTTCGTGCTGGTCTTTCTGTTTTTAAGTGTTAAAACAATAATATTTTACTCCTTTCAAGTAAATTTCTTCAGGTTCTAAAACTGAATCAATCAGCCTGCCTGCTTTATACAGTTCATGCCATGCTAAATAGTTTGGGTCATAAATGAACTTCGACATTGGATAAACATACAGATCAGCAATTTGTAAGAAAATATTACTTTTAGTTCCAGGTTCAGGTCTCCCAACTACTAGCTCTTGAAAGATTTCGCATGGTAAAGGAGAATATTTTTCAGCGTTATTTTTATCAAAAGGATGTCCAGAATCTTTGAGAGCCATACCGTAATTGACCACTTTTTTATTATCAGAACCACTTGCTCCTTCAAAAACAACCTTCAGCTTGGGATTATCAGAATTTGCGATCAAATACCTTACCACCCTCTCCATCAAAATAGGATGCGTAGTCTTACATAGCTCCCATCGTTGATTCCCATATTTTTCACGAAACTTCTTATTGTAGCCGGGTCTAGAAACTACTACACCAAATCCAATTACACTGATCCCAGTTAGAAAATCGTTGAGATCGTTAAAGAATTCGGCAGTTTTCGTTTCATCATCTCTTAACCATCCAAATTTATCTCTCTTCCCTCTGATTTCACTAGAATGAAGTGGGTATGTAATTTCCCATTTCTCACAGAATTTTTTGTACTTATCTACAATTTCTTGCTCATCTTGCTTTCGCACCAAAACTCCTCCCCAGCTGAACCAATCCATGCCATCTTCTCGTGGCATTACTTTGTGTTGAGGATATCGTATTCCAGATTCATCGATGTATAGAGTATATCTATCAGGAGACATCGGCTAATAATACATAAATTGCTCGGTGGTGCCAGTTTACTAAAGTGAGAATGAAAAATAGCTTCCCACTCCATAGTCGTACAAGTCTGCGCTTTTACTTCTTACGGTTACGCCAAAATGACAGTTTTTTGAGTAATCGAATCCTGAGTATCTGCCATCACCTTTGTTTTTAAATTGAAAATGGTTGCTCATACCGTAGTGATAAAGATTCGGCATGCGACCATCGAAATGATGATTTTCAGTATAATCAAAGCCTTTCACACGATCATCATCTATTTTGACGTCAACAGAGTAATATTTACTGTCAGTATACGAGTACACTGACCTAATATTCCTCTCATTTGAATGAGCCAACGCAATTGCAGCAGCTACATATCTCAGTCTCTCGTCCATATGTTGAATCTACCACAGTAGAGATTACTTAGCCATTAGTGTTCTAACGTTGTCCCACATGATGGACTCTAGTTTCTACTTCCTGTGTATAACTTGACTTTACAGATTTTTATTGCAGGCGTAGGGTGGATAGTAAGCAGCACATCTAATTCAACGTAGAGCTGCTGGAAAGGTGGAGACCATGGGTACCCCTCGGAAGTTGCTGGCGGACTTGACCGCTCAACTGGGGCCGCTCGGTTTGTTGTCGCTGTTGCGCGTACGGCAAATCGCACGTGAAAAGCGTGATGCTGGCTCAAACTTCAATCGGCTCGCGCTCATCTAGAAGCGCGGCTAACGGGAACCTCATCAGTGCCGGTTTACACCTTCCTAAACCGGCACTTTCTTTCGCTCTACGAAACACAAAACCACAATTCCCTCCGGGAATTGTGGTTTTGTGTTTCCAAGTAAAAATAAATCTGCTACCCTAGCGTTACCAAAGTGACTAAAGGTCAGTTTGTCCCCATAGTTTAATGGATAAAACGAAGGGCTTCTATCCCTTTGATCCAGGTTCGAGTCCTGGTGGGGACACAGCGTTAAGAAAAACAAAAACTGCTTTTTGTTTTTTAGCTGTGTCAGCCGCAGACATATTTTTATTTCAAATCTTAGAAATAAAAATGGTCGAGGCGGGGTCGAGAGTACTTAGCAAAATAAATGCGAAGTACTTATTTTGGGTAGTAACTCGTGACCACCTGCGATTAAGACCTGCTGAAAGAGTAATTATCGAACCGATTGAGTTTGAATCTAGGAGAAAGCAAGACCGGATCACTCAACATCAAGTCCTCCTGATTCAGGATCTTCAGTTGTCTCCTCTGATTCGATTGTTTCAGTGCTGGTGGTAGCTACAGCATCACTCGATGTTGCCGTGTCATCAGCTCCCTGGTTCTCAATTACAATTGGATCAGGGGTGCGAGGAGCGATACCGTTGCGCAGTTGCTGAAAACGGACTGTGCGCTCATCGTACTGACGAATGACATCGTTCATAGCTCCGGTCTTGTAGGTAACTACATTCAACTCAGTGGCTTCCAAATGCGTTTCAATGTGACTGAAGTACGCAAAACGCTGCGCGCTCACTATACCGCTGACTACTAACACAAGCGTAAATAAGCCGAGGCCAATCAGCCATTCTCGTTTGGGATGCATGAGCCGGCGATCAGGCACGTTGCGACTACGCCGAGCAACGTGTTTAATCATTCTCAAGATGTCTTTTTTTTCAATCATGTTTATTCACTGATCAGACTAACGTGTAAGACCGCGGTACTATCCATAAGCGGTTGACCGGTTTCTTTATCAGTCGAACGGATAACCTGCAAATCAATCACCTGACTACGGTACGGTAAAGATTCAAACAATTGCAACATCTTCTGCACTCGTGACTCTTCCCCAACCGTCTTGAACGAGACCTCAAGTGTATTGAAACGTTCATCTTTTTCTTGTATCACTTCAAGTTTGCGAGTACTTAAAACAACTCCCAGATCTGCTGCCGCCTCATCAACCAATGAAAGTAGCTCTACCGCGCCGTCATCACCTTGCAAGACATGGCTGGTTAATTCTGCTCGTTCTTTAGCAGTCTCTTCAAGCATGCCTTCAAGAATAAAGCGTTCTCGATCGAGGATTTCTCGGTCTTGTACTGTTTGCATATCGTCTTTAAGTGCAGTTCCCGTGACGCCCACATACCACCAAAGAAATCCGCAGGCGCACAGCGTACCGAAAAGCAGTACGAGAGAAATAATACATGTAGTTGTGGTTCTAGATATGCGCATACTGAGTTATTAATCTGATGCCATGGTTACTTTCATAGAAAAGGTAATATCTCGTTCTTTTGCGAGGTTAGAGATCGGTAGTTCTGCCTTGGAAAAACGTTCATGTGCTTCCAAAGCGTCACGAAAATTAGACAAGCTTGTCCGAGTGGGTGCTACTCCAACGAGATCAATTTCCTTGAGTGCACCTTCTTCACGTTTCATCGCAAACTGAGTAAGGGTCACTCCAGCTACCGCGCGCTGGTCTAATTCAGCAATGAGTTCCGAAAAATACACATCGTCTTCATGGGCGCCAAGATGACTCACGAGCGTATTTATTTTCTTTACCTCTGCTTCTAATTCTGAAAACTCGGTATGTTCAGCCTGTGCCCGATCAAACTGGGTTACTAATGCATCATGCAAGGAATCAATGAGGATATAAGTCGGTACCTGGAGGGCAAGAAAGATCCACAGAGCAAATGTTATAAGCAAAAACCACACCGTTATTACCCGTATCCAGTATTCGCGGACGATTAGCTTGCGAGCTGATGGTGGAATAAGATTTATCATAGATTATGAAAACGCAGTGAGTGCCAAGCCAATGGCAGTGGCATAACCGTACGAGTGACGTAGATCAATCGGCGGCACACCATCATTAAGATCAAAAGCATTGTGCCATACTGCGGCTCGACTGGTCTCGATACCAAGACTTTCGTGTAAATACTCTGGCAAACCTTTAAGATTTGAACTCCCGCCACAAAGAATAATGTGCTCGACAAAACGATCGTCATTTCCAGCATTTTTGTTATTCCAATACTGAATGCGGAGCGCAATCTCATCTTTAATTGCAGACATGGTAGAAACCAATGCCTCATAGACAGCTGGGTCAGCGTTGTTTTGTATCAGACCTTGGGTATTTTTTATGTCTGTAAGTTCTGACTCCTCTTTATCCCCCAACTGACGGCGCAGTGCAACTGAGAGTTCTTTTCCACCGATATCGATTGTGGAGGTGTACATCAAGATGCCGCGGTGAACAATCCCAATCCCTGTTCTGGTCTTACCAAAATCAACAATTAGGTGAGTCCCATGATCATCTCGAGGAATTGAAGCGCGAGCAATGCCTTGAGCTTCTACTTCAAAAGACAGCGGTGTGACTCCGGCTACTCGACAGGCATCGTAATAACTGTTGATGGTTTCTTTTGCATATACAGTCACTGATACAGTCATTTGATCTTTATTAAGTCCATCCTCAAAAATATGATAATCGAAATAAGCATCGCGCGGCGAAAGAGGGACATTTTCTTCGAGGCGAAATTCAAGTTGACCGCGAATTTCTTTATATGGAGTACCTTTTTTTATTTCGGTTTCAAATAGATAGGCACGTTCTTCTGGTAGAGAAACTCGTACGTATTGGAGACCAGTACGAGTGCGCACCTCTTTGAGTGCCTCAGCGAGCTTTGCGCCATCCTCAACACTACCGCGGGCAAGCGCTCCTTCAGGGATATCAATATCCCCCCAATTTTTTAGCCGTAGGCTTTGTCCGCTTCTTTTGTCTCGTTCAAATTGGATATATTTCAGCGAAGTATCAGAAATATCCACTCCAGCGTGTGGGAGCAGCAAGTATCGCGGTGGCGGCAAAAGCGAAGCCAGCTGATCAAAGACCATCATGTCTTCATTATACGATACTCATCTACAATCCGGTTTGTAATTAACCAACAGGTTACAGCAGTCGGACAATGAAATAAACAATAAGAATAATCCCAATGACGTACGCCAGTTGGAGTAGGTGCTTACGAATGAGTGGTAGCGCATGTGGTCCAACAATGTAGGTAGCGCCACCAACTAAACCAAGTCGCAGTATTCGTCCCACTACTGAGGCAAAAAAGAACGTCATGAAATTAATCTGAGCAAGACCGCTGGCAAGCGCTACTAGTTTGTACGGAATTGGTGTCAAAGCGCCAATGAGTACAAACACAAATCCATTCGAATCAAGGCGTTTGTGAATCGCTGCAAACTCATCTTCTAAACCATAAAAACCAATTACCCAAGTCCCAATAAAATCAAAAAACAACGCGCCGAGGAAATACGCTACCACTCCTCCAATCACAGAGAATACAATGGCAATAATAGTGTAGTAGAGCCAGCGTTCACGGCGAGCTAGTATAAGTGCGATTAAAAATGGATCAATAAGAATCGGTGCGAAAACAGACTCAGCAAAAGAAATGGCTGCCAATATCCAACCAGCGCACCGTGAGCGCAACCACCGCGCGCCATGTTTACCAACTTCATCGATATATCGTTGTTCAACTGGAGTATCCATATTTAACAAACTTTCGTCCCAACTGGTAATTCATTATGCGGAATCAATAAGGCAAAGACATCATTGGCACTGGCAGCCAATATCATTCCCTGGCTCTCCAAACCACGAATCACTCGTGGCCTTAAATTAGTCACAAACGGGCACTGTTTACCAACCAACCACCGCGGATCTTCAAAATATTCGCGGATGCCAGAAACAATCTGTCGCGGTTTATCTTCGCCTACATCTACCAATAAACGCAGTAGCTTATCAGCACCCTCAACCACTTCCACTGACTGGATGGTTCCAATGGTAAATTCTAATTTGGCAAAATCTTCGTAGGTAATCATGTTCGTTTATTCAGAAAACTATTAAGTATAATCGCTGCAGCGGAAGCGTCAGTCTTATCAGTGCGACCTTGAAATCTAATGGCTTCTTGGGTTGAGTACTGTTCCGGCTCAAGATGGATTGGAAGACCAACTGCTAATGTAAGCTCCGTTATAAACTCTTTAACGCGTGTATGTAGAGGATTTTCGCTTCCATCAGTATGCAACGAATGCCCAATCACTATCTCAGTAACCTGTTTTGTCTCAATAATATCCGCAATAGCTTTTGCGAGCTTATCGTCATTTATCAGTACAGTCTCAGGAAACGCCATGTTCCCAGACTCATCTGAAAGGGCTATGCCAACCCGCTTGCTGCCGTAATCAATACCCATAAATCGCATGAACCTAAGAATATCATACTGCTTGGAATCCGCGTGGTTATTTGCTACTATCCTGTCTACACAATTTAATATTGTTTGGAGGGATGGCTGAGTGGATGAGAAGTGAACTGCTTCACTTCTCATCTGTTCTGCGATTTTAAAGCGCAGACGGGCAATGTGAGCGACAGCGAACTAGCCCGAGGTGGATGAAATCTTCAACCACTTGCATACAATCAAATATTGGAGGGATGGCTGAGTGGTTGAAGGCAGCGGTCTTGAAAACCGCCATACGTTTACGCGTATCGAGGGTTCGAATCCCTCTCCCTCCGCACCTGCTCCCGTAGTTTAATGGATAAAATATCGGTTTGCGGTACCGACGCTCCAGGTTCGACTCCTGGCGGGAGCACGAGTACAAAAATGAACACGCTTTGCGTGCCATTTTTGTTCGTGCTGCCAAGCAAGCAAACTGCTTTGCTTGCGTCCAGGAGTCGAAGAGGTTGTCTGGTATTTTGTGAGCGGAGGAAGTAAAAATACCGACAACCTGTACCGTTCATGTAATGAAAGACTTCCTGCGGGAGCACACGACAGGAACACGAAGGTTCCTTGGTAAGGACTACCACTATTGGCAGTCCTTTCGCACACGCATTCAACAAACACAACTAGGCTGGTCTGTACACATCCTGTTCAAATGTATCTACGGCAATAGCTACTTTGGCGGTTTTTTCCGCTTCTTGTAAGAGGTGTGCCTCTTCGCTTGTAATAATCCCTTTTGATTCAGCTACTTGCAGTTGTGTGTGGTCTTTCTTTAAGAGACCGGCACGGGTCGCTGCGCGTATTTTTTTGTAAACTGACGCTGCATGGTTAGCTGCTACAAATGCGTTTTCAAGCTGTCGTACTGAATCATTGGAGGAATCTGAAATAAACACATGGCGTGTCAGCCGGGCACGTGTGGGCGTTGCTTCGCTGACGCTATCTGCCACGGTTGTTGTAAGCGCGTCCTTGGCAGGTTGTCGCCACGCACCGACTGGAAATACAATACTAAATAGCAGTGGGCGCAATAAGCGTTGCGGGAAATTACGTATCACCGCTAAAAGATTTTTTTCTATACGATACAAACCGTTGGTTAAACTCTGCTCAATAATAGGATAATCCTCGGCGGGGAAACCATCCTCTTCGTACTGTTTTAACACCGCTGACAATATATACAATTCCGCGAGAACATCGGCTAAACGACCACCTAATTTTTGTTTTTTCTTTAGTTCATGACCCATCGTGATCACTGTCACATCGCTGAGATACGCAAACGAACTGGTATACCGAGAAAGTGCGCGATACCAGTTACGTATATCTTTTGGTACATCGCGGGGGCACGACGCAAATACGCCACCTGATATTGCATGTAAAAATGAACGAGCTGCATTTGCCTGCAATAGTTGTATGTGTCCTGAAATGGCGCTGTCAAAATCATCAAGATCTTGTTTGTAATTTTTACTTTCGCAACTTTCAAGGGCAGGACGCACAAACGGATGACTTTGTAACACTCCTTGCGCAAACGTAATAACTGAGCGCGAGACAATGTTTGCCCCTTCTACCGTAACGCCAATCGGAACAGCATTATATGCTGAGAGCAGGTAGTTTGCTGGGCCATCACAAGCGCCTTTTCCAGCGTGTACATCGAGCGCATGGTTAATGGCAGAACGAGCATTTTCGGTAATACGATATTTCATCAGTGAAGACACTGCAAGCGGGCGCGATCCACTGTCGACCAATGCCGCCGTTAAAGATCGGGCAGCTTCAGAAACATACGTCAGTTCAACAAGCTCAGCCAGCGATTCCTTAATACCCTCATAGGTGTCGATAGAAAGACCGAATTGTCTGCGCACGCGGGCATAAGCAGAAGTCGTAAGAAGTGCCAATTTAATGCTTCCCACCGAAATAGAAGGGAGAGCTAACGCCCGACCCATGAAAAGGCATTGCATAATCATCTTCCAGCCCAGACCGACTCCTGTGCGCTCACCGATAATCCACGCCAACGGTATGAACATGTCAGTTGCTTCAATGGGACCATGTGGAAACGCAAGTCCCATTGGAAAATGCCTTCTCGGCGGTGACGCCTCATGAGTTGCTGGTATCAACGGGCGAGGGTAATGCCAGGTTCGCTCCTAAACCTAAATGACCTTCTGGGTCTTTTAAAGAAAATGCCAATACAAACAAAGATGCTTTCGGGGCAAAGGTAATGTAGCGTTTATTGCAGTTTATTCTGACGCCCAGTGTCTGCTGACCCTCATGTTCACCATACGTCACCACTCCTTCATCAGTCATACCCCCCACATCAGAGCCCTGTGCACCGGTAACTGCAAAAGAGACTACTTCCTCGCCTTTGGCAAGACGTGGCAGATAATATTTTTTTTGCTCATCGGTTCCATACTCATTAATAATTTCATCAGGATAGAGCGAGGTTGGTAACTCAATAAAGATTGCACTATCGACAGCCCTAGTTGCTACTTTACTCAACATTATTGATTGAGCCTGAAACGAATATTGTTTTCCACCCCACTCTTTATGTACTCTAAGCCCAGAAAAACCTTCTTGTTTAGCGTATTCCCAAAGAGAATCTGGAATCACTCGCGATTGGCGTATTTTCCAATCATGTGTAAGTTCACAAAATTTTTTTATTGGTCCGTTGAGAAACTTCTGTTCGTTCGGCGTAAATGGTTTTATTTCATATGAACGAAGTTGATCCCAGCGCGGCTTCCCTTCAAAAAATCCTGTCTCGAAACCAGCACTGCCCGCTGCTAAGGCTTGTTTTTCTAAGTTTGATATATGGGCTTTATAGTGGCGGGCGCGACGGAAAATTGGTGCGCTAAAAAGCCTCTGTCGTATCGGTGCAAATGAAAAAAGAAGGCTACCCGCCATTAACACAAAAAATAACGTGGCAACAATTGAATGAGTTGTTGTGCCAGCGGTCACTTGCCAAAGTATTCCTAGACTGCCGAAAAAGAACGCCCAAACCCATAAAAAAGTGCGCTGTGTTGCCAGTATCAGGGATCCAACAATACACAAAGCTAGAAAAATAAAGTCAGCGAGTATCATAGCGGGTGATTATATCGCTCATTGTACTTTTTTGGTACTGATCATCAACTACACGCCTGAGATACTCCGCTATTTCTTCTAAATCGCCCTTTTCAAGAATAATGTTTGGTACATGGAGTGGAGCACCAAACGTTACTACGGCGCGAGGAAGTGCCCACCCCTTCTTATAATGGACAGTACATGGCACAACCGGCACACGAGTCTGACGATATAGTTCGGCGATTCCGCGTTTAAAAGGCTGTACATGATCTTCGCGTACACTTTTACCTTCCGGAAAAATTAACACTGTGTGTCCTTTTTTTACGACACTTACCAAAGGGGCGAGTTTTTCTTCAAAAGATGTATTGTCTGGTATGCGTACCACATTGAAGATGAAATAAACTACCTGAAAAAAGCCAAGTTTACGTGCCAAGCGTTGTCCGGGCTTTACCAAACGGTGTAACGGTGCGGCATACGGTGACAGTGGCGTAAAACAGTACGTTAAAAAAGGAAATAAAGCGATTCCAATTATTAGTGGGTCAGCTGGAGGCGGTGATTTGAAGCACAATGTAATGGACTATTCTTTCTTTCAAATTCATTGTAATGAGATTGAAGTGTAACAAAACCAAGTATTCTGAGTGGAAAAAATACGAGTCCCCAAAAACCACATGGCGCTTCTTGATATGATTGTCTGTACAGGCAATCTAGGGTAAGGCTTTAACATTTTCAGCACTATCATACTATAATGCCTCATACACTCGCTATGGAACAACGAGATGGGTCACACTGGATGTTATTAAGGCTCTCTGTTTGGTGGCCATGATTTTTGTACATAACACTATCTGGTGGCTGTCGTATCATCCATTCGCACAATCAACGGCATTAGAAGGTTGGTTTAACATTCCTCGTGTCGTTGCCTTTTTTGTCATGATGTTTCCAGCCGCCCGCAGGGCGGCACTTTTTTCTGTTTTTCTTACCAACACCAACAAAAGGCATTGCCTCCAATTGCTTATATTTTGAGGCGAGCATCCATACTGTGTATTGTCGGGTTTGGTATGAATCTATTAGCATTCGGTGGGGCTTATTTCTTTCAGTGGAATGTATTGCAATTTTTCGCGCTGAGTATGGTCATTGCGTATCTCTGGTTACGAGTTGTAGGTACATGGGGAATTTTGTTATTTGGTGGACTGAGTCTTATACTCGCACCCGTATTGAGAATTATGTTTGAACAACACAGTGGTTTATATTTTGTTGCAGCTCTTATTGGAGAACCATACAGTATCCACTTTTGGCCGCTCTTCCCTTGGTTTTCGATGGTAGCTATAGGATATCTACTTGCCCATACACTGTATAAGAGTGGGTGCCTTACGCTCATTGCAGGTTATTGGCGTTGGAGTCCTGTTTGTGTTTTGGTCTGCTATAGCAAACCAACTACTCTATGCGTTTGATTTTCAAAATTTATGGGGTATTGTTCTTTCAGCCCCCAACCCTGCAGGTAGTAGGTAGTCTTGGAGTCTGTCTTATCACTTTTGGAAGTGTCCATCTTATCGCGCAGAGAAAAATAAGGCTCTACGCCTATGGTCTCATACACACTCTATCAGTTGGTCTATTCTACATTTATGTGGTTCATATGATTGTTGGTCATCATATACAGATACATCTATTGCAGTATCAAAACATTATGTTTCTTTGGTATGCCATTATTTTTCAGTTGATTTTAGCGTATGTGATTGGGTGTGGTGTTGTCTACAAAAGGACGTCAGAAGCCTAGTGTTTCTAAAACTTGTGTGCTAAGGCTCTTCGAGTTCTTCATTTTCTAGCTTGATGACAAAATATCATCAATCTCATCAATATATTCTTCCGGAATAGGCATAATCAAAAGGGGCATAAAAGTTTTTGATTTTATGATCAGCTGGTGGTCCTTGTGGGTCTGTCTCATCTATAGCATACGATTCGAGGGTATTGTACGGATATACAGTGCATTTCTTCAAATGTCACACCACGAGTAGTAACTGCAAAGTCAACCACCCGTGGATCACGAGCGGCAACGAGCGCCATCGCACACGCCGCGATGATGATGAGGAGTGATAACAAAAAATTACCCAAAAAGAACGCTGCCACTGCGCCACACAGTGCAATGATTCCAAGCGCCCAAAACCAGTCACTTCCTTTCTCAAAGTGATGGTGTTCAGGCGCTTCCCAGAAAACAGCGTGGGCTACCTCGTCCATGATGCGTTAATTGTAGCACGCCTATTTCATGCCAGTTGCCATATATAAAAATATCCCCGTTGGGGATATTTATTGTGATCGCTTAATGGCAGCTACCAACCGTGACTTTTTGCGGGCGGCAGTATTAGTTTTTATAACTCCACGCTTAGCCGCCTTGTCGATTGCTTTGTATGCTTTGGTAAGCAGTCTTCGTTGCTTCTTCAGTATTGCCAGCTGCAACCAGCTTTCGGATTTTTCTTTACCGATATCATTCACCGCTGCTTTGCGACATCGCACGTTAAAAACGCGCTTGCGTAGCGATGCTCGATGGGCTTTTTGCGCTCCTTTAGTAATTGGCATGGGCGAAACTATACCGTAGTCATTACAAAATGTAATATAAAAGCCCGTTGTGCAACGGGCTTTTATGGGTTTGTTTTTAGTTTCGATAACCGGTAAGATCCTGAAGGTGGCTGTGTCTTGTACTGGATCACCATCTCCCACTCCATCACCATCAGAATCAGCCTGACATTCAAGTATATATGTGGTTTCTCCTTGAGTATTGAGATCAACTTCATACCATCAGTAAGATCGCCATCATCGATCAACTCTTGGATCGTTCGGGTGCCACTACTAGAACCGCCGCCTACTCCTTTACCGGTGAGGGTACACAGTGCAGGTATATAACCCTCGTATTGTGGTTCGACTGTCGCTGGATCCCCAGCCGGCATACCGGTTGACGGTACAATTGGTGGATTCGCATGGAATCAATCGAATAGCTGGCAAGCGTACAGCCACTGAGCGAGCCACTTGAGGAACACCACCATTACCGCACGCGACAATGAAATCTACAGTCTCGCCTGCGTCTGGTTCGTGACACATCATCGGAACCACCGTTGGACTGCCGGTCATATTGAAGGTTCCTACTGAATCACAGAAATCAGTATTTTGTGAGGTCCAGATTACTTCTACCTCATCAAGCTCAATAATCAAGGTTTCACCAGTGTCAGCACAGACACCATCATCATCACACGCCTGTAACGTCATACTTGGCGAGGTGTCATCTTCGTCATCACTGAGTGGATCATAGGTGTCATCGCCATCATTTGGATCACCATCAGTATGACAACCAGGATCATCTTCATCAGTAAGACCATCACCATCGTTATCAACCCCGTCATTACATTGTCCAGACAACATCAAATAAACCGTGTCTTGATCACTGTATGGAATACCATTATGTCCTGATTCTTCATGATCATCAGTACAACTAACGGTGAAGGCTGAGGCGTTGCCTACCTTCTGAAAGTATACGGCTGACTGAACTACCAAGTGAGGTGTCAGAAATGAAGCTGCTGCACCAGTTGGTACCCGATACCCACTGGTGAAGACACACTCAGTTCATGTCAGAGGTACCCGAGACTGATTCCCACTGCAGATCAATGGGGTCATCATCTGGCAAATGCCTGGACTGGCAGTTTGCCACGTACTTTCTCCTTGCTGACGATAAGACAATTCTACCGAAGCACCCATCATGTGGCATTGCTCAACCACCCGCTTCGCCACGTGGAGATAATTCTGTAATACCAAGTTCCACCGAAGCAACCGCGCGTGGAGTCAGTGCATCAAGGTAGTAAAAGCCAAGTGCTGCTACCGCGCCCAAAAGTACAACTGATAAAGTTGCCACCGATATCGCATATCTCATTACCTTTATTATGCAATAGTTATGAACTTTTGGGTGCGTGACCCCTGTGGTTAATTACTCACTAATTCTAAATTCTTCTTTAATTGCTTCTTGAAATTCTGCCAGACCACGCTCCCACTCGGCTGGATTATTGCCCGGATATGACTTCCCCAGTCATTTACGGTGAGTTGTTGAGCCTCAGCCGAAGCCCATATAAAGTATTGTTGCGCTCGCTCTTGTTCGTCAGTATTTAACAGTGCCAAACCATACATATTTGAGTAACCAGGGATTATCCGAATGGTGTGTGAGTCCGACCTCCAGTACTGGCAACATCTCTTCGTATTTCCCCTGCGCAAAGTATACCCACGCAAGATCTACCCGTGCCCAAGGGTCAAGGGATCATAGGTAAGATACGTAATAAAACTCTTCTCGCTCTTTGCCAGGCTGTTACATCAGTTTGTGCACGAGCTTTATACCCATAGGTCAATGCCAACATGTAATACACATTTGGGATAGCGCCGCTGTGGCGTGCCAATCCGTTCCCCAAAGGTAGTAATGGCTTCATCGAATTTCCCATTTAAAAAATGAATCTGTCCGAGCTGGTGCCACAACAGCGGATTTTGATCGGGATCTTGTGCCACCGCGCGCTCATAATAATGTTCTGCTCGCTCAATATCAGTAGGTGCCGTTAGCATGGTCACCATGATTGAAGTAGTACTGTCCAAGGGCAAAGTAGTCACCGTGCCACCACTCAAGAGTGAGGTAATCTCGGTACGGCGTTTGTGTAAGCGCCCAAAGACCGCATATCATTCCAATTATAAGGAACGCCCCAATCCACCAATTGACAAGCGAGGCAAAAAGTTTTGATACATTAGTCAACATACGCTGTATTGTATACTATCCTTATGATACGACAGTTGCGCGGAGCGATTAGTGATATTGAGACTCAAGGGGTAACGGTGGAAAATAACGGTGTAGGATATCTGGTATGCACCACCGCAGCACCCGAATCCTATTCGCTGGATCAAGATGTTCATTTTTTTATTTATCATGCGATTCGCGACAATGGACAAGATCTCTATGGATTTGCTACACGAGATGAACGTGAGATATTTGAATTATTGCTTACCATTCCAAAAGTTGGTCCTAAAACTGCGCTGCAATTTCTTCGCCAAGCTGACCCTGAATTGTTACGCCAGGCAGTGGCAAACGAGGACGCTTCTTACCTTTCAAAGATGTCCGGTATCGGTAAAAAGAGTGCTGAAAAAATAATTATCGGACTAAAAGATAAGTTAGATTCATCTACACTTACATCACAATCAACCGACAGCGAGACGCCCGCGACCCAATCAACAACTGACGCCATTGATGCCTTGGCAGCGCTTGGCTATCCTCACAGTGAAGCTCGTAAAGCTGTTCAGAACGCTCAAAAAAATCATCCGGAATTGGTCTCATCCGCTGAAGTTGTGCGCGTTGCCCTACAAACCTTAAATTCATAAACACAAAATGTGCGCTCTTTAGCCTCTTCACTTATACTAATGCTATGGAAATGCTGCTGTATTGGATAAAACGGGTTACCCCAAAAATACTACTTGGCTTCATTCGTCCACCGTATCATTTTTTCTTAGCCTGGCTCGGAGCAACAGTGTATCAGCATCCAGCAAAAGAATTGGTTGTTATCGCGGTGACCGGCACTAAAGGAAAGTCTACCGTCGTGGAACTTATTAGCGCGATTTTGCGCGCCAACGGTCATAAAGTCGCTTCTCTCTCAACCATTCACTTTACTATCGGTGATACCGACACACCAAACCGGTATAAGATGACCACACCTGGTCGTCTGTTCGTGCAGCGATTCCTACGACAAGCGGTAACCGCTGGTTGTACCCATGTCGTTCTGGAAATGACTTCGGAGGGAGCAAAGCAATTCCGTCATAAGTTTATCGATTTCGATGCTTTAGTATTCACTAACTTATCTCCTGAGCATATTGAATCACACGGCTCTTTTGAAAAATATAAAGCAGCAAAGTTAGCGATTGCTGAACAGTTGTTAGAGTCAGGTAAGCAGCCTCGGTACATAGTGGCTAATATGGATGATGAACATGGAAAGGACTTTTTAGATGTTTCGGTAGAAGAAAAGTTACCGTATAGACTGCAGGATCTTAAGCTCCACACCTTGCACCGCGACGGCATTGGACTCATTTTCCAAGACGGAACCGAGGAAGTGACAGTACGAGTGCCATTGGTTGGGCTTTTTAATGTCTACAACACCCTCGCTGCCATCACCCTTACTCGTGCACTTGGTGTTTCACTACATACTATTACCACTGCCCTGCAAGATCTCCCACCCATTCATGTACGAGTTGAACACTTCTACTCCCCTAAAGAGGCTACCAAACACGTCACAGCCATTGTTGATTATGCTCATACCCCTGACTCACTCGAAAAGCTCTATCTTGCCTTTAAAGAGGTGCCAAAAGTGTGTGTGCTTGGCAATACCGGTGGCGGTAGAGACACCTGGAAACGCCCGGAAATGGGACGAATTGCTGAGCAATATTGTGATCACATCATCCTTACTAACGAAGATCCGTATGATGAAAATCCTCGTCAGATCGTTGAAGATATGGTCAAGGGAATAAAAAATCAAAACAAACTCGACATCATTATGGATCGGCGAGAAGCTATTGCTGCAGCCGTCCGCTAAAGCGAAGGACGGTGATTATGTCATCGTTTCCGGCAAAGGCACCGACCCCTATATCAAGGTCCAAACAACACTAAAGAACCCTGGAGGATGCTGAAGTGATGCAGGAAGCATTACAACAACTGTAAATGAGAAAAATCCCAGCTGGATACTAGCTGGGCTCTTTTTATCGTAATTTCTCAAAAAAATTTAGAAGTTGATTAAACCCTAACCGCAACGTCTTAAGCAATTTCCGATCTTCTTGTGCAATCGAGAGAGCCAGCGCGGTCCGATCTGATAGGCAGCTGGTTGAGACAGTTTGGTATAGAAGCCGTTGGTGGTGAGTACGTAGTGACGTCTGGTGTCAGCTGAACGAGGTGCATCTTTAAATTGATACATCAACCACATCACTTCGGGGATGGTGTGCAAGAATTGCTCATTCTTCTTAGTTAAATTGGTGCTGTGATCGGTACCAGTACGTTCGTGAGTAGCTTTAGTGATTTTTAATGGTACTAACTCAGGTGTTTTGACTTTCACCAGAGAAGAGAGGGTGGCTCCACACCTTTGTGTTTTTTTGGTGGCTTTGATGCGAACGACTAAGTCTGTGTCACCAAGCGATTGGATGAGTGCACGGGGAATGCGGACCACTTCCTGCGCCGTTTGTACGTAGCGAGGAAACAGCGTTTGGAGATAGGTTTGTGCGGTCATTGAACCAGCGGAGATGACCAACGAACGACCGCCGCCTCTGTTGTTATTATCGCAATTAGTGCTGACGTTTATTTCACCTTTAGAATTCTCCCGAAGGCACGTTTCCTGGCGATGTTGGCGGCGCAGCCGGCACATCAGCATAGGTGTGCGGACTGAGAAAAGCTTTTTATGGCGTTTCAGTGGATTGCCGCCACTGAGGAGCGTCCTGAGGCAAGGATGAGACCGGCAGCTAGGGGTGGTGGTGTTATTGGCAAGTGTTTTTCCAGTTATCTGCATCCGCTCCCACGTAGAAATGGCACCTGCTCACCGAGTGACCAGTCCCGGTAGTGAGAGTCAACCAAAAGGAACAGGTCTTTGTCGGTTTCAATCTTGGCTGGTGTGATGGTGAGCACGAGCTCACTGCGTGCAGGGTAGTATCTTTAGTTGGTACTCTTTTTGGTTAGGCTTGCTTTGGTTATGCAGTGTCCGTGGTTGAGCAAATCGGTGAGAATGGTGGGTGACTTCACTGTCATAGTATGTGACTGCTCTGGTATCAAAGATATATGACTGTTTGAGGTTGCCGTCAGCAATGAAATTGCTCTGTTGGTTTAAGATCAAGGGCGTTGAGGGTGAAGGTGTCAATGAATGATTCTTCTGGTTCCAGTTCTTGATCTGAGTTTCAGTTCACCATTTTCGTGTGGTACTAAATTATTTTTGAGTAGATAGATATCGCCAGTGATACCTTTCTGATAGGACTCGAGTCCTTTGTTTGTATTCTTCGAAGGCGCTGTTGGGTTTAGCAAACAAGAAATCGTTCTCGTGTGTAAACTGTTTTCCATTCCAGGTGAGGAGGAAGTGGGGGTGGAGTTTGAATCACTTTCTACATTTACTCCAACGGTGTCATACCCGATACCTAGACCACTGGTACCTACGACTCCAGTACTGTAACCACTTTGAGTTCATCATAGGCTTCTGTGCCAGTGACTTCCCTGAGATCTTGCGCCTGCCGCGCTGCGGTTACGCTAACTGAAGTGCGAAGACCTGAACTTGATTCTCCCAAGTTCTCCTCCCGCCTAACACAAACACCACCGAAAGCGTTGATAACATACCGAAGTCACCAAAGAAAACTCCAACGATGCACACGTGGCGCTTGCAAAAGCTGCTACTAGCATGAGTTGCGAGTTTAATATGGTGTTTGTTAATAGAGTTAGATTCATACGGTATGGTCAATATACGTTAGCTTACAAACACTGTTTCTTTCCTGTTACGCACGTTGGGGTGTGTGTCGCCCAATCATCGAGACTCATCTGTCCCGGTGTGAAATCAGTGAGGGGAATGGTCACAAGTGGTTCTACTCCCTCAATAGCGCGTATTTCAATAGCAGGCACCGGGCTGTCGCGAGACACTGCTATAGTGGCATATAGTGTGCTGGTTGGATCAAAGACTGGGTTGAAGTGCACTGCTTGTGTCCCAGGTATACGCACAACTTGTTCAAAAACTCCAGACTCATTAAGGGTGTACGAATAAATATTACCGAGTGTCAGTACCAAGGATCGTTCGCCGTTACTGACAGCAAAACCAGCAGCAGTATCAACAGTGAATTGGTTGTCGTAATGTTGAAACGCAGTACCGTGTCTTCCTCATTAGTGGCAGTATCATATCGGTAGACACCATCAGTTTTGAGATACAATAGTGAACTTCCTTGTTCATACCACACTGGATTCCAAGCATCGGCAACAAGACCTATTTCGTTCCGCCTCGATTGGCGATTACAATCTCCCAGTCACCAAGTTGGTTGTACTGGAGGTAGCGTCTCCCGTATAACGAGTGAAGGCTATCTGTTCGGTATACGGAGAATAATTCGATAATCACCGTGAACCACACCTAGATTAACCGGTACGATTTCCACTCGCCGTATGTATATTCAAACAATTTAGTCGCCGGATCTGCTTCTTGATCTGGTGCCCAAAGCGCTTTAAAAAAGAAGTGTTCTGGCTGTGTTTTGTCTATGCATGTACTGAAGCATTGGAAAACACGTCATACTGAGCAGAGATAAGTTAGGAAAGTGTTCTCAGAACCATCAGCAGCAATGGCATAAATTTGCCACGTGCTTGAGGCACTTGCTTCAACACCACTTAGAGCCAACATTCCAGTCGGTTTAATTGTTTCGGTAGTGATTTGGTGTGCCAGTATTGGAATTATTAGGGGAAGTTGGCATGAACCTATCAGCTAACACCCAGATCACATATCCGAGCAACACTACACTAACCAAGCCTATTATGAGCGTAGTTGCTTTACCAAAATTTTTCTTATTTTTATTTGAAATCATAAACAAATATTTATAGATTAAACCCCTAACCGCAACGTCTTAAGCAATTTCCGATCTTCTTTGTGCAATCGAGAGAGCCAGCGCGGTCCGATCTGATAGGCAGCTGGTTGAGACAGCTTGGTATAGAAACCATGAGTGGTGAGTAATGTGCAGTGACGTCTGGTGTCAGATGAACGGTATCTTGTACTGATACATCAACCACATCACCGGGGATGGTGTCAAGAATTGCTCATTCTTCTTAGTTAAATTGGTGCTGTGATCGGTACCAGTACGTTCGTGAGTAGCTTTAGTGATTTTTAATGGTAATTAACTCACAGGTGTTTTACCACCAGAGAAGAGGGTGGCTCCACACACTTTGTGTTTTTGGTGGCTTTGATGCGAACGACTAAGTCTGTGTCACCGTTGATTGGATGAGTGCACGGGAATGCGGACCACTTCCTGCGCCGTTTGTACGTAGCGAGGAAACAGCGTTTGGAGATAGGTTTGTGCGGTCATTGAACCAGCGGAGATGACGAGATTTCCCGAATCTACCTCCACTTCCACCACTGCTTCCATTATCAAGCAGTTGGTGCTGACGTTTATTTCACCTTTAGAATTCTCCCGAAGGCACGTTTCTGGCGATGTTGCGGGCGAAGCCGGCACATCAGCATAGGTGTGCGGGACTGAGAAAGTTTTTTTATGGTTTACCAGTGGATTATTGCCACTGAGGAGCGCTCCGAGGGCAAGGATGAGACCGGCAGCTAGGGTGGTGTTATTGGCAAGTGTTTTCCAGTTATCTGCATCCGCTCCCACGTAGAAAATGGCACCTGTCACCGAGTGACCAGTCCCGGTAGTGAGAGTCAACCAAAAGGAACAGGTCTTTGTCGGTTTCAATCTTGGCTGGTGTGATGGTGAGCACGAGCTCATCACTGGTGTGCAGGGGTAGTATCTTTAGTTGTTCTTTTGGTTAGGTTGCTTGGTTATGCAGTATCCGTGGTTGAGCAAAATCGGTGAGAATGGTGGGTGACTTCACTGTCATAGTATGGATCACTTGGTATCAAAGATATATGACTGTCGGTGCTGCCGTCAGCAATGAAATGCTCTGTTGGTTTAAGATCAAGGGCGTTGAGGGTGAAGGTGTCAATGAATGATTCTTCTGGTTCCAGTTCTCGGATCTGAGTTTCAGTTCACCATTTTCAGTGGTACTAAATTATTTTTGAGTAGATAGATATCGCCAGTGATACCTTTCTGATAGGATTCGAGTCCTTGTTTGTATTCTTCGAAGGCACTGTTGGGTTTAGCAAACAAATCGTTCTCGTGTTCAAACTTCCCTCCGTTCCAGGTGAGGAGGAAGGGGTGGAGGTGTTTTCTACGCTGATACTGTCTCCTGTGCCTGAATTTGACCACGTGTCACCAGATGGAAGCCTGATGTCCGGTAACGGCACGTGCCTGATCGGGTCCCATAGTAGTATTACTTGTTCCACTTCCTCCCGTATCTCCTCCCCCGCCTAACACAAACACCACCGAAAGCGTTGATAACGATACCGAAGTCACCAAAGAAAACTCCAGAACGATGTACGTGGCGCTTCGCAAAAGCCACTACCGGCATGAGTTGCGAATGTAGCACTAAGGTTACTAATGAGAGAGGGGCGGTGTTCATAAAACTATCTAATCATCACTTTTAAAAAAGCTATTACTTAAGTATACACCGCAAATTGTTACTCGTAGTAAATAGTTAACAGACAGCAAAAAACCCGGCAAACGCTGTTGCCGGGTTCCCTTTCTTTCTATCAGCAAGGCTCAGGACATCGCTTCAAGGACTGCCTGGTCAAAGTCGTACCAGAGATCAGGATTGGTTGGATCCTGAAACGCCTGGAAATGGTAACCCCGATTACGGAACGATTTGATACTGCCAACTCCGAAGAAGTTGTCTAGTACCAGCAGTCCGTCAACGTGGTCAACCATCAGTACGAAATGACCAACACGATTTTCTCCATTGAAGGCGACATTGGCAACGCCGTCCAGGTCGGTGCCTGGAGTAAGCGCGTATGCCAGAATCAGGTGTGCGCGATCTACGCCGCGTTCCAAGAGATTGTACATCTTGGTAAGCGCGTAATCCTCACAATCACCGTACCGCTTGCCGTCAGCAGCGATGCTGCCAAAGGACCAGTGCTCGGCTACGCCATGCACCTGCATGTCAGTCGCATAAACCATGCTCTGATTGACAGCCGTGTCAATCTCCGCAAGCACCTCCCGAAGGAGGGCGGCTGAATCATCCCGGTGTTCAGCCGGTTTGCAGATCTCAGCGGCTTCTGGACCAGATGCGCAAAATGTTTTCTGCGCTGCCGGAGCATTCGACTCCTGTGCCTGTCCCACTCCCACCAGGAGCAGGAATATTGCTGATGTCAAAAGTACTTTGATACTCATCGTCCCACTCCTTTCTTTTTGATTACGCGGGGAATATCCTCTACAAAATACCACACTAGTACAGAAAAATCAAGTCGACCACACAACTTGTGGATTGTCTACCTGGATAAAATTAAGCTATTTAACTATCTAAGAGACTGATATAAAACAACACCCACTGAAACAGATACATTGAGTGAATCTTTCTGTCCGTGCATAGGGATGTCTATGATGTGGTCGGCGATTTGTAGCAGTTCAGGTTGCAGTCCCCCGCGTTCGGTGCCAAAAATGAAGCAAACTTTTTGCGGCTGTTGCCAACTCGTCAGCGACACAGACTGGGGTGTCTGTTCCACCGCCACTATGGCGTACCCAGCTTGTTTTAGAGATTCGATTTCTGCAACTGCTGTTTGGGTGGAGAGACTCTCTGCAGACCCGATCTGTTCCCAAGCAACACTTTCGGTCGCGCCAAGAGATGTCTTGGCTATTTCTGGTTGCACTCGTCCAAATCGATCAACCGGAGTTGGGGTAGTACCAATAAGATATAACTTTTCTACTCCAGCACCATCGCAGGTACGGAAAATAGACCCTACATTATGGGCACTACGGATGTTATCAAGCATGACAACTCTTTGTGGACTCATGGTGAGTAGACTATCACTTCTGTTTGATTTACAAAATCAAAATGGTATAGTTTCGGGCACATTAACTCCGCCCATAGCTCAGCTGGTAGAGCAGCGGCCTTTTAAGCCGAGGGTCCCAGGTTCGAGTCCTGGTGGGCGGACAGAAACGAAGTGAATGGATGCGCACCAGAGCAGGTTTTGAAAAAACCGTTGCGTGACTCGAAAAGGTTGCCAGACATTTAAAGAAAATGTCGACAACCTCTACTGAAACGGTATGTTTCGAGTCCTGGTGGGCGGACAAATGTATAACTACACTGTCAGTACCCAGCGCTCGAGGGCTTGGTCAAGATCGGTATTCCCGAGCCGGCTCTCGTGTTGCAGTGTTAAAAGACTATGAGAAAGCTGAGTCAGCTCTCCGTCTGTAAAATTAGTCAGCGCTCGTGTGGCTTTTTGGTAAGGAAATTCTTTCATCCCAGCTTCAGACGCTGAATTAGTCTGCTGTGCTAACCGTAAGGTTTTAAGTTGCCACCACAACATACCAACTACCCTCAATTGGAATACCCTCCAAGCGGCTGTTTTGCAACAAGACCCAGAGTTGCTTTTTATCTTTACGTGCCAGTGCATCAGTGAGTGCAAAAAAATCAAACCGTCCAACTGGACCGGTCTTGTATTCCTCTAGTGAAGTGGCGTACTTTTTATACGGCTTAAGAGCGGCTGCAAGCAGTGTAGTCTCGATTACCACAAAAGGATGTTCAGAAGTTGCCAACATTTCTACAGACTCATGTACTGCTGTGCTGTACTCCGCTTTAGCCGAAGGAGTATCAAGAACGGTGACTACTTTATTACCAAACAAAGACTCGGCGGTTGCTTGTTCAGTCAAAATCCCGGGCGCAAAATTATCCGTATCAATTAAATTAATCTCGTGTCCATCAGCAGTAAACGTGTCTACTTTTTGTGCGCTGCTTCGCGCACTGCTGTTGTATCGTTACCATAAAAAAGATGAAGCATACTATTTCCAGTCTTTTAGATCACGCCAGTTGTTACCGGTAGCTACATCGACCAAGATCGGCACCCCGTGAGTGTCTTTTTCTGCCAAAGCCGACTCCATAATCTCCTGCAGTTTTGGAATTTGGGTTTTGAGGGCAGTGGTTTTTACCTCAAATAATAATTCATCATGGACTTGTAGCAGTATTCGAACCTCTTTTTCGGCTTTGGTGGTTTTTATATGAGCGGCTACATCATTCATAGCAATCCGCATCACATCTGCAGCAGTGCCTTGGACAGGAGCATTTATAGCCATGCGTTCAGCGGCGGCACGAATGAATGGAGCGCCAGATTGAATACCGGGGAAATGTCGGCGCCTGCCAAAGAGCGTTAGTGTGTAGCCGTGTTGGCGGGCATAGGCTTTGGTTTCTTCTAAATACTCGGCTAAACGAGTGAAGGTATTGAAATAGGCTTCGAGGAACTGTTGGGCTTCTTCACGACTGGTGTCTGCTCCAAGATTTTGTCGCAGGGCATTGACTCCCATGCCATAGAGAATACCGAAGTTGATGACCTTTGCCCGGCGACGCATTTCACTAGTAACTTCTGTGGGAGCAACACCAAAGACTTGACTGGCAACCCCTTGGTGAACATCTTGACCAGAGCGAAAGATATCAAGCATCTTCTCGTCCTCCGATAAGATAGCGGCAATGCGGAGTTCAATCTGCGAGTAGTCCATAGACACCAGCGTGTATCCGCGGGTAGCGACAAACGCCCGTCGCACATCTTTCCCTTCCTTGGTGCGAATGGGAATATTTTGGAGATTAGGATCTTTACTCGCCATGCGTCCGGTGGTGGTGCCAGTTTGCAGCAAAGTAGTATGAATGCGCCCATCTTTTCCTATTTGCTGCGGCAAGCTATCAACGTAGGTTGAGGTAAGTTTGGCTAACTCACGATAGCGTAATATATCAACGATAATCGGATGCTCATCACGCATTTTCTCTAGTTCGGATTCCCGGGTAGAGCGCTGACCAGTGGCAGTCTTTTTTTGATTTTTTGGTTTAAGTCCAAGAGTATCAAAGAGTGCCACCCCGAGTTGCTTAGGTGAATTGAGATTGAACTCTTCACCGACCTGGGTGTAGATACGTTTCTCTAGTTTAGTGATCTCAGCATGGAGTGTTTTTGAGAGGTCTTTGAGATAAACCGTATCGAGTTTAATACCAGTAGCATTAATCTCATCTATGACCACAATCAGTGGTGTCTCGATGTCTTTAAATACGGCGGTGAGTTCTTGTGTTTCGAGTGCTTTTTCTAAAGCAGCATAGGTATCAGCAAAGGTTTCGGTTTTGAAATACGCTCTGCCATACTCTAATACATCGGTCAGAGTGGGGTTAGTGCGGTCTGATTCTAACAACCACAACATAACTGCCGCTTGTTTTAGTTTATACTCATCAACCGAATCTGTGGCAGTACCCATCTCCGCATCAGGAGCGATATCAAATACCTGTTTAACTCGCGTAGCTAAAGTCCGAAACCCGAGTTCAGAAAATAGGTTAAGGGTGTCCTCGACCACCACACGCTCGCGCCACGTATCTTTAGGAAGAGAAAAATTAATGGGGGCATCGCGGCGGATAGTTGCGAGGTCTTTGGAGAAAAGTGCTTCTTCTTCATGGTCAGCCACCAACTGCACAAACCGTTTTTGGATACCAGCTTTCTCTGCCACCGTTTCCACGTCAGATTTTTTGATAGCAGTATAGATCTTTTCGATGGTGCCAAACGTATTCACAAGTTTAAGAGCGCTCGTCTCCCCCACACCTGGCACACCGGGGATGTTGTCTGAAGCATCACCACGGATACCTTTGTAGTCGATAGTAAGTAACGGTCCAAAACCAAACTTCTTTTTTATCGCCGCTTCGTCGTACAGCACCACTTCAGAACCTTTACGTTGCATGTATACCTGTACTTGCTTCTTTTTGATGAGCTGGAAGGTGTCCATATCACCGGAAGCGATAATCGTGGTGAGATTTTTATCGTCTTTCACTTGCTCCACAATCGTGCCGAGCATATCATCTGCTTCAAAGCCGGCGTACTCATATATCGGTATGCCAAAAGCAGCCATAATATCGCGTGAACGTTCTATCTGCGCCACTAAACTCTCATCGGTTTTAGCGCGACCAGCTTTGTACTCAGAGAAAGCGTGGTGCCGATAGGTAGGTTCTGGGAGATCGTAACAAGCAGCGAGGTAATCTGGCTTTAAATCCTCAATGATCTTTAAAAGCATCGACACTACGCCGTAAAGTGCACCTGTCGGTTCACCACTGGGTGAAGAAAAATCCGGCAAGGCGTGATACGCGCGGTGCAAAATCGCGTGAGCATCCAGAAGTACGAGAGTTTTAGTTTCTTTTTTAGCCATGACGTAAGGTGACAGTGCGTGTTTCACCGTCTGGAGTAAACGTAAGGTGGTGTGTGTGGGTCGGTAACAAATTTTTTATCCGCTCTGCCCATTCGATACAGATAAGTGTCTGCGGTGACTGAAGTAACCCCTCAAACCCCAACACCCGCATCTCTTCTTCCGTTTCTATCCGATAGGCGTCAATATGAATGAGATTCGAAAAATCATGAGTAGTTTCATACTGTTTCATCACCACAAAGGTCGGACTGGTAACCGTCTCCTCAACACCCAACTGCCGAGCGAGTAATTGGACAAAGGTAGTCTTTCCGGCCCCCAGATCACCATGAAGAGCGAGCACGGTAGCGCCATCGGTCTTAATCTCATTAAGACCAGTCAGAACAGCATCAACCACAGCGGGCATGTGCGTCAGATCATTAACCTGCCATTCACTCATGTGTGGTCATTGTACCACCGAATACAGCGCCGAATGTACATGCCCATTTATGCGAGCAACTGTCCATATTCTGCCAACTGCCTTGCTACAATAAACCTATCATGCCGAAGTTTGATGATCGTTTTTTTGAAGACAAACGCTTAACTGCCTTACGCCAAAACGAGGAGGAGAGCTTGCTGAAATCTCTTGCCAACCAGTATGGACATCGCTACATCAATCTCCATGGTGTAACCATAAATCCAGAGGCTTTGTTGGTGATTGATGAGACCGTTGCCCGTGAAGCCCGTGTGGTGGCATTTGAGACCCTGAACAAAAAACTTTCAGTCGCTATCCGAAACCCCAACAACCCTGCTACCAAATCTCTCCTTGATACGCTTGCTAAAGAATGGGACCTGACTATTTATATGTGTTCAAACCAAAGCCTTGAACACGCCTATAAACGCTACGCTGACCAGAAACAGACCACGGCGGTAAAAAAGGGGGTACTTGATATTGACCCAGAAGAAATTGTGCGTTTGCGTGGAGTCCTCACTGATCGCGAAAAGATCAAAGAACAACTCGTTAACATCCGTACCCTCAACACCGCCCGCCGTATTTCTGCCACTCTGGAAGTGTTGTTTGCCGGAGCGATGGCATTGGGAGCGTCCGATATTCATATCGAACCGGAAGAAACTGCTGTGCGTATCCGCTACCGACTTGATGGTGTGTTGCATGACGTTATCGAACTTGAACAAAAAGTATACGAGCGCCTGGTATCACGTATCAAACTATTGGCGGGAGTGAAGCTAAATGTTCGTGATGAGGCACAAGACGGACGCTTCACTTTTGATGTGATTGAAAAAGAGATCGAAGTCCGTACGTCAGTCATTCCCGGTGCTATTGGTGAGTCAGTGGTGATGCGTTTACTCGATCCAACAGTCGCGAGTTTTAACATGGATGAACTCGGTATCAACGACATCATGTACCGGGTGATGGAGGAAGAACTGAAACGACCAAACGGTATGATCATAACCACCGGTCCAACTGGTTCTGGTAAGACCACCGCGCTGTACGCGTTTTGCGACGAGCTCATAAGCCCGAAGTAAAAATCATTACCATTGAAGACCCGGTTGAGTATAAAGTCGATAACATCGTACAGACCCAAGTGAGCGAAGACTATACCTTCGCCTCTGGTTTGCGCGCAGTGCTGCGCCAAGACCCCGATATCATCATGGTTGGTGAGATTCGCGATCGTGAAGTAGCAGAGACAGCCGTGCATGCCGCTCAGACTGGACACCTTGTCTTCTCGACTCTTCACACTAATAGTGCTGTTGGTGCGTTCCCTCGTCTCATTGACCTCGGTGTAGATGACCGAGTGATTGGAAGTTCAGTAAATATCATTCTCGGTCAGCGACTGGTGCGGATGTTGTGTGAGCATTGTAAAGAAGGGCGGCAGGCAACTCCCGAAGAAGTAACGTTGATTAAAAAAGTTATCGCTGGTCATCCTGCCCCACCACCAATTACAGAACCAATCACCGTGTATGAACCAGCTGGTTGTGAGCACTGCCGGCACACTGGCTTTAAGGGACGCCGAGCAGTCTTTGAAGCGATTAGAATTGATAAAAAAGTTGAAGAGGCAGTTTTACGAGACCCGCGCGAACATGTCATCTTAGAAGCCGCGCGTGAGCAAGGTATCCCCACCATGCCAGAGGATGGGATGGAAAAGGTACTCAGCGGCGTCACCTCATTGAAAGAGCTACAACGAGTTGTTGATCTCACCCGCTTGCGCGGCGAGGCACCACAACCAGATGAAAAAGACTTTGACGACAGCTTCGCAGAACACGTTGTCTAGAATCCGACACTACAAAAAACCACATCGTTACGATGTGGTTTTTTGTTTGAAGACAAACTTAGTGCGGGGTCAATATGTACCCGACACAGTCTGTGCTATATTCGAAATCGAAGTGGAGATAGCACCTTTCCAGAGCGTAATTCTCTAAGCAAGCTTTCCGCATAGAAAGTGAATAATGCGCTAAGGAATAACTCAGTGTTCTCACTCGAGGGTGAGTACCAGGTTACCCTCGCCACATTACTCAGGTTGCTTAGAGACGTACGATCTTGAAAGAAAATTTCATAATCACACACAAAAATACGCACTCACACTGAGTGTTTTTGTGTTTTTACGCTAAAAATATTGTGGAGATCAGCGCCCTTACGCGGCACAGGAACTACGTTATGACCG
Source organism: Minisyncoccota bacterium (assembly GCA_041389005.1). Taxonomy (GTDB): domain Bacteria; phylum Patescibacteriota; class Minisyncoccia; order Phycocordibacterales; family UBA918; genus OLB19. The sequence continues at coordinate 20,221 of JAWKSR010000004.1, read as the reverse complement.
ATATACTAGCACAGATGAATTATTTGTCAACCCTACCCTACTTCTCCTACTGCCGGCTTCTAAAAATCCTTTGTTTGAGAGCCCTTTTTGAACCACCGTTGTGTTTTACGTTATGCTCTCTATCTCGAGCATCAGCCTCCGAGAGATATGCCTCATAATAGACTAGTGTCAAATTTGAGTTCTTTGTAGTACGTACTTTCCTGGTCTGATGCTCTTTAAGCCGGCGTTTTAGGTCATTGGTGCTTCCAAAATATAGTTCTCCAAGATTACTCTCCAAAACGTAGAAATAGTACATGTACCTATTATACTGTTTGAGAAGAAGGGTTGGGTCAAGGGTTTTACTCCCTTTTGGCGGTTGGGCTGTTTTATCTATATAATGTACCTATGTCAGACACGAACACCCCGATACAGAAGGATCACGCCAGCAACCTCGATCAGACCCTCCGTCCCCACACCTGGGAAGAATACATCGGGCAGAGTAAGACCAAGGAAAACCTTCGTATTCTCCTTACCGCCGCGCGCGAGCGCGGGCATGCGGCTGAACACGTCCTTTTATATGGTCCACCAGGACTCGGGAAGACCACCCTCGCCCATCTCATCGCTAAAACCCTTGGCACCAATATGCGCACGACGTCTGGTCCGGCTATTGAGCGCGTTGGTGATTTAGCCGCCATACTCACCAACCTCTCGCCTGGTGATGTTTTGTTTATTGATGAAATTCATCGTCTCTCTAAGAGTATCGAAGAAGTCCTCTACCCAGCAATGGAGTCGGGAGTGCTCGACATCATTATTGGCAAAGGTCCATCTGCCCGCACGGTACAACTAGAACTACCGCCGTTTACACTCGTTGCTGCCACTACTCGTATTTCCCTACTCTCTTCACCACTGCGTTCTCGTTTTTCCGGCGGCACATTTCGATTGGAATTCTATACTGAAGGAGAGATTGCTCAGATTTTGGAACGTTCAGCGAATTTACCGAAGTAGCAACCACCTCCAATGTACTTGGCGACATCGCTAAGCGATGTCGCGCCACACCGCGCACCGCCAACTACCTACTGAAACGTTGTCGGGACTTAGCTCAATTAGAGGGTGAGTCACTTTCTTCAGAGATTGTGTCGCGCACCTTTGAGCTCTTAGAGATTGATGAGCGCGGTCTTAATGCCCCCGATCGAGCAGTCCTCACGACAATCGTGGAGAAATTCAACGGCGGTCCGGTAGGACTTAACACCATCGCTGCCGCTACCGGTGAAGAGCAATCCACCATCGAAGATGTGATTGAACCATACCTCATCCGCCAAGGACTCCTAGAGCGCACCCCGCGTGGTCGGGTTGCCAGCGCTGCTGCGTATAGTCATATACAAAATATATGAAAGATGGTTTTGATATTAATAGAATTAGCGGGGACGGTTACATAGTAGTTCCGCTATCAATGAGTAAGCTAGGAAATGGCTTTGATCAGGACCCTGCTCAATGTTACGAACTCCTTAGCTACTTTGGAAAAAAACTTGAATCTCATTCAAGTGATGTGGTGCTTTTGTACACCACTGGTCTGTACCTCAATACGCAAGACATTGCCTATGAAAAACGATTGGAACTCAATCGTAAGACGGTACAACATGCCCGAGAATTACGTAATTTAATAGAAAAAAAACGGGAAATGATTCCAAATGCTATTCATTTCCTCCCTATTGATTACGTAATTTTAAATAGTAATTACCAAGATTTATTTGCCTCACTTAAAAAACGAGTGGGTGAAGATGTTGTATTGCAAAAAACACTTAGAGAAGACGTCACTAAACGTGGATACTCCGAAGCGCAAGAAAATTTTATTTTGGAAGAAGTTGTTGTGAGTCATATTATTAGGCAACATTTAGTTCCCTTTCCACGAACACTAGTAAAAAATGACGATTGGAGACTGATAGTGTACCCTGGTGTAGCGATAGAAACTGACCGATATGTAACCAAACAAAATATACTACCAGGGAACAGCAAAAACCCCTTTGGGTCTGGTATCTACAATTACAAGGAGAGGACGTATGCTAATTTTAAAGAGTAAATTATGTCAGGACATAATAAGTGGTCAAAAATAAAACACAAAAAAGCCGCTAGTGATGCGCAAAAGAGCAAGGTGTTTAGCAAACACGCGGCACTGATTGCAGTGGAATCACGTAAAGCCGGCGGTGATGTAAACTCACCCGGCTTAGCTGCAGCGATTGAGCGCGCCAAGAAAGACTCCATGCCGAAGGAAAATATCGAACGTGCGGTGGCGAAAGGTTCTGGTACTGGCGGAGCGGCGATTCAGGAAGTTATGTATGAAGGCTATGGTCCGGGCGGCGTAGCGGTTTTAATCCAAGCAGTGACTGACAATAATAATCGTACTGCGGCAGAAATCCGTAGTATTTTCTCTAAAAGCGGATTAGAGATGGGCACCCCTGGCTCTGCTGCCTGGGCATTTACAAAAGCTGATGGTGGATATGTGCCGACCAGTCCTATGGAACTTGATGACAGCACTGGCGAGAAACTAGCTGAATTTATTGAGAAATTAGAGGAGAGTGATGATGTGACGGATGTGTTTACCGCTGCAGACACCCCAGAATAATAATTATATCTATGAGAGTGCTTGCAGTTGATCCTGGCTACGACCGACTTGGTGTGGCAGTCCTTGAGAAACAGGCTGGTAAAGAGATGTTACTGCACTCAACCTGTATAGAAACCAGTAAAACCGACACCTTGTCAGAGCGACTCCACTATCTCGGAGAAACCCTTAATTCCCTACTACACAAATACCATCCTGACCAACTTGCTATTGAAACGCTTTTTTTCAATAAGAATGTAAAGACTGCGGTGGCGGTTGCACAAGCGCGCGGAGTGATCTTGTTTTTAGCTGAGCAGGCTGGTTGCAGTATCGCTGAGTTTGGTCCGCAAGAAATAAAAGTAGCAGTAACTGGATATGGTAAAAGTGATAAGCAGGCGGTGATTGACATGGTCAAACGATTGGTTTCAGACGCCCCCACAGACGCCCTTGATGATGAATACGATGCTATTGCGGTTGGTATCACTGCCTTGGCTTGCGCTCATACGCCAATACGGTAAAATCCACTGGAAGTGATAGTAACTTCGTCACACTTTTAATAAACCTAACGTTCGTAACACATACATTATGATCTTCTTTGATACTTTTGGTGCTGATGAAGAGGAAGAATTGGAAGAGGAAACCGATGATTCCGATGCGGATTTAGATGATGCTGTTCTTGATGAGATTAGTGACGATGATGATGGGGATGAGGATGACACTGAGGGGTTTGGTCACGTTGAAGACGATAGTGATGGTGAAGAGGAAGAAGATGACGATGATTCTGACGATAGCGATGACGAGTTAGAGGAAGATGCGGAAGACGTTGACTACGATAACTTTGACGATGTGGACGAGATGTAACCAAAACCGCCTCACTATAGTGAGGCGGTTTTGGTTATTTTTGCACTAAGATCACGTACTGTTTTTTACCGCGCCGGAGGAGTGTGTGCGGATTTGCTAACACATCAGACGTAAGGGCTGCTTCTGTATCGGTTATTTTTTTATCGTCCAGTGTGACAGCGCCACTCTCAATAAACGTTCGCGCTTCCCGCTTACTGGTTGCCAAACCACTTGCTACCAAAACATCAATGATACTTTCACCACCAGCAATGTCATGTGTTGGCGCATTCTCTAGCAAGACAGTGACACTATCAGCGCTCAATTCAGTAATATTTCGCTCGCCAAACAAGATCTCCGATGCTGCTATAACTGATTTAGCAACCGTTTCTCCGTGAACAAATGTGGTTACCGCTTCAGCCAAATGTTTTTGAGCAGACCGCGAGCCAGGATTTTCTAAAAAAGCTTTTTCTATCTCTGCAATCTCAGCCAGAGAAATGAAGGTGAACCGTTTCAAGTATTCAATCACTGAATCATCTGAAGTGTTGAGCCAAAACTGATAGAAGGTGTATGGGGACGTCTTTTCTGCGTCTAGCCACACCGCGTTGCCTTCACTCTTGCCAAACTTTTTACCAGTTGCTTTATCGGTCACGAGCGGTTGCGTGAGGGCAAATACTTCTGTTTGTTCTAAGCGGCGCACCAAGTCAACTCCCGCCACAATATTCCCCCACTGGTCAGACCCTCCGACTTGCAGTGTGCAGTTGTGTTGACGGTAGAGCTGCAAGTAATCAAAGGCTTGGAGTAGTGGGTAGGCAAACTCAGTATATGAAAGACCAACTTCTGATGATAATCGATTGGCAATTGCGTCTTTTTTGATCAACTCATTGACGGTGAAATGTTTGCCAATATCACGTAAAAAATCAATCAAATTCAATGACCCGAGCCAGTCTTGGTTGTTCACAAACACTACCTCAGTGGTTCCGAGTAAGTGCTTGGCTTGAGCTTTGAGTTTAGTCACTCGCTCATCGATAACCTCAGTGGAGACAAGTTCCCGCTCGGCATCTGGCTTCGGGTCACCAATACGCCCAGTGCCACCGCCAACTAAAAAGATAACCTTATGTCCGTGGTTAACTAGATGCCGCAGAAGTACCCAGTTTACAAAATTACCAGCATGCGCTGAATCAGCGGTTGGATCGATGCCGTGATATACCGTTCTGGTTTCATTATCGAGAACGAGTTCGAGTGATTCACTCGAACATTGGTGGATGAAACCACGGGCACGCAACTCTTCTGAAAGTGTCATGATAGTACATAATGTAACACACCCTAACCGGCAAGCTAGGTAGACATTACGTGCTATTATGGCAATATTGAGCGGTTTTAAGACAGACGTATGGCTAAGCATTGGCACTTAAAAGAACACACTAAAGAGCTTCTTATTGACGCGGCAATTGCGGTGTTTGTGCTTGGCTTGGTGGTTGTAGGCGGTCTGTTTATTTGGATATCTACCTTAGAGATACCTGACCTGTCTACGTTTGAAGAGCGCCGCATTTTACAATCCACCAAGATTTATGACCGCACTGGAGAGATTCTTCTGTATGACCTCCATCAAGATGTGAAACGCACTATTGTGCCGTATGAGGACATTTCACGGCATGTGAAAAACGCCACCGTTGCTATTGAGGATGATACTTTCTTTGAGCATTGGGGAGTTCGTCCGTTGGCAATTGTGCGAGCTGCCCTTCTAAACCTGCAAGGAGGTGACTTGCTTGGCGGTCAGGTGGTTCTACTATCACCCAACAAGTGATCAAAAACTCTATCTTGGTACGTGAAAAAACCATCACCCGAAAAATCAAAGAGGCTATCTTGGCACTACGATTGGAACAAGTGCTCACTAAAGAAGAGATTTTGGGACACTATCTTAATGAATCACCGTACGGAGGAACTATTTATGGAGTCGAGGAAGCAAGTCAAGCCTTCTTTGGCAAATCAGCTGCTGACGTCACCCTCCTCGAGGCAGCGTACTTAGCTGCTTTGCCACAAGCACCAACCCGCTACTCACCGTTTGGAAACAATCGAGACCTTCTGGAAGCACGTAAAGACCAAGTGTTGGCACAGATGCTTAAGCACGACTTTATTACGCAAGAAGAGTTCGACCAAGCAAAAACTGATTCTGCTACTTTTCTACCCCAAGCAGAAACAGGTATTCGCGCGCCTCATTTTGTGATGTACATACGCGAACAGCTAGCACGCAAGTACGGTGAGGAATCACTTTCTGAGCGCGGCTTTCGGGTCATTACCACCATTGATTATGAGCTTCAAGCTGCTGCTGAGGAAATCGTGAAAGAGAAAGCTCTATATAACGAAGAGGCGTTTAATGCGGAAAACGGCTCATTAGTCGCTGTTGATCCTAATAACGGTGAGATATTAGTGATGGTAGGATCGCGTGACTACTTTGACGAAGATATTGATGGGAACTTTAATATCGCCCTGGCGGAACGCCAACCAGGTTCTTCGTTTAAACCCTTTGTCTATGCAGCCGCGTTTGAAAAAGGGTATACACCAGCCACCACTTTGTTTGATGTAGCAACACAATTCTCAGCCCGCTGTGAGCCCAGCAATCTCACTTCAGAAGATAACTGCTACTCACCAGGCAACTACGACAACCGCTTTCGAGGCCCAGTTTCAATGCGCAACGCCCTCGCCCAATCACTTAACATACCAGCAGTAAAAACCCTGTACTTAACTGGCATGAAATCAGCACTTAAGCTGGCTCGCGACACTGGCATCACCACCCTCACTGACCCTGATCGTTATGGACTTACGCTGGTACTTGGTGGTGGTGAAGTGCGTCTCTTGGATATGGTGGGTGCCTATGGAGTATTCGCTAATGAAGGGGAAAAAGTTGACCTTACCGGAATTCTACGTATCGAAGATAAAGACGGAAACATAGTGGAAGAACACCAACCAGAAGGACAACAAGTAATGGACCGAGAGGTGGCGCTACAAATATCAGATGTACTTTCAGATAACGTAGCTCGCACACCACTCTATGGTGCTAACTCGCTCCTGTACTTTGGTGGGCGTGATGTAGCAGCCAAAACCGGTACCACCAATGACTACCGGGATGCGTGGATTTTGGGATACACACCAAACATCGTAGTTGGTGCCTGGGCAGGCAACAATGATAACCGTTCCATGGCAAAAAAGATTTCTGGTCTTATTATTACCCCAATGTGGCGAGATTTTATGGATGTGGCAATGGAAAAAATGGAGCCAGCCTCATTCCCAGAACCAGCCGCCATCCCGAGTGATATAAAACCGGTGTTGCGTTCTAATGGCTACGCCATTGATGCTGCTGCCATCGCACAAAACTTGATCGAGAGTGACAATGTCACCGCTGAAGCTATTGCAGAGGCATTATTTAATAACACCCACTCTATCCTACATTTTGTTAATAAAGACGACCCTCGAGGACCGTATCCACAAAACCCCGCTGCTGATCCACAATACTCATTGTGGGAATATGGGGTGGTAGCCTGGAAAGGAGCACAGTATGCTCGTACTGCTAGTAGCACCCAGGACGGAAATGAAGACTCCAACCCACTCTCTCCAACCTCTCCAGATGTCGGTGAACGTCAGTAGTGTTTAGATGATGGTTTTGGGAGTGTTTTTGGCACCAAACCGACCTTTCATGTGTGTGAATATCTCAGTTTGATTGGCCTTTAATTCAGAACGTATAACCGCCTGTCCTAGTATTGAAATTATTTTTGTATTTGGATTATATTGAAGCCTCTTCTTATCGAGTGTAATGCCAAGCACATCGTTCACCACCTCAACAAACCCATTGATAACCGTCGCTTCTGGCGCCACTAAAGTTTGTTTGTATTTTTCAAATAACCCGCCAAGTGGCTTAAGTGGAGCTGTTTTTTTGTCTGCCATTGTTATTTGTTCATCGGCATCACGAGGTACCGTATTGATGCATCATGCGTGCCGGTGATGACCATTGGGCGTCCCAAACCAGCTAAATTGAGCTTCAGGGTTGTCATCAGTAAAGTGACTAAGGGCTTCTGAGACGTACCGTTGGCGTAACAATGTTAGCTCACCACCGTCATTGAGTATATTGGATTCGGTAGTAGTCCCTACTTCGCCGCTGTTTGCTGAGATCGTGAGTGACTGCTCGGTTACATGGAGTGACACTTGAAGAAACTTATTAAGAAATATATTAGTTTTTTTGAAAGATTGAATGAGGTCACTTTAAACAATAGTGTGTGTTTCGTACTCTTTCGGGATTATTTGTACGTAATCTGGAAATGAACCAGTCGTCAATCGTGATGTTATATATACACCATCTGAGAACTCCAACGAACATTGATTTTCGTTTACTCGTAGTATCACCTCAGAAGATTCCCGCTCGCAAAGACGAGCAATCTCTAAGGCGTTTTTCTGGGGTATAAGTAACGCTGTGTCTAACACCACTCTTTGAGTGACAGTTTTTCCATCAACTGAAATGAGTCGGTGGCAACAAAGGTAAGGGTGTGCTCTTTTTTTTGATACACATACACACACTACCTAACTCTGGTTTTATTGAGGAGACAGAAGCCGCAAAAGCCGCGGTTTTAATACCAAGCGCAAACTGATCTTTGTTAAGCGTCTGACCAGATTCTTTTAGGTGAGGTATTGTCGGAAACTCTTCATAAGGGACACATTTTATCTGGGTTTCTGAGCCACTCCCTTCGACAATCACCGTCCCCTCTTCCGCCCGCAAGGTAATGTCTTTATGTTTATTTAAATTAACTGTCTGTAAAAGTACCGCTGCTGGCACAGCAACAACTCCTTCTTCTGTAATCTCACCTTTTCTATAACTGCCTCAATACCAATCTCTAAGTTTGTTGCTCGTAAGATAAGTTTATCCTTGGTTGTTTCCAATAAAACACATTGCAGTACTGGCAACGTCACGTGCTTAGTACTAACACGACTTACGATATCCACTTTTCTTGTAGTAGCTGTGTATTGAGTGTTATATACATATTTTTCACCCCATTATACGTATTATTATTATCCTGTGGAACTGTGCATATCGTTATTTTATGGCGCATTTCATTTATATTCCTGGGTGTGTTTTAGAACAACTACCGAATAATAACCTGCTCAGGTGAGGATAGTCCTGGGGATTTCTCCCATCCCCTAGCAGACTGTATAAAGGAGTTTTTATACCCAACAATAGTTTCCTAACCCCCACCATTATCTAATAGCTATACAGTCTTATTCCCAGGTAGTATCCAAACTATCCTCAATTGTAACATAAAAACAAACCCTCTCACTTAGAGATGGGTTTGTTTTGTGTTATTTAAGGAGTAATCTGATCTGGGGTAACTTCCTCCTCCAACTCGGTGTTGTCTTTAAGTTCATTTTTTTATCTTCTCACACGAGTGAATGACGGTGTGGTCGCGACCACCTAACTTCTGTCCAATGGCTGGATATGAGACAGCAAAACTTCCGTAAAATATACATAATAAGCTGTCGTGGCTTCACACCTCTTTACGGTAGAGTTTTTCGTAAATACTCGCTGGGTCGATGTCAAAATATCGTGCCAATTTTATCAACCACATCAGACACTGCCAGCGTTTTACGTGGTCGGGTGCTGTTTTTGATGATTTGTTTCACTTCATCAAGTGACAGGGCGTCCTTGTAGTTGTGATTGGCACATGATGGTGTTGAGGGCACCTTCCAGCTCGCGAATATTACCTTCGATTGTTTCTGCGAGGTGATCAACCACCTCTTCAGTAAGTGTGATGCTATTTTGAGCTGCTTTAGCTTTGAGGATAGCCGACTCTCAAGGTCAGGGAGCGGGAATATTCACAATCATGCCTTGGGCAAACTGTGACTGTAGGCGTTCTTCTAAACCTGAGAGTAACGCCGATGAATATCACTTGAGAACACAACTGCTTATTATTATCAAAGCATTGCAGCGCGATGTGGAGCCTTCTTGTGATTTTTCTTTTGAAGCTAAGAATTGCACATCATCCATGTATGAGTACACTTGTATTGACTATACTTGTCTTTAAAACTGTTGGCAGTACCGTTTTGTGGCGTTGAAGTAATCAACCACAAAACGTTCACTGGTCACATAAAAAACCTTTTTTCCTGACTGCTTAGTTTGGTTGCCCACTGCTTGAATGAGGTGTTCTCACTACGACCAGTTTTTCCATAAATGAAGAGTGGGTTGTAGGCAATACCAGGTTTCACCATGGTTCGTATAAAATGCGTGGCAGCATTAAACGGACCGACCACAAATGTTTCAAACGCATATTTTGGGTTCATTGCTGCTTTGTTGATGTAGTATTCCTCAAGGCGGTAGTGCGGCGTTAACAGTCTGGTGTCTTACTCTCTTTGGCGGTATCACTGGCGTTGCACCACACTATATTCAATACTGCGTACATGAGGCGTCAGTTCCTGAAGAATCTTTAATATCATCGACTGGAACTTGTCTGAGAGCCAATCCCGCACGAAGACACTCGGTACACCAAGCGATGGTGTTATCCTTATGACACAAATGTGCGTGTCACGAAACCAAGCCAAAGTTGGCTGGGGTGATGGAGAGTCTGATGGTCAACGCATCGTCCCAAAGCTTTTAACATCGACATTTTCAGTATGAAGAATACCATTGTGGGTTGACTGAGAAACGGAACTCATAGGTGTAGTGACAACAATTCAAAAACAAGTAAACGTAAGAGGCATTATACCTCTCACTCAGGCTGTAAAATTTTACAAAACATCTGGAGGAAATGGTTTTGTTTCAAGCGCCGAACTGTCAAGTGTGTACAACCTGTGTAGAACGTCTGTATAAAACTGTGTATGAATTCTAGTACAGCCAATCGTAGTGTTGAGTATTGAATTTTAATTTTTTATGGTGTATAGTGTGCGACACTATATAACCAAATTATTCTTATGCCGAAGCGAACCTATCAACCAAGCCAGAAAAAGCGCATGACTACCCATGGTTTTTTAGCCCGCTCCAACTCTAAAAGCGGTAGTGGTGTCCTCAAAGCCCGCCGCCGTAAGGGACGAGCTCAATTGGCGGTCAAAAAAAGCCGTTAACTACTCATTCTGTCGTATACTTAAGGAGTATATGATGTTGCCAAAGAAAAAACGATTGAATACCGAGGATTTCAATCGTTTTTTTGCGTCTGGGAAACGATATCATTCACCATCACTACAAATTATACATACCCCACACCACTCATTTCACGGCGCGGTGGTGGTTGGTAAAAAGGTGTCAAAGAAAGCTGTTACCCGAAATACCCTACGTCGCCGTCTATACAACCATCTCTATTATTTTTGCAAGCTTCATGACTGTTCTGGGGTGTTTATAGTACTTACTAAGTCATCAGCGGTGTCTGTGCTAGCACAACAACTACAAGCAGAATTAACTGGTTTATTAACAAAGATTGAGTCAAAAGGGTAGCTACGGTAAGATAGCGGGATATGTTTTCGTATATATGGCACACATTCTTTTTTGACCCAATCTATAATGGATTGGTTTTCTTTATTGATGTTCTTCCTGGCGCGGATGTTGGATTGGCGATTATCGCCATCACTGTAGTGGTAAAGTTCCTCCTCTTACCTCTCTCGATCAAAGCGGTGCGTACCCAAAAGGTTATGCGCGAGATTGAACCAAAGTTAAAAGAGATTAAAGAAAAGTACAAAGACAAACGAGAAGAACAGGCTCGTGCCATGATGGAGGTCTATAAAGAAGCGGGGCTCAATCCCTTCGCGAGCGTGTTACTCCTCCTTATTCAAATACCACTCATTATTGCGCTCTATTTTGCGGTGTATCGAGGCGGCGGAGTACCACTACCGGATATTAATATAGACATTCTCTACAGTTTTGTGGCGGCACCGGAGACGGTAAATATGATGTTTCTTGGCCTCATAGACATTGCTGCTAAAAATCTTCCTCTTGCTTTTGCCGCCGGCTTTACCCAATTCATCCATGCGCAGTTAGCCTTTCCGAAGCCAGAACCACGCGCAAAAGATGCTGAGCCTGATTTTAAAGCTGATTTTACTCGCAGTATGCAGGCGCAGATGCGTTATGTCATGCCAGCAATTATCTTTGTAGTAGCGTATTCATTTTCGGGTGCAGTCGCACTGTACTTCACTGTCAGCAACTTAGTGCAGATTGCCCAAGAGTTTATCGTGCGTAAACATAAATAACCTACAGACACTATATGTTTGTGGTTAATATGTTGGTTTGAGTGACCAGAGGGTGTCATCAATCTTGTTTCTAAACAAAAGCCACTCTCCATCAAAACTCATGGTCATATCGATAATATCGAGCGGTCGTCCGGTTGTGATAAGTGGGTCAACCACCAGTAAGGCTTCATCAGTTTGGCTATCAGGTGTAACCCAAATAGCGTCCTGTGCCTGCACCACTCCTTTATACCAATCACTTAGGTACTCACGAGACCGACTATCAGAATCTTGGAAATCAAACCCACACCAGATCATCCCCCCTTCTTTCACATCGAAGGCACATTTTTCTGGCGTCATAATGTGTGGTGCGGTAGTGGTGGACTGATCTTCATATACAAACTCACTCACCATTCTTTTTTTAATGAGATCATAAAATGTTCGTACCCCAAGCACAGTCTGGTTACCTGGCACAAAAGTCTGGTTAAAGGCAGCGGGAAAAAGTTGCGTATCGTTCTTAAATACTGTGCCTTTTAGATATGGTGCTGGTCTATTCAGTACATACGGACCGCCAGCTTCCCAAAAGACGGTAATATCTTGGTACGGAGTACTCCACTGTGTTGTCTGTACGCCATCATCTGATTGTTGTTTTACTACGGTGTCTGTTTCCGTCTTTTCAGTAAAAGTAAAAGTTGAGGTACCCGTGAAGTGTACCTGCCCCACTGTCGCTGGTAACCGTTCGAGTAATCCTCCATTGATAGTGAGTAATGTTTTACCAACTGATCCTGACTGTTCGGTAGTGAGGATAACGTGTGATTGATCGGTACTAAACACTGCTGCCACCGTGCTCATACTGTAACACCACTCAATACGCTGCTCTTCACCAGTGGTGAGATTGAGTTGATAGACATGTCCAGTGCCTCGCTCAACATAAAAAACGAGATTGCCCGCACCACTGGTTGCATACGAGAAGCCAGCGACCGGACGAACGGTGAGTTGGTTAAGAGAGGCGCTTACTTGTATCAACCTGAGCGGTTGGATTGCTGGTGATAAGTTCTGGACGTTCGGTGGTCGAGGTGATACCGAAGTTAGCAAGAATTGGTTCTGCTTGGCGTGGGGTACCAAAAATCAATAAATATGCCCACAGCGCCGCCACAGCGATTACCGTTACCATACCTACACCAACTAATATTCCGCGGTTCAACATAATTTATAGTATACCAACATAAGTTATGTTATTTTTTGCGGCATTCAACTTTCTGCATGTTATTACTCGCCACAGTCTGACCTCCTTGTTCCCTGCATGTTCGAGTAAAGGTGTGGACTTCTGGATTAGAGAGATCTCCTTCATACACACCAAGTAGCTCGTTATCCCCTAATTCAGTTTGTAATTGACTACGTATTTTTGAGCTCGCATCTGCAGGAGTATACGAGTCCGCACTTCTTAATAGATCTATATTAACCAAGTTTGGATTAATAGTTCGAAGCAAGGTTACAGACGCTAAGATGATTATGAGTCCTAATAAAGCATTTTGGATATCTTTTTTCGCCGTCTTTTATCGGTAACGATTTCCGAAAACATATATTTAACACCAGCAAGGATTAACTTAACTACCGCTATCAGTGCTGCTAGACCAATCGCCATAGTAAATAAAGCGTCAATGTACTGTTGAGTAGTCGTTCCTTTGGTATTTTCAAGACCAGGTATGCCCACTAACGGCACAAACTCTGATGCTTGGGCAAAAAGTACTACTGGGAAAAACACTAAAATTACAAGAGTAATATGTACACATAACTGCGGAATGTTTTTCATGATCTAGTAGTTAAATGTAAATTCGCCGGTAAGTTTTTGTGCGTAACTCACAAAATCACGAAGCACCAAACCAACCTTGGTGGTACCCGAATCTTCTCCGTCTCGTATCACAGTAAGTGTGAGAGGATCAGACGAAGTATTCTCCACTACCGTACCTTCGAGTGACCACTGAAGCGCTTCTGGTATCGTTAGTAGGTTTTTGTTTATAAAAAACGGTTCAGCTTTAAATGTTACTTCTTCCCCAGTTAGGATGTGTGTGTCAACAATAGCTGTCCGACCATTGCCTCGGAGCGGATTCACTTCGTAAAATACCAACTCTGACTCACGGATGGGAATATTTTCGTATTGCTCAGCTATCACGTTGTTATGTTCGTCAAACATTCGTAGCCCAATTTGCACCTCACGATCACGAGGGATGGTAAAGATAATAGATTGTTTATGTAATACCGGTTCCTGATCAGACAACCGACCATCTATACTCCATTGGTAGTAGACATTGTCTAGCAAAAGATCTTGTGAGGTAGCAATTACTCGAGCTCGACTGCCAATCGTCGGTTCAGCTCGTGCACTATAGAATCCTGGTACATAAGAATCACTCTCAACAATGAAATCAATTCCGGGCACTGCAGCCGCAGTGGAAAGAGGAGCAATTTGAGCGTAAGCATGCAACGGCAACACTCCTAATGCTACGAAACTTATGCTGACCAGCAAATTTCTCATACTCATTTAGAATAGCACAGCCCACCTATAGGGTTTATTGGTTACCAACCCGCCATCCCCAGAGAAATACCCACGGGAAGGCGTTCAACAAAGGTACAAAATAAAAACCCAGACATATCATGAACCATAAACCACCATTCAGCTTAAAAACATTGATGCCACGAAATATAAGGAGTGGGATGGCGGTAAGCATACACACCAGACCAATAAAAAACACCACAAAATGAAGTCCAAGCGCAATTTCACCAGCCGGCACGAGCCAAGCACCAAATCCCCACAAGATATCTTCTGCAAAAATTTCGATAGCTATACCAAGAGCACTCGCGAGCGCTAATAATATTTGAAATGGCACAATCGGCCACAACCAACTAAGCGCCACAAGGGCTCGCATTTGTTTACCCCCTGACTTTCCTTTAGCAAGTAACCGCGCTGCTCCAGGTTTTTTGTTTCCTGCTTGTTTTTGCGCGGCTTGCACTCGGTTAGGTATTTTCTTCACAACTCGAGCACCAGTAGCAATCGCTGGGATAACCATACTTAGCCTTGCGCGGCTTGTAATTCAGCTCGCGCATTTTTAATTTGTAGTATCTGTGATGGATCGGAGGTAATGATCTGATCTTCAGTATAGGAAGCAATAACTTTAATAGCGACATGCTTCAATCCGGCGAAGAAGATACCTTCACCCACATTTGACTCTAAAAGTAACAGTTTTTCCTCATCAGTGAGGTTAAAGGTGCGTTGGATGTTATCTATAGAAGTTGGTGATTGTTTCATCAGGAGTTGGAGTGAGGAGTTGGTGAGCATCGGTATTCCATACGGTGAGCGTAAGAAGTCATCCACGTCTTGCGTGATTGTGGAAAGCCCGAGGTAGTATTTTCGTCCACGTTTGGCGAGAGAAAAGAGGAATGAGGCAGTATCTTCACTCTTCATCATCCACCACGCCTCATCAATCACTAAAAGACGTTTTTGTAGTCGCCGCCGGATGGCACTCCAAATATGATTAGTGATGATATACATTGCGATAGTCTTGAGTTCGTCTTCCATATCTCGCAGTGAAAAGACCACAAACTTCTGATTCACATCAACATTAGTTGGTTGGTTCATAAAACCAGACCAGGTACCTGAGGTGTACTTTTGTAGGCGTGAAATAAGTGAGGCACTACCGTCCATACCCGCCAATACCATTTCAAAGTCAGACAAAAGGGGTGGTTCCATCTCAGAAAAGTCCACATCACCATTAATATCTTTAAGGGCGTACACTTCATGCAGGGCTTGGTCGATAATCGTTTCCTCTTCCGGTGAGAGTCCACCAAGCATTAGTCGGAAAAGACCAATAAGTTCAATAATATGAGACCGCAGAACATTTTCTGGTTCTTCATCTTCTTGTGGCGCTGGCAAATCAAACGGATTGATGTGGTGGCTCGATGAGAGTGAGATATTGAAGAAGCGTCCACCGGTGGCTTCCGCTAAGTATTCGTATTCTCGCTCCGGGTCGATTACAATCACTTCCGTACCAAACATAAGTGACCGAAGAATCTCTAGTTTAGTAGTATAGGACTTACCGGCTCCTGAGGTAGCGAAGGTGACGGAGTTGTAGTTGGTGAGCTGGAATCGATCAAACAATACTAAAGAAGAGTTATGGCGGTTTATTCCGTAAAGGATACCTGTGTCGGATGTGAGATCAAAAGATGTGAACGGAAAGAAGCTAGACAGTGGCGAGGAGTTGAATTTACTATGCACCAAAAGTTCGTCAGTCATACTAGGGAGAATACTCTTGAGGCCTTGTTCTTGTTGGAATAAGGCAGGTTTTATGTATACCAAACGAGAATCGAGAATACCTTTTATTTCTGATTCAGTTTTATCGAGTGTCTCATCATTTTGTCCGTAAATAGCGATGTAAAGTCCAACGTCAAAGAGTTTTTCCTCTGCTTGCTGCAGTTTGTCGCGTAAGTCCTCGAGATTTCGATACGCTGCTTCTAGTTGGGGGTCACGCACCACTCCCTTTTCAGCGTTCATATTAATCTGACTTTGCACCTCGGCCACTTTCTTTTGAAATTGTTTTAAAGTCTCAGCGGTATCAATCGGGTGAATAACAACCGAGACATCTAGTTCACGTTCCAGGTTGAGGATTGGTTCAAGCCAACCATCATTAAGGTAACGTGGGTAAGATACTGCGAAGAAGACTCGAGCACTGGTGCCGCTGATGTTGATGCTCTTCGGATTGATGTTGATGGCTGACGGTGCCACCACATCTTCAAGGGTCATCAAAGCTGACTCAGTCTTAATGACTTTACTATCATCTCCCGCTGTTTTTTTCGGTTGTAGAAAATCAAACATACCCATAGTTCTATCGTTGCGGTGGCGCGTTCCCCTCCACGTCACTTGGGTTAAAGATATGATAATACAATTCGACTAATTCTTCGTCATGGAGTAGTACAGTACGCACTCCAACGCGACTGAGCCCCTGCTCCACCAGTGTCACTCGTTGTTCGAGCTGAAGTCGGTGCTCCATAAAATTAGCTTCGTCAAAATACACGTTTTTGCCCCGTCCAAGAATATCTTTAAAGTTTTTTTGTAGGTTAGCTGCGATAGGTGTATAAGGAATGATTACAAAAAAACTCTTACTCATCACGTCTACCTCGTTGGTGAAGGTTTTAATGAACTGCATGTACTCCCGTAATTGGATCTTCATGAGGTCATTGTCTTGTTTTTCTTCTCGGGCAGCTAAAAGCTCCAGGTATGGCGTGATATTAAGGCGGCGAGATTGAATGTAAAACTGCACCGAAAAGTCCAAAGTATTTAAGAATGACTGGAATTGTCGTAAGACCGCCTCCTGCTCATCAACTGATTTCAGTGCAAAGTTAATGGAAGACGCCAGCAGCACCATATTCATCTGTCCATTTTTAAGGATCGCGATATTATCTTTAATATCACGTAGTGGAACAAAATCTTGAGTTGCAGTTTTTCGTGCCATAATTTAATTTTGCCGAGTCATTGTTTTTGTTTCTAATTGACGAGAGAGTGAATGTAATCGACTGGCGTCAGTAGGCGGTGTGTATGAAGCACTACCTCGCACCCCTTCTTCGTTGCCGCTATAGACACCAGTGCCCGTTTTGCGCCATAAGTAGAGACGACTGTCTTTGAAATAGCGCACCACAGCTTCTAAAAAGATGGAAAACGGACGATTGTTTACGGGATAAAAACCAAGTAGAAATGATAAAGCACCGATTGGTACACCAATGAGCACAAACACAATAAACGGAGCGGTGAAAAACAGCACGGCCGCAATCCCAGCTCCCCCACCGACGTAAACAAACTGCCGCCAGGTCAATGGTCCAAAGATCTTGTCTTCGATTTCAATAAACTGAGGTACCTCAAAGCGCATCCCGTTAGACGTCAGTTGTGTACACAACCAACAGATTATTTTGATTTGTAATAGTATTCAACCGAGACATAATACGTACCCATTATAGTTTATACATAACTGATAAACGTCTAACGGGACGCATAACACCATTATACGCTAGCTACTTCTGCCACGGAGGTAAATTTTCATCAGTGTGGGGGTTGTTGCGCTCTGGTTTACTCATCACATCCTCTTGCTTAGAACTATAAGCCGGTTCTTCAGTTGGCAACCCTGCTCCATAACCATGAACATTTTTTATGTTGGGCTCGAGTGTAGTGTTTTTCTGTTGTAAAGTTTCTTCTTTTTGCTTTTTTATGAATTCAGCTTCAGTAAGTTCAAATATCTCTGCTTCTAAGTCAAACAAATTCTCTTTTACATACACTTCAAGCTCTGCTGCTTTATGGAACTCAATTTCAAGCGCTTCTCTCACTCGTGTTGCAAAACCGTCAATTGGTAACATCAATAACAAAACTAACATCACCTCATTTTCCAGTAGCACAGATTGCTCCTCGTTAAGCGCAAATTCACGTGTAGCATTTTTAATAACAACATCAACACTACCAAAATCAATCAATTCCTTGAGTTCTGGTGGTAGTTTTTTATACTGATCTACCAATCGTTGTTCTTGTAACTGAGAGTAGCTAAGCATAACTATTCATCTTTCTTACTACCTTTTTCAATGGCACTTTTAATTGATCCAAATTGTTTGTCTTCCTTCGTCTCTTTTACTTTCTTAGACCATTCTTTTCTAATTTCTTTTCCAGCGTGTTGGTCCAAGTCGTTGAAATGACCTTGAAAAAGAGCAGCTAATTCCCCAGTCTTCTCCAGGGTTTCAGCGTATCCACCAACACGCATTTGTTTCTTAATTTCTTTCAGTTTCTTTTTATCTTCGAGTATTTTTTCTGCGATTTCGGCTTTTTTTAATTTTTCATTGTCGCTATTACCCAAGGTAGCATAATTTTGTAAACCAGCTTTTATAAGATTTACAGTTTCATCATACTCAGTTTGTTTAAGTTTTTTATCTCCTGCTGACAGATAGCTAGCAGAACCGAGTACCCTACGTTGTTTCTCGGCGCTTAGTTCCTCTTTTGCTTCATCCAGTTCAAATTTCCGTATGGATTTATCTTCTTTACTGGCTAAGTCGTACTCAAGTTGAGCAGCTGTGACTTTTTCTTGTAAACGCTTTACTTCTGGATCGTCATCATTAACTTCACCAAGATTTTTTACGCGAGCTTTTTGCTTTTTAACGTAAGCCTCACGAACACCTTTGAAACCACCTTTCTGACCTTCTCCGATACCTAGTTTTTTTCCAACCCCACCCACTCGGCGGGCATCAAAACTCGCGCTACCAGTGAAGTTTCCAATATCTTGAATACGCCTTCCAGTCCATCCCGATAATCCTCTTTTTGCTGCTAATTCTTTTATCCGTGCACTATCCGCTGTCATTTGCCCAGCAGCACCAAAGGAAGCCCGCCCTAAGGTCGCTACGGAACCTAATGTAACCGCGCCCACCATACTGCGAGCACTTTTCTGCATATTACTGCCTATGTTGATTGCTTGCGTAGCACCAGCAGCACCCATATGGCGCGCAACAATGAGCGAACCCCAGGCAAATCCGGCGATGATGGCAAGAAACACAAAGAAACCAAAAGTGCCCGACTGTCCAAAGGCTTCCGGCACCGAGCCATCTATAGATAAACGCTCAAGAATTCGCAACGATAAATAGAGCATAAAAATGTACGCTGGCGCTACAAAAGCATAATTCAAGAACGTGTGCCACCACTTACTTGAGTGACTGGCAAACGCGGGAAATACCCAGCCGAGGAACATAGCTGGTGAGAAAATCATCAAAAGTATCAGAGCAACAAAGCGAGTGAGCATAATCACTGCGCCAGCGATAAACACAAAAGCTAATACAAGCATAAAGATCATCATCAGCACCGACATCATAATGACAGCAAAAACATTATTCTTGGACATGTTCTTAATTGCTGATGCGGCAGTTTTTTGGTGTTGATCAATATTGGTCATCTGAGTAAATGCACCAGCAATTCCTTTGGTCTCCAAACCAAAGGTGGTCTCTACTGTGCCGCGCACATCAATGAGTTTGTAGGTTTCGTACGCAGCAAGGTTACTAAAATCAACAATGAGTTTAGTGGCGTAAAGGCTAAAGTTAATCAGTAATGCCGCAGCGATTAACGTGCCGAGGGTACGCTTGGCTTGCGCATCATTATTGCCGAGGATAATGCTAAAGCCAATATAGAGGAGTGAGAAGATGAAAAGTAGATTGAACACGTCACGCACAACTTGCCAGGCTGCATTAATAGCCTCATCTATCTTATAGTCTCTTAGCACTCCCCCCATGTTTACTACTGCAATTGAGAGACTGTTATCAAGGAGCATACCGCCAAACCACAGCGCCACACCACCAAAGGCGGTAATCATACGGTACAGCACGCCGTTGAAACCACTCAGCTCAGTGTCACTTGCACTACTGGCGCCTTCTCCGCTGAAATCTCGCTGACTAGTTGGGTCCACTCCCTCCTGTATTTCGCCACTTTGATTTAATGTGTCATCAGGGGCTTCAATAGTCGTGTCATTTTCTGCATAAGAAATAGTTGGGGTCACTACACAACTAAATTGCAACAATACGAAAACCGTTAAAGTGATCCCTAGCACA
>JAWKSR010000003.1:0-100969 GCA_041389005.1 Minisyncoccota bacterium | reverse complement strand
TCAGCAAAGCCGTGTTCTTTCATAAAACGCCGGGTAGCATCCCAAAACTGCTGTTTCTTTTCAAACACGTCACGTAATTCATCGCTCAGTAAAATATCAAGGTAGCGCTTACGATAGCGTTCGTCTTCGTCTTTGATGCCAAAGTGCTCACTTGGCACGGCATTAAGTGCCTTGGTAAGCACACGCCAGTCGGAAACTGCTATCGCCTCAGCGCCGCGCTTAGTGATAAACGGCACTCCTTTCACCTCAATAAAATCACTAGGATCGATGGTGTCATTCAGGAGGTCAAATAGCTTAACGCCAATGGCGTCACGCGAAAAAAAGACTTGGAGCTTTTCTGTCCCATCAAAGAGGTCAGCAAACGCAGAACCGCCATGGCGCCGTAGTGACATAACCCGACCAGCAATAACCACCTCTGTCTCTTCATCGGAAAGACTAGCAAAATTACCCAACACATCAGCAATGTCGTGCGTACGATGAGAGACCGCTGTGTAGGGGTCCATACCAGCGCTCGCCAATATATCTCGCTTTTTCTCTCGCTCAGCGCGAATCTCCTCCAGTGATGACATGAAAATTAAAAAATTAAAATAGAAAACGAAAATACATTCAGAGCCACATCACATACCACCAATACAACCGACCCTAATGTTACAAATGAGTATAACAGAAGAGAGTCTGCTTTTGCAGACTCTCTTCTTTGAATCGGATGTTTTGCTACTTAACTTTAAGTACCGTGTACTTCTGTTCCCCCGCCGGGGTCTCAAACGTAAAAGCGTCACCTTTAGCTTTGCCCATTAGCGCCTCACCAAGTGGTGAGAGATATGAGAGTTTGTGTTCGTGGATGTTGGCTTCTTCAGAACCAACAATGGTGTAGATTCGTTCTGTTCGTTCTGCACCTTTCTTGATGGTGACCTCAGAACCAAGACCAACGACATCTCCCTTCTTATCATGTGCTACGATCTTCGCCTCCTTAATAACTTGCTCCAAGTGAGTAATACGCTCCTCGATAGCGGCCTGCATATCACGTGCTTCTTGATACTCAGCGTTCTCTGAGAGGTCACCGAGACTGCGCGCGTACTCGAGTGACTCAGCCACTTCTTTACGTCGTACGGTTTTTAGATGTTCAAGTTCTTTCTTCAGTTCTTCGAATTTCTCCTTGGTAAGGTAGGCTTGTGTATCGTTCATATCGTAGTAATAAAATTTCTAGAGTGGAGTAATTATACGGGTTTGCGGTTTGCGGTCAATCCCGACCTCACGTTGGCGTTGTCTCGGTACGCAAACTAAACGAATAAAGTCTTTTGAAAAATAGCGTGCCAACGTGAGGCAGGACAAGCTCACAGGTGTTTACTCGCTCGCCGGTGCGTCAATACCCAAGTATTCTGGTCGGTGAACCGACATCCATTCCACAATGTCCCCCATCACTCTCGTGCCTCCTAAGCGATTGGCGCGCGGTGCTCGTTCCATCAAAAGAATGAAAGCGTACTGAGGCTCTTCGTAAGGCCAGAAACCGGCCGCCCACGAGTTCACGTGAGCATTGTCAGTACCAAGCTCAGCCGTACCGGACTTGGCGGCGATTGCGACATCACTACGTTCGAGCGCGCGAGCGGTACCACCATCATAATTTACTGTCTTGCGCATACCCTCATGGATAATAGTGAGATAGCTTTCATTGAGCTCAATATCAACCGCCTCGCTGTTTTCACCAAGCTTCAAATGAGGAGTGAGCAACAGACCACCATTGGCAAGGGCACCATAGGCTCGTAACATTTGGATCGGGGTTGCTAAAAAACCGTACTGACCAATGGCAGTGAAGTAGGTATCACCAAGCCGCCAATCGTCATCAAAAACTTCTTCTTTCCAGGCTGGGTCTGGCACCGTGCCTGCCTGCTCATTTGCGAGCGGCACACCGGTCTTTTCACCCAGTCCAAACTTCGTGAAATACTGATGTAGTTTTGTGATGCCGAGCCCGCGCTGTCCTTCAAAACCACCGCCCACGATGTAGAAGTACACGTTGGAAGAAAAGGCAATCGCTTCTCGCATAGTCATCGCTCCATGAGCACGCCAGTCACGGAAAATAGATGGATTAGCCGGATTGTAGGGATTAGGGATGACAATCTCTCCGGTGCTGACAATTACTTTCATGGGATCAATGATCTGTTCTGCCAAAGCACCATAGGCTACAAACGGCTTCACGATCGAACCCGGTGTATACGCACCAGCAACAACTTTATTTAAAAATGGGAATCGGTCATCATTGTTATAGGATTCGATCAATTCAACGTCATCACCATCTGCCATCACTTCTGGGTCATACGATGGGTAACTCGTCATGGCAATAATTTCTCCAGTATGAACATCCATAATGGCAGCTGCTCCACTACGGAAGCCTGCCTGTTCACTCGAGGTGGCAATGATGTTGTACATGGCTTCTGATAATTCAGCGTCAATCGAAAGGCGTACCTCATTCCCAGCCACCGGTTGCTCTACCGCGTAAGACGCGATGACTTCATCAACAGCATTCACCTCCACTAACACTCGTCCGTTTTCTCCATGCAATGTGTCTTCAAAGGCACTCTCAGCGCCATTGCGTCCAATATAGTCAGTCCGGTAGTAAAATCCCTTGGAGTCTTTTTGCGGGTAACTTACATACCCAATAAGTTGTCCCAGACCACGGCGGTCGCTATAAGCACGGACGGGAAAATCGTGCTCAGTTTCATAGTCCTGTTCATTCCATGCCAGCATCTCACCGTTGCGGTCGTAAATAACTCCGCGCTCAGCAATAATCACCGCTTCATCAATGCGGTTGTTATCACTCTGTGCTCGATACTCCGCCCCGTACAAAACCTGAAGAGAAAACAACTTGCCTAAAAATGCCAGAGCAATGCAGAAGAACAGTGCTCCGATGATATAGACGTTACGTCGTGTGATCGGCAACTCAATAGAGCCTTCCATGCGTCCCTGATTGAAAGCAGGTAGATTTGAGGCATCCATAAGGATCTCATCGAACTCCAATTCAGTTTTTGAGTGTCGCCTAAACATATCTACCAACTAATCACGAGCATAAAAGAGTAGTTGCGGTTTTATCCACTCCGCCGCGCTTACAAGTACAATAGCTGCCAAGGTGTAATACGGCAAACCTGACGCCGCTCCAAAATATACATCCACACACAGTCCAATCAGTATCAGTTCCCAGGCAAACCACGCGAGAGCATGCAGACACGCCACCGGTAGCAAAAGCCATGGTGAGACCAGTACGCTTAGACAAATAGCAATAATAGTGGCAGTAAAACGCATCATATATTTTCAGTGCTACTAGCGGTAGTAGTGGCGGTACTGGTGCCAGTCGAATCAATCAGCACTCCAGCCGGTACCGGCACCGATAACATATCTTCACGCACCGCCTCCACTACTTCACGGGCACTAGCAAAATCAAGTGGCTCAAGAGCTTCAGTGCCGACACTCACAAACCGTAAGTGTGCTACTGGCGTACTCAGAGCAGCATAACCATACTGCTCGGGTCTCGTTGGCACTGACTCGACTGACACTATTTCGCCATACACGCCCGATACAAAAGTTGGCATGACCACCAAGTTACCTGGTTCAAGTGCGATTCCTTGCGGCACGTGCACCCGAATAATTCCCCCTCCCATACCCTCAGCTACCGTGTAAATATTGGGACCGTAAATATAAACCGTGGACGAGATACCCGGCGTGGTTGCGAGCACGACCACAGCGGTATGCGGGTATACTCTGCCGATAAAACCAATGGCTTGTTCAGCCCCAGCAAAGACCGGTGCATTTTCAACCACACCATCACGACTACCTCGGTCTATAAGAATCGTGTCATAAGGCAATTCAGTCGGACGTCCGATCACTCCAGCACCAATCCGCGACGTGCTTGCAGTCCCCAGTAGTGACCGGAGTTCTTCGTTTTCTACCAGCAACTGGTTAATTGCGTATTCACTGCCATCGCGAGCCGCTAACTCACGTTCTAGCTCACGCTGGGCGGCAATGAGCTCATTGCGATCGCGTAAGTACATAGGAACAGTATCACGCGAGTGCAACAGCCAATCCTCGGTCATCACCACCGGTGTAATGACGAGTGATGCAACGAGAGAAACAGCGCGCGGCAGCACCACCGCTAATAATACAAAAACAAGACCAATCACTACCACCAACCGAAGTCGTCTAGTCCTCGAGGTTCGGCGTGAGTTCGCCTTCGTTGTCAATGAGTATTTCCTCATAGGCATCGATGTTCTCTAATACAATACCAGTTCCACGCACAACTGCACGTAGTGGGTCTGGCACGACAATGACCGGCACCTGAATGACTTCCTCAAGGAGTTTGGCAAAGCCAGGAATCAGTGCCCCACCACCAGAGAGATGAATGCCCCGTTGCATGATGTCAGCATGTACTTCTGGTGGCGTGCGTTCGAGGACACCTCGCACCGTTTCGATGATGGTATCAACCGACTGTGAGATAGCATCTCGAATGTCGGTATCAGTAATGACTACTTCCCGCGGTAGACCAGTCACAACATCCCGACCACGTACAACCAGTTCGCGAGTGTCGTCTTCGCCAGCAATAGTCGCTAGTTTTATTTTAGCTTCCTCGGCTGTTTTATCACCGACCAAGACTTTGAACTGGTCACGAATATACGCGCCAATGGCGGCGTTGAGGTGATCACCCGCCAAGCGCAGATTTTCACTGGTGACAATGCCTCCGTATGAAATGACTGCGATGTTAGCAGTACCGCCACCAATATCGATTATCATGCTTCCCACCGCTTTATCCACCGGTAGCTTGGCGCCGATGGCTGCCGCCATCGGCTCCGCGATCAAAAACACTTCCCGCGCGCCGGCATTTTTGGCTGCATCGCGAGCCGCCCGCATTTCTACGTTGGTGATGCCACATGGCACCCCAATCAGCACCCGCGGCGCAATCAGCGTACGCATGTCACTGCGGACTTTATTTATGAGATAACTCAACATTTCTTCAGTTACCTCAAAGTCAGAAATTACTCCCTCTACCAAAGGACGCACTACCTCAATATGAGCTGGCGTTCTACCAAGCATCGTCTTAGCGGCATTCCCGACCGCTACCAACTGACCAGTCTTTTTATTGATTGCCACGATAGTTGGCTCAGACAGTACAATCCCCCGTCCTTTTACGTACACCAAGATATTGGCAGTACCGAGGTCAATACCAATATCTGTCGAAAGCGCGCCAACAGCCGCTTTAAAATATCCTCCGATGGTATTCCCGAGAGCCATGTAGGGCGTATTCTAATATGAATACGAGCTGACTCCAAATTATTTAATCAGTGGCAAAATCAGCGTAGAGTTCCTCCTCACTCAAGTACCGCGTTTCGCCAGTAGCGCGAGTTACAACTTCAAACTTTCCTTCTTCTTTAGTCTTTTTACTTACCACTACTCGATATGGCATGCCGAGGAGATCACTGTCAGCAAATTTCTCACCGGGACGCGCATCACGATCATCATACAGCGTGTCGACACCACGTTTTCTCAGTGCTTCGTAGATACCATCAGTGTAGTCACGAATCTCCTGATCGTCTCCATTAAGACCAACGAGATGTACGTGATACGGCGCTACGCTTTCCGGCCAGACAATTCCTTTCTCATCAGACAAAAGGTCCACAATAGTGCCCATGGCGCGGGCCGGACCGATACCATATGAGCCCATGATGACGGGGATGTGGTTCCCAGAGTCATCTTTGTAAGTCAGCCCAATCGCTTCAGAAAACTTAGTACCGAGTGAAAAGATATTTCCCACTTCAATACTTTTTCGTTCAGTAAGCTCTTCTCTGGTGACACCGAGTTCAGATAAGTCCGCTTCCTCAAGTACTTCTTCATTAACGGCAATACCCTTCTCTTCACTTACATACACTACGTCCTCACCAGCTTCTGCAAGTGTTTGAAATTCATGTGAGAACTTGCAAAACGCACCACCAGACGCAAAGGTCTTATAGGTTTGCGCACCAATCCCGAGTCGCTCAAAGATACGCATATACGCTTCAGCACACGCTTCATAAAATTCATTATGTTGTGCTTCCGTTGCACAAAATGAATATAGGTCTTTCATCCAAAACTCCCGCGTGCGCATGATGCCACTTTTTGCTCGCATCTCGTTACGGAACTTGGTCTGAATTTGATAGGCAAAAAGTGGCAAGTCTTTATACGAAGACACATACTGTCGCATGATATCGGTGATTACTTCTTCGTGTGTCCACGCTAACCCAAGCGTGCCGCCAGCACTCAGTTCGGTCTTAAACCACACATCCACCTTCTCTTCGTCCCACCGATCTGACAATTTCCACAGTCGGTCTTCCTGCAAACTTGGCATATGTACCTCCTGACCACCAATAGCGTCCATCTCTTCGCGAATGACAGTGTTTATCTTTTCTATTACCTGCAAACCGAGCGGCAAAAACGTGTATGCTCCCGCCATGTTCTTATAGATATAGCCAGCTCGCAAAAGCAGCTGCGCGTTCTTTGCTACTTCATCGGCTGGTGCCTCCTTCCGCGTTTTAGTAAAGAGATGTGATTGTCGCATATTCTAAATGATTATCTGCATAGTATACACATTCTCCCCCACTTTCAATGGTAACTAGTTTTTAATCCAACAGAGTAAATCCTGTAATTTACAGAATCTTTGTAATGTCAGAGTAGGTCACCGCAATCATCAGGAGAATCAGGAGTGCGAAGCCGATAAAGTTCACGCGGGCAGCCCAAACCGGATTGATTGGTCGGCGAATGATAGATTCAATTGCCACAAACACGAGCCTTCCTCCATCAAGGGCGGGAAACGGTAGTAGGTTGATGACCGCGAGATTAAGTGAAATGATAGCAGTAAATACCAAGAGAGCGGCCACACCAAACTCTGCCGCATCACCGACCATACCTACGATGCCAACTGGACCCGCCACGGTAGAAAAGTCTGCCTGTCCCTGTATGGAATCAACAATCAAAGTAGTAAGACCTACTGTGATAGCACCGGAGTACCAATAGTTCTACAGTAGCTTGGTATAGTGCCTGATGTAATGGCAGAGCAATAGTTTCAATAAGTGATAAGCGTACCCCGATAGCTGGTGCTGTCTGATCGCTTACGATGTTTGTCTCTGGCGTAAGCGTGAGTGTCTTGGACTCCTCTCCATCCTGGTACGTAATCAAGATTGGCTCAGACTCAGGCGCTTGTATAAACTCCGTGACTGCTGCCGGATTTAGAGTTGTGACCTCTTCGTCATCACGTGCAACTGCAGTAATGACGGCGCCTATTGGGAAGCCAGCTTCTGCAGCTGGTGAATCTGCCAGCACTTCGGTGACTACCAACTCCGCATCAGTACTCACAGTGGCTTCCTCCACTGCCGTGGGTACGCCAATCATAGGACCAGTACAAATAAGAACCAGGCAAAAAGAATATTCATCGCGACGCCGGCGACCAGGACGAGGGCTTGAGCGAAACGAGGGCGCGCGCTAAAAGCGCGCGCCCGGTCTGTCTCTGAAAGCGTTTCACCATCGACACCGTTCTCCCCTAGTATTTTTACAAAGCCGCCAATCGGCAATAGATTAAACGTATACTCGGTCTCTCCTCTCTTGATCCCAAATAACTTTGGCGGAAACCCAATCCCAAACTCATCCACCCGCATGCCGGTCTTCTTGGCCACAATAAAATGCCCCCATTCATGAACCAAGATAAGTACAAATAAGACAATGAAAAGAGTAGGATAGACATGGTGATTTAATTGGTTGTATTTATATTCATGGGGTCTTCGACTCGGTTCGTCCAGCAATTCTCCGAGAAAGAGGTCGAATTGGGACGTAAGCTCTAAATAGTCGTTACACTCGTTTTATCGCTTAATTTCAGTTTCTTTCGCGGTATACATGTCCTCAAGCTTTTGGTTGGTACTATCAACTAATTTTTGGACTGATTCTTTCTTGGTAAATAATTCATCTTCACTCAAGTCGCCCGCTTTTTTAGCGGCTTCGTGCTGTTTCATAACATCATCACGGACACCGCGCACTCGCACTCGAGCATCCTCAAGCTTAGTCTTGGCTAGTTTCAAAATCTGCTCTCGTCGTTCACTGGTCAGTTCCGGGAAAATGACGCGCAACCCTGATGAGTCAGTCGCTACTGACACCCCGAGATCAGCGTCAGCAATAGCAGTCTCAATCGCCTTAATAGATGAAGCGTCCCACGGAGAGATACGAAGCGTACGTGCATCTTCAATGCCGACTGAACCGACTTGATTGAGTGGCATAAGTGAACCATAGTTCTCCACTTTAATAGCATCCAAGAGTGCAGGAGTAGCTTGTCCAGAGCGAATACCAGCGTACTCTCCCTGCAGCCACGCCACAACATCATCCAGTTTTTTCGTGATATCTGTATCCATAATGTAATTAATCTGACTGTTTGTGACCCGATTGTATCACGTTTTTACCTGACCAACGGGTAGCGCAAGCGCCAACTCTTCCAACAACATTTTGCGTGAAGCGCCACGATTGTTAAGGTACCGTTCCACCAGTGCTAGTGACTGCAAAGCAGGTGCATCGAGTGAGGCATGCTTGGTAGCAACAGTCGTGAGGACCCGGTCCATCCAGACCTGGTCTTTGGCTTTCGCCTTTTCTGCTATTAACGCTAAACGATCTTGGTATGTCAGTTCTAAAAACTCAACTGGTGTATCTTCCTTAACCGTTCGCTCCACCGTGGTAAACCGTGAACGGAGGGTGGGAATCAGTACTGACTCATGTGGTACTACGACATAAAATGCACTACCTGCCGGTGGTTCTTCAAACAGTTTTAAAAGTGCGTTCTGCGCTTCGGTTGTGAGTGTACGAGCAGCGATAATAAAAGCATGTTCAGTACTGGCGACACTTTTTGTATGTGAAGCCACCTTAAGGCGTCGAGCGTCATCTATAGTGAATTGCCCAGTGGCTATATGCACCACATCAAGACCAGCAGTCTGCACTGGCGTTGGTAACGGTGCTGATGTCAGGTCAGGTGCGATATAGAGATACAACGATTGCGTCATGTCTCCATTATGCCCCAGCCTCTTCTTTTTGTCTTTTGAGGATACTCAAGATTACCCGCCGGAGATAATGCTCGAACTGTTCGTTCATTTGATGGACGACGCCCTGCTCGTAGCGCCAGCCATTCATGTAGTCGGTAATACTCTGCTTAATTTCTGGGGTAGCGCCTTCGAACCTACCGGAAATCACTGCCGCCATTGGCATGACTGCCAACTGCTTATAGAGGGGATGCTCGATACCGTTTGGTCCAGTCCCTAAGAGTCCACTGCGCTTGAAAAGCTTCCACTCTGACAGGAGTTGCTCTAAACCGGCGGTTACTTGTGGTGCCATAACATCATCACCCGGCCCTACTGCCTCAGCTGCCGCTCGCTTATCCATTACCTTTTTGAGGGTACTCATTTTCTCC
The DNA here is from genome assembly GCA_041389005.1 of Minisyncoccota bacterium. Classification (GTDB taxonomy): domain Bacteria; phylum Patescibacteriota; class Minisyncoccia; order Phycocordibacterales; family UBA918; genus OLB19. The sequence continues at coordinate 91,515 of JAWKSR010000003.1, read as the reverse complement.
GGCAAGGTTTCCACTTCACCAACTGATGGTAATTTATTTTCTTGAACTGCTTTAGTAGTCACTGGAGCCACTTTGACCGGTGCTGTAGCCGAAGGAGTCTGAGGAGACTGTGATGGTTGTGATTTTGGTTTTTCTGGCGCTGGCGCTGGCGGCACTGCGGCTTTTACGATTGGTGCTGGAGCTGGTGACTTCTTCACTTCGTCAGCTGACGAAGGCGCGGTTGGTGTCACTGATTTGGGAGGTTGTTGGTTTGACGGTAGTTTCAGTAGTTGAAGTCTTATGGGTCGACATCAGTCGTGACGTGAGAGAGCGTAATGCTCCTCCCCCCGCTACTGCTTGTCGTTCTTTACTGCTTTCTTCCGGCTGATGATAGAGACCCACACGCAGTTTTGTTGCTGTTTCTGCCAAGTGTTGGTTCTGGCGTGTTATCGCTTTTTCATTTGCCACAGTTTGCGGGGTGGTTTTTATCTAACTTTTCTGCCACCGATGGCATAGTAGCGGCTGGAGGTGTCACCGGTGCGGTTGGCACTTTCCGGTGTCGGTCCGACCGGTTCTGATTTGACTTCTGGCTCAGGAGTTGGTGGCGTAGCTGGTTGTGGGAGCCGGTGCTGATGAGTGGTGTCTCGATATTCTTTTTTTCAAGCAGACTCTCCACACTTTGATACGCGGCTTCAAGGCGATTCATAGCCGCCAGCAAAGCACCGGACTGTTCCCCACCAGAGGCTTTTTCATAGCGTCTAAGAGCGCATTCATATACTCTCGCCCAATGGCATTATCAGCATCTATTAGATTCACCGGATTACCAATCCGACTGTTGACCTGATTGTTTATCTCCTGAATACGTGCTAACGGTTGCCAGTTCCTGTCTCGGTCTTTTCCGCCGGTGGTGGTGCTGGTGTAGTTTGGGTTGCTGGTGCGGTTGATTCTGGTTGTAGATGGTTCTGATGCACGCGCACCTGTCGCTGGCGCACCAAAACTGGGGCGTAAACGCATCCTGCCCAAACCTGATGCACGGGTGCGAGCTGCCGGTGGTACCTGTTCTAGCTGGTGACTGAGTGTTATTTTCAGGTACAAAATCATGGGGATGTTGAGATAACCCGGAAATGATATCTGCTTATGAAAATTGCGCCTGTTTATCAGCTTCGGTTTGCTTTGTAAAGAGAGTACTCAAGTACGGGTCACGGAGTCTAATTTTCTCAGCGTCCGGCAGCTGAACCGCGAATAGCCGCTCAAGAGCTCCAGGAACTTACCTCGGAAAAGAAAATACCCTTCGAGGCTTTTTGCATCATCTAAAGGAACACCCGCGTGCCGGCACTTCCCCACAACATTCATACTATTGGCTTCATTGTATCACTTTCACGCCACTGCGCTTCGCGTTACACATTGTGCATAAAAAGTTCAAAAGCACTTACAAAACACCCCTGCTTTCGTTTTTGATTTAGAACCAGACGCGACAAAACACAAAAGATTTGAAGGGGAATGATTAAGATGCGCGGCACGGAGGAAGCGGCGAAGGAGACGGGCTTAACTGCCCGATGACTGAGCCGCTGAGGCTCCGTAACAAAGCAGATTGATTATTTATTCACTGCTGAAAATAATGACGGCACGTTTATAGGTGGGCAAATGCTCCAACGCAATCCCCGTCCCCTTTCGCTACACAAAGTGCCTGATCTGCCAGCACCGCTTTGACGCCAGTACAGTAGCGGCGTACGAGCTCGGAAATTACGCAACTGCGGTGCCCCCAGTCATAATGATGCCGTCATCTATGATGTCTGCCGTTCCGGCGGTATCTCTGAAGAACGTCTTTAATCGCTTTACCATCTCTCGCAGCTCTTGAAAATTGCCCATACCACTTCATTAGTCTTTACTTCAGTCACGCGAGGTAAACCACAGTCAAGACATCACGTCCTTTCAGTTCCATATTGAGTTCTTCTTCAGTGTTTAATGCAGACCCGACTTTAATCTTCACTTCCTCAGCGGTTTTCTCAATCGAAAGATTACAGGTTTTTTGATGTAGTCGATGAGTGCTGCGTCAATACGATTGCCGGCACATTTCACCGAGTTGGCAGCCACGATACCGCCGAGGGAGATTACCGCTACGTCAATCGTCCCACCACCAACGTCAACAATCATATGTCCTTGCGGTTCATAAATAGGTACACCCGCCCCGATAGCAGCCAAGATAGGTTCTTTCACTACGTACGCGCTTTTAGCACCAGCTTTTATAGCCGCTTCTACTACCGCTCGGCGCTCAGTTGAAGATACTCCTGCCGGTACCATTACCATCACCTCCGGACGAAAAAGGTTAAATTTGCCGAGCGCTACGCATAAAGTAGCGCAACATGGCTTCAGTCACCCGGTAGTCAGCGATTACTCCGTCTTTCATCGGTCGGTAAGCACGAATACTCTCTGGTGTTCGTCAATCATATTCTTAGCTTCCTGCCCAACAGCAAGGAAACTTGACTATCATCTGAGACCGCTACCACCGATGGTTCATTAAGCACAATGCCTTCTCCGGCACAAAGACCAGTACATTGATGCCGAGGTCAATGCCAATCTTTGGTATGAGTCGTCCAAACATATGAAAGTTTTTACAGTTCGAAGTGCGCCTTGGTTTATGCACAAATACTCAAATTTGCTACTCATAGCAAATATGCTATGTTGTTCGTATGTCAACTTCTTGAAAGTCTTGGTGCCCGACTCGCTGACCTACGTGAAGCGCAAGGAGCTTACCCAAACTGCGTTGTAAGAAATTAAAAACTACTCAAAGTGCTATTGCTCGCTTAGAAAGTGGTAAACAAAACGTGAGCCAGAAATGCTCAAAAGATCAGATGTGCACTGGGGAAAAACCTGCTTTACCCTCAGTCCTGGCAGCGTCAGTCTTTTTCTATCGAAGGTGGTAAAAAACTTGCCGGCACTATTGAGACAATACTTCAAAAAACGGGGCTGTGGGTCTCCTGTGCGCTCTCGCACCGCCGTGGCAAAACTACCCTACACCGCATGCCGCGTATTGAAGAAGTCAGCATCGCATCGCATCGAAGTACTTGAGAGCGTATCGGTGTGTCGGTCGTGTGGCACGGCAGTGACATCACCATCACACCCCCAAAGAAATTCAAACTCACAGACATTGACGTAACCGCCGCCCGTAAGACCGGAGCATTGTCATGTTCATTGGCTCGCTCATTCATCACCTCAACGCCTTCCCTTTCCCTCAGTCGGGTGGCTGTAAGCTTGGTAGTCGAACGGTACGTCCACACTTTTATGCTCTTGAACATTTTGGCGTTGATATTGAAACAACCGAAGATCACTTCATTGTCACCCACAAAGCAAAGCGACCACAAGAAATCGTCCTCTACGAATCTGGAGACACAGTCACCGAAAACGCCCTGTTTGCCGCTGCCCGTACACCACAAACAGTGACTATTAAATACGCGTCCGCTAATTACATGGTGCAGGAAATCTGTGCCTTCCTGCAAACTTGCGGCGTCACTATCGAAGGGATTGGCACCACCACCCTGACCGTAACTGGCGTAGCTGACATCAACCAGGATATCGAGTACACCCTCGCTGAAGACCCGACAGACAGTATGTTTTTCCTTAGCGCGGCGATTGTGACCGGCTCTGCCATCACCATTACCCGCTGTCCGATTGATTTTCTTGAACTAGAACTTCTGAAACTCGAAAAAATGGGCTTCAAGTACAAGCAGTCCAAACCGTACCTGAGTCACAACGGATTAACACGCTTAGTGGATATTACTACCAAACCATCAAAGCTCACTGCTCTCCATGAGAAAGTGTACGCTCGTCCGTATCCGGGTCTCAATATCGACAATCTCCCCTTCTTTGCCGTCATTGCCACCCAGGCTGAGGGACAAACTTTGATTCATGACTGGGTCTATGAGAAACGCGCTATCTATTTCACTGAACTTGATAAACTCGGGGCTGAGACAGTGTTAGCTGACCCACATCGTATTTACATAGAGGGCAAGACCAAGCTGCGTGCCAACGAACTTATCTGCCCACCGGCGCTACGTCCCGCTACCATTCTTCTCATTGCGATGCTAGGGGCGGAAGGACACTCAGTCTTGCGCAATATCTACAGCATCAACCGGGGTTATGAAAATTTGGTCGAGCGCCTCGCCAGTCTCGGCGCCGCTATTTCCTACCTTGAGGAGTTTTAAAAAACCCCGGCAGGTTGCCGGGGTTTTGTTTCCTACCCCCTGATACAAATCAGAAGATGTGCACGGACAGCTTCGACCGTGGTGCGCTGGCTTTACGGTCCGTGGGCAGAGTCTTTGCAACCTCCTTTCTTCTTTCTTGATAAGCTCTCTGATGACTTCACTACCAGATGTCGCTCCATGCTCGTGCCAGACGTATGAGACGCTCCTTTACCGCAAGTGCTTCGGAAACGAAGATTCAATCTCTCGAGCCGGACCGCAAATGCCGTGCCGCCATAAAGACCTTCAGGACTTTTGTACCCAGCCAACTTCTTAAATCACCTCCTTTCAGGTTGACATATTCATAGTATAGTCGCAAAAGCGTTAACACTAGCGTACCATAGATTTATTTTGCATTTTTGGGGTTTCATTTTACAGTTATCACTATGCACGTCATTGAAGTGATGCCACTTTCTCGTAGTACGACCCTTGCGTCACTCACCTACTACTCCAGCCAACCGTATGATATCGGCTCGATTATTACCGTCCCGGTACGCAGTAAAGAAGTCCGGGCGCTGGTTGTCGGTACCCAACCAGTCTCAGCCGCGAAGACCGCCGTGCGAGCCGCTACCTTTAGTTTAAAAAAACTGGCGGTGCAACGTGAAGTCCGTCCTCTGCCCCCACTCCTTATCGAAACCGCCAAGCAACTCAGCAAGACCGTACCGGCGAGTTTGGGGAGTATCCTCTACGCACTCTTGCCCGAGGAAGTACGCAATGGGAGTGAGGCGCTTGAATCTAACTTCCCCTGCATTGGAGTCTATGAAACTCCGGCTGTTTCCATCCTGGAAGCCACTGAAGTGGAGCGCATGCGTGTCTATCGCAGTCGTATTCGAGAAGCTTTTGCTCATCGTGGAAGTGTTCTGTTTTTAGTGCCGACATCGGTTGATGTGGCACGAGCGGAGGAAGCGCTGGCACAAGGAATCGAGAACCGCATCATCACCTTTATGCCAAAGATGGCAACCAAAAAACGCCAACGCACCTATGAAGCCTTTCATGATCTCTCTCACGCGAAGCTCATCATTGCCACACCAGCACACTGCTTTCTCGATCGGCACGATATCACGCACATCATCATTGACCAGTCTCGCAGTCAGTTTTACCAAGCACGCACCAGACCATACCTCAACTACAGGGAGGTTATGAAAACTGTTGCCAAGATATCTGGTCGGCAGGTCATCATGGGTGACTTGTTGCCAAGCAGTGAAGACGAACACTGGCGTCGCGAGGACATCTACCAAACTGAACATGAGCACCCAAAGCGTATTGCGTTTTCAAATACCTTTTCAATCATTAAACAGACTGATAAACCCAAACCCGATATTCCCTTCGAGCTGTATGGACAAAAGTTCCTGAATGCTATTGAAGAGACGCTCAAGGAGCGAAAAAATATCTTTCTCTATAGCGCCCGCCGCGGTATTGCGCCAATCGTTGCCTGTGTTGATTGTGGTCATATTTTTCGCTGCCCAGACTCAGGGACTCCGTACTCGTTAGTACGGACACAAAAAGATGGTGTTGAACAACGCTGGTTCTTGGCGAGTACATCAGGCAAACGAGTCAAAGCAGCCGATGTGTGCCCGGACTGTGGTTCCTGGCGTCTGAAAGAACGTGGTGTCGGTATACAACACCAATATGATGAACTAACGAAACTACTACCGAAAGCTACCGTCATACTATTCGATCACACCACTGCCTCTACGAAACAAAAAGCCCAACGATTGATAGCTGAATTCTACGATGCAAAAGGAGCAGTCCTCTTGGGGACCAGTATGACGTTGCCGTACTTAGAGCGCCCCGTGGCACTGTGCGGCGTACCTTCACTTGACGCGGCGCGATCTATTCCAACCTGGCGGGCGGAGGAAGAATTCTTCGCCCTGATGCTACGGCTGCGAGAATTGAGTACCGAGCGCGTGATTGTGCAGACGCGCAGTGAACCGGATGATGTCTTAGGATATGTAAAAGCGGGTAGGGTGGAACAGTTTTATAACGATGAACTCGAACTCCGTAAAGTACTCAACTACCCTCCTTTCTGCGTATTCATACATCTCACCATCGCCGGGAAAGCAGATTCGCTGACTGAACTAGAGCATACCATCCAAACAACGCTCGCAGCGTGGAAGCCACGTTTTTATACATCACCACAATCTACCAAAGACAAACTCATGCGCCACGCGCTGATTCGAGTGGCTGCGACCGACTATCCAGATGACGTACTCACAACCGCACTCACTTCCCTGTCTCCGGCGGTACGCATTGAAATTAACCCGCAAAAGATTGTGTAGGGCTGTAAAAATCACGAAGTGATTTTTACAGCTATCTGCGCTATAGTGTCACCACTATGGCAAAACTTGTAGCTCAAAACCACCCCGCGCTACACCACATCGCGGAAGAGGTACCAGTAGAAGAGATCGCCTCGAAAAAGATTCAGAAGGTTATCGCGGACATGAAAGCGGTGCTTAATGATTGCCCCCGGGGTGTCGCTATAGCGGCGCCACAAATCGGTGTGCCCCTGCGTATCTTTGTGGTGCACGACACCACTGCAGATAAGAAAAACGAAGAGCAGCGTATTCCAGACCTGGTAGCGATCAACCCGCAACTCATCAAGCGCTCGAAAAAAACTGCTGAGATGGAAGAGGGCTGCTTGTCTATTCCCAACCAATATGGAAAGACCATCCGGTCAACCAACATTACCTTGCGTGCCTTTGATGAGCATGGAGCTGAATACACGCGGGGTGCCGGCGGTCTTTTGGCGCATATCTTTCAGCATGAAACCGACCACCTTGACGGTATTTTGTATGTCGATCACGCCCACGAGACCTGGGAAACTGACGACCTTTACGAAAAGATAGAAAAATAATATGCGATTTGTTTATTTTGGCGGCGAACCAATCGGTGTACCAGTGCTAGAGGAACTCAAGGCGTGCAGGCTCATACCTGACCTCGTGGTTACCAGTCCAGACCGTCCGACTGGTCGTAAGCAAGTACTAACTCCCCCACCGGTTAAAGTGTGGGCAGAGGCACATGACATTCCGGTCTTTCAGCTAGGGGGCATTCCCAAAGAGGCAACTGATCTGGGGCCACTTACCGAAACAGCGTGGGATTTATTTGTAGTGGTGGCATACAATCACATTTTGCCGCAGTGGTTGATTGATTTGCCAAAACATCAGACTATTAACCTGCACCCTTCACTCCTGCCCCACTACCGAGGACCAAGTCCGATTCGAACTGCCATTTTGGAGGACAACCGTAACTCAATCGGTGTGTCAGTCATGGTGCTTGATAGCAAAATGGATCACGGACCACTCTTAGCCCAGCAAGCACAGCCAATAGCAGACGAATACTGGCCCCTTGATGGCACAGAGCTCGATGAAGCTTTGGCACGCACCGGTGGCGCACTCCTCGCCCACACCATTCCAGCCTGGGTAGCGGGAGAAATAACGCCGATTGAACAAGACCACAGTAAAGCGACGTACACTAAAAAATTCACGCGAGTAGATGGTGAACTGACGATTGATCCGATGGCACTGCCGCGCGGCGAAGCCGCGCGGCAAGCACTTCATACTATCCATGCCTTTTCTGGGTATCCTGAAACTTTTTTCATATACAATGGCAAACGCATCAAAATCCTTGAGGCAGATATAGTGGAGGATGCACTGAATATCAAAACAGTCCTACCCGAAGGTAAGACTGCTATGACTTTTGAGACGTGGCTCAAAACACTTTAGAGTGTGAGTGTGTACGACTCTTTAAGAGCCGCAAAGTTTGTTGCCTGCAGTGGCGAAACACTGGCTCCCCGACTAATACTGCGCCGCAACGTATCTACAGCGACACCAAGTGCTCGGCTCAAATATGGTTTTGCCGCTACCGCAGTGGTAGTCTCGCCGTTGATAGTGAGGCGAAGTGACACGAAGTGAATAGCACCGCCAAACTCAGTCTGCGCTTTCCTGATTTGCACCACCACCGCCATATCTTCACTCCGAAAGACCCGCGTCAACGGCGACAGACGCTGACGGACTTGGTGTTGTAGTTGTTCAGAAAGCTCTACGTTAGTAGCTTTGATTTCAATGCGTGGTACCTTCATACGCATAGATATTAAACTGCTAACGCAAGATGAGTTGATTACTCGCTCTTATATTTAATGATAGCAAGAAAAAGCCGCGTGCTCTTTTTAGAGCACGCGGCTTTTTCTTTGTCAAAGAGTATGTGTCTACCCTTCTGCCTGCAATTTCATTGCATCATCTTTGGAAAGGAACTTAAACATGTTTCCTCCGCACTTGGCGCAAATTCCTTTGGCGGAATAGCGATTGTTCTTTTCCTCAACGGTAGGGTTGGTCATAGTCTGCATAGTCGGCTTGTTTTTTTCATCACGACACCGCATGCAGAGTGCTTGTAGTTCTGCCATATAGATTAAACAGGTTAAGAATAACTACTGTAGCTTAATTGTACACCAGAATATGCACGCTTGTCAGCTTTTACAACACACTGAAGCTACTGTCCAAAACGCAGCATTTCCTTTATTTTGCGCCCACCTCGTTTGAAAAGTGTTTCTCGCTTGCCACTAGCCCGGCGAAGTTCTTTGTCAAGCTCATCCCGCACCTCATCAATTGCCTTTTCAAAGTTTTCCATACTGGCATCTGCCCGATAGAGTTTGCCATCAACGGTGAGGTTGGTCTCGACTCGAAAGATGTCTCCGTGTTGCTGAGCTGTCATTTTCTCAAACTCCACATCACACAGGACAGTGCTCTCGCCGAGATACTTATCAAGTGAGTGGAGTTTCTGTTCAATGAGATCCTGCAAACCCTCATCCGTGCTGGTATTAGTAAATTTAAAGTTAATGTGGGGAAATGACATGATTATCGTCTAGTTAGATGAATAATACTATCCTTCACAACTGGTACATGACTGATCACTAATGTGAACACGCGGCTTCGATACTTCCGTATTATCACCATATTCTTTCTGTAAATGCGCCACGATATCGTCAGATTCATAGAGTGCCACATCTTTATCTGAATCAACCAAATACGGCGTTTGTTTCTTGCCGCCATGTGCAATCAGTTCCTCTGCAAACGCTTCATCGGCAGTGATGTCTTTTTTCTCTACCTCCAATTCGAGACGCTCAATAACCGCCACAACGCGCCGACAAAATGGACAGGTTGGTTTGTAGTAGAGGGTAAGCATAGATTTCAAAGTAAATTATTAGTAGTTCAATACTAGTATACCAAATTTGCCGGAGACACTCATTTTTGACACCCGGGACAGTAATGTGTCCCCCGTCCTGCAACACGGATTTTCTTGATAGTTTCGCCGCAACGTGGACACGGCGTGCCCTGCTTGCCAAATACATTTAAATAATCAGTGAAATTACCATTGTCTCCTCCCGTATCAACAAAATGCTGAAACGTAGTGCCGCCAACAGCGATAGATTCACGCATCACATCTCCGGCGGCGGCAGAGAGCGCCGCCGCCTCTGCCTTCGTAACTTTATTAGCTCGCCTGGTTGGACGCACCTGTGCGCGCCACAGTGCTTCGTCTACATATATATTCCCAAGACCCGCCACAAAAGACTGGTCTAGGAGCACCGCTTTAATGACTGCTTTCTTTTTCTTAAGCTGAGCCGCAAACCATCCGCAATCAAAGTCTGTGTCAATTGGTTCTGGACCAAAACCGGCTCGTGCCGTAGCCACTTCTTGTGCAGTGGCGAGTTTTGTATAGCCAAAGAGACGCGCATCATCATTGAAGTAGAGGGCTGAGTGGTCAGTAAAATAGTATGCCACCCGGGTGTGTCGTCCGGGAAATTCTGCCACATCAGCAGCGGTCATAGAATGACCGCCGCCACTGACCATCTCCCCGTCAACATAGAAAAACTGACCAGTCATCTTGAGGTGTGCCAAGAGAAATAGATCAGACTGACTCTTAAACGAAAAAATCATCAACTTCCCTACCCGGTCGATTCCCGCAATAGTCTTGCCAACCAACCGATCCTCAATAGTGTCGTCATGGGCAACCGCTTTCGCATGAAATACCTCAACCGCTTTCACGGTCTTCCCTACTACTTTCTCAGTCAACTGACGCCGCACAGTCTCGACTTCAGGAAGTTCAGGCATAGTGTTGTCATTCTAATCCAAAATTATAAAAAGAACGACCCGCTCCGAGAAGATCCCGGGGCGGGTCGATTGCACCACTCAGCGGTCATAACTGAGCCATTTCTGGAATGCGCGAACTGGCTCATCCCAGTAGCCGGTGAGACATCCTCCATCATACGCCGAGGAAATGATCCCCGGCTGGAGCCGTCTCAACAGGTCAACGTCTTCGTTATTGACCTCCGTCCACGCCTCAATGACTTGCTGCCGACCGGCGGCATACTCCGGGTTGTCAGCGGAATCACCGACAAACAAGAAGTGCAGTCTCTCAACGGTTTTGTCCGGTGCTACTGGCACCACTTCAAAGAGCAGCGTGTGGTCTGGACGGACACTGATACCGAGATTGGGAGCTAAGAATCCCCACCGATTGAGCGTGTCCGGTCCCTGTGAAAGAACCGGAAGTCCACTCGCCTCGCCTTTCTTCATTCCTGGTGAATTCGTTTCGTTCAGAAAACAATTCCCGACAAAGCGACCCTGCTGGCGCAGATCAATCGGCGTAGCTTCGTTTAGACCGGGATGTACAGCGGGGACGTGATAGCTATCCATCCAATTTTCCACGACTGGTATCCAATGTGCCGACACTTCAAGTGTCTCCGTACGGTCATATCGGAAATCTTGAAGTGAAAGTCCTTCGAAAAATGCAGCAAGAGGCTTTATGTACTCCTTAAATGGCACCTCAGTTGCTGAAAGATTGACAAAGATTGCCCCTCCGAGCCACTCTGCAATCTGCACCGATTTGAGGTTTAGATTTTCATCTTTACCTCCAGACTTCCCCGGGCTCTCAAAATGAGGGCGTCTTAGCAGCGTGCCATCAAGTTCATATCGCCACGCGTGATACGGGCATATGAACTTCTTCTTGTTGCATTTCTCTTTTGCAACCAACGGCATACCGCGATGACGGCAAAAGTTATGGAAGCAGCGTAGTTGCTTGTCTTTTCCTCGCACCAACATCAACGGATGTCCTGCCACTTCACGCAACAGCACGTCACCAGAGTTTGGTACTTCTGAGGTGAAACCTACTAGAGTCCACGCCTCCGCGTAAATCTGCTGCCAGGTCTTGAAAAAGTCCGCGTCAGCGTAGAAATCACCTTTCAGTCCTATGACGTCACTCATGACAGTTCTCCTGCAAATAACTCGTGTTTCGTTCTGACAGCATCCTATCACCACTTCCATTCCCCGCCAAGACATTGAAATAAAGACAATTTTCTGTACAATGCTGAACACATTCCGCCGTAGCTCAGTGGTAGAGCAGTCGGCTGTTAACCGATTGGTCGTAGGTTCGAATCCTACCGGCGGAGCAAATACAATTCTCTTTTAAAATGTGCTACGCTATTCCCCGTTTCCGGGCTCATAGTATAACGGTAACACGCATCCATGGCATGGATGAGTTCGGGGTTCGATTCCCCGTGAGTCCACGAGCGAACGAAGTGAGCGATGTCGGACTCACGGGACACAGCTTTGCACCAGCAAAGCGTAGTGTGAATCGAAAAGCTTTTGTGTTATTTCTGGGGTCACACACAGAAATAACCAAAAGGTATACTGGTCGTGTAACGACCGATACTCCCCATAAACCCACATTTGATACAATCTACTCATGAATGTCGCAATTGAGGCGAGTTGGAAGAAGGTGCTTGAGCATGAGTTCGAAGCAGCGTACTTCAAAGAGCTGGCTGAAGCAGTGCGCAATGCGTATCTATCTGAAACTATCTACCCTAAACCCAAAGCTGTCTTCAATGCCTTCATGTACTGTCCATTTGGTACAGTCAAAGTCGTGATCTTAGGGCAAGACCCCTATCACGGTCCAGGACAGGCGCACGGGTTATCTTTCTCGGTACCTGATGGCATACCAACTCCCCCATCACTCCAAAATATCTACAAAGAAATCGCGGACGATGTGGGAATACAAGTTCCACAGAGTGGCAACTTAGAACGCTGGGCAAAACAGGGTGTACTGCTCTTAAATGCCACGCTGACGGTGCGAGCCGGCGACGCCGGCTCGCACCAAGGTCTGGGTTGGGAGCAGTTTACAGACGCAGTGATCAAAACCATCTCTGATAAAAAAGAACACGTGGTTTTTATGCTCTGGGGTAATTATGCCCGCAGTAAAGCCAGTTTGATAGACTGGGAGAAACACTGTATCTTAGAAGCTCCACACCCTTCCCCGCTCTCAGCCCACCGTGGTTTTTCGGCTCAAGACACTTTAGTCAAGCCAACGCGTACCTTAACGAACACGGGCAAACTCCAATACATTGGTAATATGAAATCGAAACACCTTATTTATATATCTATAGTTACTTTGGCTGCTATTGCTACCGGTTCTTTTTTGTACCTACAAGAAGACAGTTCAGTCACAATGAGTGACTACAAAGAGACCGAGGTGCACGTGCATAGTGACTTTTTAGTAGTGGTGAATGACGAAGTTGTTGATCTGACTGACGACCGCTATCAGTCTGATAGTGTCGCTACCCTTAAGCATCCGCAGTTCCACCTCCATGACAATACCGATGAAGTGATGCATCGACACGCTGATCGATTGACACTTCAAACCCTTTTACCTCTGTGGGTTTTGGACTGGCGGATGATTGTATTCAATTAGATACTGGCGAAGTCCTCTGTTCAGATGAACAGAAACTACTGGTTGTGTATGTAAATGGTACACCGATTGAACACCCGAGTTCGTATGTTAACCAAGAAGAAGATCAGATATTGGTCTACTACGGCGCACTCGACAATCCAAAATTGCCCGACTACCTTGCTATGGTGACTGATGAATCCTGTATTTATTCGGGCACCTGTCCAGAGCGTGGTATCGCTCCTCCGGAGTCATGTGGACTTACTTGTGAACTAGTCCCGTAGCTCAATCACACGGTCAACCATATCTTTACCAATTTGCTCAACAAACACATCATATACTGGCTCTAACACTGCCCGAAGGGCGGTGCGCTCAGACTCACTGAGGTCTACGATAGTGAAACCTTTTTCTTCAATTCGTGCAGCAGTCTTTACCTCATCAGCAATGATGTACTCTCGTTCGACACGCGCTACTCTCTTGGCGGCGTCTTTGACTATCTGCTGCAAATCATCTGGTAGACGTGAGAAGGCTTCGGCGTTGTAGACGAGTCCGGTAGTGAGAATCTTGTGATGCGTACGATTGAACACCAGATCTTTGTTTGCTTCAGGATCATCAAATACCTCAGCAGCATCAATATACGTCACGTCACCCGCCTCAGCTAAACCCGTAGCCAACTGTTCAGGAAAACTAACCCGCTCACCATCATACAAGAGTCCGGGGCTATGATGTTCAGTGCCAAGTGTAGCCATAATTACTTTATCAACCTCAGAATTAAAACCGCGGTATTTTAGTTCAGCGAAATCTGCTGCGGAGTGAATCTCTTGTCCCGTTGTTATCACTGCCTGCAGACCACCACTATAGGTGAAGCCAAGTCCTACCAAACCATGTTCCGTCAGTGAGTTGAGTAGTTCTTCGCCGACCTCACCCTCTACGATTCGGTTGACATGTTCGTGTCCACTGAGCAAGAACGGTAACTCCATTACCCAAAAACGTGGTTCAAGCAGTGCAAGTGCTGAGATATACACTTGACTCATCTCTATCTCACCAGATTGGACATTCTCAAGTGCTTTAGCATTATGTGCCTGATATGACGCGTCGCCCACTGTGACCACCGGCGATTCTGTATCAACGATTACTTCTACTTTTATTCTTCCATTGCTTCTGTCTTCCACTTCGTCTTTAAAACGCATAGCGGTACGTTCAAAGTATTCAACCGGAGTGTGTGCAATCTGCCATCGGATGACGTATGTCTCTTCATCGTGAGCAGTGGCATTTAGAACACTCACATCGCGGTTCACCACGTATAACACAAGACCCACAAGTGCAACTCCGAGTACCACAGTCAATGGTTTAGTTATATTTGAATGCATACCTCAATCTTAAAGAATATAGCGGCTAATTCTCAATACGACCATTATACTATATGTGCGTATCAGCAATCATCGAAATTACTCCTTATCTTCAACAATCAGCCTCCTCTTTGCTCCGATTCGACTTAATGTATCTACGCTTCGTCCTTTGATCGAAGGACACGTACCTCGAGCTACTAAATCAGCGTATGAAGCGCGGGGAGAAACTCGTAGTTGCTGCATCAACTCCTGGGCTATGTGATCTACGTCAATTGATGCTTTTGTTTTTGGCTGTAGCCACAACTCAAACGATGACGCACTGAAAGGGTGCTTGGTAGTGTAATGAAGTTCATATAGCACGATATCGTTATAGGGGCGCATTGCAATGCTGAGTGCTTGTGCTAGCAACTGACCACCAGGAAGCAAGATTCGATCGACATCTATACGCCCATGAATTGTAAAGCGACGTTTAGCGATATCCGTATCGTATACCACGTACGAAGCCATATCTCCGGTACGGTATCGAAACATCACCGTGGGGTTATGTTCATAATTCAGTGTCGTGAGCGCGATTTCTCCGGCTACGCCTGGTTCTTGAATAGCTTGCCCTGTTTCTGGATTAACAATTTCTAAGTACGGACCTTTGAAGTCATGAGTCATGATTGTGTATACAACACCATGTTCCGGATCAAATTCATCAATTGAGTACGCGAGCATTCCTTGCCCCTCCATCATTGAATACTCAAACGTGATGAGTGCGTTTGGTAAATTGGCTTTGACGTATTCATAATGATGAGCATCAACACGTTCGCCCCATAAGTTACATAATTGAATCTTGTCAGCAAAATCATATTTTTGTAGGAGCGGTATCAAACGATCAAGAGAAAAAGCAAAGGTGGCGAGGTGGTTAATTGGTAAGCCCTGCGCTAATTTGACTGTGGTTTCGAGACAATCATACTGCAATTGCACCGATGGTACATCCGCATGATCCCGATACATAGCCTCATAGAGATACGAAGGATCAGAAAGGTGTAAAAAGCCAGTTGGGGGCACAATATCAAACCATACTTTGTGATGGTAAAACGGTATGTTTCGAAACAACGTAAATGATCGACCAGTTGTACCTGAAGTGTTACGAACGAGTTCAAATTCTTGAGCAGGAGTAAGTGCACGATCATATGCAGAAACGACCTGCAGCTCAGCTTTACTGACCGTAGGCACCCGCTCAAAATCTGCGAACGTTTTAATGGAAAAATCTTCAGGCAAGCTATTAAAGTGCTGACGATAAAAATCACTATGCTGATTGTGCCGCAAAGACTGAAAAATACTGTTAAGACGTTCTATATATGTTTGATTCATACAGAAAGTGAAAAAGCTGGCTCGTTAGTGTTAGTAGCAGCTGGCGAAAAACCACTGAGCCCAGGAATTGGAAACCGTACCATCGGCACTGTCTCCTCAGTACAGCCCGTCAACAAGACCTCTCCCTCAACACACTCCCAACGATACGTGGAATCGAGATGATATATGGCTGTTTGGTTCATAAGTGCCATGGACTGATAGGCAATGACAACTCCAGGAAATAGATGTAATTCACGAAACACATTCACCCCTGCAAATGGTTCTTTAGAGTTAAGCTCATGATTAAGGTTCCGCACATCGACAATAAGCACCAGTGATTCTAGAAGTGATAATTTGTTCTGTGTCTTTAACGCGTCATATAACAGCTGAGCAGCCGCTGGTTCTGCAACCACTGTGCGAACTCGTGTTTGTTCAAGGATATCGATCGCTAGCGTAGTATTGTGTGGTAAAGAAAAAGCTTGGAACAAACCTAATCGATCCAAGACTAAGTGCACAGAATACTGCAGTTGCAACCCAACCGGTAAACAATTGAGTACACCACCCTGAACTCCAAGTAACTCAAGTGACGCCTCCAAACTCTGCCACTGCAAAAAATCAGTCCGTGGAAGTGCCGTAACCGCTGTTGGATCATCCAAATTAAACCGGTCAGGATATTGGCCGATAACAGACATAGACGCTTCTGCAGCGTGACTTTGTGCGCGAACTACCACTTCTTTTATGGTGTCTCTATGCATCTTGTCATGCCACGTCTCTTGGTAGCGTTGTTCTAATGTGGCAAGCAATGCGGGCGTGTCTTCGGGAAATACGATCATGAAAAGAGTATTCTAACAGTTTATTCAGGGATTTCAGTTCGTGTTGTCTCTGCTTCCAACCACACATCATAATACGGTTGATTAAGTTCTGCTGTTCTCTGGTATTCAATTTGCTGCATGCGCATAAGTTCCGCAATACTCACTTCATTCTTGACTTCATTTTGAAATGAATAAATAACTGGTTTATCTCGCGATGCCTCAATAGTATTTGCATTAAAGAATGAAAAATCTGGATACAGCCACTGATTGTAGGTTAGAAGGGTTGTATCAATTCTCCACATACCCATAAAAAAGTTTTGCCACTGGATAGAATCAACCCCAAACAAACTCATTGGTATCATGCTACTAAAAGAAAGACGTACCCACGCAAAGACATCTTCAGTATGTGCTGTCCGACTATGATACAGAAGATGCCAGTCACGAATGGTCTGGGCAAGTTCGGGAGTAAGGGTAAAGCCACTCTCCTTCACTAAAGACCGAGTAGCTTGCAGATACATCACAATATCCGCTTGATGAATAGTTTTGGCGTTTAGTAATGATTCCTCCATGGTCGCCAAGGCGCTCTTGAGTGCTGTGTCGGCTTCCGTCTCTGATACACCAAGCTGTTCTGAGATGCGTGTAGCAGTTATGGCTTCTCGTAGATCGTGTAACGTCCATACTGTTGCCGCCGCTTCTGCACCATCAAGACATAGATAAGCATTAAATGTCTGTGCTTGATAAACCTGTCCGAAACCATACAAGTGACGCATATATGGTGAATAGTGTTCTACAGTCTTATGCAGGAACAAGTCGTCAACCCGCTCGACTTTAGTAAATGGGGTGACGTTATGAAATGGATAGACAGGGTACGGAAGAAAAGCAAACTGTTGAGTCCCTGTATCGAACGAGCAATAGTTCTGTTCTAATACATACACTTCTTCAAGTGGTACGCTGTTTGGGTCAAGGGTTGGTGCACTATGGAACTGATAATACTGCCAATTTTCTTCCATAACAGCTCGGTCAGCTAAGCCTGTATCACGACGTACACCAGAATCAGTAGCAATACGGTCAAGGAGTACAGAAGCGGCGGCTGTCGGAGACTCGCAGACAAAATACCAACCAGAAAGGCACTGCCAACGCGATTCAGCTTTATGTTGCTGTGTTTCGTTTAGGGTTACAAGGGTCTTGAGACGGTCTCCTGCCGTTTGAAAATCTGTGGTTCCACCCCAAAAACCGTATTGTTGATCTGGTTTTTCAACCTGCTCTGTAAAAGTGATCAGTTTCTCTAGAAAGGTACGATGTAGGCTTAGTGTCACCATCAACGACTGATGATACTCCGCAATATGTTGACGTGTTGGCTCTGTAACGACTAGCCGGCGCAAACGCTCGGTCTCGGCGAGTTGTTTGTGAAATTCGGTTGGATAGACACCATCAGAAAACCAGGCGGCTTTCTCCGGCTCGTCAGGAAATGCGAGCGCAAGATATCGACCGGCAGCGGCTATGTTTTCAGTTTCTTCCAGAAAACGCTCCAGATCAGTCCCGGGCAGACCAAAGATTGGATCATGCTGAACCATCTGCTTATACCACACAACCCGCCACGTACCTTGTACAAAAGATTGTGGTTCACCTGAAAGCTGAGTAGCTTCAGTACACGTAACAACACCAAAATAAAGCCACCCTGCGGCTAGAGCTATCGCAATGCCTCCCAAAAACGCTAAGCTAGGTACCAAGAAAGCCTTCAGACTGTCATTCATGACATCATTTAAACACACTCAGTTGGGTAGCGGCAAATACTCGAACGTGTTCTAGAATAAATCCCAAATATCTGGGTCTTCCTCACCATCAATCTTAAAGATAGCGATACCTTTGAGGTCGTACTTTTCTGCTAACTCTACTTTTTCTTCAATTGCCCCAGCGTCTGAGTACCACACTAAACGTACTGGAATCTCCATGCCTGAAGCATTAGCAAAGAGGAGCGCCTTAGCAGCTGCTTCAAACCCTTGCCGGGTACCCTTTGGGGTATCGATGTATTTATCGAGAATCCCCCATATCGTGTCTTTGTGGAAGTACGTATACGAGAGCTCACCAGCCGCGTTGCGGCCTGGCTCTTTGTCGTAATCATCCGCCAGTTCCTCAGCATCGGGCATGTTGAGAGCGCTGACGCGGGTATAAGACTTGTACCATTCCGGCGCCACCACCAAATCCCACTGCCGTCCATAAGTCGGCACACCGAGCATAATCTTGTCCTCATCAATATCTTCAAGCGCAAGTTTTATTACCTCCTCAACCCACTCGGTATCCGCCACGGGATTGTACGGTTCACCTTGTCGGTTTTTATTGAGGGTCAAAATTGCTCGCTGCTGATCATACGCCATTATCTCTACCCAATCACAGTACTTATTCATCGCCTTATAATCGTTGGCATAGCGAATTGGATTTGGGATCTCCCCTTCTTTGTAAATCATACCCGGGGGTGTGCGTGCTTCAATTGTGCACGAGAGGTCTTTACGACCAAGCTCGTCCTCGAGTTCCTCTAAGAAATCTGAGAAGTAATCGATAGTATCCGACAGCTTACCTTCGTAGTCGATGTTGACGCCATCAAAGTCTCCTTCTTCCACCATGTCAACAATCTCCTCAATATGTGCCTGACGCTTCTTCTTATCGCTCAAAACCGCATGAATCTGATCACCATCAAACCACATCACTGTCGGTAAGACATCCACTCGGCGTTTATCTGCTTGCTTAAATAGGTCTCGCCATTTCTTCTCATCAAGATCTGCTCGGTCCTTGAGTGTACCGTCTGGTTGTACCTCGAAAGCAAACGGATAGATGATATCGAGCTTGCGAATATTATCCTCAGCACTTTCCACTCCCATCGTGTCCTGCCACCATGGTATCCAGCCGGCCACCTCTAAAGAAGCGGCTTGAGCTCCTTGCCACGGCAAAAGAATAAATACCAACAGAATTCCCAATTTTTTCATATGTATTATTTAAGACGTGTCACTAGTATACATCTTTCATAATAATCAAGTTGTGCAGTAACTTGAGGACATAGTAAAGTGAGTTTGAGTTAGGTCCTTTCAACAGCGGCGAGGTTACCAATGATTGACCAAATTAGACGCGACCCTCTCTGGAAAGCGGGTCCAAAAACCATCAAGAGGTTCGTAGCAGCAAGTGAGGCAATTTCCGGTGAGATTGACCACACAAAACGGCATACCGAAATCGCTCGACACGTAGCGCAGACACAAGTGCTCTTGCACCCAGTAATACTGCATTACAGTCTCTTCAACGGCATTCAAACTGGGGGGCGGGCCGGGAAATACAGAAGTTCCATCAGAGGAGGCAGAGAGGGCGTGAGTCCTCCGGCTCAAGATGTGGCACGCTGTATGGACGACTGGTTTGTACGGCTTGTTCAGGGATGCGAAGAACATCGCGAGGCTGAGACGAACGCCAAAATCATCTTCGCACAGAAGATGCATTTCGAATTTCTATCAATTGATGCCTTCAATGACGGAAACGGGAGGCTTGGGAGGCTCATCCGTAACATGGTACGCGGGAGGCTTGGTGTGCCATGGCACATCATTACCCCAGCCACGATCAAGCGAGAACGAGATGCCTACCGGCAACACCGATCCCGGTTTGTCAAAACCCTCATGTAAACAATTGACCCGGCACACGTGCCGGGTCATTCTTTTTGGTATACTGGAGACTATGTCATGGATAACTATTATTTTTTACATCTTGCTACTTGATGCAGTGACTGCGGTAGCAATGTCCTTTGCCGGCAAACAAAACTGGTGGCAAGCCCATCTTGGATCTGGGCGGAACACTTCCCACTTGCTCGCGGTTGGTGCGTGTATTATCTCTTCCTTGTACTTGTCATCGGCTGGCTCTGGAACGAAGTGGTGAACTGACGTTGCCATTTTAAGACATGAGTCCCGTTAGAGATAACAAAAGTTCCTTTTGCAACGGGTAGATTGAGCACGTTTATGAGTCGAAATAAAGTGGTAACATGTAGTTAAGATTGAAGTCATAATCCATCTCTAACGGATGAGTCCCACCCTAACGTTAGCCTGGTTTAGGGATAAGGAGACAACATATAACTACATGACTTTACAAGAAAAAGTAATCTCGTTAGTAAACGCGAGCAACGCTCGCAAGGCCTGCTGCAAGGGTAGGATGAGCAGTTTTAGCCAGCGAATTTTCGAACTCGCCACCAGTATTCCGCCTGGCAGAGTCACTACATACGGCACGCTGGCCAAAGCGGCTGGTGGTGGCGCACCAGTCTTAGCTCGTAGTGTCAGTCACCTTCTCAGTAAAGCACCTAACCAGGGCGCTATTCCCATCATCGTATTGTCTACGCTGATGGGCAGGTCTGGCTACCTAAGAAAAATGCTAAGCAACGCTTAGCTCTCTATGCACGTGAAAATATTGAAGTAAATGCGCGGGGAAAGATACAGAATTTTGAAGAAGTGTTTTACGATTTTAGTGATTATTAAACATGAGAAAGCCAATTGAAGAGTTTCACGACTATATTACTGAAGACGTGCTTGGACATGTGGAAGATATCACGAGCAAACGAATGTTTGGTGGGTTTGGTCTCTATCAAGCGAGTCGTATCTTTGCTATTATCACCAGCGACCAAGAAGTATGCTTTAAGGCTGATGAAACTGTCGCCAAAGAGTACGCAGCAGCGGGTGCTACTCAGTTCATCTACACAGGGCATAAGAATAAACAACCGACTGCAATGCCCTATTGGCGCGTACCGGAGACCGTGCTGGAAGACAGAGAGAAGATTGAAGACTGGGTGTATAAATCCGCCGCTCTGAGCCAACCCAAATTAAATACATAAGATATGTCATTGCCCACTTATGAAGAAGCTAAGCAACTACTTGAACAATACGTAGGAGATACGTACCAACGCTACCATGCATTGATGGTGGGTACGGCAATGGCAGGCTACGCCAAAAAACTTGAAGCGGATGAGCAGTTGTGGTTTTTGACTGGTTACCTGCATGATATTGATTATGATAAACACCCTCACGAGCACCCCGGCCCCTCTCTTACGTGGTTCAAAGACTGGGGGTACCCAGAAGAACTTATCCACGCAGTAGAAGCACATGCGAATGGTTTTAATGGTTTTACCACCAGGCCGGAGACACGACTCGCCAAAGCCTTGATAGCCTGCGATGAAATTTGTGGTATTTTCTACGCCTACTGGAAACTCAATCCTGTGCCATTTGGCGAAATGAAGCCTAAGTCAATTAAAAAACGCCTCAAAGAAGAACGCTTTGCGCCTGGTATTGATCGGACACACATATACAACGGCTGTGATGATTTTGGCGTGAGTCTTGATGAACATGTCGAAAATCTCATCACTTTCTTTGCTCAACTCCCTACTCCGGATACGGTATAATGAACATCATGAAATTGATCTTGCTTGCTATTGGCGCCTTTATTCTCTTAATGATGATTAATAATTACCTATCATAATGAACCAACCTCCCGAAGAACCTGCTCCCACGTATCACGTTAGTTGTATTACTGTATGGAATTTATAATTTCGGTTGTTTTAATTGTATTTTCAGCTTTGTTTTCTGGTCTTACCCTGGGCTTCTTTACGCTAGAACCGCAAACTCTCAAACGGCGGGCGGAACTGGGAGACACTTATGCGGAGATGGTGTATCCAGTTCGCGTGCGTGGTAACCAACTCCTCGACATTGCTACTTGGTAATGTAGCTGTGAACACCGCTCTGTCAATCTACCTTGGGTCTATCGCCAGCGGTGTGGTTGCTGGTGTTGTGGCGACGACAGCAATTGTCATTTTTGGAGAAATTATCCCGCAAGCAGTAATTGCTCGACATGCCTTATGGTTTGGAGCGCGGGCGGTGCCGTTTGTGCGGCTGGTGATGTTTGTCACGTACCCTATAGCCAGACCAATTGCCTACGCGCTGGATCGAGCGCTTGGTAACGAAATTCCAACTATCTACTCTAAACATGAGCTCATGCAGATTATTTCTGAACATGAAGACTCCGAACATAGTCCCATTGATGCCGATGAGGAGCGTATTCTTCATGGTGCTCTGCAGTTCTCTCACCGCCAAGTACGCGAAGTGATGACGCCGATAGACCAGGTCATCATGCTTGATGAACATCAGCGCTTAGACGACAACCTCTACCAACTGGTTTCTGATGAGGGCTATTCACGCTACCCAGTTTTTAGTGGATCCAAGCAAAACATCATTGGTATCTTGTACGCTAAAGACCTTCTAACCGAAGACGATGGTATCGCCATTAAAGAAACTGACGAAGCGTTAGAAACAGACTTTATGAAAGTCCGTGGTGGAGCACTTCTTGATGTTGTGCTGGCAAAAATGCTCAAGGAAAAGCGCCACCTGGCGATTGTCTATAATCGTAATGACCAGGTACTCGGGGTGATATCACTTGAAGATATTATCGAAGAGATTATTCAGTTGGAAATCGAGGATGAGGACGACGACTAGTTTTACTTACGCGCCTTGGGAGCATTGAGTTTTTGTGAATCTTTCATCGCTTTCACTAATGTGTCATATTTAAAGACATACAAAGCTAAGAATGAGACGGAGAGCCCAAGTAATACTAACTGCATGTGCGCTGAGTAAAGTGAGGAGTTAAACAATAACTCCAGCGCACAAGCAATCACTGTAATCTCGACCATAAATTTTATGTCAATGTGATGATACCGCATATACTCAACCAGAATGCGATACGCCTTCATCAAAATTAACAGAACCGCAATATTATGCAGAAACTCACCATTGAGACCATTGAGGATGCTTTGTCGTTCATTTGGAGACAGAAAAACGGTGTCAAACATCAAAGTGGCGATATCAAAGACTCCCGTGATAAAAGCAATGAGCATATATACAACCAACGTAAGGGTAGTGATAAACGCTACAAACGACACACACGCGCTTAAGAAAGGTACTGAACGATCCATATACTTACTGCCTATGATACCACTTGTTGTACTTCCGCTGGTGACTAATCCACGAACATTCCAAGTCATGAGTGGTTTTGGTTCTAAAACACTGCAGGCTTTCTAGCAATAGACCCTCCATAAGGGTCAGGGTATACCCCACCCTAAAGAGGGGTCCGTTTAAAAACTGCATGATTGCTCCAATTAGCATCTTCAAGATTTCTGCAGGAAGCTATTTACTTAATGACAACATTGCTGCTGAGCAGCAAATAGACCCATCTTTAGGGTCGGGGTATACTGCGCGCAATGAAACCCTACACCATCGTAGAGAAAGCAGTCGGGCAAACACCGCTTGAAGCCATTGAACAGTATCGAGAAGTAGCTGGTCTGTCTCCACATACTCCTCGCGTACGCCGGTCGCCTTGATCCGATGGCGGAAGGAAAACTACTGGTCTTAGTTGGTGATGAGTGTAAACGACAAAAGGACTATCATGCCTCGATAAGGAGTACCAGTTTGAAGTCTTGTTTGGCACCTGCTCTGATACGGGCGATGTCCTCGGGTTGCTGACCTGACCACCCCACATGCCACTAGTCACGGAGAACTCCAAAAAGTTGCTACGGAGCTCACTGGTAACATCTCACTTCCCTACCCACAATTCTCAGCTAAAACCGTAGCAGGCAAACCCTTGCACGTCTGGACACTGGAAGGACGCCTTGATGAGATCAAGATGCCAGTCGCCCACACCAAAATTCATACCCTTCAGCTAAAAGACCTCATGCACTATTCCCGCTAAGGAAATAGTTGATACTGTCCACGATCGGATTGATAAGCTTCACTCCGGTCACCACACCAAGCAAGCCCTCGGTCGCGATTTTAGGCGCGTGGAAGTCTTAGAAAACTGGAGTGTGTGGTACGAGTATCATCGTAAAGAAACCCTACAGGTAGCTACTTTCTCTTGTGTATGTAGTAGTGGCACCTACATGCGTTCACTAGCTGAAGAAATTGGGCGCAAAGTCGGCATGCCGGCTTTGGCGTATTCCATTACCCGTACTACTATTGGACACTATCTGTCACTTCCGTTCGTGGGTGGATTATGGACTCGGCCGTTAATTTCACAGCGATAAAAACAGTTATGGCAATGAGTATAATGAGGGCTTTGATGGTGAGATAGCGTTTAAGGGAGTCAAATTCCATTGAATACAGACTAACACATCTGTTGACCAGAGCGGTTTTCTCTGCTACTATCCTCGCACTATGTCACAAGAACGACTCATAAAACTTGTAACCAAGGGCGACGAAAACGGCGTTGGTAAAGGCGATGTCTACTACACTCGCTACAACAATAAGAACAAGAAAGACCCAAGTGCTAAGCTTTCACTGAAAAAATACAACAGTAAAGCGAAGAAGCATCTCGTATACGCAAAAAATGATTCAACGGGCGCAAGCTGACTATGGCGATTTTTGTTCCGAATTTGCTCCTAGCCTAGAGCAAATTCCTGGAACTCTCCAATATCAAAATAAGTCTCATAGAAGAGACCGTGCAAATTTCAGAGAAACTGGCTCTAAAGCCAGTTTTTCGTGCTTTATTACACCATAGAAATACCGCTTGACAAATTTTACAATTTTGTATATTATGAGAGTCGAAAACGTAAATGAAAGGAAATCGACATGAAGAGTTCTTTCCCCCTGTTTGCCATATGAGCGATTCTTCCATTCTCACGACCGCCGGCGACGCCGAACGCGGGCTCGCAACGCTCGGGCTGGGTCGCCTGACATTCGGCGGCGCTCACACACGTGAGCCAGTGAATGCAAAGCGGAGGACGCCCATGACCTGGTATTAGGTACCAACAAAACACGATTCTTTCGACCCTGCAACGCAAGTTGCAGGGTTTATTTTTTATAATCAGTAATAATATAGCCTACAACTCACCCCGGTCAGCGGCGCAGTTCTTTTTGTAACGTTTCAATGAGTTTTGCTTGGGCAGCGGCTTTATGTTCCGCTTCTATGCCAGGTCTGCTGAACCGGTTGCTCAATACCACGGGAAAATGAAAATGCCAGTTCCTACGGCAGATCACCACGCGCTTTCTGCTTGGCGATCGCATTAAGGTTTTCAGTCGCTCGTTCTGGTGTCTGCCCGCCAGAGAGAAAGACAATACCAGGTACTTCAGACGGCACAGCTGTTTCAAAGGTGCGAATAATGCCTCTGCTACCGTAGCAGGGTCGGTCTGCTCACTATGTTCACTACCAGCAATTACCATACTTGATTTGAGGATTAATCCCTTAAGGTCAACTCGGTATTGCTTCAAGACTGCAAATAAGGTCTGGAGTGTAAGCGTGGTCACTTCTTCAGCGCGCGCTAAATCATGACTGCCTTTAAATATCACTTCCGGTTCAACAATCGGTACAATTTCCGCCTCTTGGCACAATCGTGCGTAGCGAGCTAGAAGTAGACAATTAAGCTTGATACTCTCAAGGGTTGGCAGTCCCTCACCAATATTGATAACCGCACGCCACTGGCAGCCCGCGCACCCATGGTGTGATACTCAGCCAGACGCTCTGCCAGTCCATCAAGACCCTCGGTTGTCACCTCTCCCGGGAACCCGGCTAAAGGAGTGGTGCTCTTATCAACTTTAATAATAGGAATGACACCTTAGAAACAAGCAGGTCAACAAACGGTGTGCCGTCATCGCTCTGATTACGGATAGTTGCATCGTAGAGGATGACACCTGTGATGTACTGCTCAACTCCTCTGTGGTAAATGCTGTCGGTACTGCCGGCGCATTTCCGCCGACCTTCTCCACTCCAATAGCCGCCAACTGTTTATTCATGGTGCGAGCGGATTGATCTGCTGCCAAAATGCCTTTGCCGGGAGTTACTAACTGTGCCGCGTGTTTATAGAGTTTTTCCGTATTCATATAAAAAAGATTACTGACCTTAGTGTATCAGCAATCTTGCAGTCCCGTCTCTGGTTGTGGAAGCACCATGAATCTTCCACCCAACACTGAAGAGATACGTTACCAGCGCTCCAAGCACCAACACCAGACCAACAGTGATAAGAATCCCAATTTCGGTTGAGGCTTCTGAATACCCGATCATGGTTCCCGATACCGTCAGCAAAATAAAAGAAAGGATTAAAGCGCGTGATAGTGGCAGCTAGTTCCGGCAACATCGTGATGGGAGTAGAAGATACCACCGAGGTACGTCAGCGGTGTAATAACAAAGGTATTGAGGTGCCTGGTAACTGCTCAAAACCCTCTGCCCATAGTGCTACCAAAATACCGAGCATCGCAAAAATAGCAGCGATGGCAGAGACATAAAGCACAAATTGCAATTGACTCACCAACTGCACTGCACCAAAAGCTACCCCAACTCCAAGGATCAAAAACGCCACCATCAAGGCACGCATAATGGCACTGCCCACAAAGCCCAGTAACATCTCAAGATACGAAAACGGCGTGATTAGTATCTCTTCAATCCCGCGGGTAAAGCGCATGAAGTACAAGGCACTTGATGCACTGGAAAACGAAGCGTTTATGATGGAGAGCATCAATACGCCCGGAAAAACAAAAGAAATGTACGGTACGCCAGCAAAGTCATCAATCTTAGAGCCGATTACCGTACCAAATATGAAAATGTGGTAGTGCCAGCTGATACGACTGGTGCGACAAGCGTCTGCACGGAAACACGCATCGTGCGTACTACTTCACGACGAATCATAGTGTAGAGTCCAATCCAATTCACCTTCATACTGATGTCATTTGGTTATCCTTCTTTGTAATCTCCAGGTAGGTTTCTTCAACCGACTTACCATCTTTCATAAATTCTTCCTTGGTACCCTCAGCCACAATCCGCCCGTGGTTGATAATGGCAATCTCGTTACACAAGTACTGAATCTCCTCCAGATAGTGTGAAGTAAGAATAATCGTCTTCCCCGTTCGTTCATTTCTTTGAGGTACTGCCAAAGATCACGACGCTGTTCAACATCAACCCCAGCGGTTGGCTCATCGAGAATCAGAAGATCAGGGGTGTGCACGAGTGCTCGCGCGAGAATCGCCCGACGCTTAAGGCCTCCGGAAAGTTTTTGAAACTTTACTTTACGATGTTCTCCTAAGTCAAAACGAGCAATGAGCTCATCAATTCGCCTTTTACGCACCGCCTGCGGGATGCCGTAGTAGCTACCCATATAGTCAACCAACTGCTCGGTGGTAGCAAAAAAGTCCAAGTTAAATTCCGGGGTGAGAGACCGACTTTAGTCCGGGCTTGTTTGTAGTCTTTTACCACATCAATACCATCAACGAGTATCTGTCCACTTGTCGGCTGTGCAATACCAGTAATGCAGTGAATAGTGGTGCTTTTCCCAGCGCCGTTGGGACCCAGGAGTCCGTAAAAGGTACCTTTCGGGATGGAAAGTGAAATATTATCTACCGCTGTTTTTGTGCCGTACTTCTTAGTGAGATTCTTAATCTCAAGTATTGCCTGCCCGCCTAACTTTTCATTCATAGATGTATATCAAACTATATGTATGTATCCTCAAATCCGTCCAGCACCACTCCCATCACAAAAACTGAAAAGTTGGGCGGGGAACTCTGACATGAGCGTAAGTATAACAAATCATTGTGCAACTAAAATGATTCTTTGGAAGTTTAATTGCATATATGAAATGGAGTCCTTACCTAAACGCTTTGGCAGCGAGTAGCTATATTTTTCTTGTAGTGATTTTCATACACTTTTTGGAATCAAAGCAACACGATACACCAGACACACTCATTGATGGAGTGGGTGCTATATCACTGTTTGTGTTTTCAGCAGCGGTAATGGCATTTCTATTTTTCTACCAGCCGGTGTTACTGTTGTTAGAAAACCGACAGTCTAAAGCGGTGAGCTACTTTTTAAAAACACTTCTGGCTTTTGAGCCATTACTTTCGCTGTTTTAGCGTTTGTGAGTTTGCAGTAATTCACGTTGATTGTTTGGAATAAAGTTGGAACTTTTTCATATGTGATGTAGATTTGTGTTGCCAGCGAAACGGGCCATAACAATGGCAGGTACTGTACTCGGAAACGGGAGCAAATGATGGCGTGCCTAACGGTGTCATCGTGAGTAGCTGGTGCCCTGAGTTCACTTAGGGCACTTTTCATAGTCTGCATCTATCATAAGTTTAGAATTTATTGACATAAACCATGAGACAACGCATAGTTCTGAAATGACGAAAGACGAAGTGTGGTTGCTAAAGGAGAAACACGGAGGCGTGGAAAGTGAAGCTTTCCACGCTGATTGTACACGCCTAGCGGGTGAGCCGCTGGCATACATAATTGGACATATTCCCTTCCTCAGTTGCAGCTATGTATCTTGATTCACGACCACTTATCCCGCGTCCAGAAACTGAGTTTTGGTAGAAAAGTCATAGTGGTGATGTGCCAAGTGGACGCGACAGAGTCGCGTCCATTGCGCGTCCTCGATCTCTGTGCTGGCTCCGCTGTATTGGGATTGTGGTAGCTAAAGCGCTGCCAGAAACACATATTACTTTTGCTGAGCTCGATGAGGTACACCTCCCACTATCGCTCGTAATTTGAAAGAGAACGGTATCGACTGTACGCGCTATCGGGTATTTCAATCAGACGTATTTGAAAATGTTACTGGTGACTTTGACTTTATTTTATCGAATCCCCTTACATCGACCCAGCTCTTGATCGCACCGAACCATCGGTTAAAGCGCACGAACCCGCTATCGCCCTCTATGGTGGCGTAAGTGGTATGGAGCTGATAAAACGCATTATTGCTGACGCACCAACTCACCTCACCCCAACTGGTCAACTCTGGCTTGAGCACGAGCCAGAACAAGCTCCTGCCATACAGAAGTACGCTGCGAAAGCCTTTACTCCTCACACCCACCACGACCAATACGGTGTTGCACGATACACACAACTCATTCGTAAGGTCAACTAACTATGGCACAATAGTGGTATGACACCTGACACCACTCCGATTCTCGAATTAGCAGTCCAGCTTATTATTCTCCTGTCTATTATCATCACGATAGTGTATGTCCTAGTGGTCGGTTACCACTGGTTTTCCTACGGCTCAAGTCGCAAGACTAATATGACTGCCTTGGCAATCTTTCTTGGCGGTACCGGACTCTTTGTGAGCGGAATGGTAGTCAGTTACTTTTTAATGTTTTAGGTATGCTCCTTGAAAAAATTCAGCTTGAACCGGACGAACGAGTGCTCAGCCAAGTGCGGCGACACTGGTTTGTGATTGTGAGTAATATCTTTTTGCTGGCCATGACTGCAATGCTGCCAATTCCCCTGCTTTTCCTCGGACAGGGCATTTTAAGCAACTACGTTTCGTTGCCGATGCATTTGGGAGATTACTGGACCTGGTTACTTTTCTTTCAGTCGGTCTTAGCTATGGTCGTGTGGTTTGTTATCTTCAATGTCTGGACCAACTACTATCTTGACGTGCTTACCATCACAGACCGGCGGGCTATTTTGATCAATCAGCGCGGCTTTTTTCGCCGCCACGTTACCTCGTTTCGTCTCGAACGCCTGCAAGACCTTGAGATTGAAATTAACGGTGTGATTGCTACCTTACTTGATTACGGCGATCTGCACGCGGAGACTGCTGGACACGCTGAGGAAGAATTTACTGCTCGTTCACTCCCTAAGCCACGTGAACTTAAAGGACTCATTCTTAAGGCGGCAGATAACCGTATCCCGAGCACCGAAAATCACGCCAACCTCTAGTCAGAGCGGTAAAATAACGGTAAGGTAGTGCTACCTATGAAACATCTTTCAACAGACCCGTACAAAGGCGTACGAGACTTCTATCCAGACGATATGGCGGTGCAACGCTATATTTTTGATGTCTGGAGCCAGACTGCCGAAAGCTTCGGATTTGAGCGATATGATGCTTCGGTACTTGAACCAGCTGATCTCTATAAAGCCAAAGGAGCAGAAAACGAAGAGATGGTTAATGAACAGACCTATACGTTCATCGACCGTGGTGACCGCGAAGTAACTCTGCGCCCAGAAATGACTCCGACCGTGGCACGCATGATTGCTAAAAAAGCAAAGGAGTTGGCTTTTCCCGTACGCTGGTACTCTATCCCCAACCTCTTTCGCTACGAGCGCGCCCAGAAAGGTCGCTTGCGTGAGCACTGGCAGTTAAACTGCGATATTTTTGGCACTGACGAAGTTGCAGCCGATGTAGAGATTATTGCGCTGGCGTACCAGGTATTTCTCAACTTTGGTGCTGACCCAGAAATGTTCAAAATCAGCGTGAATGACCGCCGCGAGATGAACGCCTTCTTTGAGACACTTGGTATTACTGATAACGCAGTCCAGACTGCCATTACTCGCCTCAATGACCGCTTCCACAAACTGCCTGAAGCAGAGTACCGTCAAGAGCTCTCTGCTATCCTCAATAGTACAGAAACGGTAGATAAAGTATTTGACTTTGTGTCTGGTACTGACTCAGAAGACAACGCGGTTGTTAGTGCCCTTAAGGAACTTGGTATTGATAATGTAACCGTTGACCGCTCTATCGCTCGTGGCTTCGATTACTACACCGGTACTGTATTTGAATTCTTTGATACCTCAGGTGAGAATAACCGCTCACTTCTTGGGGGCGGTCGCTATGACAACCTGACTGGGCTGTTTAGTGACGAGAAAATATCCGGTGTGGGCTTTGGCTTTGGCGACGTCACTATGCGTGATTTCCTTGAGACCCACAACCTACTCACTGCTAATATTACGAAAGCTGAGCTCGTGATCATCCCAATGGAAAGCGCGCCAACCTAGTTGCAAAAGTCGCGCAAGAGTTTTGTGCTGCCGGGTTTAGTACCACGGTGGACATAAGCACTGCAAACTCGCCAAGAAACTCTCACACGCTGTAGACAACTTCGCGGACTACGCGTATTGTTGGTG
Organism: Minisyncoccota bacterium; assembly: GCA_041389005.1. Lineage (GTDB taxonomy): Bacteria > Patescibacteriota > Minisyncoccia > Phycocordibacterales > UBA918 > OLB19. Next base: position 60,204 of record JAWKSR010000003.1, on the reverse strand, counting down.
AAGATGAAATAAAGAACAATTCTTATACACTCAAACTCTCAATGAAACCAGAGATAGCAGGATCGGTTGAAAAATCATCAAAGAACTCTCGTAGCGCACTATGGTAGAATGCCAGACATTACATGCATATGCGCTACAGTTTTTGACCTCGAGACCCAAAATATCTTTCAAGAAGTCGGTAGTAATATTTTAACGGCGCTTGACATTCTGTTGCTACCGTCTACGACAGCAAAACTGATTCCTATACTACAGCCACCGTGGATGAACTCCATGTACTCTGGCCTATCATCGAGCAAGCAGATGCCCTGATTGGGTACAACAGCAACCACTTTGATATTCCGCTTTTGAATAAATACCTCGGCGATCTCTGATACCATAAAAAGCATCGACCTGCTTGAATACATCCGAGAGCCTTTGGGACTGATGCTTGCGGCTTGATTCCGCCGCTTGGCAACCGTGGGTGCTCGCAAAAGTGCCGGATATTGCAGGCTGTACGATGCGGCAAAAAGGAAATCGGCAAAATCAAGAAGTACTGCGAGCAAGACGTAAAAAAGGTGACTAAAGAAGATGGAGTACGCGCTGGAGCTGGTCACGTAGGAAACAAAGACGGCTACCGCAAGCGAGAAATTCCGATTGATACCAGTAGTTGGCCCGAAAAAGAAGACTTCTTCTATGACGCACTCGCTTCTTTCTAGACAAAAAACAGCTTGATAGTAAATTCAGCTGTAGCGAAGCAGATGAGGCCATGAATGAAAATTGTTTTCCGTACCAAAGAGCGGCAGAGATGTAAGGTCGGTATTGTAAAAAAGGGTCAGCTCATATGCGCAGTGAAGCCTACAAAACCTTCATACATGAAATGACCCTTGACGAGTGCGGGAGTGCCTGTGAGCATACGATTTGGCGGCAAAACAGGCGTCAAACTATGGGGCAACATTAGCTGCTGGCAAATGGTTTGCGCAATTTTGAACAAACGCCTAGGGCGAGATTTTCGCCTTCGAAGCGATTTTCTTTATAGGCACTTAAAAAGCGCTGGATTTGAGGAATTTCGAGGCGCCGCGAAGAAGTTATTATGAGGCGTACGTTCTTGTATACGGTGAATGATAATTTCTGATGTGTAATAAAGAAATTACCAAATCCAGCGCTTTTTAACCGAAATAGACGGCAAAGACGATAAACAAAGCTAAAATAATCCGATACCAAATAAATGGCCACAACGTATGCCGGCGGGACAAAACCAAGCATAAATGAATCGCTCCCAGCCCAACAAAAACACCACCGCTCCCGCCATTACTGCTACAACTGGAATAGACTCTGGATGCGTTAGTAATTCCAAGAGTTTCTTCGCTCCTGCACCTCCAACATAACCGGGATCATAAAGAAAAGCGAACCGAGCAGCTTCAGCCCGTTTCGAGACCGTGAGTAGCATACCACCGACAATAGTGGCACCAGAACGTGACACGCCCGGCACTAGGGGCGGTGATTGAAAGAGACCAATCTAACAGACCTTCCTGTTGTCATTTCATTGTCATGATGGCGATTGAGATACACCCACTTGCGTACATAAATAAATAAGAACGAAACCAGCCACGAGCACTCCAGCCACCAACAGTGATTACTGGAACAAGGTTCCCATGGCAGACTCTAGCGTTAACCCCAGCAATACCGCTGGAATTGTTCCGACTAAAATTGCGCTCAATAACGTCATGTCACGTTCGTTGACCGGTAGGCTCGAGCTGCAGAGCAGTATTTATCAGCGTCATGATATCGCCAGAAAAATATACAATCACTGCCGCGGCAGTAGCGAGATGAAGTACAGCATCAAAAGCGAGGTCATACCTGCCAACATCACCCAAAAGTATGTCCTAAGACGAGATGACCGAAGAAGACACTGGTAAAAACTCTGTAATGCCTTGTACAAAACCTAGTGCCACTGCTTCAAATATATTCATGATTATAGCTATTGTATTCTGTTTTACGGGTCGGCGTGCTACAATATCCACACTATGGAAGAACAACAACTGAGGCGGTGAAAAAGCCGGAACCATTCCCTGGCAATCCCAGTAGCAATCATTCTAGGTTTTGGATTGATTGCGTTAGCACCATTTAGGTGGTAATAAACCAAGTAGCACTGAACAAACGACCAACACTGAAAACCGTGTTATTGACACAAACGTAGCTGGAGATGCACAGATGAATCCCATCACAGCAGATGATCATATCTTAGGCAATCCCAATGCTCCAATCATGATTGTTGAATACTCCGACTTTGACTGTCCGTTCTGTAAAGCGTTCCATGAAGTAATGCAACAAATCATAAACGAGCACGGCGTGACTGGCGAAGTGGCGTGGGTCTACCGTCACTACTCAATCAATGGATCGCATCCAAACGCCACGACACTGGCAGTAGCATCAGAGTGTGTAGCTGACCTCGGTGGTAATGACGCTTGGAAATTTATTGATCTTATTTTTGGTGAACGAGAGACCAACGCCCAAACTGACCTGACTCAGCTTCCCGACTTTGCAGGAAACAGCGGGTTGATGAGTTGCCTATCAAGCCTGTAGCAAACGAAGACACTAGATGAGCCTTGTCGAAGAAGATAGTATGATCAACGAGCAGCTATCGGTGTCTCTGGTACACTACATTCCTTTATTGTGATCGGTAGCCAAAGTCTTCCCACTCAGCGGGTATCGGCAATACTCCGAGATGAAAAGTTAGCATCACTTCCTGTTAAGCCAGATAAACGAGGCGATTGAAAGTGACCAAATACAAAAACCCCAACTCAAGACAAGCCTATATCTTCACACAAGAAAAACCGATAAGTAATACTTATCGGTTTTTTCTTTTTTAAAATAGTAGGTGCCAATACCCGAGCTTTTTTTGTAGTTTTGAGGCAAGCATGTGGTAATTCGTGTCATCAACTCCACACGGTACTGACCAGACTGCCCCCGAGACCACATCCGCAACAGCAGTGATGAGTGTTTCTTTAAGTTCAGTTATTTCTTCTGTGGTAATATCGAACACTTCTCTTTGATAACTCCTCGAGCGTTTGGCTCAACAAAGACAGTACGCCGGTACGGCAATGATACCGCTCATCCTCATGTAGGCTCAAAAGCAACGCGTAGAAAACCAACTGTCGTTTGTAGTTACCGTCACTGTCTTTGGTCTTGCCTTCGATAGCATTACGCGACTTGGCTTGCCAGTCTTATAGTCAACGACCTGTAACACCACCCCATTATCATCCACATCAACAAGTCGATCCAGCTTACCAGTCAGTGGTAATTCAGTAGGCGTCCATTCCGGTCGGCAAAGCACCCGTAAGCTCACTTCTTTAGTGCGTGAACTCGCAGTGGCTATGACATGCTCGCGATACACACTTAGTAAGCGCCAGCCCTTGCTCATGCAAACGGGTGTATTCTTCATTACTCAGTGGCAACCGCTTTAAAGTGTCCGCTAAAATTTTTTGTAATGCATCCACTGACAACCATTCTCCAGTAGCAGTGGATCGCTCTCATGAGGTTTCTCCACCACCGCGTGCATAGCCGTTCCGTAATACAACGGCAGCCCGCGCACCTCAGGAATGCGAATGACATTGCGGTAGAAATATTCCCAAAAGTTCTGATGGATAATTATTAAACGAAGGGCGTGGCAGAAAAACCACGTTCTGCCAGGGTGGTTAATAGAAACTGTTGTAACTCGGATGTCTCCGGTACTGGCGGTGTAATGGATGATACGTGGGGTCAAAATCAGCTTCGTACTGAGCTACATCGTTGGTACGTAGATACGCGTCAATCTTCTTCGATAAAACGAGACGGTGCTCGCGTGCTGCCGGTTTGATTGGTAGCGGCGTGGGAGAGGTGTACGGTTTTCTTGCCCGTGTTAAGGCTACGTAAAATAATCGCCGTTCATCATCAAGTGCATCAAACGACTCGATCTCAATATGACGAGTCAGTGGCACGGAAAATAGCTACGTACGTGTCTGCCGCCCCAGTCGGCGTCAGTAGCGTGAGGAATAAATACGTGTTCGTACTCCAACCCCTTAGCTTTGTGGAGTAGTCGGGCCACTGTCACTGCGCTGGCTCGGGTGTTTATGTACGGAGCAGAGAGTGGCACTCCATACTGCTGTTGACGCAGAAGAAGCGCTAAGATGTCACGCAAAAGGATCTTCTCATCATGAACAACCAGTGATTCAACCTCGTCAAACAACCGCCGAATCACCCGACCGCTTTCGAGTGGCTCAGTGGTCGTTACATCACGCAACAAGCCCGAAGCCTCCAGTAGGTACGCCACCACCTGATGAGCAGGGTGTGTAAGCTAATCGCTCGGGCTTCTTAAGGACGGTGTCCACCCGGATTATTGACTCCGGCCTAGACACCCAGTGATTGCAACACATCCTGATTCGCCACCAGGTTTGCTAACGGCTCAGCCAACGAACGAGCTTGTAATACTTTTACAAGATCACCAGCTTCGATACCCCAATATGAACCATGTAACACCGCAAAGAGCGCTGACTCATCAGCTGGAGTGACCACTGCTGTAATCAAATTACGCACCTCGAGCGTCAGTGGGTGCGTCAAAATGTCACTCTCAGCAGACGCACTCGTTGGTACACCAGCCGCACGTAGATCGCACGCGTATGATTCTACTTCCTTATTAGTACGCACAATCACTGCTATTTCAGCCGGATCAGTTCCTGCTTCAATAAGCTCGGCGACCGAATCTACTACCCACGCATCTTCGACTGCTTCGTGGGAAAATTCCTGTACCACAACGGCTGAATCATTGTCGGTATGGGCGGTAAGTGGTAAGCGCAAGTCTTTGAGCGGTCCATCAGGGACCGCTATCAGACTGTGTGCCGCATCGAGTATCGTTTGCCCAGAGCGGTAATTGGTAGTCAGGGCGATGGTTGTAGTATCTGCATAAGCATCGGTAAAGGCGAGAAAGTTCTCCAATGAAGCGCCTTGGAAGCGGTAAATTGCTTGTTTCTCATCACCAACGGCGAAGATATTTGGCTGATCATGATACGAAGCCAGTAAGGTTAAGAGCTGGTTTTGACTACCGTTTACGTCTTGATGTTCATCAGCCAATATATACTGATACATCTCTTGCAGGTCTCGGAGTACATCTTCTTGTTGCTCTAATACCGCAATCGTTTCGGTGATCATGTCATCATAATCAAACAATCGTGCGGTCTGTAGTGCCGCTTGGTACTGTTGGTACACCGCCAATAGCTCCCGATTCTTTTCTATCTGTTTGGCTTTTTTCTGGTACTCACCGCGCTCCTTCCCTTTATGGGCGCCACTTTCATGATAACGAGGTATATCTGTTAGAACTGCTTCTTCCCGAGCAATGATCTGTGCCAGCTGTTCTGGTACGACGTACTCTCGCTTAAGTTCACTGATCTGTCCTAAGAGTGGTTTGATGTAATAGCCAGGATCTCCTGCCGGTCGTAGCAGCTTAAAATCCGGGTTTTTTAAAATATCTTCAATGATGGTAATACGTTCAATATCAGATGCCGGACGGGCGCCCGTGATGTGCTCGTAGCTGTCTGGATACTGACGAATTATCTCAGCCGCAAAACTATGAAAGGTAGCAATGGTGACCCGATATGCCCGTGATCCAATGTACTGGCGCAGGCGCTCACGCATGGCAGTAACCGCGCTGTCTGTAAAGGTGAGCGCTAAGATACTTTCGGGAGCGGTATCGGTCTCTGCCAAGATATTAGCAATTCGTAAGGTGAGAATTTGCGTCTTTCCGGTTCCTGGTCCGGCAACTACAATACGGGGCCTTCAATCGTATCAACTGCTTGTTTCTGCTCTGCATTCAGTTTGCTGTACGCGCGTGCAAAAGCGTTGTCATTCTCTGGCTCCCGTTTTGACATATTGCTAACAGTATATCACTGTGCACAACCGGGCTATACAAAACCAAAAAGAGGCGTATTATGCCTGACGTCTTAGAGCTTGTATCAAAACCTACACAAACACATACGCAATAGTTTATGAGTTTTGTGTGGGTTTTTAGACAAACTCGAGATTACTGAGATTGTCTACACATCAATATTTTGATGTATAATGGACGTATTGCTATGGAAGTCAAAGATATTGTCAAAGATGCCGTAACCATTAGTGAAGATGCTTCATTTCGTGAAGCGGTAAGCGCTATGATGAACGGGAAGACCAATACGCTATTGGTCGTTGATGAGGAAGGTAAACTCGTTGGTGAAGTCAGCGTCGCTGATTTGCTTGACGGAGTGGTACCCGAATATCTTGATGGTGATAGTATCGCGGCGCATTTTGCTACCGAAGAAATGTTCGAAAGTGCTATCGCTGATGCTGAAGAAAAACAAGTACAATTCTTCATGTCACACGACTTCAGCACGGTAGAAATGGATGATGGTTTGATGGCAGTGGCTGCTACTGCTATCGCTCATCAACGTGCTCGCATCCCAGTAATTGATAAAGACGGACGACCAATTGGTATTATCTCTCGCCAGGGTCTGAAACACATTATTGCCAAATTCCTTGGAATCAAGGACTCAGCTTAACGTACACACGTACACATCGAAGCGTCCGGAGGAGGCTTTTTATTTTGCGGAACTTCGAATACAACGATCATGGATATTATATCGCTGGTAGCTTTAGCTATCTTTTCAATTACTTTCTTCTTTATTCTTACCGAACGCATCCACCGCACGGTGGTTGGACTCTTTTGGCGCCATGAGTATGGTGCTGGCGGGGATGTATTTTGACTTCTATCACCCCGAGGACGTACTGGCGGTGGTTGATTTCAATACCCTCGGACTGCTGTTCGGCATGATGCTTTTGGTTGGCATGCTCGAGCTAACGGGCGCGTTCCAGTACTTGGGTATCTGGACTGCCAAAAAGACTAAGGGCAACCCGTGGTACCTACTCTTAGCGCTTTCAGCTATTACTGCCACGCTCTCGATGATTCTTGATAACGTCACGATGGTCATCTTGATCGTACCGATTACACTCGTCATAACCGAGATGCTTAAGATTAATCCCGTACCGATTATCATGGCTGAAGCACTCCTTTCAAACGTAGGCGGTACCGCCACACTGGTTGGTGACCCACCCAACATCATGATCGGATCAGCTGCTCATTTCTCGTTTAACGACTTCCTCTTGCACTCACTACCGGTGGTGGTAGTGACCTGGGTGGCAACACTGGTGCTCTTCCGCTTTATTTTCCGCAAAGAATTGGCTAAGCAGCCAGAGAACGTTGCGGCACTCATGAAAATGAACGAACGGGAGGCTATCAAAGAACCAAAAGTGTTGCGGAAATTGTTGTGGATCTTTGCGCTAGTAGTAGCACTCTTCTTCTTGCACTCAACTCTGCATCTAGAACCAGCCATGGTCGCGCTCATTGGAGCCGCGTTGGCACTTATCACGATTGCCCCTCAGCATGATCCACAGGAAACGATTGAGAAGTGTGAGCTCTCAGTACTCCTCTTTTTCGCCTCTTTGTTTGTGATTGTGGGCGGACTTGAGCATGCTGGGGTCCTTGAACACGCCGCCAAATTGATCACCGCTGGCGCTGCTGACAACCTCGTCCTTACCGCTATTATTATCCTTTGGACGAGTGCGATCTTATCAGCGATTGTCGACAACATACCACTTACCGTAGCAATGTTGCCGATCATCACCTATCTTGGCGCTCAAGGTGTACCAGTAGAGATCCTTTGGTGGGCACTGGTGTTTGGCGTTGGTTTTGGTGGTAATGGCTCACCGATTGGCTCAACTGCTGGTGTGATTGTCGTTGCCAAGTCAGAAAAGACCGAGCACCCGATCACCTTCATTGACTGGCTCAAGCAAGGAGTGCCAACCATGTTACTTGGACTCGTTATTGCCACCATAGCGATCGTTATATTCACGCCGTGGTTTATGCAGTCTCATTCCTCAGTTGAAGCTGCTCACCTAGAAACTACCGCGCACGATTAGAGCATAATTGCCAGATACGCAAAAAGCCTCCATACTAAACAGATGGAGGCTTTTTTCATGCATTTGAGTGACACCATGCCCATGGCGTTTCTGGTGATTGGTGGATTTGTCGATATGCTGTTTGTAACGGGCTACGTATTTTACGGTTTTGCACTTATGAGTGGCGTAACCGTGTTGCATATGACCGGCAGGATCACAGTACCCGAGATACTTGTTGCTGCCTACATCGGTACGCTCCTCGGTGCCTATACCAACTATGCCATTGGCTATTTCTTTGGGGCGACTAAAACCGTTCAAAAAATACTCAACAGTGAGCGAGTGAAACGGGTTGAGGCAAAACTCAGTGACTCTAACTTGTTTGTCATTATGTTTGTGTGTCGGTTTGTCACTTTCTTACGCCCAGCCTATATGCTTACGCTGGGTGCGCTTCGACTACATCCACGGGCAGTATTGAGTTTTGAGCCTATCATTGCGGCAGTCTGGGTGGTGTTTTGGACGGCAGTGCTGGTTTTTGGAGAGCAGGTAGTGATGTTTGTCTCACGCTTTCTACTGACGATCATCTAGGTATAGCTCGTACAGTACAGCAATCCAAAATGGCATGAGCCAAGTGAGTAAGACTTCCTCAAGTGGTAGCGCCAGACCGAAGAAAGGTACGTTGTATAAATACTCGTGACTGTTCGCAAAAAAACGCAGTTCATTCTCGAGCATAACGTACTCCAAGATAAGAAAGGCTGGCAATATGGCAGTGGCAAACAACGCGCTCTTTTGCAATACCCGCAGCGGTAATTGGTGAGTAAGTGCGAGCAATATTGCAAAAATAATAAAACCAACTGCTATGAGGACGGCGAAAGGATAACTGAAAAAGACCCCTGAAAAAACGTGTATGTAAGCAAACGCTACCGCTACCAGTATCCCACCAATACCTAACACGATCCGTGATTGTGCGTACGTTTTCTTCTGACTGCTTTTACCATCATCAAACCAAAATTCATACGCAACAACTACAAACAACACCTGGAAAAAACCGGCTATCAGTGCCTCTAGCGGAACAAGCCCAAAGACTCTAATGTGCCACGGTGCCAACTCGTACCACAGTCCATTATGATACGCGATAACCTCCAGTAGGAGCGTGATTGTTAGTGCACTCACACCAATAATGGGAATGATGCGAGTTTTAAGATGCTCGACTCGCCACAATAGGACGAGCGGCAAGAGTAAAAGAAAAAATGCCACGACTAATACCGAAGCATCATAAAATACCAAAAGTGAACCCACTAACGCACTGTAGATAGTAAAGACCCCAAGGTACACCAGCCGCTCAAACATATCCCGTACATTGTAGCAAACAGACAGCCTTCTCAGTGCTTCCCTACCGTGCACAAAAACATAAACTTGACATATTAAATTTATAATGTATTATCATGATTAGGACGGGGTCTGCCTGAAAGGAGTAAAAGTATGCGGATCCATCACTCAAGTCAATTTTGGACGGTTGCCTTCATCTTCGCCGTGATCGGCGGACACTGGTTTTTCAACGGTATCCCTGATCATCTGAAGCGCGATATCGCCAGAGTTGAGCAGAAACTGGAGCGTACGATACACTCGTGGCTCCGCTGAAATCAAACGACCGGCGCCTTTCGGCACCGGTCGTTCTTTGTATATAACGATGCAATTCGCTTCCTAGTACGATTTGAGTCGGCGCGCCTTTTCATGTTGGCGTATCTTTTCGAGCGCCTTAGCCTCAATCTGCCGGATGCGTTCACGAGTCACCCCAAACTCAGTCCCCACTTCTTCCAGCGTATGGTACGTGCCGTCCAAAAGGCCGTGACGCATTTCGAGAATCTTTCGCTCCTTCTCAGAGAGCGTATCGAGAATTTCTACAATCTGATCAGCCAAAATACTGTGCGCTACTTCTTGATCAGGCGCAGTGATTTTATCGTCCGCGATAAAGTCAGAAAGTCGAGACCGATCGTCATCGTCGCCAATCGGTAACTCGAGTGAGATGGTGTCCTGGCTGATCTTCTCAATCTGATAGATCTTCTCTACCTCAACGTCCATCTCAGTCGCGATCTCCTCTGGCATTGGATCACGTCCGAGGTCTTGTGCTAAACGACGTGAGACCTGCTTGTACTTTGCCATGGTTTCTACCATGTGAACCGGAATACGAATCGTACGTGATTGGTCGGCGAGAGCTCGAGTAATCGCTTGGCGAATCCACCAGGTCGCATAGGTAGAGAATTTAAAGCCCTTTGAGTAATCAAACTTATCTACGGCTTTAAAGAGACCCAGATTCCCTTCCTGGATTAAGTCGAGCAAGGTAAGGTCTGGTGAGCGTCCCACATACTTCTTCGCGATCGAGACCACGAGGCGTAAGTTGGCACGTGCTAAGAGATTACGCGCCTCTTCATCCCCCGCTTCGATACGCTTGGCGAGCTCTTTCTCTTCGTAGGCAGTCAAGAGTGGGTACTGACCGATTTCGCGCAGATACATCTGAATCGAATCGTACCCGCTATCATTACGGCGGTAGGCATTTTTCTGTGCGAGAAGCTCCTCTGAACGATCTTCTCCGAGCATTCCCCCGCTTTGCAATACATCAATATTGGCAGTTGCAAATCGTTCGTATAAGTCCTCAAGAAACGGAACGGTTTTTTCGATAGCCGGAAAGAGCTTGAGGATATCATCGTACGTGACGTACCCTCGATCACGACCCATCTTTAAGAGCTCCGCTGCTTTTAGTTCTCGTTCACGTTCAGACTTAGTGAGCTTCTTGGCTGGTTTTTTTGCCGGTGCTTTTTTGGCAACCGTTTTCTTGGCGGTGGTCTTCTTTGGTGCGACCTTCTTGACGCTCGTTTTGTTACCTTCTTGGTAACTTTTTTGGTGGTTTTTTGGCAGTTTTTTCTTTGGTGTTCTGGTTGCAACTTTTTTGGCAACTTTCTTCACCACTTTTGAGTGCCTTTTTGACAGCTTTTCGAGCTGTTTTCTTACTGGTCTTTTTAACCGCCTTTTTGGCGGTCTTTTCTTGGCTTTCGTAGCCATATAGAGCACAACTATAACGCAAAATCAATAAAAATCCAGTGGGTAGAGCACAACTGAAAATCTCCCGCAAGACATAGGATTTTAGATATACTCTGTCCCTATAACCTGACTTAGTCTGAAAAGGTCGCAGTACTGCCGATGCGCTGGTGTTTTTGTTGCCAGGTTGTTAGTTCTTTGAGGTAGGTTTCTACGGCTTCAGTATCACCATCGCGCTCAGCCAGAGCTAGAGCTTCTTTCAGCGCCCGCACGTTACGCCGATACACACAATCTTCAAGTTGGACAAGACGGTCGGTCAATTCTTCTTTAATATGCTTCGGCGCAAAAGTGGCAAATTGCTCTTCAATACTAAACACCAGCTGACTAACCACTTCAGGTGGCAATTGTTGCTTAAGCTCTCGCGCAATATCACCCGTTACCTCTTCCACTGCTTCATAAATGCGCTTAGATAGCGGTGCTCCAACCACGTCCGCTGCCACCAACAGGTACGCCACTAAGCCTTGTTCACGATCCTCAGTCGGCACTTCTTTGGGCGTGTCTACAGCTGGCTCTGATACTGGAGTGGTATCAACTTTCGTTTCCAGGCGTGCCACTTCAAGCATGACAGCGTCTTGTGTACTCGAGAGACGCTCCGCGATTACGCCAGCAAAATGCTCACGGTCGATATGGCTCTCAATCCGTACGACGTATGGCAACACCTCATCACGGACCCGGAGTTTGAAGGAGCGTTCATTGGTAGCTTCTGCTTCAATCACATCAAGCAAAAATTCAATCACATGCTTTGCTTCTCCAATATACTTTTTAAACTGCAGTGCATCGTCTTTGATGATGTCAGCTGGGTCTTTACCGGCTGGTAGCGTTGCTACCTTAAGATCCATACCACGCGCGAGCATCAGTTCAGCGGCTCGCTTTACCGCCGCAATCCCCGCTCGGTCTGAATCAAGCGCTAAGACAACCCGATTAGAAAGACGTTGTAAAAGTGAAACATGCTGAGCAGTCAAGGCAGTCCCCGATACCGCCACGGTGTTGTGGTACCCCGCCTGGTGTGCCAGTACCACATCAAACTGCCCCTCCACAATGAGTGAGAAATCAAGCTGGCGAATACCCTGTTTTGCTTTATCGTACCCAAACAAGATCTCTGACTTATTAAATAGTTCTGTCTCGGGGGAGTTTACATACTTTGGTGCATCAGAGTCTTTGGCTAAGAGTCGCCCAGAAAATGCTACCACCCGTCCAGAAGCGTCAGCAATTGGGAACATGAGCCGATCACGAAAGACATCATATGGTGCCTTCCCTTCTCCAGCAGATTTGATAAGACCAGCATGTAAGAGCTGCGTATCAGTATAACCTTTGGCGCTGAGTGCTTCTTTGGTGTGTCGCCAGCCGTTTTTCGGTGGACCAGGTACGTAGCCAATGCGCCAGTGTTTGATGGTGTCTTCTTTAACACCACGGTCTGTCACGTAGCTATGTGCTTCCTGGTGTTTGGTAAGTTCACCCACAAAGTACTGTGTAGCCGCTTCCAAGACTGCGTACTGGGTATCACGCTCGGTACGCTTTTTGGGTCTTCTGGAACTAACTCAACACCAGCTTTATCCGCCAGGATCTTAAGGGCACCTTTGAAGTCCACCCCTTCCATCTTCTCCACGAAGGTAAAAATATCGCCCCCTTGAGAACTCGAGAAGCAGTAGTACATGCCACGGTCCGGCGAGACGTAGAAAGAGGGAGTCTTTTCGTTGGTAAACGGGCTTTTTCCCTTCATGTTTTTACCCGCCGCGTGTAACTCCACGTATGGCGCCACCACATCCACAATGCTCAACCGGTCTTTAATTTGCTGTACGGAGTCACCAGAAGCCATAAATATACGCCTATTCTACCGCGAATCACCCCAAAGCGCACAAAAATTGACTTTCTTAGTATTTCATATTATTAATAGCTAAAGACCTAGCGAAGGAGTTCCTTATGACAAATCATGACACCGCCCCAAATCATCCGGCTGTAACGTTTACCGTGTTAGTGTCGTTTGTAATTTTAGCTTGCGTTTATACCGCGATACTTGTTACTTTTTCCACAAAATTCGTAATGAGTAACGGATTACTTAACATCTTTCTGGCATTTACCGGCACGCTAATGGGTGTAATTCTATCCATATTGACTTTAGGATTTTTATTTATAATAAAAAGGCAGAGAAGAGATAGAAAACCTTAAGCCCCCCATCCCCGAACAAAACCCCGACCGGTTTGCTCGGGGTTTTGTTTTGGGAATACAAAAAGCCGGCGCGTAGCGCCGGCTTTTTGTCTGCGTGTTTTACGCACGGATTGTCACTAGTCCTCGTTTTCGGAAACTTGCTTGACCATGGCGTGCTTCTCTGAGCCAGCAAAGCCAGAACCAGCTGGGATAAGACGCCCAATAATGACGTTCTCCATTAGTCCAGCGAGGTTGTCTTCACTTCCCTTCACCGCTGCGTTGATAAGAACGCGAGTCGTGTTTTGGAAGGAAGCAGCTGAGAGGAAGCTCTTACGTGAGAGCGAAGTCTCGGTAATACCGAGGATGAGGCGCTCACCCTTGGCAAGGTCCTTCCCTTGCTCTTTGAGTTTATTGTTTGCCTCTACCATGATCCACTCTTCCACCACTTCACCGACAGTGAAGTGTGAGTCGCCAGCATCTGCAATCTTCACGCGACTCATCATCTGCTTGACGATAAGTTCGATGTGCTTGCGAGAAATGGTTACACCCTGAAGCTCGTAAATCTTGTTTACTTCAGCAATGATGTAATCCTGGGCAATTTCTTTACCACCGTACTTGAAGAGGTCCGGCAAGTGCGCTGAACCATCAGTCATCAACTGCCCTTCAGTTACACTATCTCCCACTGAGACGGTCACGATACGGCGTGGGCCCACTTCGTACTCAAGCACATCACTGCTCTTCTTCGCGTACTTAGCACCCTTCTCTGGCGTCACCACGATGACCTTGTCTTTACCTTCACGGCGAATTTCGGTGACCACACCATTGGTCTTAGAGACCGCGGCTGGGATCTTTGGCTGACGCTTTTCAAACACCTCTTCTACACGCGGCAGACCAGTCGTTACGTCTCCACCCGCTTGGGCTGTACCCCCGGCGTGTTTGGTGTTCATCGTAAGCTGGGTACCTGGCTCACCAATCGCTTGGGCAGCCACGGTTCCTACCGCTTCTCCGATATCTACCATGCTATTTGTAGTAAGGTCGATACCGTAACACTTTTGACAGACACCACGTAGGGTTTGACAGGTCATTGGCGAACGTACCACGACTGATTCACAGGTAGATTCCTCTACGGCAATAGCATCACGGCGTGAGAGTAGATGTCCCTTCTTAAAGAGTACGTTACCTTTCGTGTCAGTAGCGTCTTCAGCCAATACCCGTCCTTTGATAGCCTTAGAGAAGGCAATCTCGATACCAGATGCTGAAACCCGTCCGATAGTAGTACCGAGTTTGGTCTTACAATCTTCCTCAGTCACAATAGCGTCCTGCGCTACCACGAAGAGACGGCGCGTAAGATACCCGGCTTTCGCGGTTTGAAGCGCTGTGTCAGCGAGACCTTTACGAGAACCGTGAGTAGTGATGAAGTACTCAATCGGGGTCATACCCTCTTTCATAGAAGACAGTACCGGGAATTCGAGGGTTTCACCTCGGGTGTTGACGATAAGTCCCTTCATACCAGCCATCTGAGCAATCTGTCCGAGTGAACCTCGCGCTCCTGACTTCCACATTTCGTAAGATGAACCATTTTCATCAAGTGTCTCTGGGAGTAGTTCCTCAATTTCGTTTTTAGCGCGGTGCCAAATTTCTACCACCATGCGGCGGCGTTCATCGCGTGAGATAAGTCCCTCATCAAAGTGTTCGTACACTTCCGACTCTTCCTTGCGAGCTTTGTCGATAACTACAGATTTTTTCTCTGGAATCACCACTTCATCAATACCCCAGGTGGTACCTGAGACAGTTGCATACTTGAAGCCAAAGCGCTTAAGTTTGTCAACAATTGGTGGCACCGCATCGGTACCTTGGTCATCAATCAAGTCGATGATGATGTTAAAGAGTGTCTTTTGCACCACCACATCATTGATAAACGGATGATCGCTCGGCAACACTGAGTTGAACAAAAGACGTCCAACCGTTGTCTCAAAGAGTTGGCTTTCGTACTGAGCATATTTTGGCGTGTCAGTAGCCAGCACCTTCACCTTGGCTCGGAAGTCGATGAGGCCATAGTCGTAGGCATTGATGGCATCGTTTGGTGAACTGAAGAATTTCCCTTCACCGTGTGCACCCTCAATCTCCTTTGTCATCCAGTACGCACCAAGGGCCATATCAAGGAGCTTTTCAGATACTACCGGTTCAGAACTACCTGGCTTCAGGATGTTCTTGTTAGCTGAGATAAACTCACGTGCCTCCAGTTGTGCTTCTTCTGAGAGTGGTACGTGAACCGCCATTTGGTCACCATCGAAGTCGGCGTTAAACGCACGACATACCAATGGGTGCACCTGGATAGCATTACCTTCAATCAAAACTGGACGGAACGCCTGAATACCCTGCCGGTGCAGCGTTGGCGCGCGGTTTAGCAATACGTGCTTATCAGTAATAACTTCTTCAAGAATTGCCCATACTTCTGGGACTCCGTCTTCAATCAAACGACCAGCACCACGAATGTTGTACGCAAGTTCCTGACGCAAGAGCTCAGAGATAACAAACGGACGGAAGAGTTCCAGCGCCATGTGCTTTGGAAGACCACACTCATCAAGATCAAGTTCTGGACCGATAACGATCACTGAACGACCTGAGTAGTCAACGCGTTTACCGAGTAGGTTTTGGCGGAAGTACCCCTGCTTACTCTTAAGGTAATCAGAAAGCGACTTTAGTGGTCGGCGCTGTGCCTGACTCATGGCTGAGTACGCAGTGTTTCCATGACGGATTGAGTTGTCAATGAGAGCATCCACCGCTTCTTGCAAGATACGCTTTTCGTTACGCAAGATTACGTCTGGCGCCATAATATCAATCAGTTTCTTCAGACGATTGTTTCGGTTGATTACCCGCCGGTAAAGGTCGTTAAGGTCAGATGAAGCGTGGCGACCACCTTCAAGTGCGACCATCGGACGCAGTGCTGGTGGGATAACCGGAATACGATTCAGGAACATCCACTCAGGGCGAACCTCAGCGTGAATCATACCTTTCACAAGCGCGATGCGCTTATCAAGCTTTACGCGCTCAGCTGCACCGGCGGTCTCACGCTCAGTAATGAGGCGATCGCGTAGTTCGGTAAGATCAATGTTCTTAAAGAGCTCAAACACACTCTCAGCACCAATCTCGGCTTCAAAGAGCGTACTGTATTTAATAGAGAATTTGTGGAAGGTATTCTCATCGAGCACCTTGCCTTGCGCAATTGACTCGATTTCCTTCTTAGTCTCATCCAGACGACTCTTGAGTTCGTCTTTAGCTTCGTCATTGTTAAGCTCTTTGAGTTTGGCTTTGTATTCAGTATTAAGCTCATTCAGAAGACGAGTGCGTTCTGTGTCAGATACTTTTGTAACAATGTATCCAGCAAAGTAGATGACCTTCCTCAATATCAGCGGCAGAAATACCGAGAATCAAAGCAATGCGGCTTGGCACACCACGCAAGAACCAGATGTGTGATACCGGTACACAGAGCTCAATGTGCCCCATGCGTTCACGGCGAACGATGGCACGAGTCACTTCCACGCCACATTTTTCACAGACAATACCCTTGTAACGGATACCACGATACTTCTTACATGAACACTCATAATCCTCAACTGGACCAAAGATGCGTTCATCGAAAAGACCGTGCTTTTCTGGACGTTGTGTTCGGTAGTTGATGGTCTCCGGCTTCGTAACTTCGCCGTGTGACCAGTCAAGAATGCGGTCAGGAGAAGCCAGCTTTAGACCCACTTCAGAGAATGGCTGTGGTGCCCGGGGACCACGGGGAGTGAAGCTTTTTTCGTGCTTCATGTCAGTTTTGGTTGTTGTTTCCATAGTTGTGTATTTAGTGAGTCTACTAATTGCTGTCAGTTTCACGCTCAAGTCGGACATCGAGTGAGAGTCCGCGGAGCTGATTTACCCAACACGTTAAAGGCAGCCGGGGTGTGCGGGTGGCTAATTCGTTCACCACGCACAATGGCATCAAAGGCAGCTGATCGACCAACGATATCGTCTGACTTGATGGTGAGCATTTCACGCAAGGTGTAGGCGGCGCCGTATCCAAGGGCGCCCACACTTCCATCTCTCCAGGCGCTGACCTCCAATCTGCGCCTTACCACCAAGTGGCTGTTGAGTAATGAGTGAGTATGGACCAATTGAACGCATGTGAATCTTGTCCTCTACCATGTGGTGGAGTTTGAGGATGTACATGTATCCAACGGCAGTCTTCTTGGCGAAGGCTTCACCAGTGCGTCCATCACGCAGTTGCAACTTACCATCTTCTGGCAAGCCAGCTTCTTTCAGTTCAGCCTTGATATCTCGCTTCAGTCGCACCACTAAATGGTGGCACGATTGCCTGGTAGCCAAGAGTGTTGGCAGCCATACCCAAGTGCAATTCAAGAATCTGTCCGAGGTTCATACGAGACGGCACACCAAGCGGCGTCAAGAGAATGTCTACCGGACGACCATCTTCGGTGTACGGCATATCTTCTTCTGGCAAAATACGAGAAATCACACCCTTGTTACCATGCCGACCAGCGAGCTTATCTCCAACTGATACGTTACGCACTTGAGCAACGGTGATGTGAATACGCTTAATGACACCGCTTTCAAGCTGGTCACCATTTTCACGTGAGAAAATCTTTACTCCCACGACACGACCACGCTTACCTGCTTCAAGGCGGAGTGAGGTGTCTTTTACGTCTTTAGCTTTTTCACCAAAGATAGAGCGTAGGAGTCGTTCTTCTGGAGTAAGTTGGGTTTCTCCTTTGGTGTTACTTTACCAACCAAGATATCTCCCGGTCGTACTTCAGCACCAATGCGGATAACACCATTTTCATCGAGGTTGCGGAGTTTCATTTCAGACACGTTTGGAATGTCTGGGTGGTCACTTCTGGACCGAGTTTCGTGTCGCGCACCGCCACATCAAGTTCGTCCATGTGAATAGTGGCAAACTTACTATCTTTCACGAGACGTTCAGAAATCACAATCGCGTCTTCGTAGTTGGCACCACTCCATGACATGAAGGCAACCAAGGCATTCTGCCCAACCGCCATTTGTCCATTATCAGTTGAAGAGGTGTCAGCCAGGAGATCCCCTCGCTTTACCTTATCTCCTACCGTCACCGCTGGACGATGATAGAAAGCTGAGAAATCATTGGTACGCTGTAGGGTAATCAGTGGGTACTCACGCTTCTTACCGTCTTTTTGCTTAACGACAATATGATTTGCATCACACTCAATCACTTCTCCTGCCTCGTGTGCAATCACTACGCTGACCCGTGTCGGTAGCTGCCATTTTTTCAATACCAGTGGCAACGAGCGGTGCTTCCTGCACTACACATGGTGTTGCCTGCTTTTGCATGTTTGAACCCATGAGTGTACGGTTCGCGTCATCGTGGTTTAAGAACGGAATCATGCTTGTCGCCACTGAGAATGGCTGGTTGGTTGCCACATCCATGAAGTCAACGTCTTCGCGGGCAACTGCTCGGAGGCTCACCATTCTTGCGTGCCTCTACTACTTCAGACACAATCTTGCCTTTGTCAGTCACTTCTACAGCGGCGTGAGCAATAGTGAAGTTTTCTTCTTCATGTGCGTTGAGGTACACCACCTCATCTGTCACCACTCCCTTCTTCACCTTCACGTACGGTGTCTCGATGATACCGAAACGGTTCACCTTAGCGTACATAGAAAGGCGTAAGATAAGACCGATGTTTGGTCCTTCTGGAGTATGAATCGGGCACAGGCGTCCATAGTGGCTGGTGTGTACGTCACGTACTTCAAAACCAGCTCGTTCACGCGTCAAACCACCTGGACCAAGCGCAGACATGGTACGCAGACCTTCCAGTTCAGCCAAAATGTTCTGCTGTGGCATGAACTGTGAAAGCTGGTTGGTAGTGAAAAACTCTTTAATAGCCGCTTGCAGTGGTCGGGGATTGATGATTTGAATCGGCAGTGACGTCTCACTTTCGATTGTCGACATACGGTCCTGGATGTTTCGCTTCATGCGAGTCATACCAACTCGTACGCGCTGTTGGATCATTTCACCAAAGTAGCGCACGCGGCGGAAACCAAGGTGGTCGATATCATCAGGCAAAGCCCCGGGCGTGTGGTTACTCTCGATGATGTGGGTGAGGATGATGCGCATATCCTCGAGTGAAATAGTACGTTCATCAGTTGCCTTTTTGTCGGTAGGGCGACCATTACGTTCATTGAAGTGATGACGACCAATTTCAGACAGGTCGTAGCGCTCAGGAGAGAAGATTGAATCAACAAACTCCCGGGCATTTTCCACTGTCGCTAAGTCTCCATCGCGCAGACGTTTGTAGATTTCGATGTATGAATCATCGGTGGTTTTAGCAGCATCCTTGGCGAGTGTCGCTTTGATGTACTCTTCACCACGCTCAACATCTTTAAAGAGTGCTACCATTTCTTCTGGCTTTTGCGCTCCCATCACACGCAAGAGTGAAGTGATCGCAAATTTCTTCTTGCGGTCAATCTTTACATAGATAGCGCCATCAACATCTGACTCTATCTCTACCCACGCACCGCGAGCAGGAATGATTTTCGCGCCAAACACCGTACGTCCCTTTTGTTCACCAGCAGTGTAGAAAATACCGTAACTGCGAGCGAGCTGTGGTACGACCACACGTTCAACACCGTTAATGATAAAGGTACCGTGCTCAGTCATCATCGGTACATCAGCCAAGAAAATCTCCTGATCTTTCTCACTCTCAAACGTCTTGTTCTTAAGAACGATAGTGGCGCGTAATGGCGCATCGTAGGTGAGCTTGTTTTCCTTGGCTTGCTCTGGAGTACATTTTGGTGCACCGAGCTCGTATTTTTTGATCTGTAATTCAAACTTTTTCTCCGAATAGTCGTTGATTGGAGAAAACTCCTTGAATACCTCTTTGAGACCTTCCTCAGCAAACCATTTATATGAGTCGAGCTGTGGCTCGATCAAATTTGGCAGCTCCACGAGTGGTTCGCGGAACTTAGTGAAGACTCGCTGCGGCATTTGCCCAACCGAAGTTGGTACGTTGTTCTTTGCCATAACAACAATAGACTTAAAATAATAATACGCACCCAACACCAACAAAAAACACACGCCTCAGGCGCTTGTTTACAATGTTTGCGGTTATCGAATACAAATATGCATCACACGTCTGTGAGCGGCGCATCCGCGCCAATATTCCCCTGCCAAATTGGCAGAAACCACCGCGATTTGAGTTTAGAGCAACCGTAACTCAATCCCACCCCAAAGTTGCAATGTGCCCGACATTATACGGATTACCTAAAAGATTGCAAGTATGACAAAGCCCCAGACGTAAGACGTCCGGGGCTTGTGTTGAAAGGACAAGATTCAGCCAGCGTAGCAAGCTGCAAAGGCAGTGTAGCGACTTTCCACCATAGCTACCAGATCCAACGGTAGCTTTGGATAATCGGGCCACGCAGACGGGTCTTGCGGGTACTGACTTTGAGCAGTTTTGAGTGCTTCCATGTACCCCACCTCCTTCAGGTAGTTCCGGATGAGATCTTTGCTGTAGATAAATCCGTTACTCATACGGACCACCCGATTCTCATCGGGTGTGCCAAAGGTATCAGCCAAGATGAGTTGACCGTCATCCAGTCTGCCTAACTCCATTTTCCCGTCAGGAAAATAGAAATCCCGTTCCTGTGCATGCTGATCTGTAACCTGGGCCACCTTGACGATAAGCGCCCAGGCGGTTTGCCATTCTCTCGTGGACATTTTTGCCAGGTCGCAAGCCTCTTCATTGCTTACTTTGCGGTCAATCGGCTCATACTTGGTCGTGCACTCCAAGCGGGGTTTCGGAAGTGGTTCACCCTGGAAGGGCTGATAACCTCTGGAAAAACCGAGTTCACGAGGATCGATTTCCCCACTCTCAACCCGTTGCCAGAGAGAGCCCATCAGATACAAGCGCCAGATGAACTCAAGTGGCAATACTTCACCATGTGTAAAACCCGAGAGTGGTTCATGCGTTGGTACGCGGAGTTCGCGAACCAAAAAACCTCCCTCTACTTCACGAACAAAATGCGTTTGTACACCTGCCTGATGTGCCAGAGCGAACGACTGCAGGGCACAACGATGACGGGCCGCCCCCATGCCACTGATAGGCTGATTAGAGCGTCCTTTATCACCAGCAGACCAGTAGTCGCCGATAACGGTCCTGACTATGCTTCGGCGTTCAGCTGTTAAGGTACGTGAAGAACCAGCGTAGCTGTTATTGTGAGTCATGCGACCCTCCTGTGTAGTTTGTGTTTGATACTTCCGTTACTCTTATACCTCATTTCCTAAAAAAAGCGAGCTACAAGCCGGCTCGTTTTTTTTCGATATTTTTATGGTTGCCTGAGCGGAACACTTTGGGCACGGTGTATTTTTTCTTCTTATACTCGATAGTTTCTGGTCTCGTATACATTTCACTACTAGACACCCGCTCTTCCTCGAGTGACTCATAGTGCCCAGCACTCCAGGAAGTTGTCGCGCAACTGAGTCTACGATGGAAAGCGCTGGCAACTCTCCACCCGTGAGCACATAATCACCCACTGATACCTCCTCTGCCTTAAGCGCTTTTTTAACTCGAGAGTCGATACCTTCATAACGACCGCTGATAAGCACCAAGTGGTCATACTGTTTGGCGAGTTTTTTGCCATCGCGGTATTAAATTTTTTACCGCGTGGTGCCATGATAAGCGTTTTGACTTTTTGCGACTGCTTTCGTCCCACTGCTTTCCGCCAGGCTTTCAAGATTGGTTCAGCCGCTATTACCATACCAGGACCACCGCCATAAGGTCGGTCATCTACTTTCTTGTGTTTGTTGGTAGAAAAATCACGTGGGTTGTAATAACTGACCGTTATTTTCTTACCCCGGTGTTTGGCACCTTTACCCTTATCTGTTTTCTGCGCCCGTCCCAAAACACTTGCATCGGTATACGCTTGGCACACATCTGGAAATAATGTAATAACGTGAAAATGCATAGGGAAAGCTAGACATCCTAGCATAAAAACAACCCGCGGCGAATGCCGCGGGTTCAGTCAACGTTTTCTTACTCTTGAGAAATGCCCAGCAACGCACTGTGCGTCGAGGACTGCGACAATCAGAACAACACATGCTGCCAGAAGAAGTAAGTCAAAGAGTGACGGGCTTAAACTGGGGTCATATTCCAGTTTACGTCCGTGTTTCTTCCAACGCAGCATACAAAAATTTTGATGTCCGGTGGCAAAGTAGCGTCCCATAGTTCAATTTGGTGAGCACAAGATACACCCGATGATTGTTGCGAACGGTATAGCAGCAAAAATTGCTTGCATTGCAGAATCCTTTCCTCCAGTTCCTAAAAACTATACACAATATTCCATTTAGACACCAGAAAGCCCGCGGCGAATGCGGCGGGCTTTCTGTTCCTTGACCTAAAGATTCTGATGTTTCCTCAAGCTAGAAATTGGATGAAGAGCAAGGAGTCTAAAGAAAAACAGCGCGAGTGGGACACGAAGTCCAGTGAGCGCTGTTTTTTCTTGTAACGGCGAGCTATTCGCCAATTTATATCTTGAGGTCGTCTATGGCTTGGTCGAGTGACTTAGGCTCAGCCGCCTCCTCCCTCCACTAGCCATTGCTGCTGCCATATCACTGTTCATGGCTTTACTGCCACCTTCTGGTTCGTTGATCTTGAGATTTACTCGTGCATCATGCTTCATACCTACCACACGCAACAGGGTACGAATAGCTTTGGCGGTATTACCAGAGCGTCCAATGATCTTGCCCATATCTTCAGCGTGTACATCAAGAGTAAGTAGCACGCCCATTTCGTCAACAGTGCGGTTAGTCACCACAGCGTCAGGATGGTCAACCAGTGCCTTCACAACTGTCTCTAGAAATTGCTGATCATCATGCGTTTCCATAAGAATATTTGGTTAGTCTGCTATAGCCTCTCTAAACAGAGACTGCTCTTAATATGGTAACAAGGTGCTGTCCAACGTCAACAGCATTATGAGCATTAGTGCACGTGCAAAAACTGCCGATGTGCACGCCAATCCCGTTAGACACCAGACTTCATAGAAGTCTGCAAAACATAAAGGTTTTGGTGCCTAACGGGATAAACAAAACCGAGTGTACTATTGGCACTCGGTTTTGTTCTGCGTTGTTATTTAGCTTCCTCTTCGGCTGGTTTCTCGGCGTCTTCTTTTGTTTCTTCCTTTGCGGGAGTCTCATCTGTTTTTTCAGCCTCTGTTGACTCTTCTTCTTTTACTTCTTCAGGAGCTTCTTCGTTCGCAGCTTCCTCCGTTGGAGTGTCTGCGCTCTCTTCTGCACCTCCCTCCTCTGCTTCTCCGGCTTCAGCCGCTTCCTTGGCTTCTGCTTCTGCCTTCGCTGCCTCCTCATTTATAATCGGTGATTTCTTCGGTAATACGTTTACCTTCTTGCCGTCAATCACGTTCTGACCAACAAGAATGTTATGCATCGTATCGCTTGGCTGAACACCTTTAGCAAGCCAATCTTTGGCAGCATCAGTATCAAGCTGGATATGATCCATCTTTGGATTATACGAACCAAGAATCGCAACGTTCTTGTTGCTCTTTGGTCCAGTGCGCTTATCAGTCACCACAATCCGGTATGAGGGATCGTTACGGCGACCAACGCGTTGTAGTCTCATCATTAACATAATTCAGTGGCGCTAAGCGTATCAAAATAAGTCTTTTTGTCAATAAGAAAGCACCTGCCGGGGTCCCGTGCCCGGCAGGTGCTCGTTTGCACGAGGGGGAGGGCTCGTGCCTAACCAGAGCGGGAGGAGGTACTCCGGTTAATCTCAACATCCAAAAAGACCTTCTTTACTATATTTGTACACGCATCTATACATGAACGCAACCCTGGCTCTGCACAACTCTATGACACCTGGTTTTATACGGTGGAGCACGGTATACTGCGCGCACATGACAAACCCAACACATGAAGGCGTGATTATGATCCGGGGCAAGGGCACCGGCTTTTTCTCGGTAGCTGAAAATACCGAAGATGTGGTCATTGACCGGAGTGATCTCAACTTTGCGCTCAATGGCGACATTGTGCGGATTGAACTCAAAGATACGGTTCCCGGGCAGCGCCAAGCTGCTCGCGTAGTAGAAGTACTGGAGCCTGCTCATACATTTTTGATTGGTACTGTAAAAGAGCGCCAGGAAGGTGCTGAGAAGCAACTCTACCTCTCCCCTGACGATCACCGGATTCACATCCGTCCCCAGCTCCCTGAGGCACACACCCATGACATTGGCATGAAAGTCGTTGTCACACTCGCAAACTGGAGACAACCACACCTTAACCCGACAGCAACCATCACTGAGGTGCTCGGCAAAGCTGGTGACCATGAGACAGAAATGCAAGCCATCATCAAAGGTGGCGGTTTTTCAGAAAACTTTCCGCCACTGGTAGCAGAAGCAGCCCAGAAACTCCACCAAGATCAACAGCAAATCTTTGCTGATGCGCTCACAGACCCGAAACGCAAAGACATGCGAGCTGTCACCACCATGACCATCGACCCAGTAGATGCCAAAGACTTTGATGACGCTTTGTCTCTCCGACAGCTCGAGAATGGCAACTACGAAGTTGGTATTCATATTGCTGACGTCTCACACTACGTGGAGGATGGTGGAATCATTGACATGGAGGCACGCGAGCGCGGCACATCTATTTACTTAGTAGACCGGGTTATTCCTATGTTGCCGGAAGTCCTTTCTAATGACCTCTGTTCGCTACGCCCACATGAAGACCGGCTGGCTTTTTCGGCAGTGTTTGAAATCAATGCTGATGCAACGGTGGTGAGTGAATGGTACGGACAGACCATCATTCATTCTGATAAACGCTTCTCTTATGAAGAAGCTCAAGAAGTACTCGGCGCCGCAAGCGGTGAATTTCATACTGAACTCAGCACGTTGATGAAGCTCTCACGAATTGTTCGTAAGCGCCGACATAAGCATGGCGCTATTGCCTTTGAGCAACCGGAAGTAAAATTCCGTCTTGATGAGCAGGGAGTGCCAGTAGAAGCCTATACCAAGATCCGTACTGAGACGATGCTGATGATTGAAGACTTTATGCTTCTGGCTAACCAAAGTGTCGCTACACACATATATAAACTCAGCAAAGACAAGGGCAAGGACGCTGCGTTTGTATACCGTATTCATGATGTGCCTGATCCAGAGAAAATTGAAGAGTTGTCTCTTTTCATTCACGCCCTTGGCTATGAATTCCGTACCCAAAAGGGCATGGTAAATCCGAAAGATATCAACGCGCTACTCAAAGAGATCGAAGGCACACCAGAAGAAAACCTCATTAAAACAGCCACTATCCGCTCGATGGCAAAGGCTGTGTATTCAACGAAAAATATTGGTCACTATGGTCTCGCGTTTAAATTCTATACACACTTCACCTCCCCGATTCGTCGCTACCCTGACCTGATGGTGCACAGACTACTACGACGACACCTCGATGGTTCAATCATTAGTGGTAAAGAGTTGGCAAAATTTGAAAAGCTGTCGGTACAATCGTCCGAACGAGAACTTACTGCCGTACGCGCTGAGCGCGATAGCATCAAATACAAGCAAGTTGAATACATGACACCACACGTAGGAGAAACATTTACTGGTGTCATTACCGGAGTCACTGACTGGGGTATCTACGTAGAAGAGAAAAACTCAAAAAGTGAAGGAATGATTAAGCTCGCGAGCATCAAAGGCGACTTCTTTGAACATGAAGCGAGCAAGTACCGGGTTAAAGGACAAAAGACCGGTAAGGTCTACCGCCTCGGCGATGAAATCACCGTCAAACTCACTCGCGCTGATATGGAGGAGCGACAACTCGACTTTGAGTTGGCGTGAACAATTAAAAAATGAGGTCCAAAAGAATAAAGCCGCTTACGAGCGGCTTTCATCTTACGCAGAACAAATTACATATCTATCAGTAGTGCCAACTTGCGACACCGCGCTCCCCCTAATTCGGAGCGGCAACCGTTTACGCATTTCGCGCAAAAGTCGCCTTTGCCGCCGTGTCCCGCGCTTGGCTGAACGGGGCGCAGAGAGCCGCAACGACCGCTCGGTTGTTTAAATATGTGACTGCCATCGTTCCCTCCCTAAATGAACCAACCTAGACTATACCAAAAAGAAAAAGACCGGCGCGAACACAGGTCTTTCTGGATGTGTCACTTCCCTGTTCGCAACGTGGTATAATAAAGAGGAAATGAGAGATTTGCACACATATACATACGCTATCGTGTCTCAGGCTGTGAAGCACACAGTTTGGGCTATGACTACGCAACCAGCGTATGTGCTTTGTGCTAGCCGCGACTTTGTTTCGCCCTCGAAATCCTAACTGACAGAAAATCTGAATGGAAATGAAACCTCGGCTGGACCAAAGCTGAGGTGTTTTACCTCCGCTTCGGACGACCAGCATTGTACCTAACAGATGAAAGGATATGTTATGCGGTATCACCATAACCCTTTCGATACTAGCGCATGGTCCGCGATTGGAGGATCATCTCGGGCTGATTGGGAACTATGCTGGTTTAATCGGTACAGTCAAAAACTATACCGTGCACGGTCAGCACCCTATGAAAAAGCTCACGTTCGAGTTGGAGACTATGTCACCACGTGAAGAAGTTGAGCGTGCGTTCAGCTGTTTGGGCTTCACACTCAATCTCGTTGAGCTGGGTACCCGTCCCGAGTCTAGTGTCGTTTTCAACTAGAAAGTCCGGCGTGCATGTGTATGCCGGACTTTTATTTTGCTACTGCGACTGCTTCATCAAACTTCACGGAAAGTAGTTTGGAGACACCATCACCACTCATGGTAACGCCGTAAAGAATACCAGCGCGACCCATAGTCTCCCGGTTGTGCGTAATGAGAATAAGCTGAGACTTCTCTGCTAGCGCTTCGATCATATCACCATAACGACGACTATTGGCTTCATCAAGTGCCGCATCAGTCTCATCAAGAATGATAAAAAGCGGTGGATTAACCTGACTCATTGCAAAGATAAGCGCAATTGATGTTAACGCTCGTTCACCACCGGAAAGCATATCAAGCCCTTTTACTCGTTTGTTTGGTAGCTTTACATCGATTTCAATCCCCTCCTCCGCCGACTCGTCTTCCACTGTCTCATCTACCTCGACTTCTTCACCGAGCTCATCAACTGTAGTTTTCTTTTGTTTCAGCGTCGGCTTCACCCGTTTAAGCGCAGCGCCGCCGCCGCCAAACATAAGGATGAAGAAGCGACTAAACTCAGCGTCAATCTTTTCAATACCGGTAACAAACTGCTCGTTCAGTTGCTCTGCCAACTCCTTGATAAGCGCTTCTAGTTTAGCTACGGAGGTATTAAGATCTTCGATCTCACGAGTTAAAAACTCATCGCGTTCTTTTACTTCTTTGTACTCTTTTTCAATATCTTCATTGGCACCACCCAACTCCTCAAGACGTACTTTCATCTTCTCAAGTTCCCGGCGGCGTTCTCGTTGACTATCTCTGTCCTCTGCCACGATCTCTGCTACTTCGATACTTTTCCCGTCAACTTCAATAACATACTTAAAGTACTCAGAGGCACTACGTCCAATCAGTGCCACCGCTTCTTGAAGTTCACGTTTGAATTCATTACGGTCACGATCCAGTTCCGCGAGTGCATGATCAAGTCGGCTGATGATCGTCTCACATTCACGTTGCTCGTTTACAATCCGAAACACTTCCCGTTCCGCTTCTCGACTTTCATCTGCCTCTGCTTCAATGGCACTTCGTACGTTCTCGTATGCTACCTCAGCTGTTTGTTCGTGTTCCTCCGCTTCCTTAAGGGTGTTTTCAAGCTGCGTTGCCTCTTTTTGCAGCCGAGTCAGCTCCTGCTCTTCTTCCAAAACGGAAGTACCATCCTGTTTGCCCACATCAGTGAGGAATTTTTGAAGCACATGAACAATGTCAGACAAAGCGCGCTTCAGACCTCCCACTTCCTCCTGACGATCTGCCTTTTCAGCTAATTTCTCGATATTACCTACCATGTCTGCTACCGTTTCATACGGTACTGGCTGTCCACTGGCAGTTTTTGCCTTTTGGTTTAGAGACTCGATGCGTTGGTTGAGGAAATTAATCTGCCCTTCGAGTTGACCACTCTGCCGAACCAATTCTTGGCGTGCACTGCGGGCTTTGCCAAGCTCAGTTTCTGCCGCCACCAGTGCATCTCGCTTTTCATCTTGCTCTGCCGCCTCTAATACCGCTTTGGCTTTTTTCAGAGCTACTTGCAGGTCATCAAGCTTAGCAGCCGGCTCACGGCGCTCTGCGGTCAGTCGGTCATGATGATGAGCGATGTAGACATCTTCGCGACGCAAATACTCTAGATAGTACTGTTTGAGCGTCTCACGCAGTTCAACAGAGCGCTCAATCTTTTTTACCTGTCGTTCAAGGAACTTCAGATGTGGTGCAACTTCGCGGCGCAGAGATTCTACCTGAGCGATATTCTCCCGAGTTTTTTTGAGTTTGCGCTCAGCTTCCTGCTTTTTGAATTGATACACCTTGAGTCCCAAGGCGTCTTCGATCATCTCGCGGCGTTCTTTGGGGTTAGCGGACAGAATTCGGTCGGCTTCGCCTTGAGAAATAATATGGTGTCCAGTGGGGCCGATGTTGGCAGCTGCTAACACTTCCTGAATATCCTTTAGGCGTACTTTTGAACCGTTAAGAGCGTATTCATTTTGTCCGTCACGATGTACAGTGCGTTCAAGGGTAATTTCATCAAAATCTACTGGGAAGGTACGTTTTTGATTATCAAGTGTTACCGCGACCGAAGCGCGGTTCGCGCGGGAGACTTGTTCAGAACCACCCCAGATCAAATCCTCTCCTTTCTTACCGCGCATCGATTTAATTGATTGCTCACCGAGTACAAACCGAAACGATTCAGCTACGTTACTTTTTCCTGAACCATTTGGTCCTACGATGGCAGTGATGGGAGCAGAGAACTCGAGTTCTCCTTTCTTAGCAAAAGACTTAAAACCATTGATTGTGAGGTGCCTTAGATGCATATCTAATACTAGTACCCGCTACCACCTTCTCCTCCTCCTCCGAAATACCAGCTCTGGCTGTAATATGAACTTTGACTGTAGTAGGAAGCCTGACTGTAGTAGGAAGCCTGACTGTAGTAGGAAGCCTGACTGTAGTAGGAACTTTGAGAGTAATTGTCGACTGGTCCCAATCCTACAGAACTATCAATACGAACAAGGTACGAATCTCCTTCTTCAGCACACTGATCAGCTAGATTCCCAATACTATTCGACTCCGAATCAAGTGCCATCACCACTACGTACTCTGTGCCACCGCAGGTGTAGCTTGAGTCGTAGTAGTAGTTGAAGCCACCATCACCAGAGCGAGGATCAACTGGTACAGAGGTAAAGTATGGCGCCAAGTCAATGTCGATAGCACCACCAGTACCGACTGTCACTCCTTCTGGGTAGAGTGGGTATTGACCATTTTCTTCAGCGTAGAGACGAAGGGCTTGATGTAAGTTAGCGATATCTGCTACGCGGGCTTTATCACGAGCGTTAGCACGAGCAGCACTGAGTGAGACTGAAATAATGGCAGTTAAAATACCGATGATTGAGATGACAACAAGAAGCTCCACGAGGGTGAAGGCGCGAGCACTCCTATACGAGAACGACTTAGAGACAGCCACCATTCATCTATTATATTAGGAGTAGTTAAGAAGACTGGTGTGTTATACACGTACACACTACCACCCCTTAGTTTCAAGGGCTTTTTCAGCAGCGGCTTGTTCAGCTTCTTGTTTAGAACGTCCTTCGCCGGTGGCCACTTGCTCTTTTCGTAGATACACACCAATAGTAAAGACGCGATCATGATCAGGTCCAGACTGGTCTACCAATTCATAGGTCGGCGTTACTGAGACGTGCTCTTGCGCCAACTCCTGGAAACGACTCTTAGGGTCTTGCCACAAACGCTTCTCGACAATACGGTCGGTCTTGGGAAACAAGTGTGTAGCAATAAAGGTCTTCGCCAAAGATGAACCACCTCCACACACTTCTGCATAATTCCCAATACTATTCGACTCCGAATCAAGTGCCATCACCACTACGTACTCTGTGCCACCGCAGGTGTAGCTGAGTCGTAGTAGTAGTTGAAGCCACCATCACCAGAGCGAGGATCAACTGGTACAGAGGTAAGTATGGCGCCAAGTCAATGTCGATAGCACCACCAGTACCGACTGTCACTCCTTCTGGGTAGAGTGGGTATTGACCATTTTCTTCAGCGTAGAGACGAAGGGCTTGATGTAAGTTAGCGATATCTGCTACGCGGGCTTTATCACGAGCGTTAGCACGAGCAGCACTGAGTGAGACTGAAATAATGGCAGTTAAAATACCGATGATTGAGATGACAACAAGAAGCTCCACGAGGGTGAAGGCGCGAACACTCCTATACGAGAACGACTTAGAAACAGCCACCATTCATCTATTATATTAGGAGTAGTTAAGAAGACTGGTGTGTTATACACGTACACACTACCACCCCTTAGTTTCAAGGGCTTTTTCAGCAGCGGCTTGTTCAGCTTCTTGTTTAGAACGTCCTTCGCCGGTGGCCACTTGCTCTTTTCGTAGATACACACCAATAGTAAAGACGCGGTCATGATCAGGTCCAGACTGGTCTACCAATTCATAGGTCGGCGTTACTGAGACGTGCTCTTGCGCCAACTCCTGGAAACGACTCTTAGGGTCTTGCCACAAACGCTTCTCGACAATACGGTCGGTCTTGGGAAACAAGTGCGTAGCAATAAAGGTCTTCGCCACTTCGTAGCCTTGGTCAACATAGAGAGCTCCAATCACTGCCTCGAAAGCATTGGCAAGAATATACTGCCGCGCCCGTCCAGTATCTTTACTCTCCCCTTTCGACATCAACATAAAGTCATTGAGTCCGAGTGCACTTGAGGACTCAGCGAGTGAAATAGTGTTTACCAGCGCAGCGCGTACAGCGGTAAGTTCCCCTTCTGGTTTTTCAGTATATTTATGGTAGAGGTAATCAGTTACAACAAGCTCCAGCACCGCATCACCTAAAAACTCGAGGCGCTCATTGTGCTCCTGAGTAGCTTCACGATGTTCGTTGAGATAGGAGCGATGAGTGGTCGCAGAAAGGAGGTGCTCAATATTTGTAAACTCCACTCCTAACATTGCTTCGAGTTTTTTTAAGTCCGCTGATATATCACGTTCTTCGGTCATAGATAGAAAGTAAAACTAAAAATTAACAATCGGCACTGCAATTGGTTGTACAAAAATGGAGATGAATGCAAGGCGCACAAAGAAATTATTGTGAGCCATACTCTATGTATGGTGAGCAATAATTTGCTGTGGTGCAACGCTGCAGTCGCTTCATTTTTTTGCAACCAACATTGTGACGGCTTTCGTCACGATAGGTAGAATATCCTCGTAGAAATTTAAGTCAAGAATGTCCGCTACCTTAAACCACTTAGCATCATCTAACCCCCCTTTTTGCTCCAAGACAATATCTTTAAAGTCTGACCGACCCAAGAAATATGTGACTTGTTTACGATGTTTCCCGATATCCGGCTTATTAGCAACGTACTCGTTTTTACCCAACTCACTTTCAATCGTGATATCAAGTCCGATTTCTTCTTTTATTTCGCGAATCGCTCCCTCTTCTACCTCTTCGTTTTCCTCAATCTTGCCCTTAGATAGCGTCCAGTGCCCAAAGATATCATGAACGAGCGCCAGATAAATTTCACCCTCGTGCTCAGCGTACACCACAGCACCGGCGAGTCGCAGCACCGGCATTTGGTCAAATGGCACATCCTTTTTCTTCTTTTTCCCAATCTCGTCTTTGCCGGGTTCACCAATCTCTTTATACACTGCTCCCAAGACACCATTTACAAACCGACTGCTATTCTCACCACCAAACTGCTTAGCGAGCTCGATAGCTTCATTGATAGCGACTTTTGCCGGCACTTCAGCACGATCTGAGAACAAAAGTTCATACAAACCAGTCCGAAGAATATTGCGATCGACTGGAGAAATGCGGTCAATTGGCCAATCTGGCGCTGCTTTCTCAATAATCAAATCAAGTTCAGTCTGCTTCTGCAACACACCATCAAGGAGACGTTCCATGAACGCCATGTCTGTTTTATTGGGAGCAAATTCCTCCACGTTACGTGCCAAAACTGTTGGTACGTCTTTTTTGGTAATACCATTTAAATCCCACTCAAAGAGTGTTTGGAGAACAATAGAACGTGAAAGGTGCCGGTTTGCCATAGGTGTACTGCCTTACATAGTAGCATAGGGACTTTACACCAAAAATCCGCCGAGGCGGACAAAGGTGTGCATAATAGCTACTTCTTCTCTTCAGGCGTTTCTGCTGATTCGCTTGGTTCTGCTTCTGAAACGGTCTCAGCTTCAGTAGCATCCATTTCCTGCTGTTGCAGACGGATGCGCTCTTGCTTAGCCTTAATGCGTGCGTCGCGGGCTTCTTTTTTAGCTTTAAGGTCCATAACCTGACGACCATTGTAAAAGCCACATTCTAGACACATGTGGTGCGGTCGGTGGCTGGCGCCACAGTTCTTACACACCGCCAAAGTCGGTGTCTTGAGGGCATGATGCGAGCGACGATTTTTGGTGTGCGCTCGGGTATGTCGCATTCGAATAACCATAGTGCGCAGAACTATACCAAATACACCTAAAAAAGCAATAGAAAAAGGGGTTGGCTTGCGCCAACCCCCCTGAATTGTCCCTGCGTTTCCGGAAAAGTTACCGCAGGGCGTTGGTTGCAAAGACCTCTGGCACAACAAGTTGTGCGGGAGGGGTATAATCTTGGCGGAAGTTAGCGCACATTTTTTGCACACCTTTGAACCATTCCACATGCAAGCTACACCTGGCTTCACGATAGATCCCTGATTCATGATATGGGGGTCCGGTCTCGTCGTGAAATTCGCAATTCAAGTAACCTCGTTCCAGTCTTCTGCGTATCGGACATTTGTCCTCGTGTTGGAATTTTCTGAAACAAGAACGTTTGTCCCTGATAGCTCAGACGTGCCTTAATATTACAATAAAAATATATTTTAATAGCTCTGGCGATGAACTGGCGAAACGCCAAATTTCTTAATGAAGCTACGGCAGTGAGCCTTAGTGCCGTAACCTTTGTGGGTCGCGAAGGTATATGGTGCGAGTGGGGGTCACCCCAATTCGCACCATATAAGCGATCCCGCGTCACCTTCGCCACAATAGACGCTAAGCCGATAATCTTCTCTTTTTGGTGCTGCTTTATGATGGTCGTCTGGTTAACAAAAGGCAGTGGAGCATATAAAGAGCAAGTGGGTTTAATAGTTGTCTTGCGTAATTTCTTCCCGGCACGCTTTTCTATTGCGCTAAGACCCGCGCCATAGCCGTGCGAACCGCTGGTACAAGACCTCGCTTATCAATTACCGCCGCGCTACTCATAAACACGGCAAAATCAAGCTTCCCTGCCCGCCGCAATCGCTGTGCCGCCTGGTAGATTTCCTCACGCTTTTTTCTCACTGAGCGCCTTGGAGTCGGTCACACCCGGTAACAGCCGCCAATTGAAGTCCGCTGACACAAGTGCCACGCCCACCGCAACCGGTCCGCCAGTGGTCGTCCAGCCTCGTCTATTCAATTTGGACACCTTTCATTGCACATCCTATCATGGGAGAATTTGGTATAATGCTGACACTATAGCTGAAACCACAGGCAAAGCGACCTTCGCGCATCTGCACGTCCGCACAGCCAGTGTTATCGCCAATGCACTACCAACACCGAAAGGAGTGGTAGCGGCTCTTAAAAACCGGTGGGCAAACCGCCTTGGCGTTGACTGATAACGGTGCGCTCTATGGTGCCATCGACTTTTACAAAGCCTGTATGGCAAGAAGGTATTAAACCAATCATCGGCATTGATGCTTTTTTAGCACCGCGCACCCGTTTCGATAAAGACACTGGTATCGACCGACCGCGAAGCCGGTTAGTGCTCTTAGCAAAAAATAATAAGGGGTACCAGAATCTTATCGAACTTGTAACCCGCTCGTACGTAGACGGTTTCTACTACCGACCGCGACTCGACCAAGAACTCCTTAAAAAACATAGTGACAACCTGATTTGCATCATTCCCTCTTTTGCGGGTGAAGTTGCGCAGGCACTTAAGGACAACGATACTGAGCGAGCAGGCGCGGCACTCAGTTGGTATCGGGACACCTACGGGACAGATTGTTACCTAGAGATTTCGCACCGCGAAAATAGCGGCCGCACAGAAAACCAAGAGCGCATTATTAAGCTGGCAAAAGAAACCAACACGCCACTGGTAGCCGCCCACGATGTGTACTACGTAAAACAAAGTGACGCAGTCGCCCGCGAAACCATGATCGCTATTCAAAGCGGCAATGCCATCGATCCAGCTGAAGATCGCACCGAAGATTTCTCATTTATCACCCAGGCACAAGCATTGAATATTATTTTTTAAAGACCAACAGAAAAGCTTCTGCAAAATTCCGTAAAAATTGCTGAAGCATGCACTGTTGAAATACCACTCGGACAAGAGGCGTGGAAGTTTCCTGACTACATCATTAAAAGCGGTCGCACGCCAGACGAGGAGCTCAAGGATGCGGCGTATAAAGGCGTGGCATGGCGTGGACACGATCTCAAAGACGCTGCCATCAAAAAGCGTTTGGATTACGAGCTCGATGTCATTAAGAACAAAGGTTACGCGAAATACTTCTTGGTAGTGGGTGATCTGTTGCGGGAAGCCCGTAAACGCGGCATCTTAACCACTATTCGTGGCTCAGTGGCTGGTTCGTATACTACGTTTGTGCTTGGTATTACCAACGTAGACCCACTGGAATACAAGCACCCCCTTCAGCCCGCTCCTCAACCTGAACGTCCATCTGCCCCTGATGTTGATATGGACTTTGCTGATAATCGCCGCGATGGGAGTATCGAGTACGCCCGGAAAAAATACGGCGAAGATAAATCGCCCAGATTGGTACTTTCGGTACTATGATGGCGCGGGCGGCGGTGCGCGATGTGGCGCGGGCGGCCACCCGTATGCCACGGGCGATCGTATCGCCAAGCGATTCCCATTGGGGCAAAGGATTTCCCATGACGATTGACCGCGCCTTGGAAGATGGAACTTCAGAAATAAACAAGATAGCGAGTCCCGATGAAGTGATCGACTTAGCCAAACAAATTGAGGGTCGCGTCCGACACCTCCCGGAGTGCACGCTGCCGGTGGTTATTTCCCCTGAACCATTAAAATCGGTTTGTACCTATCAGCCTGATCCGAAAAGTGGTAAATACATCACGCAGTACGAAATGCATTCGGTTGGCAGCGAGGATGGTGTGGGACTTTTAAGTTTGACTTTTTAGGTATCAAAAACCTGCCATCTTGGCGAACGCCGTAAAACGCAGGTAAAGATTCTAACGTTGATATCGACATCGAAGACATTCCCGCATTGACCCAAAGACCTTCGCTATGCTCGCGCGCGTGAAACGATGGGACTCTTCCAGCTCAATGGTTCCGGTATGACTGCATTTTTGAAGCAACTGCAACCCACCTCCATTCACGATATCAACGCGATGGTGGCGCTCTATCGCCCGGTCGATGGAGTCTATACCGCAGTACATCGAGCGCAAACATAACCGAGAGCGCTGGTAAGCTATCTTGACCCACGACTCGAGAATTCTCGGCCGCTCACATGGTGTGATTACCTATCAGGACGGCATAATGATCTCGATTGAGCTGGCAGGCTACTCCTGGCTTGACGCTGATAAGCTCCACAAAGCGATGGGTAAGAAGATTCGGAAGTGATGGAGAGCGAAAAGACAGGCTTTGCTTAAAAGCTGTTGGGCATGGCAAAACTCTCACCAGCAATCGCTGACAAGCTCTGGAGCACCTGATTGAGCCGTTTGCTGCCTATGGGTTTAACCAAAGCTGCTCACCGCCAGTTATGGACAGGTCGCCTACCAAACTGCCTATATGAAAGCGAACTACCCCGTGGAATATATGTCCGCGGTACTAACGGCTGACTCGGGTGATACGGAAAAGATTGCTGAGATTATCCATGAGTGTGAACGCATGGAAATCGAGGTGTTACCGCCTGATATCAATGAAAGTTTTGCTCCCTTCTCCGTGGTACCTGCTAAGGGAAGTGATCCAGCCAAAATTCGCTTTGGGCTCACCACCATCAAAAACTTTGGTGCCGGTATTACTGAAGCCATTATCGAGGAACGCAAGGCAGGCGGTCCGTACATCTCCCTCTCAGACTTTTTGTCTCGCGTGCATGACCGTAACCTTAATAAAAAATCACTCGAAGCATTGATACTGTCTGGAGCCCTGACTCGTTTTGAAGAACGCGGACTTATGTATGCCAACCTTGATAACCTCATTGCTTTCAATAAAGAGCAAGTGGCAGGTAAAGAGTCAGCCCAAGATTCGCTCTTTGGCGGTATGGACAGTACAGTTAACGACTTGGTACTAGAGCCCGCACCTCCAGCCTCAGTTGCTGACAAACTTCACTGGGAAAAAGAACTTTTGGGCGTGTATGTATCTGGACATCCGCTCGATGAGTTTAAGGAGGAACTTAAAAAACGCGGCGATATCACCAAGATCAAGGAAGATGGACGAAACGGCATACCGGTGGTTACCGCCGGTATGGTGGAGACAGTGAAGGAATTGTTAACAAAAAAAGGAGAGCGGATGGCATTTATCCGACTCGCCAATCATACTGATGCTATTGAAATGACCGCCTTCCCTGAAGTGTATCGGCAAAACCATGACCTCTTACAACCCGGCACCTGTATCGCCATCAAGGGTAAACTCAATATTCGTAACGATGAGCCAACCATTTTGGTAGACCGGGTTAAAAATTTAGCGGCAGCAACTAATGCCGAACTAGTTGACGCAACAGTGGGTGCGTAGTAGCGTACTGACAAAACGAGGAGGTACCTAAAGATGAAATTCCCAATAATCAGGTTTCCTAATCAGAAACCGACCACTACTGTTACACTAGCTGGATCAACCAAACCTCAAAATGAGATAATCCGTGAAGCAATCGAGAGATTGCTATCGTTGGATAAGTTCCAGTCTATTAAAAAATAGTAAGAGGAGCGTCGGCAAGTATGCCGGCGTTTTGTTTGACAAATAGCACTCTTAAGCGCTAGGATAACGAGAACAGAGATTGTAGTGGCCACCAACCACTAGGACATCCGTCCGCTCCTTTGCCTAATCTGTACCAATGAAGTGCTGGTCGGTATACTGACCAGAATCTCGGTGGAACCGCGATGAAAATCGTCCGAGCAAAAAATTAAAAAGCTTTTCAATTTTTTGCTCGGACTTTTTTATTTACTAAGTAACCAATAAACAACCAGTATCAGATGAAGTGCACGGCGTGGAGAAATCGGCGAAGAAGACGTACGAAAGAGTACGGTGACTGAGACAAAGAGGCTCCACAACAAAGCAATTCGCTGATAATGGTTGTTGCATCTCTTATGGAAAGTGACATCGAAAAAAAACGACATACTTTAGCCCATCTCTTAGCGCGAGCGGTGTTAGAAGACTACCCACACGCCAAACTCACCCTCGGTCCAGCTATCGACACTGGTTTTTACTACGACATCGATTTCTCCGGCGGCAGTGCTCCCGGTGATGAGAATCTTAAGAGCGTCCAAAAACACATGCGGAAAATGCTCAGTCAGTGGACTAGTTTTGAGCACAAAGAAGTGACCGCTGAAGAAGCGCTCTCCATCTATAAAGATAATCCGTACAAAATCGAGCTTATTAACGAACTCAAAGACAAAGGTGAAACTATCACCTTATACACTGCCGGAGTCGGTACTAAAGCGGAATTTACCGACCTCTGCCGCGGCGGTCATAGTGATAATCCAGCCCAAGAGATTGCGGCAGACAGCTTCAAACTCGATAAGATTGCAGGTGCCTACTGGCGTGGCGATGAGAATAACCCGATGCTCACTCGCATCTACGGTTTAGCGTTTGACTCAGCGGAAGAGCTCCAAGCGTACGAGGACCAACTCGAAGAAGCTAAAAAACGGGACCATCGCAAACTCGGTAAAGAACTTGGGCTCTTCTCTTTCTCTGATTTGGTGGGAGCTGGTCTGCCGCTCTGGTCTCCTGCTGGTACTGCATTGCGTACGCGGATTGATGATTTCGTGCAAGAACTCCGACACGCTAAAGGCTACCAACACGTCACTATTCCGCACATAGCCAAGAAGTCACTCTATGAAACGTCAGGGCACTGGAACAAATACAGCGAAGATCTCTTTAAGGTAACAACCAAGGAAGCGGCAGATGATCATGATGTGTATGTCTTAAAGCCAATGAACTGCCCACACCATACCCAAATATTTGACTCGGTTCCCCGCTCCTACCGCGACATGCCGCAGCGTTTTGCTGAAACGACCATGGTGTACCGAGCGGAACAATCAGGTGAATTGGCTGGTCTGACTCGCGTGCTCTCCATCACGCAAGATGATGCTCATGTGTTCTGTCGAGAATCCCAGCTACGGGATGAAATTGAGGCAATCTGGGATATCGTAAACGATTTTTATGGTGCGTTTGATTTTAAACTACGCGTTCGACTGTCTTTTCATGACCCAGAACAAAAAGATAAATACCTGGGCGAGAGTGCTACCTGGGAAGAAACGGAAGCGCTCATGAAACAAATCGCTGAGGACCGTCAGGCAGATTACTTCATCGGTATTGGTGAAGCGGCGTTTTACGCGCCGAAGCTCGACTTTATGGCGCACGATTCAATTGGACGTACGCACCAAGTTGCTACCATCCAACTTGATCGTCTCATGCCTGAACGATTTAATCTCACCTGCACAAACGAGCACGGCGAGAAGGAACCAGTCATCATGATCCACGCCGCTATTGCGGGATCACTGGAACGCTTCATGGCAGTCCTGATTGAACACCTCGGTGGCAACTTCCCACTATGGCTCGCTCCGGTGCAGGCGGCAATAATCCCAGTATCTGATGCCCACATGGAGTATGCCACCAAGGTACGAGACGCCTTGACTGAGGCAGGAGTACGGGTAGAACTCGATGATAGCGACGACAGCATGGGTAAAAAGATACGCAACGCCAAGCAAGGTAAGCTCCCGTACTTTATTGTCATTGGTGATAAGGAAGTAGAGGCGGAAAACCTCACCGTTGAGTCTCGCACTGGTGACTCAACACAGATGAGTGTGAACGAGTTTGCCAACCATGTACTCGAGGCAGTAGAAAATCGCACCTTAACTCCGTAATACTTGGTCCATTCAGGCACGAAAAACTTCCCTGGTGGGAAGTTTTCGTGCGTAGTATGTAGGCAAATTTATTTTCCGTCTACACTACTGACTGCTTTCATGATCGCCATTTTCACAGCCTCATGCTCATCGTGATAGGTGCCATCTACAGCACTCGTAAGCGCACGGATGACAGTCTCTAAGGCTTCGGTCGAAAGACCAGCCACAGATTCACGAAGATCGGAGATGGTGTCAGCCCGCTCGCCGGTGAGGCGTTCGCGATAGACCGCATCAAGATCAGCAGCCGCATCAGAGAGCGCTACCATCGGGCGGTGCTCAATCATACGATACGCTGCATTGACGTCCCTACGCACAATCGCTTCAGCCAGTGAGCCAATACCTAAAGGGGTGTCAGCCGCCAGCGTGGCAGTGTCTGTACTCAAGAGTTCTTGCATGCGTGAGAGGTTCAGTACTACCCAACCATCTTCCGATGGATACGTAGCATGCGCCCGCTCAAGTACCGAAGCCAGTACCTGATCTGTATTTCCACTAGCAACGGTAAGTGGCGGATGGCGTCACTGGAGAGTAGTACATAAGTTCATGCGCCTGGTCTTCAAGTGACTTCATTTCCACGGTCACTTCTGTCTCACTGTCGTCGGTGTCGTCAGTATATGCAGTTGTCAATGTGTCATCGTCTTCAGTTGCGGCTGTTTTTAATAGAAACAACTGGTAGACCCAACTGGAGCATCGCCGAGCACTACTGGCTCAGGACTTACCGCCGGCTGGTGCGAAGATGCATCGCTGCCAGCATCTTCTTTTGAATTCAGCCTCTCCCTTCATGCAGCATCGCTTTATCGGCTGCTGTCTGGTTAAATCAAAGTGACGCTCACCGATACCGCCCCGGTGGCTGAGACTGAAAGCGGCATAATGGCGTGGTGGTGCCGGTTCAAAGCGGTGTGCAGCTCCTTAAGAGCGATCACGAGTGGTTGTTCACGCTTCTCGTAGATCTCAATTTCATTGTCCTCTACTTCTACTTCACCTTACAGGTTCTTCTTGCTTCCCTTCTCAGCGATAAGTCTAAACTCAGTATCCTTGTATACAATCACGTCAATCTCACCGTCCATGTAGTCATCATCATCTGACTCAAAGATAGTTTTACCGTGATTGTCTTCGATTTCAATTTCGTTTGTTCGTGAGGGTATCGCAAGGGTTACTTTCTCACCAGCTTTTACCTTTTTATCTGAGATATCAAGGTCACAACGTGAGCTTGAAGAACCGCCACCTCCACCGCCACCGCTTTCAGTGTCGATAGAAACGCTGGTCTTTGAAGTAGAACCATCAGAGATAGTAAGAGTGTAGGTAGTGTCATGCTCAACAACAACTGAAGTAGAGCCGTCAACTGGCACTGAACCAATATCGGGACTAATAGAAGCTGAAGTTGCGCCAGTAGTCTTCCAGGTGAGTGTTACACGATCGTTTTCACGGCCGTTGTAGTCGTCAGCAGTGAATGAGTCACAACGCATATCGTCATTCGGTTCATCATCAACGGTAATCTTAGCAGTACAGGTATCTGAACCTTGTGCGTTTGAAACCGTGAGGGTGTAGGTAATCGTGTTTGAAACACTTACCACTATCGAACCATCATCTGCCACTGAACCAACACCATTGTTGATTGAGACAGAGTCTGCATTGGTAGTAGTCCAGGTAAATTCACGTTACCACCGGTGCCATTAGAGAAATGACTTGGTGAAGCAGTGAATGAATCACAGCTTGGTGCACCTTGTTCTGGTGGGTTAACGGTCACGCCAGCGGTACAGGTATCTGAACCTTGTGCATTTGAGACCTGATCAACGTGTACGTAGTTGTGTCAATAACGAGTCGGTTGTAGAACCATCGTCACTTACCGTACCGATACCTTGGTTGATTGTTGTTACTGTATCAGCATTAGTAGTTGCCCAGGTAAGGGTCACCGTACCGCCGTATGGAAGTGAAGTTGGTGAAACTGTAAATGAATCACAACTTGGTGTTTCTTGCTCTGGTGGCTCAACAGTTACTTTAACAGTACATGAATCGCTTCCATCACTGTTGCTCACGGTGAGCGCATAGGTAGTGGTGTCGAATGCGTGCACAACAGTAGAACCGTCGTCACTCACTGAACCAACACCATTGT
Organism: Minisyncoccota bacterium; assembly: GCA_041389005.1. Lineage (GTDB taxonomy): Bacteria > Patescibacteriota > Minisyncoccia > Phycocordibacterales > UBA918 > OLB19. Next base: position 18,572 of record JAWKSR010000003.1, on the reverse strand, counting down.
TGATTGAGACAGATCCAGCGCGAGTAGTACCCCAAGAAAGGGTTACATCACCACCATATGGAACAGTGTTTTGACTGGCGTTAAGGAAGTCACACTTGGGTGGTTTTGGGTTGTCATCACCACCATCGTTTCCACCGCCACCTTCGTTGCGCCTACGCCACCACCACAGCCACCACAGCCGGTACCGCCGCCTCCACTAGTGTAAGCAGATACCTGGTTAACTGCGATTGCTGAGACGAATCCCAGAACAGCCACAATGGTAAGGATTGATAAAGTTTTTTTCATGATAATTGAAATAATTTATGTGTGTAATTCTCACCGGATCATTCCGGATAATGCGGACAGAGTGTTTCGTCATCAGTATCCAAGAGTATCTTTTTTGAAATAATTAGGTCTGGTCGCGAATCGTTATCAACGATTCACCGACCAACCTGTGTAACCCCGCACATCAGTACGGGCGTGCATCCTGCCAGTCCATTGCCAACGGCCTGCTTTGTGGTTGATGAAAGGACGGCCAACGTGGACTTTCCTTCTGATAGTCCCAGTGGATTTTCCCATCGGTACCCTCAAAACATACAGCCAGATTACCGGTGGGTGCACGATGCACTGCCAGAGGTGATTTGCATCTGATTGTTTTGTAGGGTCCTCCTTCCGGACCCACCACCAGCACCGTTCAACCTTATGGACGGGAACCTTTTGCCCCCGTTTGACGCCGAGTCGGCTGATTGCAGTTGACTGTGCAGGCAGTAGCCTTAGCTACTGCAAAGCCCGTGAACTCCGGCGCAGCACCGAGTTCAGGGACGCCGCCAAAAGAATGGCGGCAATGGGTAAGAGCCTTTTTCATGGATTCCTCCTATAGTTGACCGCCGCGGCGGCTGGTTAAAATCAAAGAACACTCCATTCGCGTTTCCGCGAAATGGTATTCATCCGCGGAAATACGGCGAATTTCTATCTACAGCTGCTCTTTTCAGTAATAAAAAGAGACCAGTTCCAGAGAGGAAACTCGTCACAGAACTCGAACCCAGTGACAAACTCACCACAAGAACGTATCTGGTGTTTGCTTGTTTCGCGTCGTCGTCACTCTGAATTTGGTGAAAAGCAGCTTATCGTCACTTACCGTATGAATATACGCTAAGCGACTCTGCACTACTTTACACAAATTCATAGCAACTTGAGACTGCGATGAGTTTGTCACTGGATCGATATGTAATTGTGAGGATACAATTCGGGTCTACTGTAACCCAAAAGTACTCTATATCCCAATATAGCACTTTTTGATGAATTTGTCAACCCCTACCCTACTTCTCCTACTGCCTTCTAAAAATCCTTTGTTTGAGAGCCCTTTTTGAACCACCGTTGTGTTTTACGTTATGCTCTCTATCTCGAGCATCAGCCTCCGAAGATCGCCTTGCCTCATAATAGACTAGTGTCAAATTTGAGTTCTTGTAGTACAATACTTTCAGTCTGATGCTCTTTAAGCCGGCGTTTAGGTCATTGGTGCTTCCAAAATATAGTTCTCAAGATTACTCTCCAAAACGTAGAAATAGTACATGTACCTACAATATACTGTTTGAGAAGAAGGGTTCGGTCAACCCTTTACTGCTCTTTTCACCCATGCTAAAATGAGCACATCAAGCCTTATTTTGGAAACGCGTGCGTTTCAATAAGCGGCACTTCAACAACAAACAGTCTTCTTTAGCACCAAAACTGTTACATGTCACCAAAAAAGTCAATTTGGCTTGCCCACGAGTGACCGGCACTTCCGTTGGTAGCACTAGCTTTGTAGACGCGATCTACCTGGTACACATACGCAGTATCGCCTGAAGTCACGCGGATTTCATCACCCCAAGTCAGCTCCTGGAGACCATTAAATGCCTGGAAGTTCTTCAAACGTTTGGTAGGTAGCTAGAATGACCAAGAATAAGGATATTTCCTGGTTCACTAAAATCAGCTGAATCTGGGTGTCGTACGACACCAGAAAGCAGTGCCTCATCAAGTACCGCTACACTACGAGAGGCAGGGTTCAATACCGGTACGGTACGCCCTAGTGCTGAAATGGACACAGAACGCGGCAATGGATCAACTGGATCAATATTGAGTTGCGCCGGAGCCTCTTCCAGCCTCCTCTGGAATTACCACCCGCATGAACCATCTACTTCCCCAGCGTTGTCTTTAGGACGCAGACCACCGTTGATGGTATTAAGAACACTACCTACACGACTGGTAGTCTCAGTCTTAGCGGTCCTTCGGCTGTTTCATCAACCAGTTCCGGGAATGAAATCAATGATAAAGGCCACCGTAGGCAATCACCATGATGATGAAGAATACGACAAAAAATGGCACCAGTCGTAGGGTCAACTGGTCATGGAGCTCTGAAAACGTTGTTGCGGCTTTCATAATAGATATTATTTAGTGCTCAGAATGATACACTATTTTATTAAAATGTCAATATATGACACTTGACACTTTTGTTAAGCGTGCTATTATCAGAACGTCATACGAAGCTCGCTTAGGAGCCTGTTCTCAAGACATACATAATTGTTCTTCCTACCTTTGCGTGTAGGTCTTTTATGTATATGAAGAGTGACATTGCTATTAAATAAATTTTTATTATGGAACAAAACCAAACACCGGCTGAGAATCGTCTTCTAAAGACCTTCGCAGTTATCGGGTTTGTGTCCTGGTCATCATCGGTACCTGGCTCGCAATTCAGGTAGTACGTTTGGTGCCAAGTGCCTTCTCTTCACTCGCTTCACTCGCTGAAAGCGTAGAAGACGGACGTCGGGCTCAAAACGAGATCAATATTACGGTGGTAGACGCAGTAGTAAACTCAGACGAGTCATTTACTATCGCCTGGTCTGATCTCAAACGAGACGGTAATTATGTCATCAACTACAAATGTGTAGAGGGTGTAGCGCTCGATGTGCGTATTGGGAATGATATCGTGGGTGTACCGTGTGAGACAAACTTCATCCTACCCGCTGATGTGTTCTCGATTGACGGCACTGCTTCTCTTCTGAGAAGAATCGCTCACTGACATCCCATATCAGATTGCCTTTATCGAAGATGGTAATAGCACCCCAACCATTGCCGCCAATAAAGTGGCGACAGTCGTGAACGCTCGCATTCCACAAGGCATCGCGCTTGGTGATTCAGATACCGATATCGACACGGGTACAGAAATGAATACTGAAACAGACTCACAGCCAACCCCTTCTACACCAGTAACTGAGACTCCTAAGCCCCAGACTCCTGCTACACCAACTGGTGTAACGTACATCAAGACGTTCAAAGAGCCAGTTTCTGACCCACATGGTTACACTGAGCTTGCAGTGAAATATCTTGGCGCGTCGATATTCTTGATAGCAAAACCGATTTATCACTGCTTCTGAGATTGATGTGGATGACAAAGCTGCTTTCCAGTTTGAAGTAAAGAACACGGGTACCAAGACTTCAACCGAGTGGACCTTTGAGGCCACGCTTACCACTGGCAAGAAACCTATGAATCAAAGGTACAAACTCCGCTTAAAGCCAAACGAACGTGCTGTCCTTACGGTAGCGTTCAAGAATCCTGGCGATGACGGATTTCAAACCTTCGGTGTTGAGATCGATGGTAGCGACATACTGAACCAACAACAACTCATTTACTTGGGGTGTTGAGATCAAAGACTAGTCACTTACGTGAAAACAAAAACCTCATGAAGTTAAGCTTCACGAGGTTTTGTTTTGTGGAAGTGTGTTGGTAGAATAAATATTTTTGTGGCGTAACGCAGTAGTTCGCTAAAATTATTTATTGCTTAGACGTCAAGCGTGGCGTTTTTAGCATTGGACTGAATGAAGCTCTTCCGACTCGCCACATCGGTACCCATCAAGATATCAAATACTTTATCAGCGTCTTGGGCATCTTCAACGGTCACCTGCTTGAGCAAGCGGTTCTCTGGATGCATAGTAGTCTCCCACAGCTCTTCCGCATTCATCTCACCCAGACCCTTGTAGCGCTGAATACGATACTTGGCAGTTTTCTTGGTAGTTTCATTGTTTTTCTGTCTCAGCTGCTTCTTCAGTATCACTTTCTTCTTCTGCGACTTCACCCGGGTCGTCGTCACAACAATACTGAATTTCTCCTGATCAGTATAAGGCGTACCACGACTCCTTCCCTTTCTGAATCTTATAAAGCGGTGGTTGCGCGATGTAGACGTACCCTCCATCTACCAAAGGACGGAAGTAACGATAGAATAGAGTCAACAACAGCGTGCGGATGTGAGCGCCATCAACATCAGCATCAGTGGCGATGATGATTTTATGGTAGCGCAACTTGCTCTCATCAAATACATCACCAATGGCGGTCCCGAGAGCGATGACCAGGTTCTTTATCTGCTCACTGGCAAGCATTTTATCAATTCGGGCGCGTTCTACGTTGAGAATCTTGCCGCGCAGTGGCAAGATAGCTTGCGTCTTACGGTCACGTCCCATTTTAGCTGAACCACCTGCTGAGTCTCCCTCTACAATGAAGAGTTCGGAATCCTCAGCCCGCTTGCTCTGACAATCTGCCAATTTACCTGGCAGGGACATACCCTCAAGTGCCCCCTTGCGAAGTACTGAGTCTTTGGCTGCCTTAGCAGCTTTGCGTGCTTTTACGGCAATCACCACCTTATTGATGATAGCTTTCGCGTCATCAGGATTTTCCTCAAGATACGCGTTGAAGGCTTCGCCGAAGACTGATTCTACTGCGCCGCGCGCCTCTACACTTCCGAGTTTCCCTTTAGTCTGTCCCTCAAACTGAATCTCCGGCATCTTCACGGACACCACCGCGGTGATGCCCTCGAGCACGTCATCACCCGTAAACCCACCATCTTTCTCTTTAATAAGATTATTCTTCTTGCCGTAATTGTTGAGTGTTCGAGTTAGTGCCGTCTTAAAACCAGTCACGTGAGTACCGTGCTCTGGGTTATAGATATTATTGGCAAACGCAGAAATGCGAGCCGAGATATCATCCACGTATTGTAGTGCCACTTCCACCGACAAGACCGCCGAATCAATGTCCTGCTTCTCAACGTAGAAAATATTTTTATGGATTGGTTTTTGGTAGTGATTATTAAACGCCACCAAAGAACGCAGACCGCCTTCAAAATAAAAATGAGTGTGAGGCACTTCAAGTTCCTCATCTGCTAAGTATTGCTTGCCGCGCAAGTCAAGTTTTGCCTCCTGTTTTTCTGTTAGTTCCCGCGCGTCAATCACGGTCAGTTTCATGTCTTTGACCAAGTACGCTTGCTGCCGCAGGTGGTTCACAATACGCTTGTAGTCATAGATAATTTCTTTGAAAATACTTTCGTCTGCTTGGAACGTGATAATAGTTCCCTGCAACTTAGAGCTCCCCACCTTTTTTACTTTAGCTTTCGGTTTACCAATGTTGTATTCCTGAATATGGTACGCGCCGTCGCGATGTACTTCAGCAATCACGTGAGTAGATAGGGCGTTTACCACCGAGACGCCAACTCCATGTAGCCCACCCGACACTTTATAGCCAGACTCATCGCCGCCAAACTTTCCGCCCGCATGGAGGGTAGTCAGAATAGTCTCAAGCGCAGATACACCCGTTTGTTTGTGCTTATCAACCGGAATACCTCGCCCATTATCAACCACCCGCACATACCCACCCGGCAGCAATGCTACCTCCACTCGGTTCGCAAAACCACCCATCGCCTCGTCGCGTGAGTTATCAAACACTTCCCAGATCAGGTGATGAAGGCCATCCGGACCAGTCGTACCAATGTACATACCAGGGCGTTTACGCACTGGCTCCAGACCCTCAAGAACTGAAATAGCCGAGGCATCATACCCGCTTTTTTTTGTGGTTTTTTTAGCAGTTTTCTTTGCTGGCATGGATAATTTAAAAGCTCTATTTATCGATAAATTAATCTTGGTTTGTCCAGGAATTCGCCTTAGGACAGAGGCGAATTCGGACATAAATTCACCATGGTCGCTTCGCTTCCTGTTTCATTTAATTATACCAAAAACGGCTTATCTAAGCGACATATTGCATGTTTATTGACTTTGTGGCATGGTAGACAAACAAAAAATAAGCCACCTTGACCTAAAGTGGCTTATTTTTATCTCACTTGCCAATTCTTTTCCTCAACCGCTCTATAAATACTGTCCATAACGGTATTTATCTCTTCGTCAGTGAGCGTTTTTTCTTTGGATTGAAACACCAATCGAAAGGCAAATGAGGTCTTGCCGTCTTTATTAAACTCATCAAATAAGGTAGTGCGCACTCGTAGTGAGCCGGCATGTTCATTAAGTATACTCTCTATCTCAGCTGCCGTTACGCCCTCATCTACCCACATGGCAATATCACGACTGATGTGCGGGTAGAGGAGAAAGGTTGATACACCACATCAACAGACTTTTCAGTCTTCTGATATGCTGTTGGTTGCGGTAGACTCGCTATCACTTGCGAAAAGTCTGCTTCGGCAATTCCCTTGTCAGTTTTCCAATCAATCGTAACGTTAAGTGCGGCAGCAATTTTTGGCAAACATCAGCAATGAGTTTGTCTTCTTCCCTGAGTAACCACTTGGTCGCAGACGTGCTCCGATACAAAGTGCTGTATGTTCAGTAACATCATCAGCGGTTTTATCAAACACGGTACCAATCTCAAACACCCGGGTATCAGTTGTTCCTAAAAGATCAGTTAAACCGGCATTTTTGTCCAATGCTTCAGAGATATTTTTGACCAAACTACTCCGTAGATATGACTTATCACTTGCTAATGCATTGCGTAGTTGGATAACATCTTTTTTTCGAAACGATGATGTGATGACTTCAGAAAACCCTTCTTGCATCAAGACATCACGGACGATCTCACTGTAGTAATGGTCTGAGTTTATCTCGGTAAGTTCAGTAGCTTCTGGCACTACCGAAGCAACGTGCTGGTACCCATAGATGCGTCCAATTTCTTCGATAAAGTCTTCTTCAATGAGCAAGTCAGTGCGTTCAAACGGACCAGTACAATACAGTACACCAGCTTCAGCCCGCACCGTAGAGCCAGTTCGTTGAATGAGATCGATCATCTCTGTTTCTGTGAGAGTGAGTCCAAGCAGTCGGTTAACCGCTTCGGTGCGCACCATGACCTCTACCTGCTCCTGTGGTACTGGATACGTGTCTATCACTCCTTCAAATGTTCCACCAGCAATATCTATAATGAGATCGATGATGTCGCGCTGCGCGTACAGCGGCAACTCGCGAGAACACTCATTTTCAAAACGCTTACTGGCGCCGATCACAATTCCCAGGCGCCGTGCTGTCTGGCGCGTTAAATTTGGGTGAAAGTGAGCTGCTTCAATGATGACATCGGTCGTACTTTCATCAACACCAGCAAACCGCCCACCCTTTACTCCCGCTAGACCAATTGCTGTGTTGGAACTTCCATCTACTATCAAGAGTTCCCCCGCTTTACAGACCACATCACGATCTTCGTTTTTACCGCCTTCCGCGATAAGACTTACTACTTCTCCTTCCTCTGCGGGTCGCACTACAAACTGCCAAGTGCCTGCCACCTGCGGAAACTTCGTTGCATCGTAGGCATGAAGTGGCTGACCAATGGTAAACATAACGTAATTGGTCGCGTCAACAATATTGTTAATCGGTCGTTGTCCGATAGCCTTAAGACGCTTTTGTAGCCACTCAGGCGATTCTCCCACCTTCACTCCTCTAATTACACTCGCAGTGAAACGCGGGCAGGCGGCAGTATCTTTGATATCTACTGAAATACTATCTGTACCAGCCAGTTCTGGTGCTGCGGCAAGCGGATCATGCTCCAGTGGCGTGTTTGTGATAGTGGCAACCTCTCGCGCAATACCGCGGTGGCAGAGGCAATCACTTGAGCGGTTTGGCAGGACATCAACATCAATCACGGTGTCGTCAGCCACAGCTTCGACCTCTTCAATCTCAAAAGAGTGAAACGTTAAGAGCTCCGCAATCTCGTCCGCACTGGGAGCATGTTCACCTAAATAATCTTTAAGCCAATCGTAGGAAACTTTCATACCATTAAAACTGATTTACAAACCGAAGATCGCCGTTATATAGGTTGCGAATATCATCAAAACCGTATTTCATCACGCCGAGGCGATCGATACCAATACCAAAGGCAAAACCCGAGTAAACTGTTGGGTCTACTCCAGCGGCACGCAATACGTTGGGATGTACCATGCCGGCGCCCATAACCTCGATCCACTTATTTGCCAGTTTACTCTCACTGCCTTTAAGCATCATATCGACTTCTACACCAGGCTCCACGAATGGGAAGAAGCTGGGACGAAATCGCACCTCAACATCACCACTAAAGAAACGGGAGAAAAAATACTCGATGGTACCTTTAAGATGTCCAAGATTCACTCCTTCATCAACATACAAACCCTCTAGCTGGTAGAACTGTGCTTCGTGCGTTGCATCGGTAGCCTCGTTGCGGAATACCTTGCCTGGTACGATAACCCGCGCTGGTGGTTTATGTGCCTCTAGATATCGTACCTGCACTGGTGAGGTGTGCGTACGTAAGACCATAGACTCTTTGGTATCTTCTTCCTTAAACCAAAAGGTGTCCTGCATATCTCGCGCGGGGTGGTCTTTCGGAAAATTCAGTTGGTCAAAGTTGTAGTGTTCGCTTTCCGCTTCTGGACCGGCAGCAAACACAAAACCGATCTCAGCAAAAATACTGTTGATTTCAGCGATCATCTGCGACAGTGGATGCTTGTGTCCAGCAATTCGTTGGTCTGTTTTCATACTATTTAGGTCTCTAACTGCACAGCATACAATAACGTCCCGTCAGATACATATACGTTTCCACCCTCAACTCGCACATCAAGATTCTCTCCCATGACTAACGGTTGTTTATTTTGCCAACCACGGTCATCTATTTCGATCACGTAAATACCATCTTCTAGTGCTACTAAGACGAAGTCGGTGCTATTGGGATAAAAATCAAAGGTGCGGGCTATCTGACCAGCAGTATTAATCATGATGGTAGGATCACACGCTGTGTCGTCTTCCACTTGCTGTACCGGATGCAGGAGCAGATCTTCAGTTTCTGCATCAACGACAGAAGCACTTTGTGCAATCGGAGGGCTCAAAAGTGGTACGGTACTAGTGCCGAGCAATTCGTAGTCTTCAGCACAGTAATAATACGGCATATCAGCACGAGAACCGACAAAACGAGCGTACACTACTCCCGCTTCTTCATACAAACGCACTCCTTGAAATTCTTTAGTGGTAGTAGCCTCTGCGATTGTTGAGGTGGCAGTGGAAGTCCCCGCGCTACCGGTAGACAATACGGACGACACTCGCTCATACAAGCTGGCACTTGAGGTGGCAGTACTGGTTGCGAACAAAGCTGTCAAACTGACATACTCAGTGTCAAGCAATAAGGTAGAAGTGGCAGTACTGGTTGCAATGACGAAATCATTGGTGGTAGAGGCTGAGAGACTTGAGGTGGCGCTTAAGACAGTCTCTCCAGTACGGGTACGCCATGGCGATATCACCCGTACTTGCGGAACCAGGGGCATATTGAAAGCTTGCGCCTCAGTAACCAGATGTGGATACACAGGCAGCTCTTTTACCCAGGTGTGGTGGTTTGGCTTCTGCACATGCACGCGGTGTGTCCCTGGTTCGATGCTCTGGGCGTAAAAAGCCCGGCGGAAGGTGCGCGTCTCGCGTACCAACTCATTGTCTATATAGATTTCAGCTCCAGTGCGATCAGCGGCAATATAGATACCACCCGTACTAAAAAACGTTGTACTGCCATCGAAGGAAAAACGGTAGCCAATGGCGTAGAGGATAAAGAGTGGCAAGGTAAGGATAAAAAGTCCAAACAGCGCATAAAAAAACACGGAACGGTGTCGTTTTGAGAGGGGTTGTACATCAGGCTCTCCAGTCATCTTCACAACGGTACCAAAAAACCACTAGAAATAAAAGCGCTTTACGATGAAGCTTTTTGGTCATTACGATGCTTTGGTGTTACCCAGAAGCCCATATATTTTCCGAGCATCAGGCGGGTTTGCGCATCGAGTCCAGGCAGTGCGCTGAATACGATCATGGTAACCGGCACCAAGATCCATTGCAGTGCCATCACTACATAATGCAGGCGTGACTTTCCTTCCGGACGCTTTGGTATCAGCGTGAGAGAAATAACTGATGAAATGACCAAACCAAACATCGCTAAAATAAGCAGGTTGCGTACCACTAGTGGCAGATTGTATGAGAGCACCGTCTCATGGAAGACTCGTCCGCCGAAGAAAATTGGCATCCAGCCGAGAATAAAGAGCATGATTGGATTAGTGACTAGTGACCAATATCCTTCTGCTTGTTGGAGTGTAATTATGATTCGCTTGCGTAGGGAGATATTTTTGTTTTTCGTAAAGTGATAGACAACATAGCAAAAATTTTCTACTCCATACGTCCACCGCCGATGTTGTTTATAGATATTCTTGATAGTCCCCCATACGGTTGGCGCCACGTTAGCATCCATCGAGACTGGATATGAAAGTGGGATAACATCATATTCACCATCATTAGCAATAAGTAGATTCCAAAAGATACGAGAATCCTCACTGACCATATTGCGTTGCCAATACCCAACTTCATAGAGGGCTTGAAAACTGACTGAGTGTGAAGAGAATGTTGCCATACGCTCAGGTCGCTCTTGCTGTACCATTTCCCAGAACGTACTACTCATTGCGACCACCCGGGCAAAGGGTCCCGCTTCCCACATATTGTTGTTGAAGATCGGAACTGGCTGAAATGAACTCTTAAGTGGACGTTCAGCGGTCATGAAATGCCAGACCAAGCAGTTGAAATAATCTGGGTAAATGACAGTATCAATATCAAAAATGGATACGAGCGTGTGATTATAGCGAATACCATGTGGATCAAGCACTTTGGTCCGGAGTTGCTCAGCGGCATAGGCTGCATTTGCCCCTTTTCCGGCTACTTCTCCCGCTATATCTCCAGGGTGCACCGTCACTAAAAAATTAGCGAATGTGTTGCCATACTTATTTTTCATCTCCTCTGCCACCTCAACTCCATATGCACCAGCTCGCTCCTCAGCCGCCAACACAACAATGATGCTCTTGGCATCGTATTTCACCCGAGTCAATGAATCGAGCGTCGCTTCAATCACATCTCGTGGTTCATTATAAAAAGGCAAGATGACTACCTGATATAGGTGGCCATACTCGAAGCGCTCCGCCATCACTCCCCAGTCAATACTCATGTGGTGTCGCAAGCGTTTCCAGTTGTACCGCAGATGGTATGAGAGAAAGGCAGTCTTAAGAACCCAATACATCGCAAACGCGATGATAAAGTAAGCAGCAAAAAATGGAGCGTAGATTGAAGCGAGCACCACACCAATCAGTGTCCCCCATGAGGCTACACCAGGAAGGATTTCCAAAAAGCGATAAAAACGCCGGTCCTTACCGGATAATTCAGTGGCCCTGCCGACTTGGAAGTCCTCCCGGCGGGCATATGGAAGCAAATGCGCCGTTTGGCGCATTTCTTCTGTTCCTGAGCCCTGCGAAGGACGACCGATACGAGCAGAGCGAGACAGGTCGAGGTGGGACGAAGATGATTTATCCTGCATATATTAAGGGCGAGTATACGCTTATTTAAGGAGAAAATAAAGTAATTAACATCCCACCTGTATGGCAGGCATAAAGTGTGACCTCACTCGGGAGAGTGACTTTATATTGTCAAAGTTGTAATTTGTTTAAAATCTTCGCGTCACGAGTTACTAAAGTAAAATAGTTCGCAAACTCATATTTTACTAAGTTCTCGCGACCCCACCTCACTCGTCCGTAAACTCACATCGTTCCGGTTTGACTCAGGGTACGTGAGTAAAGAAGTTTACTCACTAGAAAAAGCAGCGTGATAGCTGCTTTTTCTACCCTGAGCCACCTCTCGGATTCGAACCGAGGACCTACGGTTTACAAAACCGTTGCTCTAACCAGCTGAGCTAAGGTGGCAATAAAGTGCGAGCATTATGAACAAAATAGGTCGTTATTGCAACCCCTATTCTCCTAAAGAACGCTGCTTTAGACGTTCCTTTTCAGCTTCGGTCAAAGTCACATTGACCTTATGTTCAGCAATAACATCGAGATGGGTACGTTCTTGCTCCTTTCGTACCACTGTCGCTACCGTACGGTTTTGCTGCTGTAAATGTCGTAAGGCTGTCTGCAGCCACCCCAACACGGTCAAGAAAGCTCCTAACAGACGATGAATACAATAGTGAAAGAAGATACGGACCGCGCCAGCTCCAAAGTGTAGTTTAATATGTGTCACAAAATAAAAAACTCGGAGTACCAGACTATCAAACCAACTACGAACACGTTGCAGTATTATCCGCTGACCGCGTCGCGCTTCTGCGATACAAAGGATTACCAGCAATAGAAAGCTAAGACCACTGACTAACGCTGTTATAACGATACTACTCATACACGAGAATGTATTGTAAACCAAGTGCCAAAAAGACAAAAGCAAAACGGGACGTCCGCGTCCCGTTTTACTTACTTGATAGAAAGGCGTTCTACTTTGGCAATAGTCACGTTTTCACCAAACTTTTGCACTGCACCCGTTACCATCTCACCGATAGTATTGTCGGGATTCTTTACAAATGGCTGCTCCAAAAGAATCTGGTCTTTGAAATACGCACTCAACTTACCCTCCATGATCTTTTCCTGCATATCTGCTGGCTTATCGGCAATTTCTGCTGTGAATACTTCTTTAGCCTTCTCGATAGCAGTTTCATCTACTTCATCACGGCTCACGTACGCTGGATTCATGGCGGCTACATGCATTGCAATTTCTCGTGCTAACTCAACAAACTCAGGATTTTTTGCGACAAAGTCTGTCTCACACGCCAAAACCACCATAGCCGCAACTTCATTCGTATTGTGCGTGTAGGTGCCTACCACACCAGCCCCAAGTTCACGATCAGCTTTTTTATCAGCCGCTTCACTGCGCTTCTTTTTAAGAATGATAAGCGCTTTATCCATATCTCCCTCTGCCTCTTCGAGGGCTTTTTTGCACTGCATGACTGAGATGCCAGTCTTATCGCGTAATTCTTTGATGTGACTTGATGAGATTTCCATAGTAAAAGAAGTCTAATATATACAATTTCTAAAACGAGTACTAACTACTCACGAGCGGGGCGGCGGCGAGCGCCAGTACGTGGAGTCGGCTTTGGGGTATACGTAGCCTTGCCAGTTGTGTACGCAGTGGTTAATTCACCAAGCATTAAATCAACACTGGCCTGCAAAGCATCATTAGCCACCACTGGATACGTGACTTGTGACGCATCATTATCAGAGCTCATGATGGCAAAGATCGGCAACTTAAGTTCCTGTGCTTCCTTAATTGCAATCTGATCATGACGAGGGTCAACGACTATCAAAGCGTCTGGTTACTCTCAAGCATGCGAATACCGCCAAATTGAACATCAGTTTCTCAGCCTCTCGTCCGATTACTACACGTTCTTTTTTAGTATATTTTCGTTCCAACTCACCAGACTCACCTTCTTCAGTCAGTGTTGCTAAACGTGCTAAACGCTTTTTAATCTCACTAAAGTTAGTGAGCATACCGCCAATCCAGCGATTTACTACATATGGAGCACCAGCTTCTTCAGCATAGCGCTTAACTAACACTTTAGCCTCTTCTTTCGTACCAACAAACAAGACGGTCTTCCCTTCACTCCCAAGGGTGTTAATAGCAGCCTTAGCAGTTTCAGTAGCTCAGCCGATCGTTCAAGGTCAAAATATCAGTGCTTTGTTTGTTTCCAAATAGGAATGGTTTCATGGACGGATGACGCCGACTTTGGAGAAACCAAAGTGGGCACCAGCTGAAAACAGCCGGTCAATCAAAGTTTGGTTATTTTGTGTAGTTGACATAAATATAAGTAAAATGCCCTTGGGCATAGCGGCGAGATAGTACCATGACTGGTTATATCGTGCAATAGCACAGTCGGTCGGTCAGGCAGTATTCGGAGCCGTGCCTTCAAGCAAAAGAGGCTTCTGCAGCTTTAAGGGCGGCAAAGATGTCATCAAAATCACCAGCCAGCACACCTTCAATATTGTGCCAGTTCCTTTAATGCGATGGTCAGTGATGCGGTTCTGAGGGAAGTTGTAAGTACGGATTTTCTCAGAACGATCGCCAGTTCCAATCTGATTGCGGCGTGTTTCCGCGTGTTTTTTGGCTTCCTCCTCTTCATGGAGCATTTCGAGTTTAGCAGTGAGCATTGCCATGGCTTTTTCACGGTTCTTAAGCTGAGACCGCTCACTTTCGCACCGTACGTCAATACCAGTCGGACGATGAATCAACCGAACGGCGGTTTCCACTTTGTTCACATTTTGCCCGCCAGCACCACCAGCTCGAGAAAATTCCATGTCTATGTCCCCCTGATTAATCTCAATAGTTGGTTTTTTGCGCATCGGCAACACTGCGACTGAGCAGGTTGATGTATGAATACGACCCGCTTTCTCAGTCACTGGTACGCGCTGAACTCGGTGTACGCCGGTTTCATATTGCCAAGCATCAAATACATCTGAACTTAATACTTCAAAGGAGGCTTCTTTGTAACCACCTTGCGAGGCTCGTGATTCGTTGTTGGTTGTAGCGCCAACCCGTCGTTCGGCGTATTTCAGGTATGCGAGTGCCAACTCTTTCGGGCAAAGAGAGCGGCTTCATCTCCTCCGGCACCAGCCCGCACCTCAAGTATCACACCATACGGACGAACCTCTTCCTTTAGACGCCTCGATAATGCGGTCCATTTCAGCAAACTGATCGGTCAGTTGGTTCTCCAGTGTCGCAATTTCTTCCTGAGCCAACTCGGCCATATCCGGATCGCTCGCGGCAAGCTGTTGGGCTTCCTTCAGTTTGTCTTGGTACATTTCAAACTGCGACGCCAAGAATTGCGTTTTGGATGTTCTTGAACGAGGCTACATTTTTCAGAATCAAATTCCATATGTGAATAGTACTACATCATTACTGAAGAAAGGCAAGAAATGAGTAAGATGCAATGAAGATAAGGAAAAGGACCCGACTGGGACGAATGCTCCAGGGAGGGTCCTTTTCCGCAATCTGAAGCAGCAGATTGCTTATTTCTTGCCTTTCTTCGAGGCGCGCGCTTTAAATCGTTCCACCCGTCCAGCCGAGTCCATCACCTTCTCCTGACCAGTATAAAATGGGTGCGAAGCACTTGAGACATCAACCCGTACCACCGGATACTCATTGCCGTCCTCCCACTTCTTCTGTTTCAGACCCTCGATTTCAACCGTAGAGCCAATAAGAAAACGCTCACCACTGCCGTTGTCGTGGAAAATGACCAAGCGATAATTTTCTGGATGAATGTCTGATTTCATATATAGATTTTAGTGGTGAGAACTATACCAAAGTCCCTCAAAAGCGCAAGTAAATTAACCGCACGCATAACAATTCGACGTTGGCAATTTATTTTTTGCCAACGTCGATATGGTAGCCTCATTATGTCATTACCCCCTTCCACAACGATCACACTTCAATTCCGGACCCCAATATGCGTCGTTGAAGCCAACAAAGCTTGCATTACAGTGAATTAATCCGCCACAACTGCAAGTTTCTGGGTACTGGTGAGCAAAATATCCGTTGGTGTTTCCGCACATACCAGCCGTGCATTTCTGATCTCCGACAGTGTGTTCCGTGACAAAACCAGCGAACGTAAAGGTAGGTGCCTGCTTTACATCATTGTTAGACATGTTCATGCCTCCAGTTTTTTGATGAAGTTTAGCTTCCACTACCAATCATACCCAGGATATCTAACTTAAACCATTTACACCTATATTTTTGCGTTGCGGTATGTAATCTACCCGCCGCTTAAGATCTTGATCTCACCTTCGAGTCGTTGTTTACGTGCCATGACGTTATCACCATAAAACTGGTTCTCTGGATTGCTGGCGCCTCCCCATCCGGCGTAGTACCGGAGTGCCGCCAGACGATCACTGCTGTACGTGCCATTGGCACCATTGTCTCGCAATAACAATGCGGTCGCGAGAAAAGCGTCTTGGTTGTTGTAAGGACTGGAAGGAGTACTCTTACCCAATAATGAACGGATCGAGTCTTGCCCAGAACTATAGGTCCAGGTACCCCCGCTGTTTACAAACCCGCCATAGATTGCCCAAGTTGATGGAATGAATTGTGATGGGCCCATAGCACCACCCCAGCCAAGACGCGTACCATCAGAACGCCTAATCGGGCATGATACTCGCTGCGTTGTCGCATCAAAGCCTAGCGCGTCAGCAATCGCTAGAAAGACTGGCTTGTCGCGCGTTGGATGCATGATGTCTTTCCCACTACTGGTGTCTCCCATGGTACAAGAACCTAAGTTACTTCCGTATTCAGACTCTTGTTCGAGAATAGCCAAGATAAGCGCCGCCGGCACCCCAGACACTGCCGCGGCGTTTTCAGCGAGTACTACCGCATCCGGAAACGGGATCGGACCACCGCCACCAAGGAGGGCGAAGAGCTGTGCCCGTAGTTGGGCGGCAGTTTTCTTCTGCACTTCTAAGAAACTCCGATACGCATCCTCCTCACCTCTGGTTACCTCGAGAATTTGTTCTTTCTCTGCTTCCCGGGCTTCAATAGTAGCTTTCTCTCGTTCTTGTAGTTGTTTGAGTTCTAATTCTGTCGTCTGTTTGTCTTCTAAAGATTGCTTCTGATCGAGCGTGTCACGCTTTATTTCTTTCAGTGCTGACAATGAATCTTTTAATGATTCATTAATCGAACGAAAGTCCTCGAGATCAGTAAAGAACTCGGAAAAATTCTGATTACTCAACATAAGCTCAATCAGTGAGTAATCGTCAACTTCTTGCGTCTTTCGTACTAATTCGCCCAGTGACTGACGTTGCCGAAGCGAGCGTTCATCAAGAATTTCTACCACCTCCTCTTTCTCATCGATCTGGTCAATGAGTTGCTCAATCGCCACCGCTCGGGCTTGGATGCCAAGCTGTGCCTTGTCTATTTGGGCGTCAATGAGACGAAGGTCACGCTCTAGTGACTGACGCTCCGCTTGAGTCTGTTCTACTAATTGCTGTTGCTCAGTAATTTGCGACTCGATTTCACGGAGCTCTTTCTCCAATCGCGCCCGGCGCTCAGCCTCAGTCTCAGCCAACACCACAGTAGGGGCAGCCAAAATCAGCAACAATAAAACACTCGTCAACCGTTTCATCTGGTTATTATACCAATGCTGACACCAGCCACCAAAAAACCCGTACACAGGTACGAGTCTTTTAGTCTGTTTACGAAAACTAAGCTTACTCAGCTGGAGCCTCTTCCTTGGATTCCCCACCTTCTGCTGACTCTGGTTTCTTACCCTCAACTTCAATGGCGTCCATATCAACCGCTTCAACTGGTTCTTCTGACTCTTCTTTGGCTTCTGACATTACGGCAACGGTCTCCTCGGCATCATTGCCAATAGTCACACCCTCAGGTACTGATAAATCACTGATACGAATGGCACTATCTATTTCAGTCAACACTGATAGATCGACTTCGATATGCTTCGGCAACGCACTTGGTCGACAGGTTACTTCCACTTCATGCAATGCTTTAGTTAATACACCGCCACTTTTCTCAGCTGGAGCCTCTCCAATGAATTCCAATGACACGTGAGTGGTCAGTTCTTTACCACGCTCAATCGCATAAAAATCAACGTGTTGTACACCACCTTTGACCGGATCGAATGCTACGTCATGTACCAATACCTCAACCACTTCGCCAAGACCTTCCAGGTTGATAATAGTAGACTCACCAGCCTCAGAGAGCGTCTTTTCAAAGGTACGCTTATCGAGTGCCAACGCTACTGCCTCTTGCTTAGGACCATACACAACTGCCGGAATCTGCTCCGCAGTCGCTTTCCCTTCGCGTTTTGTTACTTCAAGTGAAATTGTCATATCGCTATATGATGAATATGGGCAGTACCATACCATCATCTTAATAACTCGGCAATATAAAAGAAGGCGGTGCTACAATGAATCCTATATGACAGAACCATATGATTTTGTAGCCATTGGCGATATTGTCGTTGATGCTTTTATTGAACTTGATAAAGACCAAGCTGATGTATCAATTGACATGGACACTGGTCGCAAGACCTTACACATGCCGTTTGGAAGTAAATTACCTTATCAGAACGTAACTGTTGTGAACGCCGTGGGTAACTCGCCCAACGCAGCGGTATCAGCCCACCGACTAGGTCTTAAGACAGCCTTAGTCACCAGTGTTGGTACTGATCGCTATGGTAAGGACTGCCTCGATGCGCTCCGCCAAGAAGGCGTGCACACCGACTTTGTCAAACAGCACGAAGGTAAAGAGACGAACTATCATTACGTATTGCGCTACGGACCAGAACGCACCATCCTTATTAAACATGAAACCTATCCGTACGTACTGCCCGATTTTGACACACCACCCCGATATATTTACTTTTCTTCCATTGGTGAGCATGGGATGCCATACCATTTTGAGATCGCAAAATACGTCAAAGAACACCCCGAAAC
>JAWKSR010000002.1:0-133560 GCA_041389005.1 Minisyncoccota bacterium | reverse complement strand
TGAATGGTAAGCGGGCACTCTGGATTCCTGGTACTGACTCAGCCGCCCTTGCTACTCAGTCAAAGGTTGAAAGTAACATATACAAAGAAGAAAAGAAGCGACGAGATGAAATTGGGCGAGAAGAATTGTTAAAGCGCATCGCTGAGTTTGCTGAAGAAAGTAAAAACACGATTATCGGACAAACCAAAAAAATGGGCTCAAGTCTTGATTGGAGCCGCTATGCATACACGCTAGACGAACCTCGCTATAACGCGGTGATGGAAGCCTTTATTCGTATGTATAAAGACGGACTAATCTATCGTGGTGGACGAAGTGTCAATTGGGATCCTAATATGCAAACGACAGTCTCAGATGATGAAATTGAGTATGTTGAGCAAAAAGACCCATTCTATTATTTCAAATACGGAC
Organism: Minisyncoccota bacterium; assembly: GCA_041389005.1. Classification (GTDB taxonomy): domain Bacteria; phylum Patescibacteriota; class Minisyncoccia; order Phycocordibacterales; family UBA918; genus OLB19. The sequence continues at coordinate 133,152 of JAWKSR010000002.1, read as the reverse complement.
CTTTCACTATTGGTACCGTGCGTCCAGAAACTAAGTTTGGTGATAAGTATGTCGTCATGCATCCAGACGATGCCCGCTACAAGGAATACCAACACGGTCAGCAATTTGAACTCGAGTGGATAAATGGTCCGATTACTGCCACCGTCATTAAAGACGAAGCGGCTGATCCAGAGATGGGGTCTGGTGTTATGACCATTACCCCATGGCACTCAGCTGTCGACTTTGAAATCGCGGAACGCCATGGTCTCGATATGGAACAGATTATTGATGAACGCGGCATTTTACTACCGGTTGCTGGAGAGTTTGCCGGGCAACATATCAAGAAAGCTCGCGCTGCCATCATTGCTAAGATGCAGGACAAGGGACTGATTGAAAAAGTTGATGAAAATTATGTCCATAATGTCGCCACCAACGAGCGTGGTGGTGGTATGATCGAGCCGCAAATAAAAGAACAGTGGTTTGTAGCCGTGAACAAGGAGTTTACGATGGGTAAAAGTGAAATACCTGGAGTCAATGAAGGAGACATAGTCACCCTGAAGACACTCATGCAAAAATCAGTCGAAGCCGGTGGAATCGATATCTTCCCTGAACGCTTCAAACGTGTGTACTACAACTGGATCAATAATCTGCACGACTGGTGTATCTCGCGACAAATCTGGTACGGACACCGGATTCCGGTTTGGTACAAAGACGGTGAGATGAAGGTACAAAAGAATCTCCCGGCGCCGGCTGGGAACAAGACCGGACACGCTTGATACCTGGTTTTCTTCTGACTTTGACTATGTCGACACTTGGCTGGCCTGAAAATACCGATGATTTTGCCACCTACCACCCCACTACCGTCTTAGAGACAGGGTATGACATCATTTTTTCTGGGTAGCACGCATGATTCTCATGACCACTCACTCACCGGGCAAGTACCGTTTAAGAATGTGTACATGCATGGACTAGTGCGAGATGATAAAGGTCGCAAGATGAGCAAATCGCTTGGCAATATCATCAATCCACTCGATATGATTGAAAAATACGGTGCCGACGCAACTCGTCTGTCACTTATTATCGGTGCGGCACCGGGTAATGATATGCCTCTCTCAGAAGACAAAGTCCGTGGCTATAAGAAATTCGCAAACAAACTCTGGAACGTCAGTCGCTTTGTCCTTACAAGCATACATGACATTGATCATACTGTTACTCCCCCACTTGGTGAACGTGACCAGGCGATTCTCGATGAACTTCATGCTGCTCAAGCTAAAGTATCTGAGGAAATTGAGAAATTCAATCTCTATCTGGCAGCAGATACTGCCTATCACTATGTCTGGCATGAACTGGCTGACAAGGTGCTAGAAGAAGCCAAGTCTATTCTTTCCGCTGATGATGCACAAGCACGGACAGCCCGACAATACGTCCTACGTGAGTGTCTCATCACTTCACTCAAAATGCTTCACCCTTTCATGCCGTTTGTAACTGAAGCTATTTGGCAAGAACTGCCTGCAGAAATGAAAGACCGAGACATTCTTATGGTGTCTAAATGGAATAAATAGTGTAAAAGCCGTGATAATATCGCGGCTTTTTTGTGCTCTACTGGTACAATAGACCCATGACATCGGTACACTTTGCGATAGCCTTTCTGGGCGGAATGATTCCGGCTTTATTTTGGTTATGGTTTTGGTTGCGTGAAGACAAAGTGCGTCCTGAGCCGTTTGGACTGATCGTACTGGCTTTTCTTTCTGGTATGGCGGTAGTGCCTTTAGCCCTTCCCTTGCAGAAGGTCGCCCTTGGGCTCTTTCAAGATTTTGAACTGATTCTTGTGTGGGTAGCAATTGAAGAGACACTTAAGTATGCCGTGGCACTCGCCTTGGTACTCTGGCACAAAGATGTTGATGAGCCTATTGACCTCATTGTGTACATGATCACTATTGCGCTCGGGTTCTCTGCACTTGAAAATGCTTTGTTTATGTTCAACCCGCTCGTAGCCGGAGATTTCATTGACTCCATTATTACCGGCAAATTCCGTTTCCTCGGCGCCACGTTACTTCATGTCCTGGCTTCTGGTACTGTCGGAGCCGCTCTAGCACTACTACTACAAACGAAATAGTGTAAAACTACTCGCCGGCACCCTCGGGTTATGCGTAGCTACTGTGTTGCATGCCCTATTTAACTTTTTTATAATGGATGCAAGTGGAGAGACTATTTTAGCTGTCTTTCTCTTTGTCTGGATGGGTATCATCCTGCTCTTCCTCGTATTTGAAAAGGTAAAGCTCATTGAAGCCAAACATCACCCAGTCCACTAAAATATACCTATTATTCATCCCACCCTTACACTGACACAGTGTATAATAGTAAACATAAAAAACAGTGATTATGTCGAATATTTACCAAACAGTAACCACACCATACACGCAAACTCCGTTTGCAGTGTCAGTGTTAGGGTAGGATGAAAAAACCAAGTTTTCTAGAACGACTCACTGGCTCTGTCACTCCTGACGAGTACGATGAAGTACTTGATAGCGAGCACGTAGAGTCTGACGTTGATACTGAAATGGCGGATGATGGCTACGAAGAGGAATCGGAATGGAGCGGACACGACGGACCAGATGAACCACAGGAAGGAGAGCTACCCGTAGATATGTACCAAACCGGCGATAGCATTGTTATCCGTGCCTTGGTAGCTGGTGTGTTGCCTGACGACCTAGACATCTCCATTACCCGCGACATGGTCACTATCAAAGGTTTGCGGGAAGAGATACAAGAAGCACCTGACGAAGACTACTACCATCGTGAATTATTTTGGGGCAGTTTCTCCCGCACGCTCCTCCTCCCTGAAGAAGTCCTGATTGATGAAGCAGATGCCAAGGAGAAACATGGACTACTGGAGATTATCCTACCAAAGGTGGATAAAGACAGAAGTACGAGGTTGAAAGTAAAAAGTCACGCTCATAAATAAGAGTAACGCCGGACCTAAAGGTCCGGCGGTTTTCATAAGATGTCGAGCATCTTAGTAGTAGGTAGTAGTGTTGCCCGTTTTGATACCAACGTGACCGTTGAGACCATCACGGACCACCGTATACCCCTCAGCTTCAAGCTCGTCAGCAATTGCACCATCTGAACGCCCTTGTTGGCGCATCAGCTGGATTTTTTGCTCCACTGACTTTGCGGTGACTCCAACACGAGTATGCATGTTCATTGCAACTTCCTCCTTAAAGAACCAGATCTTCTGAGACAAATAAAAATTCGCCTCAGTAGGCGATTCTCAATGTTGTACAATCAAAAGCCACCTACTAACGCGAATTGCTAGCAGATGAGGAACAAAAACTGCTCCAGGTCGCAATTGTCTTGGTGTGCTTCATGTTAGGTTTGATTATACGCCTATCAGACTGCTTGTCGAGCGCCCTGTACACATTGAAAAAATGAGAGAAATAGGTAGAATGGTGCTCACTTGCTTGGGTAGCTCAGTTGGTAGAGCATTCGCCTGAAGAGCGAAGGGTCAGCAGTTCGAGCCTGCTCCCAAGCACAAAGAAAACCCGCCTTATGCGGGTTTTCCGCTTTTCAAACAACAATTACTGTGGTCGCTGATTCAACGACTCTAAAATCTGATCGAGCCCTTTAAGTCCCGGGATCTCACTTACTCCCGCTCGAAATACTTCGTAGTTGGCGCCTAAAGCGTTGAAGTACGGTTCCAACACGTAAAAATACAACGCGAATGGCAAACCAATAAGCACTAAGTACCACACCACGCGAATCCAAAATGCCCACAATCCGTTGCGGTGGATTTTCTTCAGTAATTTATTATTTTCAGCAAGCAGTTCTGCATTGCGGTCAAGCAATTTCTCAATCTGCGCGTGCTCATTTCCTGGTGTCATATCAAAAATTATAGCACCTTGGTGCCCCGCGCAGGAGTTGAACCCACATTTCCTCCTTAGGACGGAGTTGTTCTATCCATTGAACTATCAGGGCAGATAATTTAATCGTGCGAGAAATACTAGCACAAAACCCGCCCGCACTGCAGTGCGGGCGGGTTTTGAAGTCTCCATCGATTAAGAATTACACCCCAAGCAATTCTTTTACCTTGGCTTCATCAAAGCCAACGACTACATCATTATCTATCTGAATCACAGGTACACCCATCTGTCCGGTAAGTTCAATCATTTCCTGGCGTTTGTCAGCGTCAGCAGCCACATCGTGTTCAGTAAAAGCTACGTTATTAGCGTTAAAAAAGTCCTTAGCAGCGTGGCAAAAGTGGCACGCAGGGGTGCTGTAAATGGTTACGGTTGTCATACTCAGATATTTTACCACTCTCTCCACGTCTTACCAAGGCAGAAGTGATCGCCACCATGATTGCCTTTCATCCTCCGTCGCTACCGTACTCGACTCATCAGATTCTTGGCGTTCGTCTTCTAGTAAGACCACTACCTGTTCCCCCTCTTTGGCAACATCAAAATGTTTGCGGATCTCTGCTTCCACTCCTCGCTCCTCGCGTAAATACTCTACTTTTGCCTCGAGAGTGGCTTGCCTGTCTTTGAGTTCAGACAGTTCAGCTTCCACGGTTGCCCGCCGGGCTGCCATATCACGCTCAATGGTGAAACGGTTGAAGACGCTCATTGCCATCAAGATGCACAGCAAAACAAGAAACACAAAAACTATTCGGGTATAGCGGGGTTTTTTCCACCAGGGTTTTTTCAGGAGGGCAGACATGACTGAGTTAATCGTGGTAGTATTGTACCACTATGTCATTTCTCTATGATAAACGAACCAAGAAAGCTATTAAATGGATCTGGGTGGTTTTGGCACTTTTGATAGCCCTCAGTATGATCTTCGCCTACTCTGGCGGATTGGGTGTATTTAAAAACGAGCCGTACGGCTCGTTTTTAAAATGGCGTTAGTCATCTTTAATCCTTACAGGATCTGTACATCTTTTGGCGATTTCTGTTCGTGCACTCCAGAAATCTCACAAAAGCTCATTTAAGATGACGTTAGTCATCTTTAATCATTTTCATGAAAACATCGGGAGGAATGTGCACCCTACCAGTTCCGTGTGCCAGGGCTTTTTGCTTCCCCTTCTTTTGTTTTTCAAGTAGTTTGCGTTTACGAGTGATATCACCGCCGTAAAGCTTGGCGGTCACGTCTTTGCGCATAGCGGAGAGCTTTTTAGTAGCGATAATCTTCCCCATGGTCTTGGCTTGCAACTTAGTGACAAACTGCTGGCGAGGCATGGTGTTGTATAGTTTATCAACTACTGCCTTAGCCTCAGTTTCCACTCGAGCGGCACCCACCACCCGGGAAAAGGCTGGTACGAGCTCTTCAGCTACCAACACATCAAGGCGCGCCACGGCGGCTGGTCGAAGTTCAGCGATTTCATATGAAAGTGAAGCATAGCCGCTGGAGGCATTCTTTAATTTATCGAAAAATCCACGCATTAGTTCACGCAGTGGCATCTCTACCGAAAGTAGGGTGCGCCCGTCACTAAACACTTCAGTATCAATCACACTGGCTTCATGTTCATATAAGAGCGTCATTACATTGCCCATATAATCTCCCGGCAGGATTATCTGTCCGAGTATCCACGGCTCTCGCACTGATACGTGAGCTCCGTGATCAGGAAAGCGAGACGCTGCGTAGATTTCCTCCACTTTCCCGTCTGGATGAGTGACTTCGTAAGAAATTGATGGTGTGGTGATAATAATCTCCAGGTCAAACTCGCGGCGGAGCCGTTCGGTAATAATCTCCATATGGAGCATACCCAAAAAGCCACATCGAAAGCCTCGTCCGAGTACACCAGACGATTCTTCTTCATATGAGAGCGATGAATCTGAAAGCTTCAGTCGATCAAGCGCCTGGCGTAACATCGTGAAATCATCCTGACTTTCGGGAAACACACTCGCCCATACTACTGGACGAGCTTCCTGGTAACCGGCTAGTGGCGTCGCTTCACTACGCGCTGGCATCAGTGTGTCTCCTACAAACGCTACATCTGGTTCTTTGATTCCGGTGACGATGTAGCCAATCTCTCCTCGGAAAGCTCACCCGTTGATACTCCCTGCGGCGCTAATACGCCTACCTCAAGTGCCTGAAAGGTGCGCCCGCTGACGGCAAACTTAAGCTGATCACCTTTTTTTACTCCTCCGTCAAAAACCCGCTGGTAAACAATGATGCCGCGGTGATTTGAGTACTGAAAATCAAAAATGAGCCCCCGGTAACTATCAATCTCTCCCGCATCGGGCGCTGGAATCTGGTCGCAAATTCTTTCCAGTAACTCTGGTACACCTTCCCCAGTTTTGCCTGATGTACACACAATATCTTCCCGCGCACAATCTATGAGACTGATGATCTCGTTACCCACCTCTTCAATGCGCGCATGTGGCACATCAATTTTGGTGAGGACAGGAATAATGGTGAGTTTTTGTGTCTTAGCCATCTCAAGCACACTCAGTGTCTGTGCCTGCACTCCCTGGGTAGCATCAACGAGCAACAGTACTCCCTCAACAGCGTTGAGCGCTCGCGATACTTCATAGGAAAAGTCGATGTGCCCCGGCGTATCGATAAGATTGAGCTCGTATGCCACCCCATCACGCTCATAGAGCATACGTGCCGGTTGCATCTTAATGGTAATCCCCCGCTCCCGCTCAAGGTCCATTGAGTCCAGTACCTGCGCTTTCATCTTCCGAGCCTCGACCGTTTTGGTTGCCTCCAACATACGATCTGAAAGTGTCGATTTGCCGTGATCGATGTGCGCAATGATGCTGAAATTACGAATTTCTCGTTTCATAGTTAAATGGCTTCCAAGCCTACCGCAAAAGCTACCGACTGGCTAGTAGCACAGCCTTAAATGACATCTTCCTGTGGTGCCACGACATCGGTTTTAAACAACCGGCGTTCCAGAGCACTATATATTTCGTTAATCTCTGGCGTATTAAGTCCAATATAGGTAAGGACAACACCCGTAAGACCAATCAGTCCCGCCAAACCACCTTGAATAAAAATACCAACAAATGTGTCCGGGTTGATGCCATCAACTAAAAATTGCAACGCCACATAGGCTGAAGCAGCCCCCACCAAACCAGAGAAGATACACCGGGCGGCGTGTGGTATAAGCCAGGTTAAATCAACCCGCAATGACCACTTCAAAGCGAGCAGTAAGATGAGTGACTGAGCAATGACTGCCACTGCGTACCCCAGCGCAATAGCTAACACCTCAGAACCAACCACATCAGACAGGCGCATGAGCGACGCCACTGACTGCTGGAAGAGAGCGTGGCTACTATAGAAAAGGAAGAATTGGTACGCTGCCACGATTGCCAAGAGTGCTCCAAGCAGTGACGTGTAAAGCGGAATTCGAGTGTTTCCAGCGGCGTAAAAGGCACGGATCATAAGGAGATTTGCAGCTTGAGCAACTAAAGAAATCGACAACACCGCCAGTACCGCTGCGGTGAGTCGGGTGTCGCTCCAGTCAAACGCACCACTTCCCAAGATAACGCGTACCATATGCGCTCGTAAAACCACAATTAATGCAATCACCGGAATCGACCAGAACATAAATGTGGCGCAAAGCGGTAACAATATGTCGATGAAAAAGAACGAGGTCTTTTTTCGCATACAACTCAGCCAGCAGTGGAAACGCAGCTACCGAGTAGCTCACGCCAATAACTGCCAGCGGCACTGACTGAAGATTGTAAGCAAATTGAAAGACTGACACTGAACCAACCGCCATGATGCTCGCGAAACTAACCAACGCCAATAGTACAAGCTGGTTTAGAGACAGTGTACATGCCCGTGGCAGTGAGACCATGAGTACCCGCTTAATTTCCCCCCAATCGTGTGAAAATACGTATGAAAAGGCTAGTGGACTTTGTTGTACAAGCGGTACCTGGATGACCATATGGAGAAAGGCGCCCAGCACCACACCATACGCCAAACCTGATAAACCAAACAAAGGATAAAACGCGACAATACCGAGAATGATACCCAGGTTATACATCAATGGACTCAAGGCGTAGAGAATGAAGCGGTGTCCAAGCTGTGTCACGACACCGAGTAAACTTGAGATACCGAGAAACAATGGCTGGAGCAACAAGATACGCGTCACTGTGAGCAGCGTGGCTTGATCGGTAATACCTGGGAACAGGTACGGTAAGAGTACGGGAGCAGAGACCATCAAAACCAGCGCTATCACCACATAAACCATCAAGAAGAGACTGAAAATACTCGACAACAATGCCCGCGCACTTCCCGGCTCAGCATTCTCCTGTGCTCGAGCCACAAATGGAATCAGTACGTACACCGACAACGTTGATGCAAAAAGCACATACATGAGGTCAGGAATGCGAAACGCAGCATAGTAGATATCAAGTTCAACCCCAGCACCAAACTGATGTGCGAGGAGCCGGTCGCGGACCAGCGCTAAGAGTTGGGAACCAAAAGCAAACAGGCCAAGCACATACGCCGCTTGGTGCAAGCCGCGCACTTCCCGGTATAGAACTGTAATCACTCTACGTACCATACTTTAAATGGATTCTGTTGTACTAGCGGCCGCTTCACTAGTCTCTTCACTTGTTTCTGGCACTGTGTTCACCGGCGAAATGAGGTCTGAATCAAGTGCTTGTGCCTCCAAGCCAGACGGAGCCACATCGCCCTCAGCCACTGGTTCGCTCACCGCGGTAGTGGTTGTAGCGACGGTAGTGGTTCCCGTTTGGATTTGTTCAATCACAGAGCCAATAAACGCATTGTTTTCATTAAGTGTACGAACAATCTCTAATTGCGCGAGGGCATCCTCTTCTCTTTCCAGCGCAAGGTACTGCACCGCCAGTAAGTAGCGTGCATTAGCATAACTTGTATCAAGAGACACCGCTTGTTCAAGCGCCAACACGGCTTCGTTTGTGCGAGCTTGGCCGACTAACAATGCCCCGAGTTGGTACCAGCGCACTGGATTATCTTGTTCAAGTGACAAGATGGACTGGATACGCTCAGTAGCGGTATCAAGGTCGCCTTCCAGCGTATCAATCTCAACCAGTAAGCTAATAGCTTCCGTGTACCGAGGGCGAAGGGAGAGGGCTTCTTCAGCGTAAGCGCGAGCGGTTTCTAATTGCCCTTGTTGCGCTTCTATCTGAGCGGCTAGAAATAGTGGGATTGGATTTTGCGGATCAAGCTGTCGAGTGACAGTGAGCATATCCTGGGCTCGTCCATACGCCCCTTCAACGCCAACCCCTGCTAACAAACCATAGATTTCAGCCAAAAGTAAACTATTGCCTGGATCACTCCTATCACTCTCGTAAGCAACGGTTGCTGCATTGATACTATCTGCGACCGCAGTTTGGAAGGCTTGCCGTTCTACTTCGGTTGGTTCACTCACCTGTAGAAGGGCGCGCATTTGTGCCAATTTATAAAGTGCGATCTGACGAGCAAAGACATCATTCCCGGTTCGGTTGTGCCAGAGCGCCAGTGTTTGTGTCAGTGGATCAAGCGTATCTCCTGGTGCGACGCGTGTCACACTTTGGTTGAAGACGTAAACGCCCGCTGCTTGGCGACCAACCAAATAACTAGCACTTAGTACACCGACCATTCCAACCAGTACCAACGCTACAAAGACAAACGCCATGTTGCGGTTACTGCTGGCTGTTAGAGTTATGCCGCGCACCGGAAAAGCTGTAGAGTACGCAACGAGGAACATGCCGGTACAGACTGCCGTAACAATCAAAATACTTGGACCAGGAGCATAGACCAACATCATGCCCCAAAGGTAGATTGAAGCAACAAAAGAAGATACCCCCACAAAACGCCAGAACCGATCAGTGAAAGCGGCTGTGTAAAGCATCCGCAAGCCAGCAAACACTAACAAACTCAAAAACGCCAACCATGCCGCGGCACCGAGTACGCCGAGTTCCACTATTGCCGTCGTTAAGAAACTGCTTCCTTGACGAAATGGAGTATTCCAAAAGACGGTGTTGTTGATACCTACATCTTTATGAAGCCGCCAGGCATCCACAAATTTATTAGGACCAATGCCCAGAAGTGGATCAGTGTCATAAACTTGGCGCGCAACGTCAAACGTCGCGGTGGTTGAAGGTCGTACTTCTACGTAGTTGATGCCACTCATCTGTGTAATCCAGCCACCTAGACCAGGACCAAAAGCAATAAAGACGCCCGACACAATCAGGACTGTGGTCGTGAGAACAATAATTCCCAGATCACTTTGATCTTCATCCAGCGGAAGCGCGCGCTCGGTAAAACGGTGTTTCGTTAAGTTGTAGATGAGCACAATCACCGCAACAGATGCCAGAACAACCCATACAACAAAGAAATTGATAACGGCAAGCATCACGAGTCCTACCAGTGAAACAAATCCCAGAATGACTTTTCCGAGTTTGGTGAGCGGCAACTGCTCAAGCGCCAACATACACAAAAGCAAAACAAGACCGAAGAAAAGAGCGATCTCATTCCATTCACCAAACGGCGAAAAGGTGGCAGTGACAGGAAGTCCGAACGTGAGTGCATCAGCCCCAAGGAGCAATCGAGCCACGTGATAGAGAGCCAAAACACTTGCACTCGCAATAAGTGCAAAGTAGAGCCGTAGACATTGTACTTTTTCACCTTTGAGAACACCCATCGCCCCAACTGTCAGTGTGATGAAAACCAGGAAACCAGCTGTCTGTACTCCAAACACATCACCAAAGAGAGCGTCTCGTATATCACCAGAAAGCACCGCGGAAATAACAGCCACAATCGCCACACCAACCATCGCTACATAGACCAATGGGAAACGTAGTGTTACTGAGCCAGCCCGTAGTAGATGAAGAGCATAAAACAAAAGTGCCAAGACTATACCAGCCATAACAATCAAGGTCTTGCCCAATCCAATCGGCAGAAATGGTGTTGGAATGAATAACAAGGGTGAGAAACCACACACTACAACAAGGATGTACTGTGCTACTCTCCGCAAGCTCTGTGCTACAGCGTCATCTGAAGCACTAACAACTCCCGGATGAAAACTCGTTTGTTCCATAGAAAATAGACTGGTCTTTATGGCTAACATTCCACAAGGAATTATCTGAATTGTATCACACACGCAAAAACCCCCAGGTGGGGGTTTGCAGCGTCTATAAGCCGGATTCTGTACAGACATCATAACGACATCTGCGATGATCATATACCTGGGGTGCATGTCGCCATACACCTCTTGCAGCTCTCTCGGTGAAATACGAACCTAGGTTCGTTGCGTAAACGCATTTCACTGAGCACGACCTTGCACGTAGATAGGAATTTAGCCGTTTCACTCACATTATTACTAATGTGACTATCCCCGAAGGGATCCCTCCACTCTCGCTTTGGGCGTCTCTGCTCGCATCCCTGTGTTGCCACTGACGGGCGTTACCCGCTACCCTGCTCCTAACGTTAAACGTCAGGACGTGTCCGGACTTTCCTCTGATTGTTACTTGAACAACCAGCGATCATCCAACGCCCCTGTATTATGCAATATAATATTAATTTTGCAACTCCTCCCGCAAGTCAGTTGGGAGGTCCGCAGCTGGGATGGTGACCGGGTCACCGACTTTGATCTGAAACTGATCAACAAAATGAGCGTTAACTTCAAGCACAAAACGAGCTGGCTCAGTTGGGCGAAACACTGCGGGATACGTCTCAGGCGTGACATTTTCTTCAATGTGAATCACCGTAAGGTCATTATCAATCCAGATAATATCAATCGGAAACAGCATGTCTTTCATCCAGATGCCATGATAGTCAAGCTCGTCAAAAGAACAGTTTCCTCTAGCTCGCCTAACGAAGCAATACCGGAAAGACCTTTGTGTTCGCTCCTTGGGCTCATCAGCATACGAGACTAAAATACTCACATCATCAATGATAATTCCCTCCCGTTGTTCACCAAAAAGATAGGTGCTTATCCGCTCACCATAGGTTTGGTACACATACATAAGTGTCACAACAATGGTGAATAAAACGATGATATCAATGAGAATACGCCGAAGTGAGTGCATACAAAATTAAAACCCTGAGAGGTAGTTATAAATCACCACACTACAAACCGTTACTGCAGCTCCTAAAAATGTCCCCCACATAATATCAACGAGAACTGACCGATACTGGCCAATCACGCAACGTGGCAAGATTTGTGAGGTCATAAGTAGCGTAGGTAAAGAATCCAAACAAACCACCCAAAATCAACCCACTTAGCAATGTCCCTCGCAAGGCAGTTGGATACGTCGCAAAAAAAGTTAGTCCCACCACAAAGATAAGGTAGAACACACCAACCGCAAGCCAGTTCATTTCACCGAGTAAATGTGCGAGACGGAGTTTAAAAATCTCGCATGAGAATCCCGAGCCACACATAATCGAGTATGACAATGACTGGCACACTGATTATATAGAGTAGAAAAAATTGCGTGAATTGCATACGTATATATTGTACCGCACACACAGCAAAAAACTCCCGAGTGGGAGTTTTTTGCTGTGTGTTGGACACTTCTTTACATATTCATGTCCTCCATATTCATTTTTGCCGAACTGCCGCCGTTGGCCTTATCAAGTTTCACCGTAGTCTGGATGTGAGCACCATCTATCGCCCACTCACTATGATCGTTGGCATTGAGTGTCACTTCGATGGTGTTGATACCATCTTCGAGATACTTACCACTCAGGTTAAACCATGGACCATAAAGACGTGCGATCTTGGTGCCATTCACATAGATGTGCGCATGTCCTTCGTTGGCAACGGCATCAGTATTTACCCGTTCCGGTGCGAAAGTGAAGTTCTCAGTCAGGACTTCAAGGTTGAATCCGTCCATTTTGTCCGGCTCAACCGCCAGTGAGACGGTCGGAATCGGCAAAGCACGATCAATTTCACGCATGGGGTGATTATGAATTCCCATTGGCAACCCCTCGGGATTCATTGCCTGTGCCATTTCAACTGACATGTCGGTTTTAGATTCAGACGACTGATCTGCCTCCATGCTCATATCCATCTCTTCTTCCATTTCGTGCTCTTCATGCCCAGCATGCCAGTGTCCAGCCTGATGACCAGCGACCAAACCGAGCGCGGCAAACACTACCGCAATAATAATCTTTTCACTCATATCATTAGATCAACATTTACATTACTAATACTTCTATAGTATTAGGCTAATGAAGTTTGGGGTGCAGGACTCCAGTTGCAAACAGCCACAATAAGTATGAATAGCGAAGTCGACAAGTCGTAGGCGTACTGAGACTACACGATTGGAGGGTTCTAATGAGTGCGGTACTGGGTAGACCAGAGAGCAACAATGCCCCTGCCAATACCATAAGCAATAGCAATAAGAGCTTTTCCTCACTGAAGGCGTGGAAGCTACTTTGCTCAATCGCCGGCTCTGCTGGTACCGAAGCATCCGCTGCGTGAACATGAAGCGCATGCCCATCTGTCACTCCACCGACATGCTGGTGTGGCACTTGTAATGCATGTAGCAGCAGTCCGCTCACCACAATGACCGCAAGTAATTTGGACACAAGTAATTTCGACATCTGCCCAGCGATACGCATAGTGTCATTATGCTACCACTATTTTACGACTGATCTGTATCAGACGGTATAATAGTACGTAATGCAACAGAAGAGACGACAACGTTACATCTTTTGGGTACAGCGTGGATTGTGGCTGGGTGTTTTGTTCCTGGTTGCTGGGTGTCTCTTTTTTCTTTTGATCGTAGCCCAAACAGCGAAGTTTGCTTTTGACCAGAGCATGGAGCGACAACAGACGCACCTAGACGCTGAAAAAACCGCTCCAGAACCCTTTCCTTTAGGGGTAGACCCCATTGCTAAGCGTATTGTGGAAGATCCCGCAGTGTATGGTTACCTGGAGAATCATAATGTTGCACAGGTACCTCGTATCAAAGAACGCAACTGGTTTACACGGATACTTGCCTGGGTCGGGAGAACGCCGTGGTACCAAAACTTAGCTTCGTCAGTAAGCCGAGTAGTAGTCATCTACTCTGGTGAGCGTCACGAAGAGGTAGTTGATCATTTTGGCGATATTCTGGGATGGAGCAATGATGAACGAGCCCGTTTCTCTGAAACAGTCACAATGTCACCTCCACGACTATCTGACGGCACGTTCTTCCCCGGACATTATGTCTTTGCAGTCGGCACCACTCCAGAAGAGGCTGCGGCGGAGGTAAACGCGCGTTTTGGTACAGAAGTCAGAGATCGATACACCCAAGATATAGAGGTCGTAGTGCCTCTAGAAGAAGCTCTAGTCATTGCTTCACTCATTGAGCGTGAAGCCTATGACTTTACCGATATGCGTCTCATTTCTGGCGTGATTTGGAACCGGCGCTTTGCTGATATGAAACTCCAACTTGACGCCAGTCTGCAATACGCTAAAGGAAGCCTCGTCAGTACACCCGAATGGTGGCCAACACCGGTACCAGAAGACAAATACCTAGACTCCCCCTATAACACCTATCAAAACGCTGGACTACCACCGGCACCAATTAGTAATCCCTCCGTGGAAGCCATCTTAGCGACTCTGAACCCGACCCCAACAGATTGTCTCTTCTACTTCCATGACAAAGATGCTGAATTTCATTGCTCAGAAACCTACGAAGAGCACGTTGCGCTTTTGAAGCAATACTATGGACGTGGAAAATAGCGCCGTGTATGCACCTTCGCGTGCGACAATACCCAACCAACCACCGGTATATCAAACAGTACTCGCTGCCAAGTCAAACGACCTAATATAAGCGGTGTTGGTAAAAACAAAACCAGTAACAAGAGCAGGTGTTCAGTAAATAGAATCCCCATTGAAACGAAGGTGCCAAGGTGGAACATGATGAGCAAAAAAGTCCACAGCGGTTGCAGCGAGGTACGAACCATCGTCCAGAGCGCAAAGAGCTGTATAAAATGTAGCGAGGCGTAACACAACCACGCCAGATTTGGAAACTGAGCAATTAAGTTGATGAAATAGGCAGGTTGTTGCAGTTGCGGAACCCACCAGGCAGTTTGATATAAGAAGGCATCTCGTGCCAAACCATGCACCTCTCCCGCCATATACTGCTCAAACACTTTCACAAATTTATTGATACCCGCCATTGTGTACGTAAGCATCACAAATGCTTGAGCAGTCCAGATTACGAGAAGGCTATCGCGTATTTTTTTAGTGTCCTTCGATTCCCAAATATTCGGCAAGAAAATGAAAATAAATGAGGTATAAAGCCAGGTATACCACTGATGATTCCAGTGCCCAAAAGAACTCTCAAGGGCATGTACTTGCCATAAAGCTACGAAGAAAAGGATTCGACTCCAGCGGTGTTGATGAAAAAATGCCGCAGCTAGGCTACTCACTACCAGAGCCACCTTGATGAGTAAAATGGTTGTCTCACTACTTAATTCAAAGTACGTTGACCAATACAATGGATAAATTGGCTCGAAGTTTGGCTTGTTATGGAGCCCCGCACCCAGGAACATTGCCCCAAGCAGTGGTGTGACGTAGTAATAGTACGAAACAAACAAACGAGTACGTTGCAGTATCTGTGCCTGCCGCGCGAGCTGGGAAAGTGAAACGGGTTTAAGCCAACTAATGATCTGAGAAAACATATTATGGATACGTTATAGTCGCTAACACTTCACTGCGTGTGTATGCACCCGACCGCCAGTATTCAACCGGGTCGTACTCCACATAGAGAATCCGGTATGTGAATGGGGTGTTGCCAAAAATACCCGCTATTTTCTCTTGTAACGGGAGTGCAGCCTGAGCATCTCCATGTTTGATATACGAACCCGCCTGTTTAATCAGTGGCGTATACTCAGTTGGCGAACTGCCGATAGATCTAAAAAAGTCGTCACTGTAACGAAACGCAAGCGGCGGATCATACTCATGAGAACCATACCGCACGATCTCCATATGATACGTATGTTGTTCATTAGGTATAAAAGAAAACAAATCCCAAGAAAATACCGGATACCACTCTAAACCACTATCAAAAACACGTTCACCGATATACTCATTGGACATGCCGACTGCAAAATAGGTCAGAATAAAGCCAACCGCAACAATACGCTTAGTAGTATAAGAAAACACGCTCTTAGTATAACAATCCTTAATGTATTCTACACATCTTGATTAACGAAGTGGTTTCAAGCCTCTCTCCATTGGTGCCACACGCCCCTCTTGGTACGGTCGGATACCAAAGGCTTCGATGCCGTCTGGTGTTGGTTTCCCAAAGACCATTACCTGCGAGCCAGCCACTATCTCCAGTTGGCGCGGTAATTTGGTTTGTTCCTGTATCTCAACAGTAATCAAGCGACCATCCGTGGTCTGCAGTATCAAGTTGTCTGCCGCTGTCGTTATCACCTCCCTGCCACCACGCCTTCTGGACGTTCATCCAGGGAGCCACGATAGAGTGGTGACATTCCTGGTACTTCATGACGTTCCATAAAGCCACGCATCCGCTCGTGCATATTGCTCTGATGGATCAATGACGCAACCGCTACTACTACCAGCACTACCCCGACAAGCGAATACACGAGTGGCTGGCGGTAGCTAAAGGCATACTGACTGACCAGTATGTACAAAACAACGAGAAACAATCCGGTCAGCAAAATAATGAACCACGGCGACGCCATCACAAACAGCATGACACCTGACCAGCCAAACATTGGTGCGAACAAAAGACCGCTTTGATTGAGAGTAAATAACACAAAGCTCAAAAAGTAGACCGCCAACACTGCCACAATAAGCACCCCAAGAACACCAAGCGTAGCGCGGAGCACAAACTGCCACCGCGGCACCATGGTGATCTCTCCAGCCTGAATTTTTTTTATGAGGTTTTCTTTAATAGTGTTCATGATATATGGTCAATTAATAACGTCTCGAGCGATTGGCGCGCGCGGCTGAGTCGCACCCCTACCGTGTTCACAGGAACATGCAAAATGTCACTTATTTCTTGGTACGATAGATTTTCAAAATAATGCAACACCACCACTTCTCGATACTTGGCTGGTAAAGACGTAAGGGCTTGTTCAACCACACGTTGCTGTTCAGTGTTTAGAGTAAGTGCATCAGTTCGTTCGGTACCGGGCAGAGCTGGCAGTATCGTATCAGCATCAAATACCATACCCCACCGGTCTTTGCGGCGTAACTCGTTCACAAAACTATTGTGGGCAATGCGATATATCCACGGAGAGAATCGTTGCGTAGTATCAAATGACTGAATATGCTCGTACGCTTTTATAAATACATCTTGTACCAGGTCAGAAACATCTTCCTCCCGAGCTAAAAATCGCCGAGCGTAGCGTTTGAGTTTTTCTTCGTAACGCGATATCAAGATACCAAAAGCGTCAGTATCGCCCTGTTGTATCGCTACTGCAATGATTTCGTCAGTTTCTTCGATCATACCTCTGACTATTTATACTACACCGGAATTACCGTTTTATTACAAAAAAGCGCGCCGTAGCGCACTTTGTTGTGTTTGCAGTGGAGTTTACGATTCAGCTGACTGCCGACCACCACGATCGGGACCACCAAATCCATGTCCTCCTTTCATGCCACCAGCTGGACGCTCGAGTCCAAGGTCAGAAAGTATTTCTGCTGCTGCCTCATGATCTCCGGCTTCGCGGAGTTCATGGGCTTCCAGAAATTTCTCAAAATCTGCCTCAGAGTCAATCACATCAGCCATTGGGGTACCCTCGATGGCGTCAAGAAACGCGTCATAGTCCTCCGCCTCTAGAGCTTCATGGACTGCTTCACGCTCTGCATGCATGACCTCATGACGTGCTTCATGAATCTCATGCATTTTCTCTTCATCGAGACCAGCCGCTTCGAGCACTGCCTCAGCCTCTGCGCGAGCTTCTTCACGGATTTCTTGAGCTTCCTCAAGTGCTGCTACTTGGTTGTCGGTAAGGTCTACATCGATTGAGTTGAGCCAGTCAGTGCCAGCAAACGCACTTGCGGTTGTGACCGTTACTGCAAAAGCAGCCACCGGTACCATAATCTGTTTAAGCATGGGTAATAGAATAATGTTGGGTTAGTAATGTACGAGTCTTTGCAAAGTCATGAGTCAACGTATCGACTCACCTATTACTACACCCACGGGGTGGGTTTATTACAAAAAACTCGCGGTCTCCGCGAGTATCAGATCCACCGTTTCAACGAGTGACCGGTTAAGGTGTCTTTAAGCGGCAGCCGACTCTGGACTGCCGTCCTCTCCACAGTGGATCTGATACTGTTTTTTAACAATTTATTTGTTTGAGTCAAGTGGCTGTTTGGGATGATGTTAGAACTTTTTTATAAGCAATAGTGCCGCCACGCAGCAACGGCTCTTTCGTTACTCAGATGGCGACTTTGTCGTGTCGTTTCAAAATATTACTCAAGGTTCTTTCAGCTTGTGTTCGTTACGACTGCTGCTAAGAAAGCGATTCGGCGCTCGTAACTTATCCTAGCGTCAATAATGAAGTTGTACCAGAACTTTGGCATAATCTTGTTTCTCGGAAGTCAGCTCGCAACCAAGATACTGCCGAGCTAGGCGTGCGCCTAACACCGGACATGAAGCTCCACGGTACCCCGAACAGATTTCGAAAACGATTCCGTAGCTCATCCGACCGGTACCGTCACCACGCGTATGTTTGTGGCTCAATTGTGGAAGCCACTGACAGTTACTTCTCATCGTGAGAACTCCTCTTTAATTTTAACTACTCTTTTTCCGTATCTAAATAACACAGATTATATAATCTGTCAACATAGCTGGCGGACAGGGAATCTTTCATTACATGAACGGTTCAGGGTTGTCACGATTCTTCCTTCGTCAGAATCGTAGGCAACCCGATTCATGTTTACGTTTAAAGAAATACTACGTCCCTGTCCACCAGCATGAATGAAAATACTCCCTTCAGGGAGTATTTTCAAGCTGGCGGACAGGAAATCGAACCCCGATTTTTTGGACCAAAACCAAACGTCCTACCGTTAGACGATCCGCCATTATATTTCCATTTGTGCGCCACTACTCTACCATAGAGTTTGGCGTTTTTCATTATTTAAGTTATGGTGTTTGCCGGCATACACAGGAGTATCCACATGGGTAAGAAACGCTTTGATCGAGTCCGCGGCAGTCGGGCGCGAGAAATTGTCTCAGCTGTCCATTACGCCGCGCAAAATGCTCCTGATAAAGTGTTCTACTCAGGAGATATCATTGAACTGAAGGACGGCACACAAGATGTCGTCAAAGAAAAACTTCTTGGGGAGACTATGAACTTGAGGCTACGGAGGGATACTTCTCTGTACACAACTAGCCATCAGGCGCGCATGAATGCGCGCCTGTCTTATTTAGACTCATATGAAGCTTTTACAAACGCCGTAAACAGTGGGTGTGGGTCAAGTGGGCGGGCATGAAACTCCGGATGAAACTGCACACCCAAGAAAAATGGATGCTCTTCCTTTGGTAATTCAGCAATTTCCATTAGTTGTCGGTTTGGTGATTGTCCGGAGAAAACCAGTCCGCCTCTTGGAGTTTTAGAACATAGGCTGGATTAACTTCGTAACGATGCCGGTGACGCTCACTGATGGTCGCAGTCTTGTATGCTCGGTAGGCTTGGGTACCCTTACCAATATGAGCTTCACTCCCCTAACCGCATGGTACCACCCATATCGCTCTTAGCTACTTTTTCTTTTTGCTCCGGCATAATGTCGATGACCAGGTGTTTAGCATTTGGATCTATCTCTGTGGTACTGACATCCTTCATGCGTAGTTTATTCTTGGCATACTCGAGAACCAAAAGCTGCATACCGTAACAAATACCGAAGTACGGGATTTTCTGTTTCCGCACGTACTCAATGACGTGTAACTTACCCTCAATACCAGTAGTGCCAAACCCACCCGGAATAAGTGCACCATCATACTCTTTAAGACGCTTAAGTTGCTTCTTATCGGTGAAATCTGTGAGGAGAGGTAGTCTATCTCGGGAGTGAGTCCTAGTTTATAAGCAGAATATTTAATGGCTTCAAGTACCGAAAGGTACACATCAGAGAGTACAAAGTCACCGGAGGTAAAGTACTTTCCGACTACTGCTATTTTTACAGCATCTTTACCATTTTTACTTTTCCGTACAAAGGCTTTCCAATTACTTAAATCAGCAGTTTTGGTGCACTTGAGACTCAGGAGGTCGCAAATCTTGTGCGAGAGTTTATCTTTTTCAAAATTAAGTGGCACATCGTAGACACTTTTTACATCCGGTGCTGAAATGACGTTTTCCTGCAGGACGTTACAAAAACGGGCGATTTTGTCTTTGCGTTTTTTATCTACTCCGACTGGCGAGCGGGCAATAATAAAATCGGCAAATACGCCAGCGCTGTTGAGAATACGGGCAGCGGTTTGCGTGGGCTTGGTCTTCATCTCTCCGATACTGCCGGGCACAGGGAGATACGAGACCATTACCACTCCACGTCAGCGGGAGACTCCGTCTTCATCATGCGCACTGCTTCGAGGAAAAGGACGTTTTGATACTCACCCACCGTACCACCAATCTCGATGAGGGTAACATCAGCGTTAGCAGTTTTGGCGGCACGTTTAATGCGGGCAATAACCTCTAAAGGAATATGCGGCACCACCTCTACGTTATGTCCTCCGTACTCAAGATTGCGTTCTTTGCGAATCACCGACTGATAGACACTCCCCGTGGTCATGTAGTTAATACCGGGAATGTTGGTATTGAGAAAACGCTCGTAGTTTCCCATGTCCTGGTCAGTCTCTAGACCATTCTCGAGTACAAACACTTCCCCGTGCTCAGTTGGATTCATGGTACCAGCGTCAACATTGATATACGGATCGATCTTCATCGCTGTCACAGTCAGACCACGTGCTTGCAAAATCTTAGCAATTGAAGAAGAGGCTACACCTTTACCGACCCCACTCATAACACCACCGACGACAAACAAGTAGGTGTGTCGTTTGGTGTTTTTTGACGCCGTTTCATTATTGGATAGACACAGGATTAGACACGCAAGTAACGGAGACAGCTAGGGTACTCGAGATAAGTCCAAGTACAATACCGGCTCCCACTATGACACTGAACATGCGGACAAAGTCGGTGACAAAATAATCAAAGAGATTGAACTGGAAGAAGTTTTCGGTAGCAGGACCAATCCATAAGAGAATCGGATAGATGATAAGGATCGCTAATACGCCAGACACCAGCCCATACATAATCCCTTGACATAAATGGACCGCGAATGAAGGTGTTGCTCGCTCCTACTAAGCGCATGACTGGAAATCTCTTCGCGGGTCGTGTAGATAGCGAGTCGAATCGTATTAAAAGTAATCATAACTGCCGCCACAATAAGCACTCCCATCGTAATCACACTTGCTCGCTCCACAGCGGAAATGATGGCAGTGAGTTTATCGATGGCTTCTTTGTTCTTTACAAAGTTGACCCGGTCTATGAGAGGATTTTGTGGGTCATTTTGAGCTTGCTGCTCTTGCAGGAAACGATCGATGCTCTCGTATTGTGAAGTGTTTTCCGCTCGAATGGCAAGTGAGGCACCGAGTGGATTCTCGCCGAGTTCTTCTAAAGCTTGGATAGTTAACTCATCACCCTGGTGGCGCTCCCGAAACTGAGCGAGCGCTTCATCGCGTGAGGTAAACGTGACTGATTCTACTTCTGGAAGTGCTCCCAAGCGATCCTGAAGAGCCTGCATATCCTCATCACTGGCGTCTACCATGAAATAGACATTAATATCCACCTTGTCTTGAATCTGCTGAAGTGACACACCAAGTAACTGATCAAGAAGCATGGTTGCACCGATTACAAATAGTGCCACCGTCATCACAAAGGTCGAAGCTAGTGACACAAACGCGTTGCGCCAAAATCCTACAAACCCAGAACGAACGATACGCTTAAAAGCAGTCCACATAAATCAATTATATTATAGTACGTACTTACCCTCAGCATCATCTCGGACAACTCGACCCTCGTCCATGGTAATGACTCGTCTCCCTAGTTCATCAATCACTCCTTTATTGTGTGTCGTCATAATGACAGTGGTACCGAGATCATTAATTTTTTTCAAAATTTGTACTACTTCATAGGTAGCAATCGGATCAAGGTTACCGGTTGGCTCATCGGCAATGATAATATCCGGCTGGTTTACGATTGCCCGGGCAATTGCTACTCGCTGTTTCTCGCCACCTGACAATTCATGCGGAAAGTTCCAAATCTTATCTTCAAGATCAACGAGAGCGAGCGCTTGCGGCACGTTCTCAGCAATCTCTTCGTCAGAGCGACCATTTGCCTCCATGGCAAATGAGATATTTTCATAGGCAGTTTTATGCGGGAGAAGCTTGAAATCCTGGAACACTGTTCCGATCTTGCGCCGATACTTTGGCAATTTTCCACGCGGAATCTTATGAACATCAATCGACTCATAAAAGACCTGCCCGGCAGTTGGGTGGTCTTCAGCAATCATCATTTTGAGTAACGTAGACTTGCCAGCACCAGAATGTCCAACAATAGAGACGAACTCTTTTGGAGCAACTTGAAATGTAACATCCTCAAGTGCCGTTGATTGCCCAGCGTTGTAGTGCTTCGATACTTTATCGAAATAGATCATAAGATGATACGTCCTATTTTAACGTAGCCGCAGAAGACCGTCTAGAAAAGTCACTGGCAAAACCCTTTTTACGATATTACGCTTCACTGTCAAGCGAACGATTTACCTTCTCTGCATCCAAAAATACCTGGATATCACCGCTTAAAACCTTATCGACATCACGTACTTCAGTGTTGGTGCGATGATCTTTGACCAACTGATACGGGTGGAGAACATATGAACGAATCTGACTCCCCCACTCAATCTTCATGGTCTTTTCAACTGACAATCCTTGCAGTTCTCGTTGCTGTTGAGCTTCTTTAAACGCCAACACTTTACCAGAGAGTAACACCAACGCTCGCTCACGGTTTTGTTGCTGGGAACGTTCACTCGAAACATGGACTGAGATGTTCGTTGGGGCATGAGTGATGCGGACGGCTGTCTCACGCTTGTTCACATTTTGCCCACCAGCACCACCAGAACGGGCAAAAGATATCTCAAGCTCATCCTCAGGGAGAATCGCTTGATCCTGAGTATCCACCTCTGGGGACACTTCTACCAATACAAACGAGGTCTGCCGTTTGCCGTTGGCATTAAATGGAGAAATACGTACTAAACGATGCACTCCCGACTCAGTCTGTAGTTCTCCGTACGAGCCTTTACCGGTGATTAAAAAAGTGATGTTGCGATAGCCATTATGGTCGTTGGCATTACTATCGAGTACTGCCACACTCCACCCTCGTCCCTCTGCGTAGCGCTGGTACATTTCCACCAACATCCGGGCAAAATCCTCAGCATCATCCCCACCAGCGCCGGCGACAACAGTTACTACCGCATTGTTACGGTCATACTTCCCCTTACCGTCAGCCTGATCTTTAAGTTCCTGGAGTTCTTTTATCAGAGATTGTGCTTTTTGCGGGTCATTCCAAAAAGTCGGCTCGAGCATCGCCGCTTCAATTTCAGCTATTTTATTTTGTGTCTGTTCTGACATGAGCCACCTCGCAGGATTGAACTGCGGACCTACGCGTTACGAGTGCGTCGCTCTACCAACTGAGCTAAGGTGGCAGAATATACCACAACTTAGTAGCGTCGAGTGGTACAGAAGTTCCCCAAACTTCTTCACCTCTACAACTTCGAGCTAAGGTGGCAGACAACCTATCCTAGTATAGGAGGGTTTTGTTTTCAAACCAATTTTGATAGGATAGCCGAGCGCATTACTTGCGCGTAGGGCTGTGTTTGCGGCTGCCAAACCACCCTACTACCGGCTGTCGGATGTATTCGTGGTGATTATTCCCCACCAGGTCAGGATCAAATCTTGCGACCGTCTCCATCCGACAGCAGCCATCTTTTGCCAATGTAGCCCAGTTGCAGAGCGCCGCCATGGTAAGGCGGGAGGTCTCCGGTTCAATCCCGGGACATTGGTTCCAAAAACAAAAAGCACCCTATGGGTGCTTTTTGTTTATGGCAGTGCTACCGTCTTCCTGCCGTTCCTTGCCTGCAATACCAGGCGTACACTGCGGTAGCAACTCAGAGCTCCGCTCAGGTTAAAAACAAAATCAAGCATTGCATTTTCATATCCGCCGACTCCGTTGCGCTCAAGGCTCATGGCAATAATAAATTCCATAATTTCATTCAGAGCACTCACTCCTACTGAGGTGAGAACTGCTAGCAAATACACAGCAACAGGATAGTGCTGTACGCCAAAAACATTGTAGAGCAGATGGTACGTCATTACTCCTACCAGCCATACAGATAGGCATGCACTACTTGGTCATATTTAAGAATGAAAAATTCGCCACCAAGATCAACAAACGGAAAATACGGTAAGCAAACAACACCGTCTCTTGTCTCTACCGCACCACCAAGGACATGAAGTAGCCCCCAGAATGAAAGTAGCCAAAGCATCCAAAGCGGGAAACGTGTATAGGTACGAGTAGCAAAACCCCTCCTAAGATTGCCACAATCACCGCTACATAAATAACAAACTCATGATTAAGGTCACGCAAGAAATACACGCCACCTAAAATAAGATAGAGTGCGTTGAAAACGAGTAGATATTTCATATCCCATATTGTAGCACCGTCATATTGCAAAAGCCCTACAAACCCGCTATACTCACACCCACTTGCGTACACCGTGAGCATATCTTGCGGTGGTAGCTCAATTTACTAGAGCACCCGCCTGTCACGCGGGAGGTTGCGGGTTCAAGTCCCGTCCACCGCGCACAAGCAAAAAACCACACTCAAGGTGTGGTTTTTGTTTTGTGCTGACGGGAGGAATTGGTCACAAGTCAAAATCAAAGATGTTGCTCGCGACCCCGCCTCACTCGTAAACATCGCTCCGGCTTTCAATTCTCCACGCAGGCAAAGTAGTTTGCTTGCTCGTCAGCATATACAGTTAAACCCTGCTTTGGCAGGGCTTAACGATATGTGCCAGACGGGAGGAATTGAACCTCCGACCTTAGGTTTATGAGTCCTACGCTCTAACCAACTGAGCTACGTCAGCAAACGAGAGACAGGATAACAAAATTCACTGGTTTATTCTAGACTCAAATGCTTGTAAGGCGATATAAAGTGTGGCGAGCAGTATAGCAGAAATACAACAATATTCTAGCCAACTAGACTTTTAGTTTTGCTATGTTACACTTTGCCGCACAGTTAAAACACAGCGGGGTGGAGGAGTGGTACCTCGGGAGGCTCATAACCTCCAGACCCCGGTTCAAGTCCGGGCCCCGCAACATCAAGTAAAACTCACGCCAGATGGCGTGAGTTTTACTTTGTACACAAAATACCTGCACATTACACCACTCCCAGTTCCTCAAATACCATTTTGTATTGGGTGACGGTTTCTTGAGCTAATTTCTTAGTCAAAATAAAATCAGAACCAGCATGTGCAACTTTATTGCGAACCAAGTGAGCTGCCCACGCTTGATCAAGCGTTTGGAAGGTCCAGAGGCACTTTGAGCATCTCCCCCACTGTATTACCAGCATAACCTGCCTCCTTAAGCGACTCATCGAGCATAACGTCAGCCTCTAAAATAGCCAGACGCCAAATTTTTGGGATCATCAGCAATATGCATGAGAACATCATCCCAGCGGGTATTGCCTGAGCGAGAGCCGTAGAGTTCCTGATATAGACGCTCATTAAGTAACAAACCCTCATCCTGTAGCTCCTCATAGTGGTGCGTACGCAAGTATGCGTAAATGAGTCCAAAAATCAGTAGGGCGGAAATAATCCATGAAAACACCACAAATACTGACCAGGCACTCGCAAAAAAATCGATCAAACGCGCAAAAGAGTCAGCTGCTGATGAGCCAGCAGAATCAAAACCACTTCCGTACTGACCACTGCCCGATCCATCAATGCTGCCGCCAGAAAAAAAGAGTTTCAAAAACCCGAAGAAATCGAGACTATAGTCATTGAATTGAACATCATTACTGTCCATACGTACCGTGCTTCATCTTATTGTACCGTACGAATAAGACGAAAGTAGCACTAACTAACGGTTGAGTCGTATATGCGTTTACCAATATCAAATAGACGCGCTTCGCCAGCGTGCGGCGCAATGTACTGAATACCAACTGGCAACACGCTTCCCGCTCGCTCGACAGTACCCATAGGAGTTGAGAGGGCTGGTACACCCGTGAGATTTACCGGTACGGTAAAGATATCTTGACGGTACATAGATAACGGATCTTCCTGCTCACCAAACTGCCATGCTGGCGTTGGAGCAGTAGGGGTAATAATGGCGTCAACATGAGTAAACACCTGTCCCAATTCTTGACGCATCAATGTTCGAACTGCCTCAGCTTTTCCATAGTAAGCGTCGTAGTAACCAGAGGAAAGTACGTAGGTACCAAGCAAGATGCGACGTTTTACCTCATCGCCAAAACCAGCGGCTCGAGAATTGAGATACTCAGCCAACAAGTCTTCACCTGCTACTCGAGTGCCGTAACGCATGCCATCATAGCGCGCTAAGTTTGAGGACACTTCTGCCGGCATAACGATGTAATACGCCGCTAAACCCTTTTCAAACATCGGCAATTCTACATCAACGACCGAGTGTCCAGCTTCCGTTAATGTTTTAATATGTGCTTCGAACGCTTGCATCACATCCGTATCTACACCGTCAGCTAAGAAGCTGCGTGGTACACCAAACGTGTAGGTATCTTTAACTGACACCGGCTCATACGTTGTGTTGTCTATGGTGGTCATATCCTTTGGGTCTTTTCCTGCCATAATGGTATGCACCAACTCCGCGTCGGCAACTGTATTAGTGAGCGGTCCGGCTTGATCAAGTGAAGAACCCATCGCCATTAATCCGTATCGCGACACGGCACCGTATGTTGGTTTAAATCCAATTAAACCGCAAAAACTGGCTGGCTGGCGAATCGAGCCGCCAGTGTCAGTCCCAATCGCTATTGGCACTGCCTCCATCGCTACTGCCGCCGCAGACCCTCCGGAAGATCCTCCTGGCACACGAGACATGTCATGAGGATTTTTGGTGGGACCAAACGCTGAGTTCTCAGTTGAAGATCCCATAGCAAACTCATCCATGTTGGCGGCTCCGACAATGACTGCTCCTGCTTCCTTTAGTTTAGTAACAATAGTCGCATCGTAGGTCGCAGTGTAATTCTCAAGAATCTTTGAACCGCCAGTCGCTCGTTTGCCTTTTACTAAAATGTTGTTTTTCAGTGCAATCGGAATACCCGTTAACAGCGGCGCTTGGTCTCCCATTTCTCTGATGCACTCAGTTGCCTTTTCTGCTTCAGAAGTGGCATCATACACATCTAAAAAAGCGTGGACATCAGCATCCCTGGTTTTGATCATGCTAGTTGTGGCTTCGAGTGCCTCACGCGGACTATAGTCGCCGCGTAGGAACTGCTCTCGTAGGGAAGTTGCAGTCAACATAACTAAGTATCCGGATTGAGAATCTTTTTAACGCGTAAATATCCATCCTGAGCGTCTGGAAACTCCGCTTGCAAATCTTTAGTGTGTGAACCTGGTTCATTCGTTACTTCATCAGCACGAAACACATTATGCACTGGTCCAACCGTCTTCGTGAGGGCACTATAATCTGCCACAATTTCATTAACTGTACTGACATAGTCTAAAATTGCGTCAATTTCAGTATTAAAGTGAGTAGCTTCCTCATCGGTTAGTTTTATGCGAGCCAGTGTTCCTAAGTGCAGAATCTCCTCCTTTGTCATACGCGGCATAATAGCATCTTCGGTTGCAGTCGGCTACTCTTTTAGTAGTTGTTTGAATTCCTTCTCCTCTAACACTGTTATCCCGAGTTCATGAGCTTTAGTGGCTTTACTGCCCGGATTATCACCAATCACCACATAGTCTGTCTGTTTTGAGACTGAGCTGCCAATTATCGCTCCGGCCTTACGCGCCATGTCCTTAGCCTCATCACGCGACAGCATTGCTAGTGTGCCGGTAAATACAAGTGTTTTGCCAGACAAGGGGGTGTCTTTTGCCACCCGCTGCGGAGCAATGATTGTGACATGTTCAGTTAAAGCCTTGACGTACAATTGATTCTTAGTGTCAGCAAACCAGTCAGTGAGAGACCGAGCGACGATGTCGCCAACCCCATGAATAGCTGCCAACTGCTCGCTACTTACTTTTTTAACCGCTTCGAGGGAACCGCAATGATCAGCAATCAAACGAGCGGTCTCTTCCCCTACCTGCTCGATTGAGAGCGCGATCAAGAACCGGTAGAGAGGGACTTCCGTGCTGATGCAATGGCGGTCACAACATTTTGTGCCGCTCGTTCTTTAAAACTCGGTAGATCTTTAAGATCTCCGGCCTCAAGGAGTAAATAGATCGGCAGCATCTTTAATGAGTCCATGATCAAGTAGTAAATCAATGATACGGGGACCGGCGCCGTCTATGTTAAATGCGCCTTTAGAGACAAAGTGATACAAACGCTGCCGGTGCAAAAATCTGACTCGCGTCACACAGCGGTAAGCTGCTTCACCGGGAATCCGTTCAATTGAGCCGTCTCCCCGCAGCCCGCCACCCGTTTTGGAAATCGGTAGGGTTTGCTCGCTGGTTCACGCAGCGCTTCTACTACGGAAATGATTTCGGGTATGATGTCACCAGCTTTTTGCAGAATCACCGTATCACCAATCCGGACATCTAAGCGTTTTATCTGGTCTTCGTTATGAAGCGTCGCCCGCGAGACGGTTGAGCCATCAATCAAAACTGGTGTGAGGTGGGCAACTGGTGTAATGACTCCGGTACGCCCCACTTGTAGTTCAATACTTTCGACAACCGTTGTGGCTTGTTCCGCTGGAAACTTAAACACCCCATACCGTGGAGACTTGGCGGTATATCCAAGGAGACGCTGGAGACTATGGTCATTTACCTTTATAACTACCCCATCAACTCCCATATCAAGCTCTTCTTTTTGTTTTGCCCATTGCTCATAATAGGCTGTAATAGCTCTCACATTTTTTTTACTTTTTTGTTATGGGAGTTCGTCTTAAAACCCAACTGACGAAAGTAGCATGAGCTCGTCCCATTGTGTCTCTATAGAAACTGCTTCTGCATAGTCAATATCGTACGCGATAAAGGTGAGGTTACGTGAGGCGGTAACTGTTGAGTCAAGTTGTCTGAGGGAGCCCGCAGCAGCATTGCGCGGATTAGCAAATAACTGCTGCAGCTTTTGCGCGAAGTTTGATGATACGCTCAAATTCACGATAGGTAAGCATGACCTCACCAGTACAAATCATGGTGAGTGGTTTTGCCAAGCACTGGGGAATATCTTTGATCGTGCGCGCAGTATGTCACATCCTCGCCAACGCTACCATCACCACGGGTGGCAGCACGAACCAATGTACCTTTTTCATACTCTAAAATAAGCTTAAGACCATCAAGTTTATGTTCGAGCATGTTCGAGCTGGTAATCAGTCACGTCCTCAGCGGCTAAATGCCGGCGCAAACGAGCCTCCCAGTCTTCTAACTCAGCTAGGGTAAAAACATTACTCAGTGACCACTGTCGCACACGGTGCTTTACTTTACTAAACGCATCACTTGCAGTGCCCCCGACTGCAGTGGTTATCGAATTTACTGATTCATCAGTAGCTCCTTCAAGCTCCTGTAATTCACGCACCAAAGAATCATATGCTTCATCTGATATTTCCGGCGTATCTTCTTCGTGATATTTACGTTGATGATACGCAACTAAGGTACGGAGTTTTTCTATCCGTTTCTTCTTATTCTCGGGCGACTTTGGCATCTCCTTAGTATTGTATAGTTAGCTCGCGTTGTACAGTGAAAAGATCCTCTATATTGTCGCATCCCCGATTAAAACCACGGGAAAAGATGGTAGTACACATGCTTCCAGCATCACAAGAAAGCTCTGTGAGACCTTCTTCTATGGTACGGGTAGCATCATCATCAGCGGTCCGTAGATCAAGCAGGTGAAGACTGACTTCTACGCACTTATCGGTATCAACATTGTATGTGTACTGATAGTTATAAAATAGCTCACCACTACCGATATCAAGGTCATGGTCAGTGTTGGGAGCTGCTGCTGGCAACACATCAGCGCAGTAGAGTTCGGGGGCGGCGGTATCGGGGTCGCTATCTTCATTAAGTAGTTTCTGTCGTGTCACTGGTGTATTGCGGTGATACTGCATACACTCAAGACCAGTTACTGCAGCATGCAGGGCAATCTCAGATTCACGGGCAAGATTCGAAAGCGTGAGCTGCTTGAGGGTAATATGCAACATCGAAAGACCGATAGCTAAAATAATGCTCACTACCACCAATGTCAGAAGGAGTACAAAACCATTTTCAGTTGTGTGGAACTGTTTAGTTTTCATAGATGTTATAAAGATACATTGAAAGTGCGACCCGTTCGTCAGCAGCTTCCCCCCACGTCACAATGGACTGAACATAGAGACGCTCGCTATCAGCACTCAGAATGATTTGTCTATTGTATACAGTGGCGCTACCTGTTTCGTTATGTTCAAATCGTGCTTGCCCACTACTCATGCGATATAGGTCACATGTTCGATCACTACACAAAAAAAGTGATCCGCCATTTTCAATATCTACACCACATGGATTAGCTATTGAGCATACATCACTATCGTCAAGTGCTTCAACTGCACTCCATACATCCCCAGTACTATTAACAAAAGCGTCCAAGGCACTGTCTTCACGCAATTTTACTACTGACTCAAGTCCCTCTTGAGCTAAGAAGAACGCTGTATTCTGCTGCTTGGCAGTGGAAGCGTTTTTCAGGCCTTTGGAAGCAATAGTGAGCGGACCAACGATTGAAATAAGCAGAACTGCCACTGCGACAAGCACTTCAACCAATGAATATCCCTGTTGTGTAGAATAAAAACGCATACATTAAATATCAAGGACTCGTTTAGTAATGGTTGTCTGAAGATCAAAGGAAGTATCAACACTTGGTATCTGTCCAGCATACCCACTAATAAAGATAGTCACTGTTGGTTGTGCAGTGTCGCCATCAACACCACGATCGGTGTCACTGACATAAAAGACTGCTTCGGTGATATGTACGTCCGCATCTGTCAGTGGATAGAATCCAGCATCACCTACACGGCGCTCAACTTGCTCTTGAGCGCTGTTATACCAATACGTAACACGAGGTTCTCCTTCACCCGTCAAACTGTTTGATACATCACCCTCTACTACTGATAAATAGACACCGCCACCGGCACAATCTTGACTGGTTTGTGGATCAAGGGTAGCGCTTGGTTCGGTGTCACTGCAGTAAAAACCTTCTCCAGTCCGAATTTCACGCGCCATACTGTCAACGACAAATGAGAGGTTGGTCATTACGTCCTGCATATTCTGAGCTTTGGCATTAGCGTCAATAAGTACTAAGAGTGAGCCCACTGCCATGGTAATAACGATTGTAAAAATGGAGACAGAAACAAGTAATTCAATCAGTGAAAACGCTTTCGTTTTCATTGGTTGCTTTTTATTGATTGCTGGTACTGAAAAAGACATAGTTATTGTGTAGTCTCCGTAACTGAAACCTTACCAACAGCGTTGATGGTAATTGACTTGGTAATGTTGGTGCCAACCACATTTGTAAGCACGATCTCTGCGTCAATTATATCAGCGATACCATAGCCATCAGCACTCACCGAGGCAAAATGAGCATCAAAGTCCGGGCGACGGAAACTAATCGAGAGATCATCTACGACATGAGCGCAATCATTCACACAAATGCTTGAGATGGCAAAGCGAGAGTCTATAAAATACGGGGGACCAATCTCTTCACCGTCATCATAATAAGCCAAACTAATCAACCGACCGGTGTCATCTCGCTTCTCGATGGTTCCCTGGTCACGAAACAAGCGGTACTGCCCTGGCTCACTGGTTGAAAAATACAAACCATAATCTTCACGAAACTCGCCGCCGGCACCACGAACACTGACTGCAAATTGCTGTGCTTCCCGAATATCAAGGGCAATTTCATACGCTTGACTCTTAAGCAAAACCGCGTTGTTGAACGAACTATAGTTGAGAACGATCACCGCTGTAATTATCCCGATGATGGCGGCCGTCACCAACACCTCGAGAATTGAAAAGGCAGCATTTTTAGAAAAGTAGGTTGTAGATGATCTCCATACCATAGGCAGTTATTTCAAGAACGTCTAGACCGTAAAAGAAAACTAAAAGAAAAGCAGCCACAAGAAACGGTGCAAACGGAATCTCACTTTTCATTGTAAGCGGTATTGCTGAAAACTGTAAGGGATTTTGTCCCCGCGCTGAGACATACCGTAAAGCAATAAAAGCCAGACTTACCAGGGCTCCAATCCAAAACGAAAGTACCACAAAAGAGAAAATATGATTAATGCCGAGCAACATTCCTAAAGGAAAGGCGAGCTTTGCATCACCCAAGCCAAGCCAGCGACCCGCTGAGACATACCACAGCAAAGCGTATGCAAAAAAAGCAAGAGCGCCAGACAATACAACAATACTGATATCTGCAGTCACCATGCTCTCTTTCTCGAGCAATACATACATACATACTGCCCCAATGGTAATAGCGACTATTTCATCAGGAATAATTAGATGACGCAAATCATATACAACTGCCACCATCAATGAAGCAACGACAATCAGCATGGGTACGAGCATTCCTATATGCAGTTCGTGCATCCCAACCGCAATAAACAATAATCCTGTGCCAAGTTCTACCACCCAATAACGTCCTGGTATCCAAGAACCACAATTTCGACAGCGCCCCAAAAGCACCAAATAAGAAATAAGTGGGAACAACTCGTACCAGGCAAGGGTAGCCCCGCACGAGAGACAGTGTGAACGGTCATTGAGTGATTTACCGGTGTGTAAGCGGTATATCACCACATTAAGGAAACTGCCAATAATCACTCCAAATAAAAACAGAATGACTATATATAGAGACTCGGGCAATCCATACATGTGACTCATTGTACCGCACAAACAAAAAACACCCAGTAGGTGTTTTTTGTTTAGTGTATAGCTATCGCTACGGACAAACTGTAGCGGTTCCACCTTTAGAACCAGCAGTTTCTGACGACTCCAGTACTATCTACACAGTAGTAGTTACCGTCTTCAAGTTGCATTTCTGCAGCCCAAGCTCCAGCCGCGTCATCACAGTCAGCCGTGTTGGTACCAGCAGCTGTTGCCGCTGCAACCAAGTCAGCAATACCTGGGGTAGTTGAAGCACTACCAGTAGTACAGACGCTAGCATAACTATTGCTGTTATCATCGTAATAGATTTCAGCCTGCGCACGTGCGTTGTTAAGGTTTGAGCGGATAGCCGCATCTTGACCTTTACTTCGCGCACTATTGAGTGAGGCGAGCACTACCGAAGCGAGAATACCGATGATCGCGATGACGACCAAGAGCTCGATGAGCGTAAAACCTCGTGCAAATGTTTGTTTCATCATAAGTGATTATTGGAATAAATTTCTGTATCAAAACACCAGCTGAATGTCTCGATACAAAGCTCCACGTTGTTGGTGGATACTCTTAATTATACGGTCTTAAACGGTGCCTTCGCTCCCAACTGTG
This sequence comes from Minisyncoccota bacterium, assembly GCA_041389005.1. GTDB lineage: Bacteria > Patescibacteriota > Minisyncoccia > Phycocordibacterales > UBA918 > OLB19. The sequence goes on along the minus strand of JAWKSR010000002.1, from coordinate 99,542 downwards.
GAAAAGACTGGGAGTATGGATGATTCTTAAATAGCACTGGTGAGGTTGTAAATCGGCATGAGCACTGACGCGAGGAGCGTACCAACACCCAAACCAAGAAGTACAATCATGGCTGGCTCAATGAGTCCAATTAAGGTATCAACGGCATTGTTAACCTCTCGCGTATAAAAGCGAGCCAACGTCGTTAAGATTTCTGCCAAGTTTCCTGTCTCCTCTCCCACTTTAGACATTTGTGATAATACACCTGGTATTTCTGGATATTCTGCAATACTGTCAGCAAATGACCGTCCGCCTTTTACCTCTAAAAGCGTGTTTTCGAGAATTTCTTTATAGACGACATTGTCAACAACCTCAGCTGTCACTTCGATGGCTTGCACCATAGAAATACCACTCGCCAACATAGTTGAGAGGTTGTCACAGATTCGAGTGAGATATAACTTGCGGTAAAGATCACCTAAGTATGGAATAGTAATCTTGAACTCATCGAAAGCACGACGCCCAACTGGTGTCTTGATAAAGCGCCATAAGAAAAATCCGCCCAATGACACTAAGAACAACAAGATGCCAATTGAATCTGTCAGGAGTGAAGAAATCGCAATAACGATCTTTGTATAAATTGGTAGTTCTTGCCCTGATTCAATCAAAATCTGACTAATACGAGGGATGACCAGTGTCAGCATCAGACCCATCACTAAGATAAAAACACCGATCACAAATGCTGGATACACCAAGGCGTTACGGGCCTTGGTCATAATCTGGTATGTACGATCCAGATAATCTGCTAGGTAGTTAAATGACTTTTCAAGTGAACCAGACTCCTCACCTGCCCGCACCATGTTGGTATAAAAAGAAGAAAATACATCTGGGTAGTTTGAAATCGCACGTGAAATAGAACTACCAGCTTGCAGATTATCTGCAATACCATTAAGTGTAGAGCGGAGCTGCGGATTCTCTGCTTCAGCAGCCAACAAGCGGAAAATTCTGAGGGCTGATACTTGGGCATCAAATAAAGTAGCAATCTGACGGGACAGTATCACCACCTCTTTGGTAGAAATGCTTTGAAACCATGTGATTTCAAAATTAAGTAATGAATCCTGTTGTTCAAGCGGATCAATCGAAACAACCGTGTAACCACGCTTTTGCACAGTCATGATGGCCGTGTCGATATTGGTTGCCTCCACGGTGCCTTCACGGGTGGCGTTAGTTTGATCGATAGCTTTGTATTGAAACAACATACTTACATCAGACGCTCAAGTCCTTTTGGATTAATAGAGTAAGAGAAGGCATTCTCAACCGTGATTTCACCTTTTTTTACCAAATCTGCTAAGGAACGATTCATATCAATCATGCCGTGCTCCAGACCAGTTTCAATCACCGTTTGAATCTCATGCGTGCGATTTTCCCGAATCAGATTGCTGACCGCGGCATTATTAATCAATAATTCATACGCTGGAACCATACCACCAGCGATACGTGGGATGAGGCGCTGTGAGAAAATGCCTGCCAAAGAACCTGCCAGCTGAGTCCTGATCTGGTCTTGCTGTCCAGCGGGGAAGCTATCAATCACACGGTCAATCGTCTGCGCTGCATTATTAGTATGTAAAGTTGAAAGTACCAAGTGCCCCGTCTCAGCCGCTGTCACCGCCGTGGCGATGGTTTGCGGATTACGCATTTCACCCACCATGATCACATCGACATCCTGACGAAAGGCAGAGTTAAGTGCAACTGAAAAGTCTTTGGTGTCTACGTTCACTTCACGCTGATCAATAAGCGCTCGATCCGGTGTGAACATGTACTCGATTGGGTCTTCGATCGTCACAATATGATCAGCCCGGGTTTGATTGATCATTTGGATCATGGCGGCTAAAGTCGTTGACTTTCCTTGCCCTACCGGTCCCACACACAAAAAGAAGCCTTGGGGGCGTTGGGTGAACGACTCGAGAATAGGTGGTAATTTTAATTCTTCAAGCGTGCGAATCTCGTTGGGAATAAGGCGCAGCGCCACCGCTCGCGTGCCCTTTTGGATATAGCCGTTCCCGCGGAAACGTACTCCATCAGAATTTGAATATGAAAAATCTATCTCCCGCTGTTTTTCAAAACGTTCGTATTGTTCAGTACTCATCAATACCCGACAAAAACTATCAACATCAGGATCAGTTAGGACTGGCTTTTTGACCAAGGGAATGAGAGAGCCAGCTACTCGTACGATTGGATGAGACCCCACCGAAAAATGAATGTCTGATCCTTTTTCAGACACCACAATGTCAACAATATCTGCCAATTCTTTTTTGTAGTCAACACGAGACATAAGGCACCATCAAATTACTTCATTACTATTGATTCAACTTTTTTAACTACTTCGCTGGGAATCGATTCTGCCTTTACGATATACCCAACAGCACCAGCTTCTTTGGCTACGCTTTTGTCTGATTCCTCACCCTGATTGGAAAGCACAACAAAAGCGGTGTCTGGTTTGGTTTTAGTAGCTTTGCTGAGCAATTCTGCCCCGTTCATCCCAGGCATAACCATATCAAGCAAGACCACATCATAGTTGGTTTGTGCAATGGCGCTGAGCGCTGCTTCTCCGTTCTCCGCTGCGTCAACTGTGTGCCCAGCCTCTTTAAACTTGGTGGCATACATGTCACGCAAAAACGAATCATCATCTACCAATAGAATGTGCATCACTACCCATTATACGGCACCAGGTGGTTGTGTACCCGGGTTATCGACAGGTGGTGGAGTATTGTCTGGCGGTGGTGGTGCTGGTTGTGGAGCCGGTAACTCTTCCTCTTCCTCTACCTTCGTTCCAAAGATACTCACTTCCTCATACGGAATGAGTCCTTCAAGCGCTTTGACGATTGCATCTTCTTTCATACTCATGAATCCATGTCGGCGAGCAACCTGGTACACCTCATCTTCTGACCCGCTCTTAAGAATCAAGTCTTGTATAGTTGGTGTGATCTCTAGCGCTTCCATCACTGCGATACGTCCACGCGTTCCTGACGCACAACCTGGCGATGGTTCCGGGTGAGTAATGGTTGTGCTAGTTGGAATACGATTATGGTATTTCTTTGGCAAGGTTTCAAACTCTGCATCAAACATAGCCTGGATACTTTCACTGACCGGCTCTTCCTTCCCTGTTCCAGGACAAATTCTTCGCGAGAGACGTTGGGCAATGGCTAGCTTAAGTGTTGGCGCAATGAGGTACGGATCAATCCCCATATCCACTAAACGCGGCACAACACCAATGGCATTGTTGGTGTGAATGGTCGAAAGTACTAGGTGACCAGTAAGTGCTGCCTGTATAGCCAGCTGAGCAGTCTCTCGGTCACGAATCTCACCCACTAAAATGACGTCCGGGTCCTGACGCAACGCAGTGCGCAAACCGTTAGCAAACGTATACCCTATCTCTGGTCGCATTTGTGATTGACTGACACCATCCATAGCGTATTCGATCGGGTCTTCGAGCGACAAAACATTCTTAGTAGCGCGGTCTACTTCTGCCAACATAGCGTAGAGCGTTGTTGATTTACCAGAACCGGTCGGACCAGAAATTAAGATAATTCCATAAGGTTCTTTAACCATCCGCCGAATAATTTCCAGATAGTATGGAGAGATACCCGTGTCTTCAAGCGAACGTACACCTTTCTCATTATCAAGAATACGCATCACAACCTTCTCTCCATAGTTAGTTGGCAGTGTCGAAACACGAAAATCAATTTTACGTCCATCAAACGTAGCGGAAAAACGACCGTCCTGGGGTTTGCGCCGCTCATCAAGTCGCATGGATGAAAGAATCTTAATACGAGCAACCACAGCTGACTGCACATTGCGCGGCAACTCAAGACTGGTACTGAGATCACCATCAACTCGAAAGCGTACGCGCACTTTCTCACTAGTCGGTTCTATATGAATATCCGACGCTCGACCGTCAACTGCATACCGCAAAATGGTTGCAACTACTTTGGTAACAGGGGCGTCTTCTTTAATATGCTCTTCAACTTGCTCCTGATTTTCATTCTTCTTATTAGCAATCTCCTCATCGAGTTCACTCTCGAGTGCCGTTAGTGCCTGATCTACCTCACCGGTTAACGAGTCATACACTTTGAGCAGCTCAAGAAGGTCTTCCTTAAGAACAAAGACAAACTTATACGGGATATTGTGTTTGCTGCTCACAAATCCCATGGCTTCACGTAGGCGGATATCTTCAGGATCATTCGTACCCACGATCAACGTATCGTCTTCGAGCTTAAGGGGAACAATCTGATAGTTGCGAGCTGCTTCGACCGGAACATACTCCAGTACCTTTTGGTCTATTCTCTGATCCTTCGTTGGTGCAAATGCTGGAACACCGAAGAAAAGTGCGAGCTTGTCACGCACCACCTCTTTTGCCACTCCATGACTCAAAAGCGCTTGTTCGAGATTTACCCCTTGTGTCAACGATTGCTCAATAGCCACTGTTTGATCAGCTGACAAAACCCCTTCTGACTGGAGTGCAGTTACAATATCCATAGCACATCTACACGCAGCACAGCTCTTTACTGTGAAACATTCTGAGCTGAGACCGGTGAATCATTGGTGGTAAATGGCTCACTACGACCGAACGATACGCGATCAATCGGACTGCCAAAATCACGCAGTGACTGAAAACGAGCGTCACCGAAAATCTCTCGCGAGAGCGATATCTCCTGCAAGTCACGCAGGCGTCGTAGAAAACCTTCTGTTTCCGCTGCCACAACGACATCTATTGATCGGTCAGAGGACGTCACCGTGGCGCTCCGCTCAACTACAAAAAGGTAGTACCCGATCCCAGCAATAGCGAGCAGTCCGGCAATAACAATGATGTTTTTAAGAATACTAGTCATAACATTATTGTGCATTTAGAGCGTATGTCTCCACGTCTATCGTGTAAGAAAGTAAGCGGGAGTCACTTTCACTTTGGTTTGTAAAACTGATACCAACAATACGCATTGGGTACGCATTTTGTTCTACTGCCCGCAGCAGAGATTTCATATTAGTGTACGTCCCAATCGCCTCAATCGTAAACGGTTGAACTGCTAATTGTCGCTTGGCTTCCTCTTCTAACGAACCGCCAGTGCGAGCTGACTGTGACACTCCGGCATTCGCATTTTCTACAGTAACTGAAGAAGACTCACCAACCTCAACATCGATAAGTAGCAAGCCGCTCCCTTCAACAATATTCACCACATCACGTGATACCCGAACAATATCAACACGATTGGGCACATATTGATCAAGGGCAGCAAGGTCGGTGTTTGGCAGATTATTTGCTTGCGAGATCTTCTCTTGCAACGCGCGATTATACTGATCCGCTTTATCGAGAGCGTTGTTGTACTCCGCTAGTTGATCTTGCATGGCCTGAATCTCACTAAATTCAGGACGAAGTACCGTCATAATAATAGCAACGGAGATTACGATTAGGAGTATTTGAATGCTAGCTTGGAATCTCATACGTTATTTAAATACCTTGATTAGTACTGGTTCCCTGCCCAGAGTCGACCACTCCTTCCTCGGATACACCTTGTTCAGTGTCATCGGCGACTGTTCCACCAGTGCTATTTGGGCGCACGGACAGTATCTCAGTATCATTCACAGGTGCCGTCGCTCCTGGTGTGTACGGAATGTCAGCGACAGAGCCACGGCTTACAAATGTAAACGTGATCACCGGGTCTTCGCTACCCAATAAATTCTGTACCAAAGCAGTGGTGGCATCAGATTCTTCATCTTCAGCGGACTCACTGATTGCATAATCAAAACTGGTTACATCACCGCGACCTAAAATAGCGTTCTGAGTTAAAAGTTCTCGTTGGTATAAGACTGGATTAAGCGCATCCGCTCGTCCCACCAATTCAACAGTGTATGTATCGTTTACATTATGCTGATATGAAAAACCAGTGAAATAAACATTGTCAGCCACCACAGACTCCAGCGCTGAAAAGAGTTCTGACGGAGCAGTCGAATGATTAAGAAGGTCGTTGGCAATAATGAGTTTCTTTTCTAAGTGTCGTAGACCATCAATATCTTCCTGTGAGAAGCGATTCTTCTCTTCAATCAAACGATCACGAGAGGCTTCGAGTGATTTATTAACTTGAATTGAAAAGAAAAACACAATCACTGTCGCCAACAAGGTGCCAAAAAAGACCACGTAACTGACATAACTCAAAAGATAGATACGTCTAGTACCACGCACCTTCTTCTGGGTTCGTTTAGAGTTCTTAGGAATGAACGAAGCGTTACTAGATTCCGCCATTGCTTATCATTATAAAGTCTTGTCTTGACTCCGTATGTATATTCATGTGGACAAGCATTAGCCTTCGTCCTGAAATTGTTGGAGTGCTGCGCCAAGCGCCACCGCAAATGTTGGTCCGAGTCCAGAAAGAGTGTCTTCCATAAATGCCGGATAGGCCACTCTTGAAAACGGATTTGCTACATCGATGATTTCACGAGCTAGTAGATCTTTCGTGTAAGGAACAAAGTACGGTGAATGTGTTACACCTCCCGTACACACCACCCGTCCAATTGGGCTGCCGAGTCGAGCTTCATAGCGACTCATCAATCGGGCAAATTCTTGTAGTGGACCAGCAATGACTGATGACATGGCTTTATAAATGTCTTTGGCGTGCGGTGAGTCTTTTTGATAATTGCGTTTTAGCTCTTCCGCGTCTCCAAAATTAACTCCGAGCAGTTCTGCCACCCGAGCGATTCGTTCGCCGCCAGCTGCTACCCGATGTATACGTTCAAGTGTGCCATTACGTACAATATAAAGTTTAGCTGTCTTGGCTCCAATATCGATGATGGCGAGCGTACTATCAGACTGCTTCCATAGTGCCCGCACCAGACTAAAGGCTTCGATTTCAGCTGGTTCACCGGTCATACCAATCTGATCCAAAAGCCCGCGATATTCACTAAGCGCTCGATTTTCAATTGCTGCCAAAAGCACCTCCCGTACTTGTGTCGCATCATCCTGCATTGGTTCAAGTTCAGTCCAATCTAACGTCACGTCAGACAACGGCAGCGGGACATATTTTTTCGCTTCGATTGGAATGCGCGTACTGATATCCTGTCCATCAGCAACCGTGACGGGAACGACTGTTAAGAAGCTGGAAGAGAGTGGCATAGCTAAGGCACCGTCTTTGGCAGTGGCTTGCGACTCGCGTAAAAACGTCTACTACCGCTTCGGTACGCTGTTGAGCAGTAAGTTGCACAGTCTGTCCAAGTTCCTGAGCATTATAGGGACCTAACTGAAGCTCACCATAGGTACGCAACATAAGTGCCGCTTCGGCATCTTCGATTTCTACGATCTTGACTGAAGAACTACCAAAATCAATCCCGACTGTAGCGGTTGGACGACTGGTTTCCGTCTGTGTACCAAATAAACGCTGTAGAGAGAACACCATATACGTATGCTGCATTCTATCATGCTAAAGTGTGGCAACGTATGTCGATAATAAACACACTCCTGGAGTCCATTTTTCCTGAGCGTGCCGATGCTAAAGCAGTAAGAGCCTGCACATCAGAAAAACTGAGATCGTTAGTGACGTGCCAGCAGACAGACAATGTTGTTGCACTCCTTCCCTACACCGATGCAATAGTCCGAGCATTGATTCACGAAACAAAGTTTCACCACAATGAGCGGGCAGTTCGACTCCTAGGGGCTATACTCAAAGATGAACTTAAGAGATATCCAGCAAGTCTCTGCTGTGCCTATCCCGCTCTCAGCCAAACGGCGCAAACAACGCGGCTACAACCAAATTGAGTTGCTACTCAAACCGATCGTCCGAGAAACGGGTCATGTGTATGCGCCACAGTATATTAAACGCACTCGTGACACCGCACCCCAAACCAGTCTCAATCGCGCTGACCGTCTACACAATCTAAAAGATGCCTTTGTAGTACCGGAGAAATATACTGAACATATACGCGGCGCTCATATTATAGTGGTAGACGATGTAACCACCACCGGCGCAACTCAAGAGCAGTGCGAGCTACGCTCGCGCCGCACCAACCTGCTTCCTCACCTGCGTAGCAGTCGCACACTAACCAGAGTCTATCCAAAACCCTGCACAAAAGAGAAAAGCCGCATGTGTGTTTTGTTCCGGCTCGTTGACTGGCAAAAATTCGGTCAAAAAAACGTTAAAATTTCTTACCGTATCTCGATATGGCTCAAAATTTTCTCAATTTTTTCCCGCGAATTTTGCCAATCTTTGGAGCGCGGAGGGTTTTGGATAGACTTCTAGAGATCTTCTTAATGCTCGTCAGCATGCTCCATCTCATCATGTTCATGATCGTGTTCGTGCCCATGACCAAATGTTTCGTGCGTCACTACAAGCACCACGGTCATAAGTACGAAGCCAAGGACAATCGAAGCAGTCGAGTTCCAGATACTACCGTAGTTCTTCAGGTTGCCATGAATACGTGGGAGAAGGTCGCTCGCTGCCAAAAAGAGCAAGTTACCAGCCGCCACACCAGTCAGGATCCACATAAACTCAGCCGCATGTTCTGCCAACGCCAACGTGCCAACTGTTCCTAATATGATAGTACTGGCTGAGAGTAAGTTTCGAACCACCGCCTCTGTGCGGGTATACCCAGCCCGAATGAACACTCCGAACTCCACAATCTCTTGTGGAATCTCATGTAGCGAGTCCAATCGCCGTTGCCACACCAATCGTTGGATCAAGTAAAAATGCACCACCGAGAATGACACCATCTGCGGCGTTATGCACCGCATCCCTATCAAAAGGAGTGCGGCGGCACCTTTACGATCACAATCCTCTGCCTCTAAGTGGTGATAGCGCTTGTGAAGCACGCTTGCCAGCACGTAAAAAGAAATAAAACCAAACGCCACCGCTATTCCGCCCCATTCCGGAGATAGAGCAAGTGTCTCTGGTATCAACTCAAACAGTACCAAACTTAAAAACACACCAACCGCCATCGGAACTACATATCGTTGTGCGCCAACTAATCCTTTGTTACCAAAAAAGAGTGCTCCAACTACTGAGGTGAGCGCTACTGCCCCCGCTGCTATAACCGCTTCAAATATCATATTGAGTAAGATAAGAAATAAATGCAAATCATTTGCATTGCGAGTCTAACATACCTGTGTTAAAATGCAAATCATTTGCATATGACATTCAAACTCACTGAAAAACGACAACGTATCCTCGATGCGCTTAAAAGCACTCACACTACCCTGTCCGCCAAAGAGTACATGCTTTAGTGCCCGACATAGACCTGGTGACCATCTACCGTAGTCTCGATCTTTTTGTAAAAGAAAAGTTGATTAGTGAAGTTCACCTCGGCACCAACGAAACCCAGTATGAGTACCAAGCCCAACCACATCATCATGCTATTTGTATCGATTGTGAAAAAGTGATTCACTTCACCGCTCCCGCCGCAAAATAAAACAAGCTCTCGGACTAAAAAATTTCGATATCGATGAAATAGAAGTGACCGTACGTGGAGTGTGTAGGAAGGGGTAGTAAGCGTATTGTTTAGAACTATTTTGCGTGCTCCAAACGATCACCCGAGCCAACAAAACTAAAATTATCGCCATCAATCTTGATTGCTGTGAAGTCATCAGTCGCTATTACCTTTGAATTAAACTGGTCTATCTTCGATTCAATGTTTTTAATTGTGAGATTTGGGAAATAGGGCGAGTTTAGGTGTGGTAAAAATGTAAAGTCAAAAACTCCATCCCTGTACCATAATCAGCCTCGCAGGCTTCTCCGTATAGCTCCACATTCAATCCGGCAGGCATAAAAATGCCAGCAACTATGCTTCCGGCACTTATTCCCATATAGACTTTCTGACCGAGATTATTTTTGAGATACTCTTTTCATATTTTGTTCTTGGAAAATTCTTGAGAGGCACGTTTCGTCACCGCCACCGACACAAATAACATCAGCTTGATCAAAGTGTTTTTCCCAAAGCTCGACTGGTAGTCCTGCTACATCAATCAGATCAAAGGATTTAGGTTTTCTTGTGGTGAACTCATAAAGGTTTTCTGTCAGCCACGATTTATCTTCAAGAAAAGTGTTTGCCGCTGTGGTTACAAACAAAATTTTGAGGTCAGTTAGTGATTTACCAGCTAATTCCTCCAATGCTTGGGCGATTTCGTTGTTAGTGATGCCAGCAGAAGTAAGAAGTAGTTTCATACTGGAAGTATATCAGAATTCGATAGTGTCTCGAGCGTGCGGCTATCTTTCCAGAATTCTTTTAAATATCACCGCAATTCCTTCAGTTATATTCTTTACAAAATATGGTAGCCAACCAAAATCCCAATAAGGAATACTAGACCAAGAAGAAAATCTCCAAGGGTCAATACTGTTCTAGTGACGAAAACACCAGCTGATATGAAGTAATAAGCAATTGAGCCTGTAATGAAATAATTAACCACAAAACGATAAAAAGAGAGAAATTTGTAGCTGAAGTTCCTTTTTTCAATGCCATCTTCGTATCCTGCGTTGTAGTGAAAGTAGCTCAGCATGAGACTAAGGACCGCAATACATATCCCGGCAATTGAATTATCCATATTTGCAATTATACATAGACTGACTATCTCGCACTAGCTCTGAACGGCGGGCAGTGTGGGACGACGTTAGAACTTTTTATGAAAATGAAAACCGCCCACAAATCTCTGAGCGGGCGGCTCTCGAATTTGTAGACGGTTGATCAACCAGCTTCGCGCAATTGCTCGGCAGAAACATCACGCAGCCTATATCCGCGACCCCAGACTGTCTCTATGACGTAGGACAGTCCAGCCTCTGCTTCATCAAGCTTTTTTCTTGCCTTGCAAACAAACACATCAATGATTTTTTCCTCTGGTTCATTGTTAACGTCACCATAGAGGCTCGACATCAAATGTGTTGAGTGGCACAGGCGGCCATTGGCTCGAGCAAGAGCGCACATGATGTTACTCTCCTGCATAGTCATACCAAGTGATCTTTCATCGAAGTAGACCATCGTCGTATTCATGTCAATACGTAAACGATGATCATACAGAAAGACATTTGGCATGCCTGGAGACAGACCACGTGACACATTGGTCGCTTTTCGAATACACGCAACGATCAATGGCGGATGGACAGGATCTCTCAAGAGATACATTCCACCCTGCTCAAGAAAGGTGGTTTGTGAAGCTTCCCAAGAGGAGTCTTCAGGAACGTACTGATCATACGAGACTCCAATAATTGGAACTCTGTGATGTCTGCCCGTGAGAACACGCGGAGAATAAATCCCGTCGGCATCTTCATGGTCAATATCGATCAAAATCGCACCGTACTCATCTGGTGAAATGACTCCGTCCTTGATGTTCTCATATGGCTGCCTGTCAACTAAAATACCTGATGACCGCAGGAGAACATCGAGCTCATCGTTTATGTTACCGATTACTTTCATTGGTTTTCCTCCGGTTGGATGAAAGGAACTATTCGATTATAAGATCCTAAAACATTTTTCAGAAAAGTCAAAACCCCCTCTGCATTCGCTTTGGGGGTTTTGCTCACATTTGTAAGCAGTTTACAGTGACTGATCCCAGCTTCGCGCCTTATCAATCGCATCTCGCATCTTTTCAAGATTGCGAATAATGCGGTCGATGGTTGCCTTATGGGTATCTGCCGCTGCTCTGTCATCGGAGTGAGTGACATACATCTGCTCAAAGTCTGTGTGTTGAAGATACGAAAGTGTTTGCTTGTCAGCTCGACCCAGAAACGATGAGAATAGCCTCCCGTTATCGCGCCTAGAAACCAGACCCTCACGACCCTCAAGGTCAATAGCCGCGCCAGTCTTCCTGGCTCTATCCATGACCAAAACTTTTGTATCACGGATAGGTAAGTTCCTTTCGATTGTCTCCATTGCAATTTCTCGTTGAATCGTAGGATCCTTAACACGAGAAATTTCAATAGCGTGGCTGGTGCGTAGACGTCTGTCTTTTGGAACTTCAGGGTGCATCATCGATTTGATATCGTCTGGCAGATCTACCAAACGAATGTAATTCGTGATGTACGGCACTGACTTCCCTGACATCTTCGCAAGTTCTTCGTATGTCGCGCCCTCAGTTTTCATTCGCTTCAGACCCTCAGCGACATCAAGTGCCCACATATCTTCACGGTGCATGTTCTCCAAAAACGACTTCTTGAAGTGTTCTTTTGCATCGGTCACAATCTCTACGATTGCTTTAAGTGCAAAAGACTTCTGAATTCGCTCCTGGATAATGCCTCCGGCACGCCAACGGCGCTCTCCACTGATCAAAATAAATTGACCCGGCATGTTGTTGTCGGTGGTGACCTTCAAGGGAGTCTCTTGGCCATCTTGCTGAATACTGTCAGCAAGCTCCTCAAGTCCTTTTGGATCAAACCACTTGCGCGGCTGCTCTGGGAACGGTGCAATTTTGTCCCGAGCAATCATGTAATAGTCACCAGCCGCCTGGGGCTGTTCGGACTTTAGTGCAGGTATATTTGCCATAACATCCTCCAATGGCTGTTTGTAATGAACTCAGAACTGTGAGAGTAATTAATATATGAAAAACTTGTTTTGTCAAGACAGTATAAGTAATTTAATACTTAAAATAAACAAATTGGAGCCTACCCTTTCATGCGATCGGGTAGGCTCAGATTTCAGATAGAGTAGGTCGCTGGCACGACCAGCAAACCCCAGAGACAGTGCGGATTACCGGTCAACCAGACACCAATGACAACAGTACCGCATATAGCAATGGAAGCAACGGCTTTTGACCAATCACTCATAGGAACACCTCCAAAAGTTCAAACTATTACATAAAAGCACTTAATCAAACAAAAGTCTATGCTACTCAGATTATTTATTGCCATCACATACAGATCTAATCGCTCGGGTGAGTTTCTTAGATTCGGTCAATACGACGAAACTAGGTACCCTGAACGTTCTAAATCCGCCTCTGTCTGAGTAATGATCTCGATTGAAGTCAGAACTTATTTGTTTCGGATTTAGCCAGTGGTTAAGTCCATCAATTTATATGTTTGTAACCATACCAATGTTGTAATTCTGCTTCAATTCCAACTTCTGCCAATTTTGATTGCAAGCGCAGGGCTTCTTTAGTGGGTGTTATGTTACTCATATGTAAAAACTAGCACGAGACAGGTGTCTCGTGCTAACTCTAACTAAAGTATGGGATTCTTTCATTACATGAACGGTACAGCGTTTGGATATTTTATTTCGTAAACTCATAAATTACTCCAAAATCGTTTTTCGAATCCCATTTCTGAGGTGCAACAAACCCAAAGACATGCTTTGGGTTTTGGCACTCGCGGAGAGTATGGGATTCGAACCCATGAAGGCTTTTACACCTACCTCGTTAGCAGTGAGGCGCTTTCTTGACCACTCAGCCAACTCCAAAATCTGTGTGTTCGGTAGGATAGCACAGATAGTAGAACAGAAAGTAATAGTCTTACTTAATAACACTGGCGACTTTTTTAGCCAGTCCTGGCTCCATAATACTTGGACATCTTTTCAGCAGTGGGCTTCTTGACCAACGCCGCTATTTTCTTGGCAGCTGCCAGTTTCATATCATCGGTAATATCGCGCACTCCTTTATCAAGGGCACCACGGAAAATACCCGGGAACACCAATGAATTATTGACTTGGTTGGGGTAATTACTTTCGCCGTCCGGTGGCGACGACTCGAGCGCCTGCTTGCTTGGCATCTTCTGGTTTTATCTCGGGGACTGGGTTTGCCAGCGCAAAGACAACAGCGTTCTTCGCCATCACTTCAATATGATGTTTAGCGATAGTACCTGGACCAGATACACCAATCAGTACATCTGCTCCGGTCAGTGACATCAAGTACCTCACCTTTGTGCTTTGCTCGATTGATCTTGGCGAGGTCTTTTTGTACGGAACCAAATCACGCCTGCCTTCGTAGATAACTCCCTTACTATCAGTCACCACAATATCTTTAAAGCCAAACTTCACCAACAACAGCGCAATGGCGCGTCCTGCGGCACCGGCGCCCACTATCACAGTCTTGAGCAATCGTACGTCTTTCTTGACCACCTGAGCCGCGTTAATAAGTCCAGCTAGTACTACTACGGCGGTGCCATGTTGATCATCATGCATGACCGGTATCGGGAGTTCTTTCTTCAGCCGCTCTTCAATGGAGAAACATTTCGGTGCACCGATGTCTTCGAGGTTGATACCGCCAAAGCCTGGAGCAATCCGCTTTACGGTTTCCACGATTTCACCTTCATCTTGCGTGTCGAGCACGATTGGGAACGCATCTACTCCTGCCATTTCTTTGAAGATGGCACATTTCCCTTCCATTACTGGTAGTGCACCGATAGCGCCATGATGTTACCAAGCCCGAGCACAGCTGAACCGTCAGACACCACCGCTACCGTATTGCGTTTGATGGTGTACTGCGAGCATCTTGCGGTCGCTTGGCAAGGTGTGAAGACACCGCCTTTACCCCTGGTGTATACATGGTGCTCCAATCGGTCTTAGTCTTCAGCGCACTTTTTGCTAACTACCGACAATTTACCCTGTAGTTTCTTATGCAGGATAAGAGCTTTGCGGTTGTAGTCTATGCGAGCGTTCTTTTTGGTAGCCATGTGGTAATCGTGTCAATGTTATATACAATAGAAACGTATTATACGCCTATGCACGTAACCGACAAACTGACAGATCACTTTCGTATTGACGCGACCCATCAAAAAGGCGCTCGCTGACTGTGTATCAACACCGTGGAAGACCTGTTGTATACTCTAAGCCAGCCCGATAGTGAGTGACATTAGTGACATCCAATCGGTCGCTGGATTAGAGAAAGGACAAGAGGCGGTGGTCTACGGACAACTTGGTGGACTCCAAGACCAAAGCCTGGCGAAGTAAAAAGCCGATTGCTGAAGGTTGGGTAGAAGATGGTAGCGCCCGCATGAAAATTATGTGGTTCAACCAACCTTACCTGCCAAAATGTATACCGATGGTATATACGTAAAAGTAGCAGGAAAGGTAACTGGCTCTGAGGGTAAATCCCTACATCGCTAACCTCAGAAGTGGAGCGACTTGATAGTTTGCCAGTCGATCGGCATGACTCTATTTTCAAGGGTACTGATGCTGACCAAGACGACACGATCTATCCGGTCTATCGAGAGACTAAAGGAGTGACGAGTAAATGGTTTTACCACACCGTACTTAAGTGTTTTGAAAAAGGTGTCTTAGACACGCTGGTTGATCCGATTCCTGAAACTGTCTGTAAACGCTATAAAATTGCCCGCACTTAAAAAAAGCCTTCCTGCACATCCACTCCCCCAAACGAGAGGAATACTACGTAGCGGCGCGTAAGCGCTTTGCCTTTGAAGAGGTGTTTTATATCCAGGTCGGCAAAGCGCAGAGTTGGCGGCAGTGAGTGCCGCCAGTACGTATTCATTTAATACTGCGCCAGACCATCTAGCAGCGTTCACCAAACGCTTCCCCTACACTCACCGCCGCCCAGAAACGAGCGATAAAAGAAATAGTTAAAGACTTTGGCGGTAACCATGCTATGAGTCGACTGAGCTTGAAGGTGATGTCGGTAGTGGCAAGACCGCTGTCGCCGCACCACCACCAGCGCGGTTGCGACCAGCCGACCGCCAGAAGGTAAAGGCAAAGCACTTGAATTCGGTAATTTGCAAGTTGCCTACATGGCACCGACCGAAATCCTCGCCAGGCAGCACTTTGAAAGTTTCATCGAGTATTTCCACCACTTACCGATTCAGATCGGACTGATCACCGGAAGCGGCTGTATGAAATTCCCGAGTAAAACTGACCCGAAAAAACCCACCAAGATTAGTAAGGCTCAGTTATTAAAATGGGTTAAAAATGGTGAGATACCAATTCTTATCGGGACGCACGCTCTGATTTATAAAAGTGTTGAATTCAAGCACCTTGCTTACGTCATCATTGATGAGCAACACCGCTTTGGCACCAACCAGCGCAAACAACTCGCAAAAAAAGACGCTCGTATTCCGCACCTCCTCTCAATGACCGCCACACCGATTCCTCGAACCCTTGCGCTCACTATTTACGGTGATCTTGATATCACCCTGCTTGATCAAATGCCGAAGGGTCGCAAACCGACTATCACCAAAGTTGTCGGTCCCGGACAGACTGAAGCTATGTACGCACATATACAATCTGAACTCGATGCCGGACGACAAGCGTATGTAATTTGCCCCCGCATTGATGAACCAGACCCTGATAAAGCCACCGCCTTGCGGCTTAAGAGCGTGAAAGCCGAAGCCGAGCGCCTAAAACTGTTTTCAAAACGGCACGTATCGGTATCCTCCACGGCAATGACTCCAGCGGAAAAAGACCAAACCATGCAGGACTTTGCCGCTCATAAACTCGATATCTTAGTCGCCACTTCGGTGGTAGAGGTCGGAGTCAACGTGCCAATGCCACCAATATCATCATCGAAGGTGCTGGAGCGTTTTGGTCTCTCGCAGTTACATCAGCTCCGTGGTCGGGTCATTCGTGGCACACAACGGCCGTACTGTTTTGCGGTGACCGAAAGCAAGAGCGAAAAGACCAAAGAACGACTCAAAGCGCTCACTACAGCAAAAAATGGCTTTGAGCTGGCAGAGTATGATTCCAGTTTCGCGGCTCAGGTGAACTCTATGGAGCCAAACAGTTCGGTCTCTCAGACTTAGGCATGGAAGCAATCAAAAACCTCAAACTCGTAGAAGCCGCCCGCAACGAAGCCCAAAAACTCGTGTCCGAGCATCCTGAACTCAACAAAGACTTCCCGCTCATTGCCCACAAAGTCACCGCTACCGCCGAAAGCTTGCATATGGAGTAGGAAAGCTGTTTCTCATTGAGAAACACCGTGAATCACGGTATAGTTTTTGTGCTGACTACCAATCTGCCCATAGCTCAGTTGGTAGAGCGCAGAGCTTATACTCCTGTGGTCCTTGGTTCGAGTCCAAGTGGGCAGACAGAAATAAAAACTTCCCAAAGCAGTAACTTTTTGTTAGTTTAGCTCTAGACAAAAACCTTGTTTGAAAGAAGGAACCCGTACCATGACAAATCCTCTCCCGCTTGGTATTGCCGCTGGGGTCTATAAGACAACGGCGGAAGTCCCTGTCAAATTGCTCGATACAGTGGCGAGCGTGACTCTCGGTTCATTTACCAATGAATACAACCACGGCAACCGTGATCTTGCAGACGACCAGACCGAACTCTTTGACCGTGACATGGTGTCGATCAACGCCAAAGGTCTACCGAATCAAGGTTTGCCAGCTTTTCTGAAAGAAGAGCTCTCCACTGCTTGCCGGAGATGTTTCCGTGGCAAACAAGCAAGGCTTCGGCTTAGCCTTGCGCCACGCGCGCCGCTGGTGAACTGGAAGAAATGTGCCGGTTGTTGCAAAAATCTGTGGTCTCCGAGGTGATTGACTGCGTTGAAATCAACGCAGCTTGCTCGAACCATCGCCACGGCGACAATCTACAACCTGTCCTGGCACACGACACCGCGGCTGTGGAATGCACTACTTCGTGAAGCCCTGGCATATAAAGGTCGCAAAGCTTTGAAGATCGCGCCCGAAACCTCTCTCGAAACACTCCAGACAACAGTCCGTCACTGCGCGACTTACGGGGTGGGTGAAATCGTCAGCCACAATACGCCCTGGTTACCGCTGAATATCGTGGACAAAAGCTCGCCTTGGCAAAAGGGGGCATGGGAGGCACTCATTTGCTTGAAGGATCTTGCCAACAAATGGCGTTCTTTGAAAAAACTGTGTCTTAAGAACGCTATTCGGCTCGCTGGTTGCGGCGGCATCACTGATGCTACGGCGGCTACTCGACAACAAAAGGCAGGCGCTGACGAGGGTCAGATGGCGACGGTGCCATACTTCCGTGGAGACAAGGCAGTGCAGCAGATCATTCAAGAGCAGTACGCATGAACAAGTCACTGGGCATCAGTGTCTGCGACACAAAACGCTTCCCTTTCCTTGGGCGGCGTTTCTTGTTAGGTTACTGGTGGACTGAATTCTTGAAACAGAACGTCATGAAGGGAGTAAAATCATGACCCTCAAAACTCTGAAAAATACGCCGCCCTGACGATTGGCATCTCCATCTGCGCGATGGTTCGATGTTGCAGTTTTGCCGGAAACCACTCGTCATTTCGCGCGAGCTATCGTCATGCCCAATTTGGTTCCGCCAGTGGTGACCCAGGATGATGTTGTCAAATACCGGAGCGTATCCTGGCCGCTACGCCTGAAGGAGTAGACTTTCAGCCGCTTATGACCTGTATCTGACCGACAAAACAGACCCACAAGACGCCGCTACCGTCTACCAGCAATCTCTGGCAGGTGCAGTCAAACTGTACCCAGCGGGTGCCACGACCAACAGCGACAGTGGTGTCACCAACATCGAAAAGGTTTACGGCGTACTCGAGATGATGGCAGAAATCGGCATGCCCTTGTGCGTACACGGTGAAGTGACTGATCCTGCAGTGGACATTTTCGACCGTGAAGCACGCTTCATCGAGTCAGTCTTAATGCCCTTGCGTGATCGTCTGCCGAATCTCAAGTTGTCGTGGAACATATTACAACCAAGAATGGTGTCGAGTATGTGGAGTCTGGTGATCCATCTACGCTGGCAGCTACAATCACCACTCACCACTTGGTGATCGACCGGAATCACATTCTGGTCGGCGGCATAAAACCTCACTACTACTGTTTGCCGGTAGCAAAACGGAGGAGTCACCGCGAAGCTTTGCTTGCGGCTGGCTGCTGTTTCTGGTAATCCCCAAATTTTTCGGTACCGATTCGGCTCCTCATGCTGACGAAGCCAAAGAAAGTGCCTGTGGGTGTGCCGGTATTTTCACCGCCACAACATTATGCCCATTTTGGCACAAGTATTTGAACAGGAAGAGAGAAACTCGACCTACTCGAGGATTACACCTCACGTTTTGGTGCAGAGTTTTACAGCAGACCCTTGAACAAGTGAAACGCTTTACTCTCATAAAACGTGAAGAACCGGTTACGTTTCCGAGCAAGATCACAGTTGGAAACGGTGGAGCGTTACGGTTTTTGAGCCGGGCTTCCCTGTTTACTGGGAAGTTGAAGAATAAATTCCCTGGATTAATTACTCCGCAACGCATTGCGTTGCCGGGGGTGAATTGTTTTATATTTTTGTCATCTTTGACTGCTATACTTAGGGGCATATGCGGCTCTTTATGCGTCCCCAGTTGTGGATCTACGGCAGTGCGTTTTTATTGTTCGTGGTTGTGATTGTAGCGCTGGCACAAATTTTTCGCGGTCATGATGTCAGCTATGTGACACACATGGTTGACGAAGGTCGGGTGCGTGAAGTCGTCTCTGTCTCTGGTGTCATTGACGCTGAGCATAGCGCTGAGTTGAGTTTTCCGGTTACGGGAATTGTGTCTGAAGTGCTTGTAAGTGAAGGCGATCTGGTGGGAGTTGGTGACACCCTCGTACAACTTGATGCAGCAAGTCAGAGCGCCAGCTACCAAGACGCTGAAGCTGCTTTAGCAATTGCCAGCGCTAATCGTGATGAGTTGATCGCCGGACCACGGGACGAATCACGAGCTGTGACGGCGCTCTCGGTAACCCAAGCCTATGAGGACCTCGCCCGCGTAACCGCTGAACAAGACGAAAAAGTAAAAAACGCGCTGCGTTCATTACTGTCTGATGATTTGGAAGCCTTTCCTGCAAACAAAAGTGTCACCAGTGACGCTCCTACCATAGCTGGTACCTATACCTGTGAGGAGACTGGCGAATACGTGCTGGATATGTATGCTTCGGGAGCGCAATCAGGATATTCCTATGAACTCTCGGGTCTTGGCAATGGTATTTATAGCGCGTACAACAGTGCTCCAGCTGACCTTGGTGACTGTGGACTGACCATTCAATTTACCGAAGACGGTCGCTTTGCTAGTACTGACTGGCTTATTCCAGTCCCTAACCCACAGGGAGCTAACTATGCGAGTAACCTCAACGCCTATGAACTCGCACTGCAAACGCAAGCTAATGCCATTGCTGAAGCAGAAGAAGCGGTAGATACTGCGATCACGAATGAAGCCCTTGCTAATGCCACCCCACGCAATGAAGCGTTGCTACGCGCAAACGCTGCAGTAACTCAGGCAGCGGCTCGACTAGCTACCGTTGCTGCTGATCTGAGTGACCGAAGCCTTAAAGCGCCGTTTGCAGGCACTGTTACGAAGGTGGATGTGCAGGTGGGAGAAACAGTGCGCACAAACCCTGTAGTAACAATTCTTGGTACTGAGCCGTTTGACCTTACTGCTCGTATTCCAGAAATCGATATCGCAAAAATAAATATTGGGCAGAGTGCTGACGTGGTCTTTGACGCAGCGGCGGAGGAGACTGTGGAAGCACTGGTTGTCTTTATCTCACCAATTGCTACCGAAATAGACGGTGTTGCGTATTTTGAAGCGACACTTCGATTTCTGAATCCGCCACAATGGTTACGTTCAGGACTTAATGCTGATATTGATATTGTGGTCGCTGAAGAAGCAGATACTGTCCGTATCCCTGAGCGCTATCTGACTGAGATTGATGACCGCTATTATGTTCTTCGAGAAACCAACGAGAAGTGGCAGGAACATGAGGTCGAAGTAGGTTTTCGCGGTAACGATGGTTTTGTCTCAATTGTGAGTGGTCTTCGCACTGGAGACGTTATTGCTGTGCCTGAATCATAATCATGCGATCACTGCAAATAGGTTTCTTGCTTGGTGTCCGCCAGATACAACGCGCCAGTATTTGGACAACGCTTTTAATTGTGTTTGTGATGATGCTGACCTTCCTCAATTTGATTGCAGTCTCGGGGATACTCGTTGGTCTCATCGCGGGCGCTGAACGAGCGGTGCGTGCTGAGGCACTCGGCGACATTATTATTTCACCAAAAGATGGCGAGGATCATATTCTCGAGACTGAAACCCTCATTCGACAGCTCGAAACCTTTCCAGAAGTAGCTGATTACTCAGTACGCTTCTCCAGTGGCGCCACCTTGGAAGCTAACTACAAAGAACGCCGTGACCTCTCGGGTGAACGCGATGTCGCTTCTGTGCAGGTAACGGGAATCGACCCTGAACTTGAAGATCAGATGTCTGGACTGGCTGGTACGGTTGTTGATGGTGAATATCTTGATGCAACTGAGGAGGGTTATATATTGATCGGCGCGTACTATGTCGCAGAGTACGCAGAGCAGTTTGGAGATATTTTTGATACGGTGGAAAATGTTAAACCTGGAGATACAGTACGCCTGTCTGCGGGAGAGGTATCAAAGGAATTTACCGTTAAAGGCCTCATCCAATCAAAAGTCGATGAGGTGAATCTTAATACCTACATTACTGAGCGTGAATTCCGCCGGCTGTTTGGACGGATTGATCGCAATGCAGACCAAATCGTATTGCGGGTGGAGCCAACTGGGACTGAGGATTCGGTCAAGGGAGCACTTGCCGCATTGGAGTTTGAGCGGTACAGCAAAGTACAAACCTATGAAGAGGGTAAACCGAAATTTATTACTGACATCAAAAATACCTTTAACATCCTTGGTACATTCATCGGCTCCATTGGTATCATCGTAGCGTCCATCACTATCTTCATCATTATTTTTATAAACGCTTTGTCGAGGCGGCGCCATATCGGTATCTTAAAAGGTATTGGTATTCGCCGTAGTGCTATTGAGATCGCGTATGTCATCCAGGCCGCCTTTTATGCCCTGGCTGGTTCTGCTTTAGGGGCAGCAATCACTTTTGGTGTGTTGGTAGGGTATTTTGAAGCCAATCCGATTCAGTTTCCATTCAGTGACGGTATCTTGGTAGCAGAACCTTTATCTACTTTTTATCGATTTTTAGTGTTATTTGCCATTACTCTTCTGGCTGGTTTCCTCCCCGCTTGGATGATTGTGCGACAAAATACCCTTAACTCAATCTTAGGTCGAAAATAAAAATGAAAAAGCGTACCAAAAAACCACTCATTGAAGCAAAAGATATCCACCGCACGTTTGGTAGTGGTGAACTCACAACTCACGTTCTCAAAGGTATTGATCTTACTATTTATGAGGGTGAGTTTGTGGCTATTATGGGTAAATCAGGGGCTGGTAAGTCTACGCTTATGTATCAGCTTTCAGTACTCGATGAGCCAAGTAAAGGATCATTGAGTATTGCTGGCATAGACGTGCTCACCCTCAATGAATCCGAGCGAACTGATTTTCGATTGCATACACTTGGGTATGTCTTTCAAGACTATGCCTTGGTTCCGGATCTCTCAGCTCAAGAAAACGTCATGATGCCGCTACTGATGCGCGGTAAATCATGGGATGAAGCCGCTGTTACTGCATCTGATGCTCTGCAGTCTGTTGGTCTAATTGAGAAAGATAACAACTTACCAGCTGAGCTATCTGGCGGTGAACAGCAACGAGTAGCGGTGGCGCGCGCCGTAGCCGGTGAACCTACTATTTTGTTTGCAGATGAGCCAACTGCCAATCTGGATAGTGTCTCTGGTAAACAAATAATTGAGCTCTTGGTGAGCTTACATAAAGCCGGACAAACTGTAGTGATGGTTACTCATGAACGTGAGTATGCTAAAGACTGCGATCGTATTATTAAAATGACTGATGGACAAATAAACTGAATAAAGAAAAAGCCGCGCGAAGCGCGGCTTTTACTTCGACTCATACAAGTTTAGCTATTGTCCTCGTCTGAGTCATCATCGTCATCTGATGAATCATCTTCATCAGAATCATCGGAGTCGTCCTCGTCCGAATCGTCATCGGAATCATCAGCTTCATCCGAGTCATCGCTATCATCGGAATTGTCGTCAGAGTCATCTGACTCGTCGTCCATCATATCCGCTTTTGCTTGACGACGTTTTTCGATCAGTTCTTTAATCTGAGCGATTCGCTCCCGAATCGATGCTCTATGGTCAGACACTGCATCTTTACGCTCAACTACAATGTCCTTGGTCATTGAATTTCGCTCGGCGATCATGTCGCGAATCATTTGAATCCGCTCAATCAACGCCGCTCGCTTTTCTTCTGGCGAGAGTGAAGCAAATTCTTCACTCGCATCTTTGTACTCTTGGCGTGTTTCAATGATCTCTTTGGTTTTTGCATTGCGCGCAGCGATCATTTCACGTAACGCGTGAATACGTTTGACTAACTCAGCGCGGGCGCTTGAGTTCTCCCCTGAGTCATCATCGTCATCTGATGAATCATCTTCATCAGAATCATCGGAGTCGTCCTCGTCCGAATCGTCATCGGAATCATCAGCTTCATCCGAGTCGTCTGAGTCGTCTGAGTCGTCATCTCCATCTTCATTGGAATCTGAATCATCAGACATGGTTTCTTCGGTATCGTCTCCACCATCCTCTTCAGCGTGTACAAACGCTGGAGTAAACATGAGACTACCGGCTAGTAAGAGAGCGAGACAAACAAAAACTCCCATCACAGTAGCTTTTGCTTGGCTGTCTTCAGCTCGTACGTGTACTTTCATAATTATGACTTTGTTATGTATAAACCACGAAAAAGGTCGTCCCTGTCGGGACGACCTCCGTTACTTAGAATAATACCTTGAATAACTGCCAACTTTTCAGAGCCTTTGGGGATAACTAAACGCTCTTTGTATCAGTAGATTTCTCTCCCTCTGCCAGTCTGCTCGGGTCACCAAGCTTTGCCTCTGCCTCCCGCATTTCTTTATAGGCATCTTTTATTTCTACCCCAGCTTCTTTAAGTAGTGCCTCATATTCATCGCGTTCCAAAGTCTCCACTTCCATCAGTTTCTTAGAAATTATTTCCAGCGCCTGTCGGTGAGTGGTGAGGATATCACGGGCACGCTCTTTACCTTCTTCAATAATTCGAGCGACTTCGTCATCAATTGCCTTAGCAACCTGTGGCGAGTAGCCTCGATCTTCACTGGTGCCGCCACCAATCAACCGACCACCGGTTCCCTCGAGAGCCACTGGTCCCAGTTTCTCGCTCATGCCGTACTTAGTCACCATATCACGTGCTAAGTTTGCAACTACTTGCAAGTCATTAGATGGTCCAGTAGTAAGGTCACCAAAGACCATTTCTTCCGTCACATATCCACCAAGTGTCATCGCAATATCGTCAATGAATTCTTTCTTGGTGTGCATGCGGCGGTCTTCGTCTGGCAATTTAAGAGTGTAGCCAGCAGCACGCCCGCGAGAAATGATGGAAATTTTCTGTACGGGATCAGCATACGGCAACACCGAAGCAACGAGCGCATGTCCCACCTCATGATACGCAGTCACTTCCCGCTCCCGTCGACTTAAGACATGACTCTTACGCTCCGGACCGAGCATAACCTTTTCAATTGAGCGGATGAGGTCAAATTGACCTACCTTTTTACGATTTTCACGCGCCGCCAAAATCGCTCCTTCATTCATCAAAGACTGTAAGTCAGCGCCTGAGAAACCAGGTGTGCGTTGAGCAATAATTGCTAAGTTCACATCGTCTTGCAACGGCTTTTTGCGTGAGTGTACTTGGAGAATCTTTCTCGGTCATCACGGTCAGGCAGATCAATGGTGACGCGGCGGTCAAAACGACCCGGGCGGAGCAACGCCGGATCAAGTACGTCCGGTCGGTTCGTTGCTGCCATTACGATTACTTTCTCTGTCGGCTCAAAACCATCCATTTCCACCAAGATTTGGTTGAGAGTTTGTTCACGTTCATCATTACCACCACCGATACCAGTACCACGTACCCGACCAACAGCATCGATCTCGTCAACAAAGATGATAGCGGGAGCGGCTTTCTTTGCCATCTGGAAAAGGTCGCGCACGCGGCTCGCACCGACGCCCACAAACATCTCCACAAACTCTGAACCAGAGATAGTAAAGAATGGCACACCAGCTTCTCCGGCTACCGCTCGCGCTAAGAAGGTCTTACCTACCCCCGGTGGACCCATCATCATGACCCCTTTGGTATCTCTGCTCCGATATCGAGAAACTTTTTGGATTCTTCAAGAAATCAACAATTTCTTCGAGCTCTTGCTTAGCTTCCTTCGCTCCAGCTACATCGTCAAAGGTGACTTTCTGGCTCTGGTCATTCGGGTCAATTACCCGGGCTTTGGAGTTGCCAAAACTCAGCGCTTGCATGCCGGCTCCTTTTACCGAACGGGTAAAGAACCAGATGATCACTACCAGAAAGAGAATCGGAAATAGGAATGGTGCTAAGTTACCCGCCCAGTACGCAACTCCCGTTTCATTTTTCACATCAATCGTCACGTTCTGAATCTGTTCTGCTGATACTCCAAGATTAGTGAGCGTTTCGGTGATAGCGGCATCGGTCTCTTTCTTTGCAATGGCATCATTGCGCGTCTCATCGGTATAACTCACCTCAAGCTTTGCACCTCGGACAATAAGTTCTGCTACTTCCCCATTTTTAACCTGCGTCGCTACCTCAGAAAGAGCTATCTCATCAGGTTCAGTGGTATCTCCACTTAGATAGGAATAGGCGGCGGTCAAAAGCACCAACAGCAAGATGGTTGAAAGCATATTGTTCCAAAACTGCCCCGGACCAACCGGCACCTTTTTAACCATATCTTTGGTCTTATTAATACGATTTTTGGTTTCAGTGTCTGATGTTTCAGACCCCTTCTTAGGGGTCTTCTCATCAGTCTTTTTGTTTTCTGACATGGACGTGATAGTAGCAAAAAACACCCGCTATTGCGAGTGTGGAGTGAAGCACGGTATAGTACGCACACGCCATGACCACATATATAGAGAGCAAACGAGCCCGTTTTGATTACGAACTCCTCGAAACCTTTGAGGCGGGTATTTCTCTATTGGGTTCAGAAGTGAAATCAGTACGACATAAGCTCGGTAAACTTGACGGTGCACACGTTGTGGTACGCGGTAATGAAGCGTTTTTAGTCGGAGCGTCCATACCAGCCTGGCAGCCCGCCAATACAACCGAGGATTACGACCCTGAACGCACTCGGACGCTCTTGCTCTCACAAAAAGAGCTTACTAAGCTTCATACGGAGAGTGAAAAGAAGGGCTTGACGCTTATCCCAATTCGATTGTATAATTCGGGTCGATTTTTAAAACTTGAGTTAGCCATAGCTCGCGGAAAAAAGCAGTTTGATAAGCGGGAGACGCTTAAAAAACGAGACACCGACCGCGACCTAAAACGCGAGCTCAAGCACCAATAGTTCTTCATAGATACATACTCGAATACTGCGAGACAGCGACGAGCTGTCTGTTCTTACATAACGCGGCACGAGGAACTCAACAGATGCAAACTCCACTAAATGCAAATACATCGGTTGTTAAAAAAACCGATGTATATGGGCTATTTGGTGTTGAACGTACCGTTCGTTCTGACACTAAGGATCTCGAAACGGACAAAATACTTTTGAGTGTTTTATCTTTTCGAATCCAAGCCGCCTCACCAGAAGAATTATTTTCTTGGGAATTTGCCCGGTTTTACTGTGAATGATCTTCACAGTATCAGGGAGACGGCAAATCAGGTTCTGCGTATTGCCGCTGTCTCGCAGTGTTCGAGGGGATATTGAAAACGAGGAGGAAAAGAAAGTGAAAATTTCCGCTAACTTTGGCTTTGGTACGTTTTTTGCTTCAAATTTGATTCCGGGATGCAACTTGTATCCCCTACCAGCAAACACCTACCAAATTTTTACAAACGGGGGTCTTCGGATTATCGTGACACCCGACTGTCCAAATGGACAACAAACCGCTGGGACCGGCGCTCTCACTTTTGAGGGAGAGTCAGTGCCTGATGATGTTGAAAGTCCGTTTGTACGGTGAGATGTGGCGGTCGTTAGCGACCGCCGCCTCACCTCTTTTCTCTAGAATTACTTACTGGCACATATATACATACGTTGCCATTCCCTAGAAGAGTCTGCTAGACACTTTTAGTTGAAGTTGGATTTAGTATTCCACTCAACTAGAAAAGTCCCCCGGACTTTTCTAGGGGATGACAGGCATCGACGGAACGTCCCATAGATATATGCAATGTCGAAGTTGAATACATCTTCGTTAAAAGGTATTCACGTATAGATGCAAACAAATCTGTACCAAGTCCTTACGCTAACGCGTTTGGATTCGCACCCGCTGTAGCGTAACTGTACGCTCGCCGATGCGACGCTCAAGTGCACGAGGTCTCATACTGCACTTTGGGTGAAATAGCCATGGGACTTTGGAATCCTAAATTGTTCGGCTAGGATTTCGAGCTTGTACGAACTCGGTCTGGTGAGCTTTGGCTCAGTTTCTTATCACCAGACTTACATCTTTAAAGCTGAGCTATGCATTGTAGAGGTATGTTCATGACCGTTCTCGGACGGGGGTTCAATTCCCCCCTTCTCCACATAATGAGATCAAAAACCAGCTTCTGCTGGTTTTTAATTTTGCTACTGAGATGGAGAAAGCGAACTGCTTCGCTTTCGTGGGGAGTTGAAAGCCACAGCGATATTTATGAGCGAGGCGGGGTCGAGAGTACTTAGTATAAATATGAGTTTGCGAAATATTTTACTTAGTAACTCGTGACCAATTCCACCTTCTCCACCAGACATGAAAATATATAGGAGAATATGGAAGTTTACTCAGAATGAGTAAACTTCTTTATTTTTCTATTTCCATGTAGTAATGTTTGCTTGAAAAGAAGGAGCTCACAAATGGATTATGTTCTTTATGGATGGTTTCCTTGCAAACTTGAGGGCGTACTCTCACTTGGCTTCATCACGCAATCAAGTGATCCTGAAGAAATCTTACGCGCCGCAGACGATGAGTGGAGTTCGAAAAAGTTCCTACTAGGAACACCTAGGAATGATGTACTTCAGACAGTCGACAGAGGAGATTTACATAGACTCCTCACAAACTACGCCAACAAAAGTCGCTGACTTTTGTTGGCGATTTTCATTCCCACAAATCAACTACCTTAAGAAAATTCGCACACTCCATTTCAATCAAAGAAGTTTTAACTCGGCGTAAACGTCTCCATACTTAACGAAAGCAATTTCCCCACAATCCCTTTTCCTCCATGCGGGCAGTGGTTTCGAGGTCTTTGAGTGTGCGGTACTCCGCGGTGTCTGGTTCGATACGAATAGCTTTGGCGACACCTGCTTCTATGAGTTTGGCTTGGACAAATGTATCGTCAACATAGACATAGCGTAGTAGGCGACCATATGTATCACGATCGCTAATGTCCGGTATAAGCTGTACCTTCTTCCCTTCTACCCACGCCTCGTTTTCTGCTGTAGCTTCCTCAGCCCAACACTCAGACTTTCCATCGCGAGCGCGTTCAGGAGTATCGATGCCAATATAGCGAACTCGCTCCTCTACTCCATCTAAATCAACAATAATGGTATCGCCATCAATCACTCTAAGTACCGTTGCAGTCTCTGACTCTCTCGGAGGTTGGGCAGTATCTACTGATGGTAGACCGAGCAGACTTTGGAAAACAAGGAGTATGGAAACGAGTAATTCAGTTAACGTTTGCATAGCTGTTCCTTATCGTAGCACGTGATGTGATACAATCGTGCCGCATGAAACACGACAATGTAAAAGTATTTCGCTCCTCTGCTGGACTTGGGCTGAAAGCGCTACGAGATTTTAAAAAAGGCGAGACGGTGTTGGAGTATGTGGGTGAGCGCATTACTGACGAAGAAGCTGACGAGCGTGCCAATCGGTACTTATTTGAAATAAACGATAAGTGGACCATTGACGGCTCACCTCGGTACAACACTGCTCGGTATATAAACCATTCCTGTCGTCCAAATTGTGAAGCAGTCTTGGATGAGGAGGATGAACGTATTTACATTGATGCCAAACGCGCCATTAAAGCCGGTGAAGAACTCACCTACGACTACGGTAAAAACCATTTCAACGAATACATCAAGCCGCATGGCTGTCGATGTGCGAAATGTGTAGCTTAACTACCTGCTTCAGTTGTCGAAGCGGACTCAGTCTCAAGAGTGTCAGATGTTTTAGTAGCTTCTTCGGTTGAGGTGGCAGTGTCTTCAGTACCAGCCTCAGTACTTGAGGCGGTGCTGCTGGCAGTTTCCGTAGCAGGTGCCGGTGGTGGCGTAGTTTTGCCTTTACCGCGCAAGCCGCCATTTGGTACACGCGCGACTACGTTGTTATTTTTGGGTACCGTCACCACTCCTTCGGTACCGCCTCCAGTGGTAACCGCTTCGTTACGCTCCTCTACAACGTCAGCTACATTTATGACACCCTGATCAGACATACCAAGTGCTACTGAACCCCCGACAACGACCAATAGTATGACTAAACAACCAACGAGCAGTTTTGGGAAACGGCGACTTTTCGGTGAACTGGCAGTCGCGGTCGGTGCTTTACGCGCTGGTGCTGTTGAGGATGTAGTCGTGGTCTTTTTAGCACGGGTAGTGGTAGCACGCTTTTTGACTGGCGTTTTTTTGGCAGCCACACGCTTAGCTGCCCGCTTGCGCGGTGCCCGTTTAGAAGAAGCGGTTGCTTTGGAAGAACGCTCTACTGCCATAATGGCTCTAGTATACCATCTAGAAAATACCGCCAAGAGAATTACTCACGCTTGGCGCACGTAGGTTAGTCGTTTATTTTTAACAAAAATGTGCTATATTGCCTGACATCATATTTGTTAGATTCATTTAATACTTAAGACCATTTAACTTGCGAAACCAATCCCACGGACCACGTAAAGATACTCGAATAAAGATCAATAACGCTATCAGAGCGAAAGAACTTCGTGTGGTCGGTGCCGATGGAAAGAACCTCGGTGTCTTAAGTCTCGCGGATGCACAAAAAGCAGCTGATGAAGCGAAGCTCGACTTGATCGAGATTTCTCCAAATGCCAAACCGCCAGTGGCTAAGATCATGGACTATGGTCAGTACCGCTACGAAACAAAACGAAAAGCCAGTGAGGTGAAGGCTAAGGCCCATGTGACTGAGACCAAAGCGGTGCAGGTAAAGATTGGTACCGGTGAACATGACCAGCAACTCAAAGCCAAACGCATCGCTGAATGGCTGTCTGAGGGACATCGAGTGAAGGTAGACCTCTTTCTTTGGGGGCGCTACAAGTACATGGAACCTGATTTTCTTAAAGAACGTTTAGAACGTTTCTTAAAGATCATCCCGGTTGAATACAAGATCGCTGATGAAATCAAAAAGAGTCCTAAAGGCTTCACTACTACCCTCGAGCGTGACGGCAAAGCCAAGTACCAGCAAGGCAAAATTATCGAAGAGACCGAGTCTGACGAATCTGCCGATGTAGAAAGTGAAAAGATGGCAGAGGAACCAGCGCAGAAGTCTAAAAAGAAGTCGTTGGATGAATTGCTTGATATTGAAGGCGGCGTTCTTTAAAGCCCAAAAACAGTAGACTTTTCGGAGCAAATACGGTATATTTTGCCCACTTTGCTGCTTCTCACAGCAAACACCCCGAAACTCTGCTGCATCGATAGCGTGAAATTGGATGCAGTACGAGGCACACAAAGAATTTTTCGGGAGCCCTATTCAAGATAGGGTGAGCGGAAAGTTACTGCAGTGTAACGAAGTAATGCGCCAATTTCACGTTATCGATATGAAAACAAACAAGTCTTATACAAAACGTATTAAAGTGACGAAAAACGGCAAGCTTGTAGCTCGAAAGCCTGGACAAAACCACTTTAATGCTCGCCAAAGCGGTCAGCAACGGCTCAACCGTAAGCGAACCCAGACACTCAGTCTTAGCAAGCGAACTACTCGTCGCTTCCTACCTAAAAGTGGAGCATAAGCTCATCCACTGTTACCAATAGATATAACGACTAATAACGAATCATGGCACGTGTAAAAGGAGGTTTGATGGCACAAAAACGCCGTCGCAATATCCTCTCACAAGTAAAAGGGTATCGTTTCGCCCGTTCTAAAAAGAAGCGCGCGGCACGGGAAGCTATCTTCCATGCCCACAATCATGCTTTTGCTCACCGCAAAGACAAGAAAAATGATTTTCGCCGCCTTTGGATCACCCGCATCAACGCTGCCCTTAAGGCACAAGGCATGCAATACAGCCGCTTTATAAAAGCAATGGCTGATAAAGGTATTGCTATCGATCGCAAGGTTCTCGCCACCCTGGCAAAAGACCGCCCGGAAGCATTTCAGAGAATTGTTGAAAAAGTGAAATAAACAAAAACCGCACATCACGTGCGGTTTTTTGTTTTAACTAAAAATCTATTTCCACTTCTTGGTTTTGGCTTGGGGCGACGGCATTCACACCTAAGTAATCACGTAAACGTTGGACTAGAAAGAGTGAGGAGCGTTCTTCACCCATAGTAACAAAGACTTGTTTGGCTCGCTCGCCGCCCTGTACCACAAAATCAATCAGCTGATCGCGGTCAGCGTGTCCTGAGTACCCACGAATCCGCGCCACCTGCGCCCGCACCTTTACTTCAGTGTCATCGATACGCACCCGTTTAGCGCCATCATGAAGGAGACGTCCTAAACTTCCGACTGATTGGTACCCTACCAATAGCAAGGTGGTGTCTTTATCTTCTAAGTAGCGCTTTTCATGTTCAAGAATCCGCCCGCCGTGGCTCATGCCTGAACCAGCAATAATAATCTTTGCACCGCGTTCTTTAGCGATGGCACGAGAGCTTTCTACACTACGAGTAAAGGAGAGTTTAGGGAAATCAAAAATATCATCACCGTCTTTAATCTGCTGGCGAACTTCCTCGCGCAGATACTGCGGATACGAACGATAAATCTCAGTTACCTTAATAGCCAGCGGTGAGTCAAGAAAGGTTGGAATTGGATCAATCTCGCCAGACTCCACGAGGTTATTTATTTCCAAAAGCATTGCTTGAGTACGCTCAAGCGAGAAGGCGGGGATGATAAGCGTTCCCTGCTTACGCTGTGTGTCCTCAATATAGCCCTTAAGGAGTTCGGTACGCTCTTTAACCTGTTCATGAACACGGTCGCCATAGACGCTTTCCATCACCATATAGTCATACCCTTTGGGAATCTCTGGCGGATTGAGAAGTGGCTGGGGAACATTGCCGATGTCACCTGTGAAAACGAGCTTTTTCCCGTCTCGCTCCAGCGTAATGACGCCTGAGCCGAGGATGTGTCCAACATCAGTGTACGTAGCAATAATACTGTCAGGTAACTCAATCGGCTCATGGTAGTGCACGGTCTTCCATTGGCTTAACGCTTGTTCAATATGCTTCTCTTCGTAGATACGCTCGTTGCCAAAACGCTCTTCCTCGTAGAGCATCACCTTGTACGCGTCGCGTAACATCACTGCTGCGAGTTGTTTGGTTGGTTCAGTGCTCCATATCACTCCGGTAAAACCATCGCGAACGAGCTTTGGAATCCGACCGATGTGATCAGCGTGAGCGTGCGTGACCAAAAGTACATCAGCATCAGCAGGATTGTACACAAACGGATCACTGTTCGCTGCCATGGCAAAACGATCACCCTGAATTAACCCACAATCAACCAAGATAGCGGTGTTACCAGTATCGAGCATAAAGTTCGCTCCCGTTACACTACCAACACCACCATAAAAACCGAGCGTAGAAGACATGATTCCCATATATTATCGTAACTTTTGGATTCGCGACCCTACACTATGCCCAATCACACCACCAACAACACCGGCGATCAAATCAAAAATGGTGTCAATGAGATGATCTGCCTCCACCGGAATGCCGATAAATATCTCATAGTACTCCCACACCAACGCCACGATGAGTACAAACGATAGAACAGGTAGGAGTTTTGCCCAACGCTTTGGAATGGGTACGCGAAAATCGTAGAGCGTTAACACACCAAGCGCCACTACCGCGCCACCCAGTACGTGCATAGGAACATCAAACCACGGAAACTGCCAATACAAATAAAACGTGAGGGCAATAATATGTGTCACCGCTAAAACGCTACTGGCAATAAAAAAGAAAATCGTGGTCAACTGCAACATACGGCTATTCTATCACGCGGTACGAAAAAACCCCGCCGAAGCAGGGTTTTTTCGTTGAAGCCACACTCGTATGCTCCTGGCAAAACCAGGTGGGTGCCATCGCCGATTTGTGTCAGGTGGTGTGAGTAAACTCAGCACCTCCTTTACGCCTCGCGCCTCATAGCTCCCAATACGTATGTTTAATCGGAACATACGTTATGGTGGCTCCGGTTAACAGTATAGCATCAGACTTTACACTAACCTAAACAAAGGGGATTTAAGTTAGTCCTTTTTCCGTCCAGGTTCACGTCGTACATGATACGTTCCTGCGCAGTGGTGTATTGCATGAGTTCATCACTATCGAGCCACAACTCAATCTCTCGTTCTGCCTCAGCCACTTCGTCTGAGCAATGTACGAGATTGCGTACCGCTCGATCTTCCACAGCGGCATGTTCATACGAGTCAACGGTGAGGTCTCCACGCACGGTACCCACATCTGAAGTTGAAGGTTCGGTTGAACCAACAATCTTCTTGATAACCGCTACCGCTTGGTTACCTTCCCACACCATCGCTATTACTGGGCTGACATCATGAACTGAGCGTTAGCACGAATGATGTCTTTACCGTACTCAATTGCCTCTTTTTCTACCGGTAGTCCTTGTTTTTCTAGATTCTCAACAATACCAGTTCCTTTTTTCATGAACCACGCCTCATCTTTGTTGTAGTGTTCAAACAAACGCTTTTCATCAGCTTGGAACATCTTCACAGCACTACACTTCAGTCCCGTTGCTTCAAAACGCTTAATAAGCTCGCCAACGAGTCCGCGCTGGACAGTGTCGGGCTTTAGCATCACAAAGGTGCGTTCTTGGTGTGGTTGTCGTGACATAAAATACGTGGAAATACTTAGTTTTATTACGGGCAGAGTATACCGTATTTAAGCAAAAAAGAAAGCGTTCTTACTTACGCTTTCCGGACGTCAAAATCTCTGGTCCCTTTTCAGTAATCAACCCCGTGTGTTCCATCTGAGCAGCAAGCCCACCGTCAGCTGAAAGCACGGTATACCCGTCACGCTCGTCAAAAATAACATCTTTGTCTCCCTTGATGATCATTGGTTCGATGGCAATCACCATACCTGGCAGAAGTTCTGGACTCTCTCCTTTCATAACAAAATTCGGCACATACGGCTCCTCGTGAAGTTCGTATCCAACACCATGACCGCAGAGTGTCTCCACAATCCCGTAGCCATCCGGCACTGTGGCTTCCACTGCGGCGCCAATGGCTTTTACACGAGCGCCGGGCTGTGCTGCCTTGATAGCGGCTTTAAGTGCCTGCTGCGTAACAGCAATGAGTTCAACGGCTTCTTGATCAAGCGTGCCACAACCCACTGTGCGGGCTGAATCAAGCACCATGCCTTGGTAGCCAATCACGAGGTCAATACTCACTACATCGCCGTCTTGAAAGGAGCGCGGGTCTTCGTTGGGGATTCCATGTACCACTTCATCATTTATTGAAACACAGGTAGCCGCTGGGTAGGGACGCGGAGCAAAGCTTGGATGGTAACCAAGTGTCATCGGTTCAAGGTCATGTTCTTCAAGAAGTTCCATCGCCCGATCGTCTACGTCTAGTGTAGTGTTACCGGGTACCACCTCTTTCTCAAGCTCATCAAGAATCATACCCAAAAGCTGCCCTCCTTTACGGAGTAGTTTAATATCTTCAGGAGTTTTTGTGGTAATTGCCATCCCATTAGAGAATTATTGTGTAACCTGTAACGCGCATAGTACGCTACCTGGAATAAAAGTAAACCACTGTCTGTCAGACTCAGTAAATAATTCCTAACGGGACACGTTCCTGTAACCATACGCTACCCGGCAATACGTTCAAGTCCAGCTGTAATATCCTGCTGAATCGCCTCAATGGACTTGATGGCATCAATATGTATGAAGTTTACGTCATCGCGGGCTTTGTACACTTCGACTACAGGCGCGGTGTCCTTTTGGTAAAGTCGCAGACGCTCATCAATGAGCTCAGGCACATCGTCATTTCTACCCCGTACAAAAGACGCTCTTTGACCAACTCAATTGGAGCGTCCAGATATACGACTGAGAGTGTGCCTCGTTTGTAGAATGCCATCAAATCATCAAGAAACTGTACCTGGGTCACATTGTGGAAGCCATCCATGGTGAGATGTGTTTCTGGAGTGAGGTTTTTAATCAGAAACTTAACAATAAAAGCTTTGGCGATGAAATTCGGTATCATCTGCCCATCCGCCAAAAGTTCTTTGACGCGAGCGCGGTGTAGCTACCCGTTTCCAGCCAGGCTCTGAAAGGCTTTCCCTGTTTCAATGTTGACTACAGGACCAGTACCCAAAGACTCTAAATAACCCGTGATATTGCGTACTTGCGTTCCTTTTGCCACTCCCTTGTGGACCAATAAAGACGATAGTGTGTGGTTGCATGTTTATCTGTTGTGTAGGTTATTAATAATCTTACCAACGGTAGCAATGAGTTCTTGTGCCGCGTTATCAAATTCACCTTGGTGGTTTTCTATCACAATGTCTGCATACGGTTTCATAGTAATCTCTTCCTTATAACGGGCATGACGTAGCGACAACTCCTCATCAGTCATTGGAGCTCGACTGAGTACCCGCTTTTTAATTCCTCCCATTCCCCTGCCTCGATATAAATGATAGTCCGATGTTGTGCGGGGATGATTTTTATAAATTGCTCAACACCTTGGCGCTCGATTTCATTGAGTACAATTTTTCCTTCTTGCAGCGGTGTCTCAATCTCGCTCTTAAGCGTGCCGTAAAGATGACCGCCAAATTCTGCCCACTCGACAAATTCCTCTCGAGCCACTCGAGTCTCGAAGTCCTCTCGGCTAACAAAATAATAATCTTTGCCTTCTATCTCACCTGGTCGTGGCGGTCGGGTGGTACAGGAGACGGGAAAGACAATTTCTGGGTACACCTTAAACAGCTCACGCTCGAGGCTACCCTTGCCACTCCCACTTGGTGCCATAAAGAGTATGAGATGGCCAGAAATGGAGTCAGTTTCCATGAGGATTATAGGGTAACAATTTGTGTAAGATACGCAACTAAAATGTGTTGTGCTATGCTACTAGCATGGCGCGACCAACCATCATTACCCTCTCTGGCAAGCCAGGCAGCGGCAAATCTTCAACTGCTGATAAAGTAGCAGAGCTTTTGGGCTACACTCGCTATTCTTCCGGTAATTTAGTGCGGAAAGTCGCGAAAAAACACGGTCTATCCCTAGCAGAATTCAATAAAAAAGCCGCGATGGACCACTCTTTTTGATGATGAGATAGATGAAGAATTACGTAAACTGCGTGATGAGCGTGAGATTGTCATCGACTCACGACTCGGCTTCTACTGGATTCCAGAGTCATTTAAAGTGTACTTGGAGCTTGATCTGGAAGTCTCAGCCGCTCGCATCTTCAAAGACCGGATTAGTAACGCCTCTCGCTCAGTCGAAGAAGATGGAGATAGCACCATTGCATCGGTGCAAAAAGATGTACGTGAGCGCGTTGCCAATGAGCGTAAACGCTACCAGAAAGCCTATGGTGTTGATCCATATGACCTTGAACACTTTGACCTCGTCATCGACACCTCGCGACACAGTCCCCAAACAGTGGCGCTCACGGTCTTTGACCACTATCGTAAGTGGCTGCAGACTGATGGCTGGGAACAAGTTCGTGAGTCAGTTCCCTTGGCTACTCCTACAAAACCAATACTAAAACCTCGAATGTACCTAATCTGCTTTGTCAGAACAGCAGTTTTCTCAATCATCGTATAAAAATACAAAGCAGGCAAGAAAAAATCCCCGAGGTGAACTAAGCTGTTCAGTGATGGGGATTTTTTCGCAGTCTAACGGAGTAGACGTAGTGATTTTGCGACAATGATTAGTATTCTCGAAGTGATACTTGGGAGTCGAGTCGGCGAATAAGATCAAGCACCACATTAACCACAATCAACAGTGCTGTTCCTCCAATTGCGAGCGCGGTAATACCGGTTGCAACCTGCATACCAAGTGGCAACACAGCCACCAGACCAAGGAATGATGCACCAATCAACGTAAGACGAGTGATGACATTGCCAAGGTATTCAGCGGTATGTCCACCGGGACGAATACCAGGAATGAACGCACCATTGCGTTGTAGGTTCTTAGAGATAGCCTCGGGGTCAAATGTCACCGCCGTATAGAAGAAGGTGAAGAGGAATACTAAGAGGAAGTAAGCAGCCGCGTAGAGCACTTGGTTATTGAAGAAGACCAAGAGAGCGTTAGACAACTCCTGCACTCCACCAACGTGGAAGCTCGCAAGAATATTGAGCACCATTTGTGGGAAAAGCAGGATTGAGAGTGCAAAGATAATTGGGATCACACCAGCCTGATTCAGACGGAGCGGTAGGTAACTCTGTGTCCCTCCGTAAGTCTTGCCCCCACGGCTTTGCTTAGCGTAGGTAATCGGTACAGGTCGTTCTGCCTCAGTCATTACCACCACTGCGTAAATGACCAGTAGTGCCACCAAACCAAACCCTACGTAGAGTGGCAACTGTGTGGTGGTAAAACCAAACGCCAATTGACTGGCAGTCGCTGGTAGTCCAGCCACGATACCGCCAAAGATAATGATGGAGATACCATTTCCAATACCATACTCAGTGACCAGCTCACCGATCCACATCAAGAGTACTGAGCCAGCGACCACTAAGATGACGTTGACCATAAACTCAAAGCTCGTGAGTCCAGTAATCACTCCTTGATTCTGGAGCAACGTAAGGAAACCAAATCCCTGTAGGACTGCCAATGGCAAGGTCAGCATACGTGAGTATTGAGTGAAACGAATGCGTCCAGCATCACCTTCCTCAGAGTACAGACTCTTCAGTCGTGGACTCATGACCGTCATCAACTGCATGATAATAGATGCGGTAATGAAAGGTCCGACACCGAGCATCACAATCGAGAGGTTTGCTAGTCCGCCACCGGAAAAGATGTTGAGTAATCCGAGGAACTGATTGTTCTCAAAGAATTGTTCCAAGACAATGTGATCAATACCAGGAATCGGAATCGCAGCCAAAGCCCGGAACACGAAGAGTGCACCAAGGACAAAGAGGACACGGTTACGAATAGTTTGGTCGGTGAAGATAATCTTGAGTTTGTGAAAGAATGTGTTCATAAGACTCTTATTATAGCTTATGCCACGCTTCCACCTGCTTTTTCAATTTTCTCTTTTGCTGTCTTGGATACCGCGCATCCAGTCACTGAAAGTTTCTTGGTGAGGTCACCGTTGCCGAGAATCTTTACCTTCGGTGCTTGCTTGCGGTGAGAACGTACTACACCCGCTGCTACTAGTGTCTTTGGAGACACTTCAGCACCCGCTTCAAAAGCAGTTTCTAGCGCTGACACATTGATCGCTACTGGTAGTTGCTTATCAGCGTTTACCGTTTGTGCCCGATTTACACCGTGACCACGTAGTTTCGGTAGTTTTTTGATTATTTCTCGCATTTCTGGACGGGTACTGTTACCAGTACGAGCTTTCTGCCCTTTATGTCCACGTCCCGAGGTCTTACCTCGTTTACCGCCACGACCGATACGCTTAGCGCTCTTGCGTGGAGTACTTGGTTTTAGTTCGTGTAACTGCATAGGCTATCCTTTAAGTTGCTTAAGCGCTTCGATAGTGGCGCGAGCATTATTAAGTTTGTTCTTACTGCGAGAGAGTAGTTTCGCAGTCACGTCTTTCACACCAGCCAGTTCAAGGACGGTACGGACTGAAGAGCCGGCCACCAAACCGCGACCAGCTGCTGGAATAATCATCACTTCACTGGAAGCATATTTAACGTGCACATCGTGAGTGATTTGATGATCTTTATTCATCGGTACTACGATGAGATTCTTCTTGGCGTTGCGCATTGCTTTCTCGATTGCAAGCTGGGTATCAGATGCTTTACCAACTCCAACGCCCACTTTACCCTTCTTGTCTCCAATCACCATTGAGACGGAGAATGAGAACCGGCGACCACCTGCCATCACACGAGTCACGCGGCGAATACCAATGATCTTTTGATCGTATTCTTGACGCGCTCGGTCATCACGGCGGTTGTTGCGGCGGGGACGGCGCGGGTTGCGGCGTTCGTTACGCCCTTTTGCACCGCGTCCACGACCACGATCACCAGGAGCAGCTTTTTCGTCTGCCTTTTTTGGTGTGTCGTTGGCTGTGTCAGCAGGTGCATCGGTAGCAGCTACCTCGGTAGCAGCTGTCTCTGTAGAGGCGGTGTCTTTTACCGCTTCCTCAGTTGTAGCTTCCTGTTTTGTTTCTGACATAGTAATAACAATAATTGATTAACTAGAATGTAAGTCCTCCAGATCGAGCACTATCAGCTAAAGCAGCGATAGAACCTTGGTACTTGAATCCACCGCGGTCAAAGACCACTGCTTCGATACCAGCGTCCTTAGCTTTTTTAGCAATAACACTGCCAAGCTCACTCGCGCGTGCGGTGAGGCTGTCACCCTTTAGTTTGCGGGTATCAGCGGCTGCTAGTGTTGTGTGCGTACTGTCATCAATAAGCTGAGCATATACGGCAGTATTGCTTTTGAAGACTGCCAAGCGAGGCTTAACGGCGGTACCAATTGCCTTGGCGCGAATGCGCTTATGGCGACTGACACGCTTTTGTGTTTTTGCTTGTGTTTTGTTCATGTTAGATATTTTCCCGCCCAGCCCCATTTCTTGTTACAGGCTTGCGCTATGATTGCCTATTCGGCGGCGCGCTTCGCCCGAAATGGGAGCTGGACCGTTTAAAATATAGTCGCGTTACCGCTCCTTACTTTAAACGGCTTTCTTGCCTTGCTTACGAATAATATACTCGCCCTGATACCGAATACCTTTGCCCTTGTATGGCTCTGGTTTCTTCACTTTGCGAACGTTGGCAGCGTACTGACCAACCGCTTCTTTATCGATACCATTGATTTTGATGACGTTTTTTTCGACCTCTGCGGTGATTCCTTCTGGGAACGGTAGTTCTACAGGGTGTGAGAATCCGACATTGAGCACAATGCTCGTGCCTTTGATCTCAGCCCGGTATCCTACCCCCTCGATTTCGAGGATTTTTTCGTAGCCTTCAGTTACACCATGAATCATGTTTGTAACGTGGGATGCATACGTACCCCAGAGTGCCTGGGCTTCTTTTGTTTCCTTCGCTGGTACGAGCGTGATGGCGCCGTCTGCTACGGTTACCGTAACATCAGCTTTCATGTCTCGCACAAGCGTTCCTTTTGGTCCCTTAACGGTCAAAGAACCATCTGTGTATGTAACCTCAACTCCACTAGGGATGCTGATTGGTTGTTTTCCGAGTCGACTCATAACTTACCAGATAGTGAAGAGCTGCTCACCTCCTACATTTGCCTGACGTGCTTCCTCACCCGTGAGGATGCCGGCTGGCGTAGAGAGGATAATGTGACCCTTCCCAAATTTAACTGGATAAATTTCCCCTACCTTAGCGTAGAGACGTCGACCTGGTTTGCTCACGCGCTTTACACCGTTAATCGTGTGAGTGCCATTATCATATTTAAGGGTGACCTCAAGATTCTTCTTGATGTCCTTACCTTTAACTTCAACACCTGCAACATATCCTGCTACAGCTAGCTTCTCTGCAATCGCATGGCGAAGCTTTGAATATGGTAGTGAGACAGTTGTCTTGCCTACCATTCCAGCATTTTTAAGCTGAATGATGAAGTCACCAACTGAATCGCTTACCATGATGATTTTTTAATACCCGGGATGTGTCCCTCGTGAGCTGCCTCGCGGAAGCAGATACGACAGAGATCGAAATCTCGCATGTATCCTTGCTTACGTCCGCACTGGCTGCAGCGACGGACCACCCGACTCTTGTACTTTGGAGTACGCGCTGCGCGTACTTTGATTGATGTTCGAGCCACTGTGGGTTTAGTTAGTTGGCACACATCACACAAAACAGCAAAGCTGTTTTATTTAAGATATATGATTGTGTGCAGTAGGCAGTATCAGCTAGATGTACTGACTTGCCCCTGATAAATCCGGCAGAATCTTTCGATTCGCCTTCACAAACGCCACTCCCATCTACTCTCAAGCAACGTTTATGGTGCCGCCCACTATACGCGAAAATAGAGAAAATACAACCCTACTCTTCAGTTAATTCTGATCTTAATTCCATCCAGATTTTGCCAAGCCAATTTTTACCCAGCCCATTGGCTCCACATCCCCAGTAACCATCCTTTGGTGAATCTTCTACCAACCGGTGATTCTTGGTCTGGAGTAATGTTTTCTTTATATATTCATGTTGATGTAATTTCTTCCTACAAATGTCTTTCATAATTGATCTCTTTTCATTCTCCCAAGTTGGACGGAGTCTATCACTATATTTTATTGCTAGTTTAAGAGCGTCATGTGCTGAGTTAGCATTAGCAATTTCTTCAACAATGCTTACGTCGTCAAAGCCAGCCGCTTGAAAAGCGTGCTCTGAAGTCTGCCATGTGCGATTTTTCCACACAACATTGAAGGCTGAAAAATTTGAAAAACAATAACCAAGCTCTCCTCCATAAAATAAAACAGGATTTAAAATTTCTTCTGAATAGGTATTCTTGCCTTTAAGCACAAACATGTTTTGAGTTTAGCACAGGTGAAACTTCCTATTCCACTATCGAGGTCACGTTAGTTACAAAAAATCACCAGCCCAAAGGCGGTGATTTTTTGTAACTTTTTAAATAAAGTCTTGACTTATGCGTCTTTTTCTTCTTTTTGAAGGGGAAGCCCCACATGTCGTAGCAACGCTTCTGCTTCCTCTTTAGTCTTAGCGGTTGTCACGATGGTGATTGCCAGTGAGAAGACGTCTTTGAGTTCTTCATCAGCGGTTTCAGGGAAAATAGTGTGTTCCTTGATACCGAGTGTAATATTCCCCATCTCATCAATTGCAGTGGTTTTGATACCACGGAAGTCGCGTGTTTGTGGCAACGCTACATGGATGAGCTTATCGAGGAAATTATGCATGCGATCACCACGCAAGGTCACCTGATACCCAATGATATCGCCCTCACGTAGTTTGAACGACGCGATAGACTGCTTGGCTGGTCGTGGAGACACTTTCTGCCCCGTAATACGTGCCAAACGATCTTGGATCAAAGCGATCTTTTGCTTGTCGTCAATTTTTCCTGTGCCAGTCGATACTACGACTTTTTCAATTCGTGGTGCCTGCATGACATTTCCATAGTCGAAGGTGCTTTTGAGTGAATCAAACACGTTCGCTAGTTTTGTTTTCATTGTTTCCATAGTGAATATGTGATTACTCTTAGATCTCTTTGCCGGTCTTTTTAGAGACGCGAACCTTCTTACCATCTTCGACCTTGT
The DNA here is from genome assembly GCA_041389005.1 of Minisyncoccota bacterium. GTDB lineage: Bacteria > Patescibacteriota > Minisyncoccia > Phycocordibacterales > UBA918 > OLB19. Next base: position 57,236 of record JAWKSR010000002.1, on the reverse strand, counting down.
AGCCAACGCGAACCGGCTTTTTACCTTCTACCACTGCCACGTTTGAAACATGCAATGGTGCTGGCTTTTCAATTACCTGACCACGAGTGTGGAGGCGTCGGTTTTTTTGGTGTTTAGTTTTGACATTGATACCTTCAATCAAGACCTGGTCTGTCTTAGGCATCGCTTCAAGGACTGTTCCGGTCTTTCCTTTGTCTTTGCCGGCAATTACCATGACATTGTCTCCTTTTTTGATTTTCATACGCAATATGTATTTAGCTCACTACACCACCTCAGGTGCAAGAGAGACAATTTTCTGATAACCAGCTTCAGCAAGCTCACGTGGAATCGGTCCGAAAACGCGGTTCGCACGTGGCTCCTTCTTTTCTTTGTCGACTAAGACAACGGCGTTATCATCGAAGCTTACGTATGAACCGTCCGCTCGACGAAATGGTTTACGCTGACGCACAACGACACCGTAGACAACGTCTTTCTTTTTGGCTTGTTTGCGTGGTTCTGCAGTCTGAACTGAGAGCACAACCATTTCACCAAGTTCTGCATAGCGCTTCTTAGAACCGCCGAGAACTTTGAAGACGCGTCCAATCTTACCGCCTGAGTTGTCTGTGATCTTCACAATTGTTTGTGGTTGAATCATACGCGTTTACTTACTTACCAACGCAAAGCGCTTGCGCTTGCTGACGGGACGAGTTTCCATTATGTCGACCTTATCACCAACTGTTGCAGTGTTACCTGCATCATGCACCAGATATTTCTTAGTACGGCGTTGGTATTTTTTGTACTTCGGGTGCTTTACATAGCGTTCTACCGCAACCGTACAAGTGTCCTGCATCTTGGCAGCCACGACGGTACCGGAGAGTACGCGACCCTTGGTAGTTTGTTCGTTTTTATTTTCAGTTGCCATAGTGTTACTTTTGTTCGGTTACAGATTCCGCTTTAGTGCGGGTATTGAGTTCAGTTAACGCTCGCGCAATAACAGTGCGGTCGTTTCGAGCCGCTTTGGTGTTGCGGTCTGACATGTTGAAACGATGTGAACGTACGTCCTCACGTTTCTTTTCAACCAATTCCACCAAATCTTTATCACTCATTTTTTTGATATCTTTCATTGATTCCATAGTATGAGATTAGATTATGCTCGAGTTTCTTCACGGGTCACAAAACGACCGGTGAGTGGGAGCTTGGCAGTTGCTTTACGCAACGCTTCACGAGCTACCTCTTCTGAAACTCCATCGACTTCGAATAACACTCGACCAGGTGCGACCTCAAACACAAAGTGATCTGGGTCACCCTTTCCTTTACCCATCGGTACTTCTGCAGCTTTTTTGGTAATCGGCTTATCTGGGAAAATACGAATCCATGTCTTACCTGTCTTACCAAGTGTACGTGAGATTACGCGCCGTGCCGCCTCGATCTGATTGCTTTTCACGCGGGCAGCACTGGTAGCCTTAAGTCCGTATGAACCAAATGCTACGGTAACACCTCGAGTTTCTGGTCGGTTTCGCTTCTCTTCGCTTTTGCGACCAATCTGCCACTTACGGTGCTTAACTTTTTTAGGAAATAACATAGTTCATTTCTTAGCGGGAACGGCGACTCGGCGCTTTTGTTTCCGCAGTGTTAGATTTTCGGTCAGCAAAGACTTCTCCACGATAAATCCATACCTTGATACCGATAGTACCGTACGGGAGGATTGCTTTAACGCGAGCAAAGTCAATGTCAGCGCGAAGGGTTTGCAATGGAATTCGACCTTTTTTGATTTCTTCTTTACGTGCCATATCAGCGCCGCCAAGACGTCCTGACATAATAATGCGAACACCTTGAACGTCGCGATTTGCCATCACTTTCTCAGCAGTTTGCTTGAGAACGCGACGAAACGGCATACGCTTTTCGAGTCCCTCAGCTGCCATCTGACCAACGATTGCGGCAGATGTCTCTGGGGAACGAACTTCTTCAATATCAATCTTGATCTCTGGCTTTTCCGATAACTTCAGGGTGCGCAGAAGCATATCAACGTCTTTTTTGAGTTGGGTAGCTCCCTCACCACTGCGACCAATAACCAGACCAGGGCGTGAAGATTTGATAATAACTTTGAGCGCCTTGTCATCACGCTCGATTTCAATAGCGTCTACAGACATGCCTTTCAGCTTCTTTTCCAAGAGCTTTCGAATGGCCGCGTCAGTACGCAAATATTCTCGGAACTTCTTTGGTTCCGCTGCGAACCAACGACTGCGCCAATCACGGTTGATGCCCAGACGTTGTATGAATGGATGTGCAACGTGTGTCATAGATAGATAGATTAACCAAGTTCCACCGTAATGTGGCTGTTGCGTCGATTAATTGGTGAAGCGCTACCACGAGCTCGCGGCATAAAGCGCTTGTACGTGACTCCCTTATCGACAGTCACTTTGGTGATTTTTAGGTTGTCTGTGTTTTTTCCCGCTTGAGCAGCGTTGGCTGCGGCAGAGTTAATCACCTTGGCAAATGGACCAGCTGCTCGTTTATCAACAAACTCCAGGGTTGCCAGGGCATCTTTAACCTTTTTGCCACGTACTAAGTCCGCAATAAGACGAACTTTGCGTGGTGATTGGCGGTAGTTTTTTAATACTGCTTTCATAATATCTAGTCGGATTATGCAGCAGTCTTAGCAGCTTTAGCAGCTGCAATTTCTGCTTCCTTCTTTTTCTGATCAAGTTCCTTCTGCATCTTACCGCCGTGACGCCAGAATTTCTTAGTTGGTGAAAATTCACCGAGTCGGTGCCCTACCATTTCTTCAGTTGGGGTCACCTCGATGTGATCCTTTCCGTTGTGCACTCCAAATGTGAAGCCCACCATTTCTGGAGAGATCAGTGAATCGCGCGCCCACGTCTTGATAACTCCTGCCTCTGCTGGCTTCTTGTCAGCAATTTTTTTCAGAAGTTTCTCGTCAACGTAGGGACCTTTGTATAGTGATCGTGCCATTTTGACTCAATAACGAATAAAACCGGCAGCGCTAGCTGCTACGGTATGAAAGGAAATATGGATGCCAAGAAAATAACGGTTTTCTTAGCTACTTCCTGTTGTTGCCAAACACCCTGCCAGGGGTATGTGGTAACGAGGTTAGAACGGCGCTATAGTACGGGAAACAGTGTGAAATGTCAACGAGACAGAAGTATCACTCGCGTGGTATAAGAAACACTGGTGACCATTAGCCGGAAGGAGGTTCATATGGCAGGCATGTACACACCGGAACCGGAAGAGATGTGGCGTGGACACATCTCGTATCCGGATCCAAAAACATCGCATCACCCCATTGAGGAAGTAAAAAAACGAGCAAAAAACGGTGACGCGAACGCGCAGCGGGCGCTTGAAACACGGAAGATGCTGGTCAGTCGAGGCATTGCAGAGAAATAGCCTCAAGGTTAACAAATGCAGCAGCAAACATAATGACTCCATCCTGACCGCCTGTCAGGATGGTTTTTTCTTACGTATGCGTCAGGTTTCTAATTCACTACGTTCATAAAAACCTCCTACCCGGACTCGTCTATCACAAGCGCTAGGGAAGGCGCTTGCGATATGACTACGTCTTAATAAATAGCACGAAAGCAAAACGGTTTGCTTTCTCCATATAAAAACAGCGCTACGCGTGTAGCACTGTTTTTATGTGGACTATTTATTACCTCGCATGAGTTTACCTGGCTTTCGTTTCTGAACAATAAACTTGTTTGAGTATTTCTTTGGTTTGCGGGTCTTTTGACCTTTACCAGTTGGACGTCCTTGCTTGGTACGCTGCCGGCGGTGTCCTCGTGGAGAGCGACCTTCACCACCACCATGAGGGTGATCAACCGCGTTACGAGCAGAACCACGTGTCTTAGGGCGTAAGCCCATGTGACGAGCGCGACCAGCTTTACCGATATTTACCAAACGGTGTTCTTCGTTCGATACTTCCCCTACGGTTGCCCAGCAGGTTGAGAGTACACGGCGAATTTCCGTTGATGGCATCTTCAGTTGTGTGTAGCCACCATCATGAGCGACTACTTCAGCGCTATTACCAGCACTGCGAGCAATCCGAGCGCCGGCGCCTGGTTTCATTTCAATACCGCATACAACAGTACCGAGCGGCATTTTGCCAAGCGGTAATCGGTTACCACGTTTGGCTTTAGCTTTTTCCGACACAATAAATGTGTCTCCTGCTTTCATATCTTTGGTAGCAACGACATATCGTCGCTCTCCATCAGCGTAGAGAACTAAAGCAATAAAGGCAGACCGGTACGGATCGTACTCAACTGATTCTACTGTGGCTTTGATATCCTTCTTATCGAACTTGAAGTCGATATCACGATACTTTCGCTTATTACCAGCGCCGCGATACCAGTTGGTGATGCGACCTTGGCTGTTGCGCCCACCAGTAGCTTTTTTGCCTTTGGTTAAGGCTTTTTTAGGACGACTGGCAGTTGACGTGAGTTTTTTCTTGTACTCAATGACCGTCATGCCACGGCGACCGGCTGAGGTTGGTTTTAATTTTTTCATGTTTGCTTACTTTGCAGGTATGTTCATAGACATACCTATACGTGTAATTTAGACCAAGTTGATCGTGTCGCCATCTTTGAGATAGACGTACGCTTTTTTCAATCCTTTCTCACTCACAACCCGACCTCGCGCTCGCTTCATGTATTGGCGAGGGGTTTTGTTGACGATATTTACCTTTACCGGCGTCACATTAAAGAGAGCTTTAACCGCATCACGTACATCATGCTTGGTAGCGTCCCGTCGTACAACAAACGTGTAGACGTTGCGCTCACCCATACCAACTGCTTTTTCAGTGATACGTGGCTTGATGATTACAGACGCGAGGTTACGGTCAGTTGGTAAAGCGGTGCTTTTAACAGCAGGCTTTTTGGCCGCATCAGTACTCTCTTTTTTGTCTTTGTTTCGACTAAAAAGTGCCATGTTACTTACATTACATTACTAAGCTTTGGTAACTCGTTTTTCGAGTACCGCAAGTGCTGACTTAGGATCAGCGACTACTACGTATTTGTAGGTAAGAAGATCAACTGGGTTGATGTCTTTAGCTTGGGCTACCAACATGTTCCCGAAATTGCGGAAACTCTTCTCAACTACTTCATTACGTTCAGGAAGAACCATCAACGCAGTATTTTTCTGCTTGGTTGCAAGGTCATCCTTTTGTGCTCCTTTAGCCAGTGCCATCACAATTTTCTTGGCTTCTGCTGTTTTTGGGACATCAAACGCAAGACCTTCTAAGAAGATTACTTCTCCATCAGCATGTTTCTTTGAAAGTGTACTGGCAAACGCCTTAGTCTTTGCTTTTTGGTTAATCTTCTTGGTGTAGTCCTTCTCATTGCGTGGGCCAAAGGTCACACCTCCACCAGTCCAAATTGGACTGCGGCGAGAACCGTGTCGCGCTCGACCAGTTCCCTTCTGGCGCCATGGTTTCTTACCACCACCAGATACTTCGCTACGATCCTTTGTGTGGGCGGTACCAGCGCGAGCATTGCTCTGCATAGCCACTACCACCTCATGGACCAAGTCTGGATTCCATTTCACACTGAACAGACTCTCAGGCAGTGTTACATCACCAGCTTTTGAGCCATCGGTTTTAAATACTTGTGCTTTCATAGGCTATTTCGCTTCTACGCCTCTTACTTCTACTACTGTACCGCGCCGACCGGGGATAGCTCCCTTGATAAGCAATACATTTTCATCTTTGTTCACCTGGAGAACGGTGAGATTTTTGACCGTAATCCGATCACCTCCCATACGTCCTGCCATGCGCAATCCTTTGATAACACGCCCAAATCCGGTTGAACCGATTGAACCTGGTTCACGATGTGAATGCTTCTGACCGTGTGAAGCACGACCACCAGCAAAACCGTGGCGCTTAACAACACCTTGGAAGCCCTTACCCTTAGAGGTAGCGCTCACGATAACGGTGTCCCCTGGCTCAAAGGTGCCTGCGTCTATGGTTTGTCCCACTTCAAATCCCTCGAGGGACTCGCCATGGTTTTGACGAACCCGAAACTCTTTTACCAGTTTCTTCGCACCACCCTGGTGACCAAGCTCTGCCTTGCCGAGTCGGTGTTCTTTCTGCTCACCGGCGGCAACCTGTACCGCATCATAGCCGTCCTTTTCGCTACCCTTGAGGGCAGTGATAGTCATTGGATCGACTTTAAGTACAGTCGCTGGGTGACACACGCCTTCGGCATCGAAGACTTGAGTCATGCCATCTTTGGTTCCTAAAATAAACTTCATTTATTTTCTGAACTAGTCTAATAATCTGTTTTCTATTAGACCCGAAAATGCAAAACCGCGCTTTTCGGTCGCGAGCACAAGCTCGCAATCAAAAATCGCGGTTTTGTGCCCATTGGTTCTCAATCTGGCAAGCCAGATATCACCGAACGTAGGTCTTAGAAAACTGGCGTTAGTATACGGATTTATCCACGTTTTGCAAGGTTAGTACCAGGAACATGCTTGCAAAAAAGGTGGTGTTGGGTGTATGGTGCATATAGGGGAAACGGAACGAGCGCGTTTCTCTGTATTGTACAGCTTCAGCTCGGGAAATGGAGATACGAATGATCACTCGTTTGGTCACTGTCGATAATGGAGGTGTGAGAAGCGCCTTCGAGTTTCACCTTTTTCCCGACACCAAGGTACGCTAGGCTACGAGACGAGCGACCAAACCAAGTCCAGATGGGTCTGAGTAGGATTATAAGAGAAGCTCAACGCTTCTCGGTCTGAAAAAGACATCTGTGGAATTTTGGAAGCCTGACGACGTGAACTCCAACGTTTCCCGTCGCCAGGCTTTTTTCTTTGAAAGAAAAGTGGTTTTCAATCGTCATATATAGTGAGTGTGGCATGACGTCCACATTTCACTTGAGAAACCGAAATACCACCCATAGTATTTTAGAGAAACGCCAGGCTTTGATGCCTGGCGTTTCTTTTGGTGAGTACTGGATACAAAAATACCGCAGCGTAGCTACGGGCTTTTTGTTGGCAGCACATCTCTTATAAATCACCCAGCCCCATTTTTTGTTACGGGCTCTCGCTATTACCTTATTCAGCACGCGCTTCGCCCAAAATGAGGCTGGGTAACTAAATTGCACACAACAAAAAAATCACTGCATTGCAGTGATTTTTTTGTTGGCAACTTAGTTACATCATCTTGACGTCAATGTTGACGCCTGATGGCAACGAAAGATTGGTGAGAGCTTCGATCACCTTACCGCTCGGGTTTAGGATGTCGATCACACGCTTGTGCATGCGCATCTCAAATTGTTCTCGCGCGTCTTTGTGGACGAACGTTGAACGGTTTACTGTGTACTTCTTGATCTCAGTCGGTAACGGAATTGGACCAACTACTTTAGCGTCAAAACGCTGAGCAGTGTCCATAATCTGTTTGGTAGAAGTATCAAGAATCTTGTGTTCGTAAGCACGAACACGGATGCGGAGTTTCTGGATTTCTCCAGCTGGCGCATCTTTTTTAGAAGCCTTTTTCGCTGTCTTTTTTTCTGTTGTTGCCATAATGTTTGTTTTTAAGATTGGTTTTCACAATCTCAGTACTAAGGTGCTGAGATTGCCCCAGATACGAGGCGAAACGAAGTTTTGGAAGAAGCGGTAGGTTGCTACCGTGCCGACAAAACTGATGTTTCAACGACGTAGATGGGGTAAGTCTCAGTGCCTTAGGCGACGATCTTGGTTACCACACCAGCACCAACGGTTTTACCACCCTCACGAATAGCAAAGTTTTGCTGTTCTTCAAGCGCTACTGGTGCTACCAATTTCACCTTGAATGTTGCAGTGTCTCCTGGCATCACCATTTCAGTACCTTCAGCGAGTGTTACGTCACCGGTTACGTCAGTAGTACGTACGTAGAACTGTGGCTTGTACCCAGAAAAGAATGGGGTGTGACGACCTCCTTCCTCCTTAGAGAGAACGTACACTTCAGCTTCAAACTCAGTGTGTGGAGTTACTGAACCTTTTGCAGCCAATACCTGACCACGGTGTACGTCTTCTTTCTTGGTACCACGAAGGAGGATACCAGCGTTGTCTCCAGCTTGTGCTTGGTCAAGCTGCTTGTTGAACATCTCAACACCAGTCACTGTAGTAGTGGTAGTGTCTTTGATACCAACAATCTCAACTTCTTCACCCACCTTCACCTGACCGCGTTCTACACGACCAGTTACTACCGTACCGCGACCTTCAATAGAGAAGATGTCCTCGATCGGCATAAGGAATGGTTTATCGAGTTCTCGTTCTGGAGTTGGGAAGTAGCTGTCCATAGCATCAACCAATTCGATGATCTTTGCTTGATAATCAGCATCACCTTCAAGCGCCTTAAGACCTGAACCTTTGATGATTGGTGCATTTTCACCATCAAATCCATTTGAGGTAAGAAGCTCACGAAGTTCTTCTTCTACGAGCATGAGCATTTCCTCATCATCAACCATGTCACACTTGTTAAGGAACACGATGATCTTAGGAACACCTACCTGCTTAGCAAGTAGCACGTGCTCACGAGTTTGAGGCATCGCACCATCAGTCGCTGCTACCACAAGTACCGCGCCGTCCATCTGAGCAGCACCAGTAATCATGTTTTTGATGTAGTCAGCGTGACCAGGAGCATCGATATGTGCGTAGTGGCGGTTTGGAGTCTCGTACTCTGAGTGAGAAAGCGAGATAGTAATACCGCGCGCCTTTTCTTCTGGCGCCTTATCAATGTCTTCTACTGCCTTAACGTTGGCATCGTAGCCATCACCTTTAGCTTTAAGAGAAGTAAGAATCGCAGCAGTAAGGGTAGTTTTACCATGGTCTACGTGACCAATGGTACCTACGTTAATGTGCGGCTTACTTCGATCGAAATCTGCCATAAATAACTTGATTTACGTTAGTAAATAATAATTCCGCACACAGCCGCTTTATCATATAGAAAAAGCAGGGTACGAGCACTGAGGGGTAACGGCGCGAGAACACTGTCCGCTACCACTTAGTACACGTCCTGTGAAAGAGCATTGTATGAATACTCCGAGCACAGCCGAAGCCGCGTACGGTGGCGCAATAGTACCCGATAGAGCCGTAGAATGCAAGACTCTGTATCACTATTGTATGGCAATGTCGATGGCTTTTACGTCAACACCGAATTCACCATTATTTTGCCCAGCACACTCTATATAATAGGTGCCACTTTGCGTCGGTACAGTATATCCAACCACTTCCGTGTTTCCACGTGTCATCGCGCCATCGTTATAAGAGAAGGCATACCCACCATTATCTTGCAAGAATGGTAAACATCGCTCATAGTCACCAGCTTCCCAGCGGAAACTGAGAGCATCAGACTGATTGACTGTGAGATTGCCAGTAGTCCAATCAGTTGTAATCGCACCAGTGTTATTGGTTACTCGGGCCTCAAATTCAACAGTGTTGGTACGGTTTGGAATCTCTACCACCGCTGCCGTGTGTTCTTCTGAAGAATCATCTGGTTCACTAAAGAATTCTGTATCTTCACTCACTTCAGGTTCAATTAGAGCCAAATTGCGCAAATCTCCAAAGAGAATCATATCGTAGAGCACTGTACGGTCTATGTTTCCAAACGCTGGCTGGGACTCAAGGTGGCTGGCAATCGCGTTTACATACGACCATTTATCACCAGCTCCACAACGTGCTACTCGCAACGCAACGTCTCTCTGACTATCATAAAGGGCCTCTTTGGCAATAATGATCTCGTAGAGATACGATTGATCAAGTCCTGGTGCGTTCGGACAATTCGCATCAACGCCAAAGTACACAATGGCACTTTTAATATCGTCCATATCGATCAATCCGTCATTGGTTGGTGTACTATCTGATAAATCAGTATACGTTTCGGCAGGAGTATCATCTCTGCCAAAGTCAAAGATGTTCGCTAATGTGGTCGCGGAAACACCAACGATATCTAAGATCACATCGACAAAACTTTGTTCTGCTTCAGTCGGTGCGACGTCTTCAGCTAAAGCGATAAGCTGGAGGACGTTTCCTTGATACCCAACTGAGGCAAACCGGGTTTCTAGGAACGCAATAGATGTAAACTCCGGTACGGTCACCCGGCGTACCGATCCATCGGTTAAATAAATAGCATACGTATAAAATTCATCACGAGGTATGTTTGCGTTCGGGTCAGTTAGTGAACGGGTAATCTGTATGATTTCATATTGTGTAAATTCTCCATCATCAGTAAACACTTTATCAGAAGTGCGTTTTCTAAGAAACTCTCTTCAACAACTCCAGCATTATTTTCAATCTGGACAGGCACTCCATTATCCGTATATGTAACAACATAAACATACTCTGGATCACCTGGAAGCATATACTGAATTCCATCTATAGTAACAGGAGCATATACACCATCTGAGTAAACGACTTCATTATACTCATTGAGCACAATATGGTTGGCAATTGCATACAAACTTGTAGTACTTGTAATAAGCGAATCATCTGTCCCAAAATAATTGAGATATCCTTCTCCAACATCACGACTAATCACAATTTCCCCAGTCTGTATGTCTTTTACAATACCAACCTCCACCACTTCCGTATTTTGTATATACGCGGTGGAAGTCGCGTACGGCGTCTTTACGATACCAAGCTTACTCAGCCAGCCACCAGTCTTACTATTTCCTCCAGGGTTATTTGTGTTTTGTGCTCCTGGATTATTTGTCGAATTGGTGTCTGGGTCATAAGCAAGATTGGTAGCAACAGTGATTTCTTGATTTTGTTGGATACTTCCTGCAGGAAGATCATCGTCTGATTGTTGAAGCGCTTGCTGAACAAGAGTGGTCAATAGCGCAAGCACTGGAATAACCCCAAAGATAGTTGCGGTGCGATAACTGAATTCACGTTGCGGTGAAAAGGCTCCACCAAATGGGTCACTCGTGCCAGAACGTCCACCACCGCCATCTGCATCTGGGTCATCTGGGTCAATGTTCTGCTGATTAGACAATCGTCCACCAAACAAACTTCCCAACAAAGACAACGCCAGCGCTATTCCGATTGCACCTAACCCAATAGCCAAACCGGTGTTCTGTTCATCATTGTTGATATTTTGATCAAGTTGGTTTTGAGCGCGCGTAATAGCTTCAGTAGCTTGTTGCGTGTTGCCGCTACTTAGTTCTCTTTGCGCTCGGTCGAGACTATCGGCTACATTATTCAAAGCATCAAGTTCACTAGAAAGGGCTACGCGTTCAGTAGCGGTGAGATTTGCTTCATTTAATTTGGCAGCGATATTTGCGGTACGGACTCCTAGTTCGACAACCGCTTCATTAAATGTAGTAGCGGTATCTGACACTAGTCCTGTCTGTTCTGTCTGTTCTGTCTGTTCTGTGGTTGGTTGAGTACTAATAGTTCCGAGGGAACGGTTAGCTGGTGAAGTTTGAACGCCAGGTCGATATGAGTCCAGTACTGCTTGCGCCAGAGCAACTCCTTCGTTAGGACCTTTGAAATGCGGTCTCACAGTAGTTGGAGTAACGTTAATATCGAAGTGGTCTGCTAAGGCCCGTATCACTGCCACACCCGCTTCGACCGCTGCTTGCGGTGGGTTGGTCAGTGAAGAATTCACATAATTATTGTAATTTCCGTACTGACCTCGCAACGAAGTATTGCGATTAAACTCACCTCGCGATACAAGTTCTATGGCGATACTTACTCCCACGCTATTAAGCGGACCAAGAACACCATCTTTATTTCTGGCAGCACTTTTGTTGGAGTAATGGTTAGTACGTTGATCGAGAGGAGCTGCCTGTACAATGCTGACACTCCCATCTTTTTTGCACCAATCACAACATGGTACCCAAACACTCCTCCACGCTTAGCATCACGTTTTTGCCCATAAGCCGCAACGCTTTCAGCAGTGCCCAAAGCATGGTGGGTGATAATTCCTTGTACTGGCTGAGCATTTTTAGTGGCCGTAACACCATAGGTGGTGCCTGGGGCATACCCAGGTACCGCCCCTAACTCAGGCAAGCCAGGAATAGCTCCAGCATAGTAATCGCTTGGAGTTGGATTAAATCCAGTTGTTTGATTACTTGGATTGACGTTTTGCGTCTCTACACCAGCACGATCTGTCAGTTCTGGAAGTGATGCAGTAGTAGCTGGAGCAGTCTCAGATAGTTGACCACTAACTGCATCAGAGTAAATACCTTGACCTGTTTTACTCACTTCGCCCAAAATATCGCTGATTTGTTGAGCAGTGGTGCCAGCGCCCCCGACCAATCCATTCACAAGAGCAGCGACGGTCTGACCAACAAAACCATTTCCAATTGCTTCTAAGACGCCCGATGCTGAAATGTTTACACTAACATTGGCACTGCGTCCATCAACATTTAGTTGATTATCTAGTGTACCAACCACGGCACTACCGTCAGGTTGAACCGAGATGTTGAGTTTGCCACTAATAACACGGTCTTTGACTTGGAGTGAAAGATTAGTGTCCCCTGTTGTCCCTTTGATACTGATGCTACCAGCTTCATTTACCGTAATAGCAAGACTACCAGATAATACCGAACGAGTACCATTTGGTGCCTGGATACTAAGATTGGTTGTTTGACCAGGCTTGGTCGCAACCGTTACGTCTGCTCCGGTAGTTGTCAGAGTGAGTGAGCCGTTTTGAATACCACGCTGTAACTGATCATACAGACTATTAGTTTGTGAGGTAGCTGGAGCTTCTTGCGTGACACCTGGACGAGTTGTTTCCACTACTTGTGGAGAAGGCGCTTGGTTAAATGTATTTGCTGTTCTATCTAGTAGACTCGGGTTAAACACACCCGCCACGTGACTACCTGCAACCTTGAGGGGAATACTAACAGGCCCTAGTAACCCCTCTATTACGCCGATTTGACCAGCTGCTCCCAATAACCCACCAACCCGAACTGATTGGTAGTTGGTGGCAGTGTTGGCAGACTTATCAATAAAGGCGTCCGCTCCATACCGATCTGCCCACGAACCCACTGCCGGACGGAAATCAACAAAATTTGCAACATTTGGTGACACTTTGGAAGCTGATAGTCCAGTCCAATGCCCATCGAAAGCAAAGAAGTTTTCTACCGTCATCCCCGCTGCCTGTAATTCCCGTGCCACCTCTATACCACGGAACACTCCACGGGAATGACCAAAGATATTGACCACGGTGTCCGGTCCTAGCGCTTTAAGCTGTTCGGTCACTGTTCGCTGAGAGACGTTACTGTCTTTAATATGAACAATATTATCCAATCCACGTTGTTTTACCAAAGAAATCACTCCACGCATAACTCCATCACCTAACAGACCGGAGATAAAGACATTCACTACCTGCCGTGGTGCCTGAGTCGTTACACCTGGAGTTGTTTGGACATTGGTCTGTGTTGGCGCTGAGGTGGTTTGTGCTGGAGTAGACACACGTTGTTGTGGCGTAGTGTCTCTTAAAGAATTTACCCTATCTTGTAATTGGCTTGCTCGTTCCTTAAGAGCGGTTATATCATTTGGTGCTACTGGCGTAGTCTGACCCCGTTGAACCACTCGGCTTCCCTGTGGTCGAGCGTCATCCGGGTTTCCTAATTGCTGCAAGGAAGGACGCTGTACAATATTTACTTTTTGGATCACATTTTGTTGCTGCGGTGTCGGATTCGTGTGTTGCGCTGCGTCAGTTGCGGCGATTAGACTACCAGTAGTCGGTACTGCAACTGGTCCAGTTATATCTCGAGAAGCAACTCGACTATACGGAATGCCGTGTGGCGTACCTACCGTGGTATAAAAGAAGTGAAGTCCATAAGAACCCGGGGAAACTTGATTGAGATCATTTTTCCAGCCAGGACTTACATAACTAGCGTGATAGTGAGTGGCAGTTGGGAATGGTACTGCCACGTTGACGCCATACATTCGGGCAACTGTTCCATCCAAGAACGCTTCCGCAAGAGCATCAAGCGCTGCAGTATTTTGTCGGTACGCAGCGGTGCCTGGTCCTGTCTCACCAGGATTGTACGTACTATATTGACTCGTTGCTTCATATACTTCTTTGAAAGAATCGTAGTCAGTTCGTCCAGGATTAATACGATTAGCAGCAGTATTGATAATTCCTCCTACTGCTTGCTTATCACGGACTGAAAGACTATCTAAGCCTGCCTGCAAACCACCACGGTTATAATTACTGACAAAGGTGTTTCTGATTGACGCTTGCAATTCTCCAGCCAGGGTGCGGGCTGTACTTTTTACATCTTCGGTACCGATACGAGCGTACCCCAGTCCTACGTACTGAGCGTTGGTGAGAACTTGACCATCAACTCTAATACCAGACTGTGCTGGTCGTACTCCAAAAAACTCACCGAGTGTTTGTAACGCTACCGTACTAGCATCACTGACAAAACCACCGACAGTCGAACCGATGGTACGTCCAAGATTAGTGCCTGGGTTTTGTGAAGTCGGATTCGCTGTTGTATTTACATCCCCACCAGCAGCTGGAGTATCTGTGCTCCCAACAGCTCGATCAGGCGTTCCTGCCGATCCGGTTGGATTTACAGAATCAAAATCACCTAAAGCGGAAGCAGACGGGCTGTTGACAGCGGTGTTTGGATTGGCAACTGAAATTTGATTTGAAACATTAACCGTGCCGATGGCGCCGAGCGCTACTGCAGTGGCGGTCTCATCAACCGAACTAACACCAATTCTTGAAACCTGACTAGCAGTTACTCCTGTATTAGCAGTATTACGCGAGATGTTTGTGCTCAAGTCACCAACTCGAACTGACGACACTGAAATATCATCAGCCGTGCGAACTGCGACTTCAGTAATTCCTCCGGCTATTTTGCTAGCGGTTGGCACTACTGACGGGATAGCTACTTGTGCCAAATTAATTGCTACTGCTAAAGCAGCTACTGTCTTGGCGCGCGCAGTAGTAGGATTTGAGACAGGATTACGACTATTTAAAGCAGCGACAACACCACGTGCTTGTTGGTTTGTCACCGTAGAAGCGGGTGTAGCGCCACGGACGTTAGCGGAACTATTGCCTAAATTCACTCCAGGGTCAGCCGGTTGCTGATTAGCTCGAGCAACATTGGTGCTAGTATCATCAGCCGTACGCCCGACTGTTCCCGATGTGTCTTCGCCAACTCGTCCACCGGTACCTGCCGCATCGTCAGCACTACGACCGACTGTGCCAGCTGCGTCATCTGCTGAACGTGCAGCCGTTCCTGCAGCTCCCAGAGCGTCATCGGCACTACGACCAACTGTTCCTGCTATATTATCAGTCGAACGTGCAGCCGCACTTGAAACTGTTCCTCGAGAAATACCGACAGAAACTCCAGTGACACTGCCCGTAACCGGATCACGGCTTACGTTAACACTTACCGTATCGTCTGCAGTAACCGATCGAGACCCGGTCGGACTTACATTATCATTGGCTGCCCGCACTCCAGAGGGAGTAGCACTAGTGTTCGGTGAATTAGTTCGATTGGCGGTTGCCACAGTGTCACTGACTGACTGTTGAGCAGTTCTGCCAATATCCGTAGCCACTGCCCCAGAAGCGAAATTGTTGTTGGCAGGCGCGCTAATCGACCGACCAGTACGTACTGATGGTGCAAAATTATTTGGTGACAGTGCCGGGGCGGCGACAGTTATACCTAAGTCGATAACGCCGCTCACAACTGCATTTTTGGTTGCTTGAGTTGCCATCGCTCCGTAGACGTCAGCAGCAACAGTGTTGTTCTGTGCCACTGTTGGATCGGTGGCGGCGGCAGCTGCCTCGCGTGCTTGGCGCGCTCTGTCAGCCAATTCAACCGCATCAAGTGCATTTGAAAGTGTGTCAACTCCAGGCACAGAACGGGCAGCAATGCCAAGACCGGTGGCAACAGATTGCGCGGTTGGCGTTGAAAGACCAAGTCCTTCAAGGGTATTCACAGTCTCTGCATACGCTCGTGCTGATGGAGTCGGTGCATCGACAGTTGGATTGTTGCGTGAAATGGAACCAGGGTTGGCAGTCTGGGAGGCAGGTGTGTCTGGATACCCGAATGCAGCCTGGGTACTAATACCAAGACCCGGATTATTGACTGGATCAAAAGACATCTCAGCTACTGGAGTTGGGTCCAGTCCACGTATTGAACCGTAGTCAAAACCAATAGCTACTGTGTTTGCTGTATTATTCTGAGCCATCTCTCTTGAGAGCGTTGCAATTTCCTGTGCCAGATCAGCATCCGCTTTTATTGCCTCCATTTGCTGACCTAAAGCCTCCATATCTGCAGCGTCAAGCGCTGCTTCACGCGCTGCGCCAGGCACACTCTGATCCCGAGCACGAGCATTTGCTGCTGTAGTTTGACCGCTTGCCGCTATCGCACCTAGTGCCGTCGCCTCAGTCATGGCGGTTGGATCAAGACTCTGCCGAGCAGCCAACTCAGCTTCGAGCGCTTCTAGAGTCATTTCATCAGCCTGTAAGGAAATGGTGTCTACCTGGGAAATTGTAGCTGTTTCATCCACTGACAAAGCGTCAATCATACCTTGCTGCTGTGCAGCAATACTTGCCTTTAAACCTTCGATCTCTTGCTCAATTTCTGTAGTACGATTCGCAAAATTTTCGTTCGCAAGAGCAGCTGTCGGATTAGCTCGTGCAATTTCCGCCGGGGTTGAGCGCGAAACTGTATCAAGACCAAACTCGTTAGCAGTACGTGTTACTCCGGAAAAAGTACCGAAGTTTCGATCGTAGCCTAAAGCCACGTTAGGCTCCAACGAAAAAGCTCCAATACCTAAGCTTGGACTAGTCGGTGAAACTGTGTCAGTACTCACTGAGCGTGCGGCCGGACCAAGACTCGCAGCAAAACCAGTGTGTGAAAGTGATGATTGTTTCTGTTCGGAAATTGGCGTGGGGTTAAGAGAGGTAGATAAGGTGTTTGTGTTAGTTATGCCATCGTAAGTATCCGTTATGTTGGACACAAAGCCAGTATGCGTGAAACCTTGTCTAGCAACTGGGGTTGGATCAAGCATACTCCCGGTAACAGAAACTTGTGAACGGGAGCCAAGAGCCTTTGAGATATCACTCGCAGCCAATCCACCAGCTCGGGACTGTGCCTCAACATCTGGATCATTTGCTTCACCAAAGGCGTTGCCAACCCGGTCGCTGATTGCCTGTTCTTTTGCAATATCACGGGTTTGTCCTTGTTTATCAACCACTTGTCCATTACCCAAAGTACCGTTATTGATTCCCTCCACAGTAGCGGCCGGGTCAATACCAATACCTAAACCACTGGCTTGAGCTACTTCAGCGGCAGACACTGCTTCTTCTCCAGTAGCGGGGTCACTAATGCTACCGTCGGCATTAAAGCCACCACCGGCGCTGATATTACCACTTTGGTCAAAGCCACCGGTGTTGGTACCAGCGGGATCGCCACCGGCTGCAGGATCACCGCCAGCACTGGGATCGCCACCGGCTGCAGGATCACCGCCAGAGGAAGAGCCACCACCATTGTTACCCGAACCAGAAGAGGACCCACCGCCACTACCTTGTCCAACACCACCTTCAGCAGATTTATCTGATTCGCCAGGACCAGCCCCCGCATTATCATTTGACCCACTAATGCCCGCCACTACAGGAAGGGGAAGTGCCAACTGTATTACCAGTATCAATACAATAAAACGTGACCAAAAAGAATGGGTGGTGAACATAGGATACACCCCGGCTGAGGGTGTATTAAATGGCTATTAAACTATTGATTTATTATAGCGGGTGGTTGTGCTCAAACTACACAAGGGTGTGCACAGACGTAGTATTCAGACGTATATTAACTTACACGAGATATAAGACTGCTAAAAGCAAAATGCCCAAAACGCCAAGTAACAACACGCTAAGCAGCCACCAATTATGCTGTGACGTATAGGCTGAGCCTTTATGTAAGAAGAATTCGTACCATACAACCAATATTCGCAACACGAAAACAAGAATAAACGCACTCACAAGCATTTGAACCAGCCCGCCTATGACGCCAGTCATTTCCGCAATATAACTGAGTATAAAATCAACAAAAGCAACCCCGAGACCAACATAAAACAATCTAACAAAAAATTTCCACCAGTGACCGCTCACTAGTTGCCAACTTCGATTTAAAGAAGCAACTGGACTACAACTCTCGCGAGCACATACAATAGGTGCGATACTAAGGTATACGCCCACGGCAACAACAGGAACAACCAAGGCCATAAAGCCACCAACAGTTGCAACTGCAATCAACACGTACATAGCAATCAGCGACCACTTATTAGTCCACGCTAAAGTGAAACCCTGCCAGTAACTAATCTGCGATACTGACGTGACTGCATACAGGACTGCTCCAACGTTTAAAACAGAAAGCACTACTGCTGCTAATGTGAAGACTATAGATAACGGCAACATCAGCCAGAGACCTGTGAGATTAAGTGTAAAAAGCACCGAGAAAATAAATGTAGAAGTAAACACAAACAACACTAAAGACAATAAGCTGACTCCTACAAACCAAATTGCAAGTGCCCAGTTTGCTTTCGCATACTTCCAAGCATCATTAACCATGAAACGCACCGAAGGCATAGTTGCTGTCGCTTTAGATTGAGAAATAGGAGCACTTGTCGCTTGAGGCGCGTAATCCATCGATTGCATACAAAACGTTTATACATCATATAGTAGCAACTGTTTGCGCACGAAAGGGATCGCAAACACCCAAAAAGTGGATATGCCGTGATTCTGTTGACATTTCCAGGTGTATATTGACTTTTTACATTTTATATGGTAAGATAGTGGGTAGTGTAAACAAAATGGGAGGTCAATCATGACCAAGTTCTTTACAACCCTCGGCTTTATGCTGAGCATCATCATGGTTGCTACTCCTGTCTTGGGGTCAGCAGCTGAACCAACGGGGGTGATGGTCGCCGAACGGCACACCACATCTCCGGATGGGCACTACAAATACTGCCGGCGGAATCCGGCAGATTGTCAGCTGACGCTTCAGTCTTTGGAGCGGCTTCCGCTGACAGCAGAGTTGCGCAACCAGTTGATTTGGATTAACACCCAGGTCAACCGGGGGGTGACACCAGTCACTGACCGAGAGGCCCACGGCGTTGAAGATTACTGGCAAAATGCAGGTGAAGCATGGCGCAGGCGAGCTGGAGACTGTGAGGAGTATGTAATTCTCAAGCGAGAATTCCTCCACAATCTCGGCTTACCAATGTCGGCGTTGCTACTCACCGTGGTCAAGCAATCTAATGGTGAAGGGCACGCCGTACTTACGGTTCGCACTGACCGCGGCGATCTGGTTCTCGACAACCTGACCGATGTGATCAAGGACTGGCGCAACACGCCATATCAGTTCTTGAAGCGGCAATCGCCCAAGAATCCGGGTGCTTGGGAGCTTATCGCTGATAATCATCAGCTGGCGTCCCAGTAAGGCAAAACAAGCTGAGCCCCGAGTGAAAAGACCCCTGGTCTTATCAACTCGGGGTTTTTTCTTTTTATAGATATTGACTTGAGACAACTGATTAAGAGGTCAATCAATTCGGGAGTAGACGATTTGCCAGTTTTGCCCAACCCGAGAACGGAACAGCCCGGCACAGCCTTGTAGATAGAACTTCCACATTTTATAGAAGCGTTGGTTATATTTTGGATTGTTGGCTTTTAATCGCGGGTACGCGTGGTGAAAACGCCGCCACCACTCCATCAGC
Source organism: Minisyncoccota bacterium (assembly GCA_041389005.1). Classification (GTDB taxonomy): domain Bacteria; phylum Patescibacteriota; class Minisyncoccia; order Phycocordibacterales; family UBA918; genus OLB19. Next base: position 37,577 of record JAWKSR010000002.1, on the reverse strand, counting down.
GTAGGATCATAGTCTGGTCCGATATTTTCTACATGTTCAGTTCGAAATAAATACCGACTGGCATCTTCTAGCTGACTCAAAGATGGGAGAATACCGTTTGGAAAAATATAGGTATCGAGCCACACACTCGGCACTGGCTTCTTGTCTAAATCACCAATTGCTTGTATGACAAATCGTCCGCCCGGTTTTAAGAACTCATGAGCTTTTTTAAAGTAGGTACGAAAGTTTTTTGCTCCTACTGCTTCTATCATCTCGATTGAGGCAATGTGGTCAAACTTCTTCACGTCAGTATAATCACGGTAGTCTTTAACAACAAATTCTACGGGCAGTCTCTCACACATTTTCTGTCCCAATTCAGTTTGTCCAACTGAGACAGTCAGCCCTACACACGTCACATCATACTTTTCAGCTGCATATTTCATAAAACTTCCCCACCCACATCCAATATCGAGCACTCGATCCCCGGATTTGAGTCCTAGTTTCTCACACACCATCTGCAACTTCTGCTCTTGGGCGGCTTCGAGTGTTTCGACTCCAGCCCATACGCCACTGGTATACACCATGCGATCATCGAGCATTGCCTGGTAGAGATCATTACCGATGTCATAGTGTTCGCGTCCAACCTGAAATGCTCGGGCACGGCTTTGTAGATTTCCTAAGAAACTTTTGAGTAACAGCCACCATGCATCAAACGACACGATTTCCTGATAGAGTTTGGTGGTGTGTACACGATTCACCACCTCAGCCAGATCTTCTACGTCCCACCAACCGTCCATAAAAGATTCTCCAATGGCGAGCGTGCCGCCACTCAAGACTCGGTCATAGACCCGTTCATCGTGCACTTGAATATCCGTTGGTCGTGACCCGTTGATGGTAATGTCAGCTTTTTGGAGTACCTCTGTGAGTTTTTCCTTGGCGGTCATTATAGTCAGAATAGCATGAATAAACATATCTCTAAGCGCAATAAACATTAAAGCCGGGGAGGGTTCCCCGGCTTGGTTACTGTATATAGGATGGCTCAAATATGCCATGTGCCGTGTATTCAGCTAGTCGAGCTGGAGTTAACTTCTCGGCTCTGTCGAGTCCCTCCTGGTTCATTAATCGATGACTGAGGCGCATGGCACTGGCCGTGCACATAAGACCGCAAATCATGTACGACAGTTGATTGTACATGATTTGTACTCGTAGCTCATCGTCAAAGAGATCCGCCATCAAGGGACGCATGTCCCACTCCAAGCCGACTGTTCTTGGCTCACACAAATATACCATCACTCCAAAAGGAAGTAACGTCTGAAGAAGTTGGTCAGCAAATTTTTTTGTTCGCTTCTGCAAAAGAGGGTAGCGGACTATAGTTTCTCCCCTCATCATAAAACCTTTTTCTTCGTCAACCAATTCGATGACCGTACTTTCCCCGTTATTGGGTAGTCTATTATGTTTTGTGTAGTAAAAGCTGGCTCGTTTACCACAATCACTAAGCGAAAAGTACGGTCTCTCAGAGACAAACGCCTTAAGAAGTTTCTGTGGCTCCATACCAACCTCCATTGCTTGAGTCTGTAAACACTATATATAGTTTTGTGAATACACTCAAGTAAAAAACATCCTTTCGGATGTTTTTTACTCTAACCTTCTGTGCCAGTGGCTTTTACACCCCTCGCTTTCTTAATGTCTTCTGCGACATTTGGTGGAACCACTGCGTAGTGATCAAATTCCATGGTCATGCTGGCACGACCCTGCGTCATTGAGCGGAGCGAGTTGGTGTAACCAAACATCTCAGATAGTGGGACTTTGGCATTTACAATGGTCTTACCGCCAATTTCTTCGGTCGCTTCGATTTGCCCACGCTTAGAAGAAATGTTTCCTTGGATGTCTCCCATGTACTCGTCAGGCGTACGGACTTCTACTTTCATCACTGGTTCGAGGATAACCGGATTAGCTTTTGCAGCTGCTTCTTTAAAGGCGTTGATAGCAGCAAGTTTGAAAGCAATCTCTGAAGAGTCCACATCGTGGTATGAACCATCGAATAGCTCGACTGAAACATCTTCCATCTTGTAACCAGCCACAAAACCACGTTCCATAGCTTCCTTAGCACCTTTACGAACAGCCGGAATATACTCATTTGGTACAACCCCTCCTTTGATGCTGTCCACAAATTCAAAGTGATCTTCACGAGTAACGTTCTTAGCTGGCTCTTCACCTTCTGCCAGTGGTACCAGTGGTTTGATGCGCAATTTAACGTGACCATACTGACCGCGACCACCAGACTGCTTAACGTACTTATGTTCAGCTTCCGCTTCACCTTGAATGGTCTCTCGGTAGGCTACTTGTGGTTGACCGATGTTGGCTTCCACCCCAAATTCACGCTTCATACGATCAACAATAATATCGAGATGGAGTTCACCCATACCAGCAATAATGGTCTCGAGTGTCTCATCATCAGTAGATACCTTGAACGTTGGGTCTTCGTCAGAAAGGCGTTTGAGGGCAATACCCATCTTTTCTTGGTCGTTCTTGGTTTTTGGTTCTACTCGTACTGCCACCACCGGTTCTGGGAAGGTAATCTGCTCAAGTACAATTGGAGATGATTCGTCACAAAGGGTATGCGAAGTTTTAACTTCTTTAATACCCACTGCAGCAGCAATTTCACCAGCGTACACTTCCTCTACTTCATCACGCTTGTCAGCCATCAAACGTACAATACGTCCTACACGCTCTTTATTTCCAGTCGAAGAGTTGAGAATATAAGACCCTGCTTTTACTGTCCCTAGTACACTCGGAAGAAAGCCAACTGACCAACAAATTTGTCATCCTGGAGCTTAAACGCCAACGCTGCAAATGGATCCTCATCGCTTGGATTGCGGGTGATTTCTGTTTCAGTTTTGGATCAGTACCAGTTACTGGTGGCAGATCAGTTGGAGCCGGAAGGTAATCTACTACCGCATCAAGCACCAGTTGCACACCAATATTCTTCAGAGCAGAACCCGTCATGATTGGGAAAATCTCGTTGGCGATTACCGCCTTACGCAAAACCTTTTTAAGATCTTCATTGCTTGGTTCTTCTCCACCAAGATAGGCTTCCATCATGGCGTCGTCATGTTCAACAATCTTTTCGATCATCTCACCACGCCACTTCTCTGCCTCAGCTTTCAGGTCGTCCGGAATCTCTTCCTCAGTTACATCCATACCCATCTGACCGCCAAAGCGATACGCCTTCATGGTAATCAGGTCAACTACACCAGAGAGAGAATCTTCCGCACCGATAGGGAGCTGAATACGGACTGCTTTCGGAGACAATCGGTCATGAATAGACTTAATAGAGGCATTATAGTCAGCACCTAATTTATCCATTTTGTTGATAAAACAGATACGCGGCACGTTGGCTTCGTCAGCATACCCCCAGTTGGTCTCAGTTTGTGGTTCTACACCAGCGGCGCCGTCAAATACCACTACCGCACCATCAAGCACACGCATAGACCGCTTTACCTCAGCGGTAAAGTCGATGTGTCCTGGTGTGTCGATGATATTGAAGGTGTGTTGGAGATCTTTGTTGGTACGATCGGTCTCCATAGTCTTTTCCCAGTTACAAGAAATCGCTGCGGCGGTAATGGTAATACCACGTTCGCGTTCTTGCTCCATCCAGTCGGTTACGGTCTCACCATCGTGTACCTCACCGATTTTGTGGCTCATACCGGTATAGAAAAGAACACGCTCTGAAGTAGTTGTCTTACCCGCATCAACGTGGGCAACGATACCGAAGTTTCGTAGCTTTTCAATTGGAAATGCTCGTGCCATAAAATCAAATAATTTTAAATAAATAATTATGTATATCTCCCTATATGACCTACCTGGCGTAGAGAGAAAAAGCCTTACAGGCTCTGTATACTTTGCCGTTATTTCAGTCCATGTATTCCTGAAACTACCAAGCAAAGTCTTGCGAGAGTGCCCCGCACTCTCTCACCCGTAGGCAAAGTGCGCACACTATACCCTACCCTTTTCTTTTTGTCACCTAACTCTTTGTATTATTTGACTTATTTTTTAATGTGTGGTAATAAAAGAGCGCTTTTACTTATTAGTTAGGTGGTGGGCTATGCAATATATTCAATCATACGTACGTTCGTACGTATCGCTGCTTCGCGAAGCGTATCAGGACCTAGAAACCTACGTTGACTCTCTTGAGTCTGTGCTCTCAGACCGCATGGTAGTGGCGGCAGTGACGCTGATACCACTCATTGGCACGTTCCTCTTCTTCATAGTGTTGGTGGCAGCCTAAAAACAAAAAGCCGGACGCTGCGCGTCCGGCTTTTTATTGTTACGCACACTATCGTTAACCGAAAATGCTACACTACCTACATAAATAAGAGTGAGTAATGGAACGAGCGCAAAAAACGTATGATGTGGTTGTTATTGGGGCAGGCTCCGGCGGACTTACGGCGGCAGTTGGCTTTGCCAAGGTGGGTAAATCGGTACTGCTTGTTGAACGTGAACACATGGGTGGTGAGTGTACCAACTCTGGTTGTGTACCAAGTAAAGCACTTCTCCATCATGCCAGGCATACCACCAAGCTGTGACCATTGCAGGCACGACTCCTACTGACCAACGCCTATCGAGCAGATGCTTTTTCTTACGTCCGACAAAAGTAAACGCGATATTAGCAGAAGAAACAGCTGAGCAGTTTGAAGCGCTTGGTATTACTGTTGTTTCGGGAGAAGCGCGCTTTATTGCTCCTTGTGCCATTGCGGTCGCTGGTACTACCTATCGTTATCGCCGAGCAGTTATTGCTACTGGTTCCTCTCCACGTCTCATTGAGATACCAGGGCTTAAAGCCCAGGACACTCTTACCAACCAAAATCTTTTGATCTTGATCGAGTACCAGAACGCACCTTAGTCATCGGCGGCGGACCGATTGGCATGGAGATGGGTCAGGCGTTGGCACTCCTTGGCTCCCAGGTCACTATTGCTACCATTGATGAGAGTCTTGCCGCTCGCGAAGATAGCGTGGTGGCGCCGAAGATTGAGGCTTCCTTTGAAGCGCTTGGTATTACCATTTTGCATTGCGCGCATATTGAACACGTTGATGGACGACAAGCGTCTTTGCTGTCAAACGAGGCAGTGAAGTGGTAAAGCACGAGACCGTTACCTTCGACAAAGTACTGGTTGCTATCGGACGAGTGCCCAATCTACCAGAAGGACTGGAAGAAGCAGGTATTTCGTACGACAAACGTGGTGTCAAAATAGACAGTCAGTACCGCACTGCCAATCGTTATGTGTTTGCGGTCGGTGACGTTTCACAAAACCCTTAAGTTCACCCACACCGCCAGTGATGCCGCTCGACAAGTCGTGCGTTTTGTCGCTTCGTGGGGAGTGTTACGAGTCAATAATAAAAAAGCCGTTCCTAAGGTTACCTATACAGACCCAGAAATTGCGTCTGTTGGTATGAACTACCAGGAGGCGTGTCAGCGCTATCACAATAGCGAGGTGATGCGCCTTGAAGTCCCATACACTGAAGCAGATCGAGCGGTTACTGATGAAGCCACTGAAGGGGTGGTGGTGTTTACCGTCCGGCGTCTTAACGGAGCAGTGTTAGGAGCAACTGTCTTTGGCACTCACGCTGGTGAGCTCATTAGTTTGGCTACCCTGGCGATTGACCAAAAGATTTCCATGTGGAAACTTCAGCAACTTATCTATGCGTACCCAACCTACGGACAGCTTATCCAAAAGCTGGCGACCGCTTCCTGGCTCAGCAACTCACTGATCTCAAACAAGACGTTGTGCGTCTCATAAAGAAACACCTACCAAAACTAATTGCCGCTGTTTTCTGGGTCACACTGATTTACCAATTCCAGCACTACCGCCTCATTAACCACCTCTCATACACTGATGTCCTCTTGCAGCTTATCGACTTCTTCACCACCTCAATGTGGGGACCGTTTGTGTACATGCTTGCCTATACCATTCGTCCACTCATTCTCTTCCCAGCTACGTTACTCACTGCCCTCTCGGGTGTATTGTTTGGATTTTGGTGGGGAATCATCTATACCTTGATTGGTGAAAACCTTTCCGCCAATCTTGCCTATTGGATTGGGCGGTTCTTTGGTAAAGACCTGCGACTTGAAGACTCGGTCTTGGGTAATTGGATTGAGTGGCTTCGCAGTCGTCCGTTTGAATCAGTGCTCTTTATGCGTCTTTTCTATGTGCCATTTGATCTCTGTAACTACGGCTCTGGTGTACTTGGGGTACGATGGGCGTCTTACGCTCTGGCAACATTTATCGGTATCTTACCGGGACTCACAACCTTTGTGGCACTTGGTGCCGCGATTAATCTCGAACAATTAAAAATGGACGGTCTGACCTACAGCGCCCTTGACCCTAAGTACCTTGCTCTTTCGGTCGGGATCTTTATCTTCTCAATCGTACTATCACGACTCTTGCGCCGCTTCAAAGCTGAATAGCACAGAGAGCCGACCAAAGGTCGGCTCATTTCATACTAAAAGAACATAATATATGAGGTTTAATATGTTTGATTGGCAAGCACACATGCTTCACGTGATGTATGCACAATGCCGTATTTATCGACAAAATATGTCATCAAAGAATCACCTCCTTTCTTCCTATTCAAGGTAACTAAAAACCAAATCATTACAACTCCCAATTAGACAATTCGTTCATGGGTTCGCGAATTGTCACATCAGAAATAGCTTCGGGACTAAGGATGGTGCTTGCAAGCAGTTCATTTTCTATCTGTTTTGCAGCTTTTCTGCGCGTTTCAAGCTCAGCTTCTGAAAAACGCCAGGGACAATACCGTTCTTTTATATCGTTGAATCGAGAATCCAGAGATACAACTCCGTGAAGTCCAACACGCATATCAGCATACTCGAGTAATTGAGCTTCAACAGAGCCTTCATTTGCAACAGTAATAATCTCATCAAACGATGCCTCGTTCACAACCTCAACAATTTTCTTTTCGTGGGAAATCTCCCTCACCATAGCCAAAGTCGCTTCATGGACATTTGATCCATACTTTTCTTTCAGTTCAGTTTGTACTTTTTGCCAATATTCAACTCCTTCTGGTTCACAGAGTTCCGGGGCTACATCAAATTTAAATTTTAATAAGTTCCCCATGTCATGCAGAAGACAAGCAGAAACAACAGAACGTGTGTCGATGTCTTCTTGGTAAGCTTTGCAGATAAAATAAGCAACGGCAGCCACTCTATACATATGCCCCTGTAGCCCTTGGTTGATTTTGTACTTTTTGTATATTTCTGAAATAGTCATAACTACTTGAGATAACGATATACTATATGTATGTCAAAAGCCATCAAACTTAAAACTACCAAGAATAACCGTAGTGTCAGTGCCTATATACAAACCCTTGATCCACGCGTACAAAAAGACGCCAAGGTACTCCTAAAATTATTTAAAGACGTGACTGGTATGAAGCCTGTCATGTGGGGTGCGAGTATTATTGGATTTGGCAGCTACACCTACCACCGGAGTAATGGAGATGAGGGACAATTTATGGCAATCGGATTTTCGATGCGTAAAAGTGGTCCCACGATCTACATCATGCCGGGCTATAAAGACTATTCGAAACTACTCGAAAAACTCGGTCCGCATAAACTTGGTAAATCATGCCTGTATTTAAAAAACCTGTCCAAGATTGACCAAGAGGTTCTCGCCAAACTCATTAGAGCTGGACTCAAAGACCTTAAGAAAACCCACCAAACTAGCTACTAAGCGTGAAGGTCTTGGTGCCGAGGCTTTTGCCGTTGACTTGCAATTCGAGTTTATGTTCACCAGGATAGAGCGCTCGAGTAGACATGGGTTTGAGAGGATGGTTTTTTGAAAAGGTCTTTGATTCTCCGGGCTGTAGATCAACGCTGCTGATCTTAAACACCTTTGGTGCCAATGAGCCATTGGCTTTATGGAAGTGAATACGATAATCAACCATGAGCGACTGCGTTTTTGTGCTGGTTGAGCGAAGGGTGAACGAAAATGCTAACGCCTCACCAATGGTGACTGTTTTATTCGCCAACCGAAACTGTTTTGCCGTCACATCACACTCCTCGTACCCGAGTAACGCGAGTGCTTTAGGATGACCATCTTTGATAAGGGTGCGCAAAGCGTGTTTCGTGATAAAGGCGAGCTCTTTACTCTCTTGCTTGTCAGTCCTCTGCCATTTTTTAAGCAACTTCAATACTGTCTCGGGATCAAACTTGGCAATGTCATTGAGGTGGTTGGCTACCGAGCGGGTGACATACCGAGTCGGGTCGCTGTGCAAGCGATCAAGAAGAGGCAAAAATTTTCGGTGTGAGACCGTAATCTTTTTCGCCCACGGCAAATTGGGACGAGTCCCCTCACTGGCGAGGCGACGCACGTGATAATTAGCATCCTGAGACCAAGCGGTAACCGCAACGAGGGTCTCCTTAGGAAAGGCATTAAGAAAATCTCGTAGGGCTCCTTCCGCTGAGAAGCGTTTGGTTATTTCAGCGAGAGCTTTGAGTGATTTCTCTACATGCTTTTCAGTACACCCATACGTTGCGACAAAATATGAGTACGGTCCGTAGATGAAGTCCCCAAAATCGTTATCGGTTTTCTTGGGATCGAGTGGTTCTGGCAGAGCTTTTAAAATGACCGCCAGCGCTTTTGGGTATTCTCTCGGAAGATGCCGCCGTAGCATGGCGGTAATGTGACGCAGACGTTGCATAAGCTCTTGCCCCGGAAAAGCATCAACAACGTCACGTACAAAAAGATTGGCATTAAAAGCTGGATGGGCTTTTTTTATTTCACGAGCTAAGCGCTTAACTTTTGTCTCATTAAATAATTCATCTTTGAGTGAGAACTGTTTTTTCGTTTCAATCACCTTTTTCATATCTGGAAACTTTACGAGGCCGTACGTTTAACGCACAAAACGAGCAAACCACCACACGAAAAACATGGCACTGGCGGCGCCACATACAAATAGACTCAGCGGCGGTAAACCTGCCTGATGCCAGGATGCATACGACCACACATCAACACTTTTTATAACAGCGTGTAAAAGTCCAAAACCATACGCGTAAATACCAATAGAAAGCGTGCGGCGCCACCAAAGCATACCAATGGTATTTTTGATCCACGCCACAGAGACCGCCGTCATAATAGTGAGAAGAGTTAGTGAAATGACCGCCGCACCAAAACCGACAATGTTCTCCGGCAACAGCAGTCCGGTGAGACTAAAGCGTGGCAATGCAAAAGTAAGCACACCGTGAAGTAGTGCCAACGCAAAACCGAGCACTCCATATTCGCGGCGGTAGGCAATGGTCGTAGTGCCAATACCCCACCATTTCACCAATGCTCCAACAGCAATCGAGTAACCGATGAGTAGCAGAGCTACGTCAGCGATGATTCGATTGACAGCATAGACATTAAGGGAGTCAGCTTGTACATAGTGGTAGCAAGCACCGACAAACGCTAGTAGAAGTGCGGTACCAAGACTATGTTGCCAGGCGGAAGTGCAAAGATTTTTCATAACGTGAGGTAAGTATACAAAAAATAACGCGAGGTTGCTCTGCACCCTCGCGTTATTTTCATGCCCCGCTTCTACATCCCGAATCCAACGTAACAGAGATATACACCCACCAACAACATGATGAATGATACCGCTCGGATTGCAGTCGCTTGAGCAACTAATTGCGTGCCCATCTGACTAACAAAGTCAGGGAACCACACCCGAATAACTCCCTTCAGGAAAGTAAGCCAACAGGAAATGGTGACAATGATGACGTAGGGCTCGCCTTCCCACACGTTATGCACCAACACTAGCGGAATACCAACGATAAGGGTGAGAAAGCCGCCAAAGATAATCATCTCTCTTTTGACAAGAATTGACTGTGCGAGGTCACGCATAAAGTTCTTATGCATCAAAAGCGCGAGGGCTCCAATGACGTAGAAGAGTCCAAACGCCTGGGTTAGAAACATTGAGGTTTCCATATAATATGTGTTTATTACAACGAATAATCGTATCTATACTATACGCCGTTTTAGACGTGTCTGTAGGGATGAAAGTGACAAACGTGTTTTTATGACCAAAACAAAGGGTATACTGGTGGTATATGCGAGTATGTAGTCTACTACTCCTCTTCTATATCATTAGTCCCGTTGCTTTGTACGCACAAGAGAATGCCGGCTTCGTGCAGGGTCTTTGGTATGACACCTCAGCAGTGTTTGCAGATACACTCGGTACGTATCTACGCTGCCATTCGGAAATAACACCGGCAGTGACCTCACTGGTACGATTGAATTTTATGTAAACGATACACGGCTGGAACGCACAAACATCGAAGCCCTAAACAACCGCATCATCGAAAGCTGGGCAGACTGGGAACCAAGCTATGGTACTTCTACGGTGAAAGCCGTGCTTAGTCGTACCTGCCTTGAACCAGTTGGCTCATCGACTCGCACCGTTACGGTCGCTATCACCGAAGTGACTGACACTATTTTTATCGACTACGACACTGATGGTGATGGTATCGGTAACCTAAACGATACCAATGATGACGGCGATTACCTGCCAGATGATGAGGATGATGAACCACTCACGTACAACGAAGCGCCAGCAGACACTGAAGAGACTGAGGACAATGCAGAAACAGACTCAGAGACAAACGCCAGCAACAACACGGGCTCTACCAATGACCATGACACCGATAGGAGTGGTCTAGAGCGCTATCTTACCGATAGTCGAGCTGATACTTTTTTAGGTGAAGTGACCGAAGTCATCAACACCACCAAAAATCGGGTCGACACCTACCGTGCCACTCGCAACACCGCACATGAAGAAGTAAACGCCAGTCCTGCACCATCAGACACGACAGCCTCTTCCTCGAGTAGTACCAGTGCGTACGATGAACGTGGCTTTGGGAACGTGGAACGCAACGGTGATAGAACCATAGGTGTCGTAGACACCATAGCCACCGTCCTGAAAGCCGCCTTTAATAAACTCTTTACGCTTTGCCTTTTTCCTCCTTCTCGCTCTATCTTGCCCACCCAGCCTTTGTACAACTCACCCTCCTAATCTTAATCCTCTTTATCATCTACAAACTCGCCCGCCGTTTAGGTCGTAGACCAAGTTAAAATCTTGTATCTAACTCAGGATTCTTGTACAGAAAACTCGTTGCAAAAAGAAACCGCCCGCCCCGAAGGGCAGACGGTATATTTCGCTAATTCCGGTTTTACTCAGAAACGCTACTTGACCCATAAATACGCAGAAGCAGAGTGTCCTTGGCACGATGTAGTTCAGGGTGACCATCTTTTAAAAGACGGCGATAGTACTGAATGACATCTCCAGGAGAATCTGGGATTTGATCAAAGCCGAGTATTTCCGCAGCCTCGTCCGCACCCATGAGACGTTGATCGTAGTCGAGTGGATCGATTTCCTTACCCTTGAAAAGCTCGGTCACGAGACGCGCCATCGAAAGTTCAAGGTATTGATCACTGAAGTGCTCATAAGGTGTAAAATCACCTTTGAAACGCCTTTTCCAAGTCTCCAGGAAGGGATCCTCGGGATTCGCTCGATACATCTCGCGCAACTTCTGGATACTCCCATTCCAGGAGTACAATGTATTTAGAGCTTCCATAAAACCAGACGTGCTTCGGCCACTTGACCCGCCACTTTCGACGCCGCGGCGAGCAGTTCTTCCAGTCATGATCGGATAATCAAAACAGAAGACATTGAAGCCGTTGCCAGAAAATAGAATCGTCGCCGGCTGCCAGCGATTGCAATCACGTTTGCGGCAACATGGGGTGAATACATACACCGCACGCGATCGCCGTACCGCAACTTGATTCTTCTATCCCCAAAGGCTATCCGGCAGGATCGGCAGTTTTTCACTGTCGTTCAGTAACTCACGCGTTCTGGAGATCTGTTTCCTGACGATGTTTCGATGATCTTTGAGGGTCTGAATCCGCTTTTGAACCGACGGCTCAGTGCTGCGATCTCAGGAATAGACATCTGGCGAAGAAGACAGGGGGAGTCATAGGAAGCGCCTTGTTCCGAATCGAATGTTCCCAGAACCTTACACTTCATTACGTCCCCTACTCGACTGGTGTTTGCACGATCCACACCTAACGAAGGTGGAGTGTCCGTAGTCGAAAGCCGCGTCACCGAGTCTAATTTTCGACTCAGGATACAAACCTGCGTTCAGCGCGGTCACGCCGACAGAAAAGTGTGCTTCCTCAGCAAAAACCTCCGGTGATTTGCGGTCAAAGATTTCGAGTTTCTGCTGAAGGTATCCGATATTGCGCTTCAGGGAGGATTCACAAGAGCGTAGACCTTTCACCAGTTCATGAAGGTTCCTTGACCGACGTTTAGCAACGCACGAGGGTGTCCAAGTGTCGCTCCAGTCTGACGCATCGCGCCGACATATGATTCCGGCAGTATTTCAAGTGGATTAGTCATTCCATCCTCTTTCTCTGCCTTGTACAGGTCGATTTTGGATTGTTGAAAGGAACTATCTGTTTTCTACAGACAGATGAAAAATATAATAAATGTGATTCGTTGTCTACTCTTTAAGAAAACTGTGACACAGAAAAACGACCCAGGCGGGTCGTTTTTCTGTAGGTGATTCTTAAACGAGATGCAATACAAGGCGAGTAAAGCAAATTGTATGAATGCGGCTTAAGCCGAGTGAATACAATTTGACTGCAACTCAACGCCGTAATGCGCTCGTTTTAGAATTACCAGGCGAAGTGGGCAAAGGCACGGTTAGCCTCAGCCATCTTATGCGTATCCTCCTTCTTCTTTACTGCATCACCTTCTTCTTTAGCGGCGAGCATGAGTTCGTTTGCCAGGGCTTTGAACATTGGAATACCTTTTTGCTTGCGTGCTGCAGCAATAATCCAACGTAGCGCCAGTGCTTCGCGGCGCTCTGGTCGCACTTCACGTGGTACCTGGTAGTTTGCACCACCAACACGGCGGGAACGCACTTCCATCATTGGACCAGCGTTCTGGAGCGCAGTCTTAAATACTTCAACTGGCTCGCCACCACCTTCTTTGGCATTTTTAATGTCCTCAAAAGCAGCGTACACAATCTTGCGCGCAGTCTCCTTCTGACCACGAAGCATGATGTAGTTGATGAGGCGCTCAACAGTCACATCACCGTACTTAATGTCGGGATTTACGGTTGGGCGTTTCTTTATTGGTCGTCTCATAATGTTGTTACTTAGTGTAACGAAGAGAAAGTATGACAAATCATTCTTTCATTCTTCGCATAATGGTCCTCTGTCTTTAACAGACACCACTCGATAATCTGTAGCGAATATAAACTATTTGTAATTAAGGGAGTTCACTACTCTCCTTTTGGTTTCTTGGCTCCGTAGCGACTTCGCCCACGGCGGCGAGCATCAACACCAACGGCATCGTACTTACCACGTACCACAGTGTATTGCACACCGATATCTTTCACGCGACCCCCACGTACCAAAACCACTGAGTGTTCTTGAAGCGTGTGTCCAATACCTGGGATGTACGCGGTGATTTCCTGACCATTGCTCAAACGAACACGAGCGATTTTACGAATCGCAGAGTTCGGCTTACGTGGTGTCTTGGTTGTCACACGAGTACACACCCCTCGCTTAAACGGCGAGTTGTATTCATTAGGTGCGTTCTTGATCTTATTGAAGCCAGCTTGCAGCGCACCAGTCTTGCTTTTCTTGACTGGGTCGCGGCGCTTTTTTCGTGCTAATTGATTGATTGTTGCCATAACTAATAGCCCGCACAGAATACTATATATATGTATTTATGCAAGAAAAAACCGGACCTTGAGCCCGGTGCGCGCAGAAAGGGGAGAAGTTTTTCGGAATCTGAAGACTCTATTCCTGCGCGCTGAGTCTTCAGGGTGACTACAACTGTATCCAGTCTAACGTAACAGTGAATAAAACTCAATTGGACTGAGTCCAGCAAAAGTACTGGCGAGGCTGAGTACCGCGGAAAAGAGTGGTGCCCATAGTACCTGCACCACAATAAAGATGATCAAGAAAAACACAAAGATACCGTAGCCCTGCACCATTTGCATTAGGCGGTTGTATTGTTGCTGAGCGTGCCACGGCAACAGCGCGCTCAGAATCTTCGAACCATCAAGCGGTGGGATTGGTAACATGTTAAAGAGCGCAAGTAAGATATTAATGAAGATGATATAGGCAGAAAGTTCCACAAAAGCAGTGCTAAGCGCTAGCAGGTCCACTAGACGAATCAGTACCCCAAAATAAGGGCAATGAGAATGTTCATCAGTGGTCCGGCGGCAGCTACTTTAGCTTCGCCGTAGCGCTGATCGCTTAGGTTGTATGGGTTGTACGGGACTGGCTTTGCCCAGCCGAAGAGAATGTTGGCGCCACTAAAGAAGAGAAATCCTGGCACAATTAGTGATCCTAAGGGATCGATATGCACCAACGGGTTCGGTGACAATCGCCCTTGTAGTTTGGCGGTCGGATCACCTAGCCAATATGCGGCGTAGCCGTGTGCCATTTCATGCAAAATAATAGAAATAATCAGGGCACCAATGATGAATACTTGTTCCATAGTCGTTATGGTACCGCATTTATAAGGACAAAGAAAATCGGTTGCGTTTTATAGACGCTGTGGTATCATGCCGGCACCTAAATTTTATCTGCGTATGGCAAAGCAATGTCAAGTAACCGGAAAAAAGACCCAGATTGGAGGTCGCTATAGTAACCGCACTCGTGCGACGCAGTTTAACCCGTGTGGTAAAACCCGCCGTCAACCAAATCTCCAAAAGCGACGCATCTACGTGCCAGAACTCGACAAGCACGTGACGGTGAATATCTCTACCAAAGCCCTACGCACCATCGCTAAGAACGGAGCCTACAAAACTCTCAAAGAAGCAAAACTCATTTAATAAAAAACCGCGGGCAACCGCGGTTTTACTTTTTTACCAAAAGCTCAGTGCCATCCGACCAAAAGGTGACTCTACCAACTTCTGCGGTACTGTAGGTCTCGATGTGTTTGTTAAATAAAAGATCGGTCACTTCAACATGCGGGTGACCATACTGATTATCTTTCCCAGATGAGATTACTGCATACTGAGGTTCGACTTCATCAAGAAATAGTTCGGAGGTAGAGGTGCGTGAACCGTGATGTCCCACCTTAAGCGCTGTGCTCTTGAGGTGCTGGCCCTCTGTTAGTACCAAATATTCCTCTATACCTTTGGGGGCATCGCCGGTTAAAAGCCAACTGTGTTCCCCATACGTAAGTTTAAGAATGATTGAAGCAGTGTTGCTTTCACTTTCACTCATGTCACCTTCGGGAAAGAATACTTCTGCTACCGCGCCAGCTCCAAGGTCAATACGCTGTCCACGCCGAGCGTACGTAACCCGAGCGCCCTCTTCGCGTATCGCCTCCTCCACCGCGTGCCAGACTGGTGTATCACTCTCGTTTTCAGTGCGAATAACGTGCTCAATGGCATAGCGCTCCAACACATCATGGAGTCCACCCACATGATCAGCATCAGGATGCGTGGCAACAATATAGTCTATAGTGCGATCCCGGGCTGACATAACCGCTCCGAGTTCACGCAGTACCGCACTGCCACGCCCGCCATCGATGAGCATCTGCGTGCCCGTAGGTGATTGAATGAAAATAGCATCCCCCTGTCCGACATCAAGAAATGCGACACATAGCTGTCCAGCATGGCACGCTGGCTCAAGCACAGTCGTTGGAGCCCAACTCCATAACGCCGCAGCAAGTAAAATAAAAACCGTAACGAGTCGACTTTTAATCTGACGCTCCATAGTCTCTCATGGTACAATCGGTCTACCTTATAGGCTATAGCAATCATCACCATGCAGTACGAAGAAAAAACCTTTAATATTCCTGAACTTAATGGTATTTCTCGCGAAACCATCGACAGCCACCTGGGACTCTACGCCGGGTATGTAAAACATGTGAACCTAATCCGCGATGAGATCGCCAGTGTTGACAATGCCTATGCCGCAGCAGAGATGCAGCGCCGCCTCGGCTTTGAGTTTGGTGGTATGAAAAATCACGAGTACTACTTTGCTCAATTGGAAGGTGGTGCGACAGAGCTTCCGGAAGGCAAATTGGCGGAGATGATTAACACGCAGTTTGGTTCACTTGAAGCATTTGTTGACCGCATGAAGGCGATTGCTAAGACCCGCGGGGTCGGCTGGGCTATGTGCTACATCGATCGACCGGAGAACACGTTGGTGTGCACGTGGGTAGATGAACAACATCTCGGACAATTGGCTGATGTGGATGTGGTGTTAGCACTTGATATGTGGGAGCACTCATACATGCGTGATTACGTGCCTAGTGATAAAGGCAAGTATATTGACGCCTTCTTTAATAACCTCAACTGGGAGGTGGTAGCGGCACGGGTGTAGTCTGCCGGAAAAACAGCGGGACGCTCTTAAGAGCGTCCCGCTGTTTTTATATCTGACTCACTGACAATCGTCCAACCAGCGAGGACATCGTCACTCTCTATGCTCCGACTACTGCGATACCACCAGTAGGCAAAGCCCAGTCCATACGCCAACGGTACGGTGAAAAATGGCAATGGCGGCACCGCCACTGAAGCATACGGGACTGTCGCAAACTGCGTAGCCACAACAATGATGTACCGCAAAGAAAGGTCTGCTAGCACACCAACATACATCGCCATCGCTGGAGCTAACATGCCAATAAGACCGGTGATAAACGTGAGCAACATCGCTACCGGCACCATCGGAGCACCAGGACATTAACAATCACCGCAATAAGAGAAAACTCACCAATTTGATAGAGAAGAATTGGCGCTACGAAGATTTGCGTTGCAACGGTAGCAGCGAGAAACTCACGAGCACCAAACCAATCCGGCAGCCAGGTGATCCGCGCGATAATAGCTGGCGCTAGGAGGATGAGTCCCAGTGTCGCCATAAATGACAACTGAAATCCCACATCAAAGGCAAGTAAATAAGGGTTCACGATGAGCATAATGACTCCCGCCAATACGAGGGCTCGAATGACAAAGTAGGTGCGTCCAGTGAGACTGAGTACCAGGAGAATGCCCGCCATCAAACTAGCACGCACCACGGTAGCACCCAGTCCCACTAAAAGAGCGAAGAGCGTGATAGCGACAATACCAAACCCAACTTGCCAACGGCGTGGCAGGAGCGAACCGAGGAGATACATGACAAACGCCACGACCAGCATGACGTTATAGCCTGAGAGGACGACAATGTGAATGATGCCAGTTTGTCGGAATACCGTCTCAAGCTCTGAGCCCAAAGCTCGCTTCACGCCAAGTAGTAACCCTTCACCCAGACCTACCATCGGCTCTTCAACCACCTGTTCAAGCGCGTCCATGAAGGTGCGTTTGAAAGCAAACAGTTTGGTCAGGATAATATTGCCAGCGCCTTGTTCTATCACCTCCACATCACTAAAAGGCAATACGTAGTTCACACCACGCGCCCGTAAGTACCCGGGGTAGTTAAACGTACGCCCAAGGTCTGTCATAAACGCTTCCGGTTTCTCAAGTGTGCCACTCACCGTAACTACATCACCATAGGAGAATTGCTGAAAGCGGTCAGTGGTGACCAGAAGTAATTCGTCCTCGACTTTTACATACAAATGTGTCAGTTGCTCCCGCTCATCTGGTTCACGTACAATCGTACCCGTCACTGCAAATGCCTCACCCAAGCGAGTTTCATACTGTGGTAGTACTTCAGACCAACTAGCAATTTCTAGTCGGAGTATGCCAGCTGCTGATCCCACAAAAATTACCGCTCCGTAGAGGAGCCAGATACGCAGATCAGATACATCTGCCTGGCGCCAGAGCAAAGCAATAGCCACCGCTAGTAGCATAAGCCACACCACTTCCACTAATCCGAGTGAGAAAAACGAACGCAGAAATATACCGAACGCAAAACTACTAGCTAAACTATAAAATACAGAAACACCGGTACGGGGATCTCCCATACCGGCATTGTAGCAAAGCTCACTTTCGAGCGGCTTGTGTTTCAAACCACGCAATCCTGTCTCTGAGACGGAGTTTAGCGCGTTTGAGAGCACCACCTCCTCACTCTTCACACCAGGGCAGCCGTTCAGCACATCAATTTGCGCATTGAGTTCTTGATGATTTGAGCGCAGTCGCTCAACGTGATTAACTTCCGTCAATATAACCTCCTTACAAATCGTCTTCCCAATTGGGTACCGAGCGAGTGTACTAGGTGACGCCCTAGTCCGTCAAGGGTATTACGAGTAGAAAATTCTTTTATAATTGCTTGCTCTTCTTCAGCATCGAGAGCTTTTTGAATCGGACATTCTTGCTTACCTTTCACGTGCGCTTCACATTCCGCCCACGTAACATGTGTTTCTACCACCCCATCTACCAAACTAATATACGAATACGCTTTAGCACGCGAACGCGCTCGTTTGTCTGAACGCTCTTCAGCTTTTTTCTCATCATACGTAACATTGTGTATATCAACGCCATAGTCCGCTACCGCGCCAGCAAATAATTCTGGCTGGGTACCAGTAGCATACGCAGAAGCAATGACATCGGCTCGCTCGTTGCCTGGTAAATCAACGTGTCCGGGAATCTTCTGCCACGTGATGGTGAGAGTTTTCTGTAAACCCCAGAGTGCTTGCCAGAGTGCTTTGTTTTGTACTGCCTCTTTAGCTTTTGTTTGCCAGCCATTTTTCATCCAACTAAATATCCACCCCGTAGCACCACTGACCACGTACTGTGAATCAGTGTAGATAGTCACTTCACTAGATTGAGCCCTGAGGCTTTCAAGGGCAGTGACAACGGCTTGGAGTTCCATTTCATTGTTAGTGGTAGGGTCTTTACTGCCACCGAGTTCTCGCACCGTATCACCAACTACCACAATTGCTCCGTATCCGCCTGGACCCGGATTCCCTCGCGATGCACCATCAGTGAAACAAATGATTTTTCCATAATTTCTATCTTAACCTGCCGGAACAATATCAACGATGCGTAACCGAATCTGCCGGCGACCCATAAAAAATGATTCTTCCACGTGAGCGAGAAGAAAGCGACTCACCCACTTTTGGCTCTACTTTGTATGACAGTGGTGAGGCAAAAAAAGCGATCGCCTCCAGTGCACCCCCTTCCCTATCAAAGACAAGTTTAAGATGCTCTTTACTCTTACCAAACTGATTAACCGCCGCGGGTGTCACTGCTGAGAATAAAAACAACGGCTTAGGATTACCAACTCCGTAGGGAGCTAACAGGCGTAGCTCTTTAACTAACCCATCAGTGACGTCCTTGAGTGTCAATTCCGCATCAACCAGTGGTACTTCGGGATGTTGGAGCTCATTCCCAAGTCGCTGGAATGCGTCAGTAAGTGCATCAGCAAACGTAAATAAGGCATCTTCTTTCACTGAGAAACCACCAGAAAAGTGATGCCCTCCATATTCACTAAATTGCTCGTGTACCGCTTCCATAAGCGAAACTATGCTGGTTACTCCTTCAGAGCGGCACGAACCTTTGACCACTCCATTACCATCTCGTCCCCACAAAAAGACTGGGCGATGGTACTCTTCCGCTAACTTAGTGGCGGCCAGTCCAACGAGCGCCGGACGCCATTTGGGATTACCCATCACGATTACCGGTGGTATATCTTCAAAGGCTTTGATTCGTTTGTGGAGTTCTTTCGTTATAGCAGCTACCAAACCTTTGCGTTCATTGTTGAGATTCTCAAGATGCGCCACGACTGTCCCTGCCTCACTTTCATCTTGAGTTGCCAGCATGGTAAAGGCATCTTCCGGTGTGTCCATGCGTGACGCGGCATTAACACGTGGACCAATGGTAAACCCGACATCGTCTTCGGTAAGAAACGCTTGCTTAGCGCGAGCAGTTCGTAAGAGATGCTGCAACCCCGGACGACGAGACTTGCGCAGGACTGTCAGTCCATAATGCGCAAACACTCTATTTTCGCCATGGAGTGGCACCATATCATTGATGGTAGCGAGACCAACCATATCTAAGAACCACTTAGCTTGGTCTGCACTGAGCGTATAGTCACCAGTCGCAATCAATGCTTCGACCAGCTTAAACACTACCCCAGCACCACAGAGTTCCTTAAAGGGATACTCGCCCGGCAATTTTGGATTCACGACTGCTACTGCTGTCGGCAAAGTTTCTTTTGGTTCGTGGTGATCAGTAATAATGACATCAACCCCTAACTCACTTGCCCGCTCTGCTGCGCTGTGATCACTCACACCGCAGTCGATGGTAATGATGAGCGTCACAGTATCTTTATGCAGCTTCTCTACTGCCTCGCTATTGAGACCAAAGCCTTCAAAGTGACGGTGTGGTATGTAGGTTACATAGTTCGTATGTCCCACTGCTTTTAGAAAATCTGTCAGCACTACCGCTCCAGGAATACCATCACAATCATAGTCAGCATACACAGCAATACGTTCTCCCTTACTTAGCGCTGTTTGAATGCGCTCTACCGCCGCCTCCATACCCGGCATCAGAAGTGGGTCGTGCCGGTCGCGATCGTAATCGGGAGTAAGAAAAGCGGCAACTTCGTCTGCTGTGGTAAAGCCGCGATTAGCAAGGAGTTGGTTTGCCAGCGAACTGGCGTGAAGCTGACGTTCGGTCGCGGGAGCAAGGCGGAAAGCGGTCATATCAAAACATGATATCATTCCCTCACTAGCAAATCATAATTTACAATCATGGCGACTTCTATCTTTTCCAAAATCATAGCCCGCGAAATTCCAGCCCACTTTATTTACGAAGATGAGCACTGTGTAGCTATCTTAGACAAATTCCCAGTAGTAAAAGGGCAGTCCTTGGTCATACCAAAGCACGAAATAGATTACGCCTTTGATCTCGATGATGATACTTATATCCATCTTTTCAAGACCGCTAAAAAAATTGCTAAAGCATCCGATACTGCGCTTGATGCAAAGCGCACATGTCTCGTAGTTGAAGGATTTGAAGTGCCACACGTGCACATCAAGATATATCCGATGCTACACACCGATCGTTCTCTCGCGGAATATATGGGACCAGGTGAAGAAGCCAACGATGATGAACTAGCTGTCATTGCTACTCAGATCCAAGCTGCCTTGGAAGATTAAAGCGTCTCAACAACTTTCACGTCACAAGACGCTACGGTCGTGTCATCTGCCTCAAAATATACCTCCCCTACCACCTTTTTGCCGGACAAGATTTTTGGCAACCATTCACAGTCTGATTCCCACATGGCTTCGTAGGGAAGGTCTGAAATAGAAAACCATCTTGGCGTCATTTCTTCAGTTTCCCATGGTTCTCCTTCCCACTTTGTGGCTATATACGCTGCTACGTTTACTTCTGCGCCATCAACAAAATAAAATTTTAGGTTGGCAACGTGCGAAAGATTTTGTTTGTTTACAGTGACACTACTTTCTTCTCGCACCTCTCGTACAGCTGACTGTTTAGGTGTCTCGTCCATTTCAATTTTTCCCCCGTATCCGTTCCAGTACCCAGCACCAAAGCCTCGTTTTTTCTGCGCTAAACACATCTGTTTATCTTTTCTTAAATATACAAGGGAGTGAGTGTATTCCATGGCGTAAAATGGTCTACCTTACAAAAGACAGTCGAAAAGGTTATTCGCCAACTACTGCTGTGATGGCTGGGAGCGTGCCGTGCTCGAGGAACGTCAACATCGCTCCACCGGCGGTAGAAAGAAAGCCAAACTGTTCTTGAATACATAACAACTCAATAGCAGCAATCGTATCGCCCCCACCCACAACTGCGTAACCAGGTGCAGCTGCGATGGCTTTAGCGAGTGCTTCGGTCTCCGTGTTAAAACCCTTTTCGTAGTTACCGAGGGGTCCATTCCATAAAATACTTTTGGCTTCTTGTATATATGGCATCAGCATCTCAATAGTTTTTGGACCAGCATCATAAATGATTTCATGCGAAGCAACGTCATCAGGCGTAGTCACGCGTACACCATTATCACCAGTAACGGTTACATCAGTGGGTGTCAAAATATTGAGATGGTTCACAATAGCACTGTCACGCAAATCAACGTCAGACACCAGTGATTTACCGACTGGATGTCCCGCTGCTTTAAACATGTCGTTAGCTAATGCGCCGCCAATAAAGACATTGGTGTAGGTATTGGCGTACTTCTCTACCAAAGGCATTTTGGTATCAAACTTAGCCCCACCCAGGATAAAGAGTGACGGTTCCTTAGGATCAGCTGCTTTTTGGAGCTCTTCATACTCATGGAGAAAATTAAAACCAAAATAACTCGGCAGATGCTCCGACACTCCCACCAGCGAAGCGTGGGTTCGGTGCGAAGCGGCAAACGCATCATTTATGTATATATCTGCGTAACTTGCCAATTCTTTTGCAAACGCTGGATCGTTAGCTTTTTCTCGTTCGTCACTACGCACATTTTCCAGTAATAATACGTCGCCATCTTTAAGATCAGTCACTGCCTTTTGCGCTTCTTCACCCACTATGGCTGGGCACCATTTGGCTTTAAGTAGGGTCTTGAAGACCTCATAGACTGGCATGAGAGACTCTTCTGGTTTACGTCCAATATGCGCTATAACCACCACTTGAGCCCCCGCTTGACGTAAGTAGTTGATGGTCGGAAGTGCCCGCATGATGCGAAACTGATTAGTAACGGCTCCGTCTTCAATCGGCACATTAAGAGATGCGCGCAGTAACACTCGTGTACCTTTGAGATCTTTAATGTCTTTAACACTCGGGAGTTTGGTTTTTGACATGATCTTCAGCACTATTGATAATGTGTGTAAATTCTGAAGCTTTGAGACTCGCGCCGCCGATAAGAAAACCGTCAACGTCGCCCTGTTCTAACAATGCAGCGGCGTTATTTTTCTTGACTGAACCACCGTACAGGATACGAACTTTATTAAGAGCGGAACGATTAAAGCGGTCGGCTAATAATTTTTGAATGAAGAGTTTCATCTCCCGCGCATCTTCAGGAGTGGCGGTGTTACCGGTACCAATTGCCCATACCGGCTCGTAGGCAATGACGATCTTGTTAAGTTTATTATCTGGCACATCTCGCAGAGCGGCGCGCAACTGCGCCTCAACCACACTAAAATAGTTGCCGTGTTTATCGCGCTCTTTCTCTCCAACACAGATCACTGCCGTCGTGTTATGCTCCAGCATAAGCTGCACGTCTCTGTAGACGTCTTCATCAGTCTCCCCCCGCGCTCGACGCTCTGAGTGACCCACAATCACGTAGCTCACTCCAACACTCTTAAGCATTGGTAATGAGACTTCTCCTGTGTACGCACCGGTGTTCTCAAAGAACATGTCTTGGGCACATAACTCAATGCGCTGACTGGGAGACAGACGTTCCATCTCAGAAATAAATGGAAACGGCGGAGCTACAACTACATCGACACTACTGCGCCGGCGTCCTAAGCCTTTTCTAATATCCAAAAAAAGTCGCTGCGCTCGTCCCAGCGTGGCTGGGTTCATTTTCCAATTACCAATAATGAGTGGTTGATGTCGTTTTGCCATAATGGGCTTATTGTACCACTTAGGTTTGCATATTGGTTTGATTGACAAACGATAATCAAATTAGCGTGGAGAAGACATGAGTAAGATGGAGGTCAGTTGGTATTAGATTTCCTCCGTACCGAAACTGTTTAGGTTATCAGTATTTCTTTTCGTTACCTCAAGAAATACTAGGTAACCTCTTGCGCAGTGACATTGAGTCACTGCTCACCCACCTATTCCCTTGCCTAGCCGGCATCGGGAATTCCTCGCTCCCGCTCGGACCGGCGTGAAGAAGACACTAGTCTTCTTCACGCCACTCGATGAATTGGTAGGTGTCGGACACCTCTGGCGTTAATGGTGGCGGGTCGGTAACCATATCACGGTCGTATGAGTTGTATCGGGTATTAAAACCAGAACTCCAAGAACCACCCGAAGTCCACTTGGTACCAACCCGACCATTAGAGACAATTGTACCGTTGATGGTAAGGGAGTTACGGTAGCGATAGGCGTCCAGAGAGGCTGGTAGGCTCAAATCATAATGATTACGTCCAAACCGACCATTCTGGGCAATGAAAATACCATTTATTTCCATATCATTTGGTACATCAACACCTACGAGCACGTCTTCTTCTGCGATAGCTAATAATCCTGCATTGGCGCCAGTATAGGTGATGTTACCGTCAATAATGATCTGTGGATCAACCCCGATAGTATCAACATCGGCTGCCGCTAACGTCACTTTAGTACTCACTTCTCCACGAAGCCACACTTTATCTTCGACAAAAATCAGAGAGCACTCAGACGGAATAGAGAACGGACTACCGGCCACTTCTGAAGTATTGGTAATCACGTGACGTTCATATTCCCAGCCGTCTTCTGTTGTATATCCCTGATAACTTTGCGTGCCCGTAACCCGAT
The DNA here is from genome assembly GCA_041389005.1 of Minisyncoccota bacterium. Lineage (GTDB taxonomy): Bacteria > Patescibacteriota > Minisyncoccia > Phycocordibacterales > UBA918 > OLB19. The sequence goes on along the minus strand of JAWKSR010000002.1, from coordinate 13,167 downwards.
AAATGTTAAATGTGTCATTGCTATTAAAATCAATCAAGTATCCGTAGTCACCGGAATCATCAAAGTGCCGTCCATCTGCCTGCGCTTTGGTTTTCATATTGGCTAGGTCCACAGTAATACCGGCAAAACTGACCGGTGCTACACCTGTTTCCCATAAGTCATAATTTGGTCCATCTCCATACACTCCATCAAGGGTAGTCCCGGCGCTATACGGATCACAGGGAATTGAGTCATCGCAGACCCAGTCTTCTTGTCCACTTGAGACGGTTGAGTTATTGGTGCCATCCATGCGCACTATCCCGTTTGAGTGATACGGACCAATGATCGTACGATCGTCACCCGCCCACACGTTGGAATTGATCACGTATGAATATTCTGCCACTGTTGGTTTAGCATACCGGGCGTAAATCGTACGATCGCGGTCGGGGTCTTCATAGGTAGAACCGGTTGATTCAATATCAATCGCAATAATATCGCCACAGGCAGTCGAACTACTAATGGCTAGTGAAAACTCTCCGATGTCATCACTTTCTGGGTCAGCGTACGGGATTACATACGGACCAGGCGTCGTGGTGCCGTTGGTAACGTCATTGGGATTATGTGCCAAATACCATTTGTAGTAGTTGAGCCCCGCTTCGGCAATCGAGAGCGCCTGTTCTTCATTACGTTTGATATCTTGCACTTGCTTCTGATTGATCACAAAACCCATGAAAGCAGTAAAGATCAAAAAGAAGACGGCTCCAAAAATCATGAGAAGTACCACAAGGTATCCGGCGTGCGAATTATGTAATCGTTTAGATGTCATATTCTTTAAGGTTACGGAGTGAGGCACTTGAACGGAGGAGGAACTCACCAGGATCGCGGATAGGGTCAATATTAATAATGAGTGCAACATCAATGTAACGGATATCTGCTACGCTCACCGAAGAAGTCGCTAAAGCACCGCTATCATCATAGTACTCGAAAGTATTCTGACCCTGCTCAAGATTGTTCACATATTCAGATAGCACATAGGTCTCATCGGGCGTGGAGGTACTATACGCCGGTGGTGAGCCGACCGCATCGTATACATATTTATATAACGTAGTTGAAGCCAAGTTGTATTCCACCAATTCGACACTCTCATCACGGTCAATGTCACTGTAGAACATGATACGATGAGCCTCTTTGCTCACCAGCGGAAACGCCCCATCGTCAGCGTAGGTCATTTCTCGAATGTCACGTACTAAAGTCTCCACGCCGCGGCGTGCAAAGTTGACCTGGTAAGATTGCGCGATTGTATACGCGTTGTAACGATAGAAAGAAGCGATGGTATTAAGGATGACCACACTCAAGATTGCAAACAAAGCCAGTACAACGATCATCTCGACAAACGTCATGCCGGTACTGAGGGACTGCTGAGGAATACGATTCTTTTTCATACTATTCAGTCTCTATACTACCAATCGAATAGAAGCCCGTTGGACTATTTTGGTTGGCATATTCGTTAGCAATCCATCCAGCGCTACGCACGACCCAGCTGACCCGTAATTCATCAATGTACCCATCGAGTTCCTGACCATCATCGAATCCGCCGCCGACACTATCTTGGTCCTGTCCAATGATCAACCCGCCCGAAGCCACATTGAGTGTATACACGTTGGCAGAGCGCGGACTTTGGTTGTCTTCACTACCATTGAGATACACTCGAGCGAGATTTGCACTATCGTCAAGTACCGCTACCAGATGACGCCACGAGTTATCATAAATATCAGCAATATCATATTCTTCACGAGGATTACCGTGTGAGAATATCTCCACCTCATTCTCATCTCCACGCAACCACCATAGATATTCATTACCTTCTCCACTACGTGCCGCACTGATAAGTGAATGTATAGTGTCATTATTTGATCGGAACCACAGAGAAGTGGTGAGGTTGGTAGCGCCGTTTAGTACTTGGCGTGGTAATTCAAGGTAATCATCATAGTTGTCATTAAATTGCTGACCGCTTCCCATCATGCCGCTTTTGCCGGTCGCAGTCACATAATCGTCGCCATCGTACCCATTGCCGGTTGCATCTACATACTCATTTATATTGCCAGTACCTGATTGACCTTCCTCAAAGTGATACACAGCTCGATAGCTATTACTCCAGACATTGTTTCGACCATATGTGTCGCTACTACTGTATGCCGTAGCGGTGGCGTGACCGTAGTAAATATAATGAGTAGTGGTCGTGGAGATTGTTAGTGAATCTGCCTTGAAATGAAGCTCACCGGTCTGTCCGCCCGTGTCGATGTTTACTAATTCAAACGGCACTTCCGTCAGTCCATCTGCTTTGGTTATTCGCACGTCAGCACCATTACTTTGTACACTGGCAAAGAAGCCCCCCGGCAGGTCAGCAAGATCAACGTAGACAGGGAAATCATTGACGTTACCAAACAGGGATGAGCCATCAATGGTCAGTGGAATACGTGACGTGTATCCTGCCAAAAATGTACTTGGAGTAGATGAGGCTCCCCCGCTCTCTACTTCTCCACTGGTTCCCTCGTCCGCTAATACCACCTGAATCTCGGTAGTGCCAGTGATGGACACGTTGGTTTGGGTGTCGGGATCGTACCCAACAGCAGTCACATCAAGACTATAATCAGTTGAAGACCCCATGCCAGTAAAGTAGGTCTGCCCGTAGATAGAGGTCTCCTGCGTTTGGTCATACGATCCATTGTAGAGATGGACCTGAGCACCACCAACCGCCACACCGTCAGTATCGACCACCGTAGTACGTAATGAGTACGCTGCGTGTGGTTCAAGTACCAAGGTCAACGTGTCACTGACACCGGGACTGAGGGCATATGGAAGTGGGGCGTACGTCTCATAAATGTCATACCCTTCAACTGCCCCATCAAGAGCAATAGTATACGCGTCCCACTCCATGTCCGACAGTGTGACTTCACCGCTACCATCTGTCGTTGCAGTAGTCTGATACTTTAGAACAGGCTGTCCACTGTGAGTACCAATAGACTTATCGCCTGCCACATCAAAAGTTACTCCACTGATTGGTGTCTCAGTTTCGATGTGAGTGAGTTTCCAATCATACAGCTCTGGTGTCTCACTGCTATCAGTTGTGGTTAAGGTAACACCAAGGGCCAGTGAGTCATACGTGCTGGCATCGATTGATGTGATATCTACCGGGCCAGCGATGAATCCAACTGTGTTACCGGATAGTTCGGTGTCGGGCAGCAAGGTATACACCGTTGACGAGCCGACAACAGCAGTACTATAGAGGCGAACGCGATAGGCAGTGCTCGTGCTGGTAGTACCATTAAAGTCCAAAGATTCCCAACTATCGAGTGTGCTTGGTGTAGTAGTGGTAGCAAACGCAGTACCAGTGGCATTATAGACACCGCCACTATCAGTCAGTATCAAACTGCCACCACTGACTCGGGTATTCGAAGTGCTTGCGAGTTGCGCATCAGAAGAGAAACTATCGGAGAATACCCCTTTGACCGGTGTACTAATTGCTCGCAGCGTGAGGTCTGAGAGCACATCAATCGAGAAATAGACAGTGGACACCACTCCCGCAGACACTGACACATGCGGGGGATTTGGACTGGAATTGGTACTCGAGGCACTATAGGTCTGGTCGGTAGAGTACCCGGCTTTAGTAACGGTGATTTGATAGCCTCCTCGGGCTGGAGCGCCAGGGAAATTGGCAATACCATTAGCATTGGTGGTAACGATCACATCGATAGTGTCAGTCGCAACGGAATCGTTATAGACATGAACTGAAGCTCCCGCGACTGGTTGTACACTGGCATCAAATACATTTATAAGGAGCGTACCGCCGCCAGCAGTTGACTCTATGCCACGAGGCACAATATCGCTCACAATAATCAATGAGTCAGCTTTACCACGCACATTCCACGTATATTCGATCTTGATCCGTTTACTATCTTCGGTGATACCGTTGCTATCCGCTCCCGCAAAACCATCTTCTTCCCGGTCAACGTATTGAATAAGGACTCGCTCGTTGTATGTTACTCCGTTGAGTGTAGTGGTGCTATTTTGCGGGATGGGACCACTCGGAATACCACTGATCGTGCCTACTTCATCGTATTCAAATGAGCGAATATATTCCATTTTTGCTACTGCCAGTGACCGGGCACCAGCTTCAGCTTTGGAATGTCCAATCAACTCCATCATGAGTTGAATACCCGCTAAGAGTCCGGAAAAGATCAACAATAAGAGTGCCGACGCTACAATCACTTCAATAAAAGAAAAACCGCGTTGTGTTTCAAGTGTCAATTGTGGGTGAGACCATACCATTGTGCATAGTTTAGATACTGTCGGAGATCGAGTAGATCGGTGCGATCATTGCCAAGGCAAAAAAACCGACCGTGCCGCCGATGACCACCATCAGCATTGGTTCGATGATAGTGGATAGGTCTTTGGTCTTATGCTCAACTTCATTTTCGTAAAAAACCGCCAGCTGCTCTAACATGGCTGAGATGTTACCGGTTTCTTCACCCACCAAAATCATCTCTCCCACAAAAGTTGGGTACAGTTTGTCGTGCTCAATAAAGACTTCCGATAATGCCGTTCCCTGCTCAACTTTATTAGCAGCTTGCTTGATGATTGGTTTGTAGTACACATTTTGAACGACATCCTCAGTGATATTGAGCGCACGGATGACATCAACACCAGCTGATAGTAGTGATGAGAGTGTACGGGCTGTACGAGCGGCGTTGGTTTCTTTCACCATGGTGCCAATCACCGGCAAACGAATGATGAGCCAGTGAAATATAATCTTTCCCAGTTTGGTACGTAAGAAATAGATGAATCCCACGATTATCGCCACCATACCAACCAAGACCAAGACCGTATGCGCGACCATGAAATCACTCGCCGCAATCAAGAACTGCGTAGTAGCCGGAAGATCAACCTCTAGTTTTTTAAACGTGCCCGTAATGGATGGCATGACGTAGATCATCATCAGCACCCCAATGATAACCATGATGATCAGTACGATGGAAGGATAGATCATGGCGCCCTTTATTTTCTTACGCAGACTCGAGGCGCGCTCCATCTGCGTACTGAGAACTTTCAAGGTATCAGCCAGCCCACCACTCTCCTCTCCGGCACGCACCATCGCTACATAAAGATCATTACAGACTTTTGGGTACGCTCCTAAAGACTCGTTGAACTGATCACCTTTTTCAATTCGTTCACGTACATCTTTGATAACACCCTTCAAGCGCGGATTCTTACTTTGTCGTTCAATAACCGACAACGATCGAGAGAGGGGCAGGCCAGCTACCAACATCGAACTGAGATTGCGTGTCATCATCACCAAATCATCTTCTTTGATACGACTGATGTAATACTCGATGGTCTCCGTGTTGATCAGCTTTTTTAGTGAGAAAGACCCCGCTTCACTAATAGTAGTAACGGTATGACCTTCCTGGCGCGCAATCTCATAGACTGCGTACCGGTCGTCTGCTTCGACCGTTTTTGTGACCTTGCTGCCATCACCGGCTTGTCCTGTATACGTAAACTTTGCCATGATCCCGACTAATTTTTTTGTGTTCGCAGAGTATTACTGAGAACTTTTTTAATATAATTTCGACCCCAACCGGTTTTTAGATACTTTTCTCTAGTAAAGGCATCGGCTTTATTCTTGTAAGCTTCATAATACAAAAGCTCATAGGGAAACTTCTTGTTGGTCGTAGCCACACGCCCTGCGTTATGCAGCTTAATACGCTGCTGCAAATCACTAGAACAGCCTGTATAAAGTGTATCGTCTTTCAAACTCTTCAATACATATACATACTGCATAACTAACACAAAAAATTTTGTCGGGTGAATCATTCATTGATAACGCGTAGCACCTCTTCGATACTGGTCACGCCGCGTGCCGCTTTGTAAATACCATCTTCAAGCATGGTAAGCATTCCCTCCTGACGAGCGATGTCTGCCACCTCATCAGCCGTAGCGTGTTTGATAACCATGTCTTTGATGGTCTCGGATACCGGCAGGACTTCATGAATGCCCATTCGCCCTTTGTAAGAATCTTCATTATCAGGGTCTTTCGGACGATAAAATGGAATTGAGTTCCAAGTAGCATCTTTTTTGACAATCCCCTCGTCTTTCATAGTGGCAAGCACGCGGTCTAAATCTGCGTGTTTACCAAGCTCTGCTTTTTCCGAAGCGCTCAGTGTGTACGCTTCTTTATCGTCAGTTAACCGGCGGATTAGACGTTGACCAACTGCCACCCGCAGCGTGGATACCAACAAAAATGACTCCACTCCCATATCAACCAAACGCGCGACCGTACCAGCGGCAGAGTTGGTGTGCACGGTAGCGAGCACCAAGTGTCCGGTAAGGGCAGCGTTAATTGCGAGGTTCGCGGTCTCATGATCACGAATCTCTCCAACCATAATAATGTCCGGGTCCTGACGCATCAGTGAGCGTAGTCCCGTTGCAAACGTAAAGCCGATGTCTGGTTTCACCTGCGTCTGATTGATCCGCGGCATTTGGTACTCGATCGGATCTTCAATGGTGGAAATATTCACCTCAGGAGTATTAAGAAGATCCAGGATAGTATAAAGCGTCGTAGTCTTACCCGAACCTGTTGGACCAGTAACTAAAATGATGCCAGTGGTCTGCTTCATGGCGTCATGCACACGCTCCAAGGTGTCCCCATGGAAACCAATTCCTTCCAGGTTGAAACCAGAGCGGTTTTCGCGCAACAAACGCATTACTACCTTTTCACCGAAGTAAATCGGCAACACCGAGACACGGAAGGACACTTTCTGTCCATCCATTTCCATCTTAAAGCGTCCATCTTGTGGCAAACGTTTTTCATCCAGTTTAAGATTCGCCAATACTTTCAGGCGCGCCACAATTGTACCCGCAGCGTGCTTGGGGGAGTGTCATCGCGTCATGCAAGATACCGTCAATGCGATAACGGACTAACACTTCCTTTTCCATCGGTTCAATATGGATATCTGAGGCGCCTTGAATAATAGCGTGACGCAACAAGGTATCAATTATACGAACCACCGGCAGGTCCTCTGCCATTTTTTTCAAATCCTCTCCGAGACCTCTTCTACCATCCTCATTGACCACGGTCAGTGAAGAAGCTTCGTTCATGATGATGTCGCCAAACTCATCTTTAAGCGTCTTTTGATACTGCAAAAGCGCTCCTTCATGGATTCGGTGTCTGTCAGACGCGGGAGGGATTTTTCAGTCCTACCTTTTTCCTTAACAAAGTTTGATGGCAGGTCTGCTGTATCGAGCATCGCCACTTCGAGTGAGTCGCTATTCTTTTTAAATGCGATGATGTTGTGGTTGCGCGCTACCGGCTCAGGAATCATCGACAGAATTTCAAAGTCTATTTTCTGTTCTTTTCAACGAGACATGCAATAAAGGGATGCCGAGTACGTAGGACTCCACCCGCCGCAAATCGTCTTCGGTCATGTACCCACCAGCTAACCAGAATACCGAGAGAGCGCTCTTCATCTTTGGCTACTTTCAGCGGCAGTGAGGTCTTTTTAGACACCAGACCAGAATCTGTAATAAAACGTTTGAGTTGTGCGTCTTGAATTCGCATACTATGTAAAACAACGTGCCCACCAAAGAACGTGCGTGTTGCCTATATTGTAGCACTCGCACTTCTTGGAGTAACCGTGGTTTGCTTTCACAGAAAATAAAAAACCGGAGCATGCTTTCCGGTTTTTCGAATCGGTCGACACCAAACGTAAGCTCATAAAGAGAAACTCCGCCGCGGACTTTCAGGGACACCAACCACTGGTGTGATAGATTCGTGTTTCCAGTAGAAGAAGATGTGGTCATCCACCTGATTGTCACGCGTAAGCGTAGCAAACCAGGCAAGCGCTGCGAAGGCCGTCACGTACGTCGCATGATAACTATGCGCACACGTAACCGGTTCATCTTCAAAGTAGTCTTCCATCGCCGTAGTGGCGACTTGGACTGCTTTCTGCCAGGCTGTCTTATTCAGAATGCGTTCCGGTTCCCCCATCACACATAAACGAATACTGACAGCGATTTTTCTTCTCTTCACCCTGCCGAACGACCATCTCAATGGTGTTTCACAAAGCGGATCTTCAACCCGATTGAGAATCGACTGGGCAACCTAGTACTGACCCTCGTATGACTGATTGCGGGCTTCAAAGCATTACCCGCACGCCAGCCATAACAGGTCATCCTCAAGCCGCAACGAGCTCTACTTCGGTCATACCCGATACGGGCACGATCTCAGTTTCTCGATTCAATTGCCGGTAATTTCTTGAGGAAATCACCGATAGTGTCGCTTTGCTCAGTCGTCAGTGATGTGTAGGCGAACAAGCCACCAATCACTGTTGCTGACATAGCTACACTGAAGAGATATGAGAAGAAACGAGCTTTTTTGCTCGTATTTTTTTTGATGTACATGTCCCGATACTCCTTACTCTTTTCGGGGTTTTGAGCACTCAAACACAGTGCTCATTTAACTTGTTAATAATACCATATTTTATACCTAAAGTCAATCAAACTCAGTATTTTATCCTTATTTTCCAACCTATTTGACAGAAAAAGAGTCAGCGCGTATAGTAGTGCCATTGACTGAAACGCTCGACCTCCCGGTCGGGCTTTCATTTTCGTTAAAACAATTAAATACACAATAGAATATGTTTGATTTAAAGGTCATTAACTCAGTTTTGGGGGAGATGGAAGAAGAACGCGGTATCCCAAAAGAGCGTATGCTTGATGCTATCGAGCAGGCGCTCGCAACTGCGTACAAAAAAGAATTTGGTAAGCGTGGGCAAATCGTCCGCACCAAGTTTGATATCAACACCGGTACCACCTCATTTGAACAAGTGAAGATCGTGGTGGATGAAAGCATGATTAAAAGCGAGGAAGAACTTGAGGCGGAAGAAGCAGCCGAGGAGCCGACTCCAGCGGAAGATATTCCTGAAGAAGAACGTAAAGTGCGCTTTGATGAAGAAAAGCACATCATGATTGACAGTGCTCGTCTCATTAAAAAAGACGTGGAACTCGGTGATGAGTTGGTATTCCCACTGGAAGCCAAAGACGACTTCGGTCGCATCGCTGCTCAGACTGCTAAACAAGTAATCATCCAAAAAATCCGTGAGGCAGAAAAAGATGCTGCCCTTGATGAATTTGGACAAAAAGAAGGAGACATAGTCATGGGACATGTACAACGCTTTGAACGTGGCAATCTTTACGTTGACCTCGGTCGGGTGACCGCTGTTGTGCCCTACGATGAGCAAATTCCTGGAGAACGCTTTCGTCCTGGAGAACGCATTCGCGCTATTCTCCTTAAAGTGGATGAGACCGCTCGTGGTATTTTCCTTAAACTCTCTCGTTCACACCCTGACTTTTTAGAAGCACTCTTTACCGTTGAAGCACCGGAGCTCCAAAACGGTAGTGTTGAAGTGCGTGCCATTGCGCGTGAAGCTGGTAGCCGTTCAAAGATCGCAGTTTTTGCTACTGACGAACATCTTGATCCAGTAGGGTCACTAGTTGGACAGCGTGGTGTACGAGTCTCAACCGTGATGAGCGAACTTGGTGGTGAAAAAATAGACATCATTGAGTGGAGTGATGACCCAGTGGAATTCATCGAAGATGCCCTATCACCGGCACAAGTACTCGAAGTACGCATCGAAGCTGAACCAAACGAAGAAACTGAAGAACGCGGTCACGCTGTAGTAGAAGTAGCACCAGACCAGCAATCATTAGCAATCGGTCGCGGCGGACAAAACGTACGTTTGGCTGCCAAACTCACTGGCTGGAAAATTGACATCGTTTCAGCGGGCGGCGAAGAGTTGGCTGAAGCTGCAGGCGAAGAAGTGGAAGTGGCACCAACGACCGCAGAAGGTGAGGAGGTAGCTACCCTTGAAGGTGAAGACGCTACTACTGCCAAAGAGGAAGTAGTACTAGAAGACGAAGCAACTGAAGACCGTGACGCTAAAGACTTCGATGAAGAGGAAGAGATTGATACTCCTGAAGAAGCTGAGGCACTGGTAAATGAGGAAGCTAAAGAAGATGAAGCTAAGGCATAATTAGTACACAATAATCACATAACTATGAATCTACTTCATGATATTAATCCAGGAACCAAAGAGGAAATGAACGTCATCATCGAAATCCCTCGTGGTTCTAAAAATAAGTATGAGATCGACAAAGACACCGGCATGATTGCGCTTGACCGGGTCATGCATACTGCCCAGGACTACCCGTTTGATTACGGTTTTGTTCCACAGACTCTTTTTGATGACGGCGACGCCCTGGATGTAGTGGTAGTAACTACCTATCCGTTAGCACCGGGAATCCTCGTAAAAGCCCGTCCTGTTGGCATCATGGAAATGATCGATGGCGGTGAGCGAGACGATAAGATTGTGGCGGTACCGGTTGATGACCCGAGATTTGACCATATTCAAGAACTGACTGATCTCAATCCGCACTTTGAGAAAGAAATGTCACACTTCTTTGAGACATACAAGAAAGTGCAGAACAAGGAAGTCTCAGTTGGTCCCTGGCACGGCAAAGCGGAAGCTATGGAAGCCTTCGAAAAAAGCCGGCAGATGTACACTGAAAAAAGTCAGTAATAAAAATCCCGCCAAGCGGGATTTTTGTTATCTCATCACCAACTGCACATAGGGCAGGGACAGAATGATAGTATACTGGTGTCATAACAGTATGCGGTACGTTGTTTTTATAGTGACTCAGTTTGTGTGGGTTGGTCTGCTTATGAGCAGTCCCAGTTTAGTTGTCTATGCACAAACCACAACTGCCAACACAAGTTCTGAGAACTCAGTAAGCACACTTTCACCTGCAGAGCAGCAACGCATTTTCAACCTCGCTGCCAATGTGTCCAATAAAATAGAAGCGGCTACCACGCGTCTGTATGACATTATTGACCGGATGGAACGTCGCGCTCGTAAGCTCGCTGCGTCTGGAGCAGAGTACGAACAGACTGCTACCGGTGTCGCCGAAGGACTTGCTAATGAACGAAACGAGCTCACACGGGTAACTAGTGCTTTAGAGGGCATTGATCAACGTATGTATGAGGCGGTCACTGCCGCCGATCCAAAAACTGCTTGGGAGGAAGCGAGTTGGTATTTCTACTCTGCTCAAGTCAATCTAAAAAGAAGCTACGAACGAACGATCACTAATCTAATGATCCTTAAGGATCCTACCACTCCTTTAACCCGGCCAGACACAGCTGAAACAGCTAGTAGCACAGAAAGTACCTCAAGTAGTACTCCACAAACTGCCACCAGTACTGCCAGCACCACTAACGAAACTAGTTCTTAGACATGCCAGAACCAACCAACAACCGAATCTATGACCCCAGTAGTTTTGAAATGAAACTGCCAGAGAATGAAACGATTGAAACGGAGGCTTCTGTTAAGCAGTTTTCCTTTTCTTCTGTACTACTCGCACTGTTAATTGTCGTACTCTTGATCATACTTGGCGGATTACTATGGTGGGGTAAGTTATTACTTGAAGATATCGAACCAGCCCCTGCAGTAACCGCTACCCGACCAACAGCAGAAGAGAATAACGAGCCTGAGTCTACCACCGCTGAAGCTGAAGTCTCCGTTCTTGAAGCACAAAGTCCATCTGACGATTTAGCTGCCATTGAAGCTGACTTGCTTGGCACTGACCTTGACTCTATTGAACGCGAATTGGAAAACCTTAATCAAATTTTTGAAGCGATGGACTGATAGTGGTGTCAGCGCTCTGTCATTGACATACTAAGTGAAGTGGGCTCGTCCGCCCAACTTTTTTTGGAAAAGAGTCTTTTATAAGTTGACACACAAAGTTAGGCGGGTACACCCCACCCTCACATTCTGTCTGTTTTCTGCTGACTAAACATATACTACATTGAAAAATTGTTACCTACTGTTTAAAAAATGTCCCGAAATATCCAACGACCTTCGGTCAGTGGACAGAATGTGAGGGTAGGGTACACTAGCCCGGTACTTATTCTTAGTAACACGTGATACATGGATTTTAAAAATGACGTTACCATAGCTACTCAAAGTGACACTGAAATCGTAATAGAAGGCGAGATCCCTGCCGAGGAACTCAACGTGCACCGTAATGCCGCCATTAAAAAACTTGGTGCTGGTATTGAGATATCAGGATTCCGCAAAGGGCATGTACCCGAGAACCTCCTCGTGGAGAAAATTGGTGAAATCAATATCTTAACTGAAATGGCAGAACGCGCCCTTGCCACCACCTACCCAGAGATCGTTAAGGCACACGAACTGAAAGTGATTGGGCACCCTAATGTGGAAATCACTAAAATCGCACCAGGCAATCCCCTCGGCTTTAAGGCCACTGTCGCTGTACTACCAGACATTACTCTGCCTGACTACAAAACCATTGCCAAGGAGCACAACACCAAAAAAGATTCAGTGGAAGTGACTGACGCTGACGTAGACAAGCAAGTAGAAGACATCATGCGCCAAAAAGAAGCCTACGAACGGCTACAGCAAAAGGCGGCAGCCGGAGAGAAGCACACCCATGCAGACGGAAGTGTGCACGATGGACCAGTGCATGGTGAAGGCACCACTAATCTACCGACCCCCGAATCTGAAGCAGCTAAAAAAGAGGAAGAAGAATTTGACCCTGAGAATATCAAACTGCCAGAACTAACTGATGAATATGTGAAGGGTCTCGGTCAACCGGGTCAATTCAATACCGTGGCAGAGTTTAAAGAAAAACTGAAAGAGCATCTCGCGATTGAAAAAGAACGTGAGGTTAATGCTGCGCACCGCGCCAAGATAACTGACGCTATTATCGAAAAAAGTGAATTTGCCCTTCCGCAACTTTTAATTAACAGCGAAATCAGTCAAATGTTCGCTCAAATGAATGAAGACCTCGCTCGCGCCAATCTAAAGATGGATGATTACCTCACCCATATCAAGAAAACAAAAGAAGACCTCGAAAAAGAGTGGGCGCCAGCAGCAGAAAAGCGAGCCCGCCTCCAGCTTGTTCTTAACGAAATTGCTGAGAAAGAAAACGTTACCCCAGATCAAGAACAGCTCGAAGCCCAAGTAAAACAACTCAAAGAACAATATAAAGACGCTGACGAAGCGCGCGTGCGCGTCTATGTCGCTTCGGTAATGACTAATGAAGCAGTCATGCAGA
>JAWKSR010000001.1:0-166940 GCA_041389005.1 Minisyncoccota bacterium | reverse complement strand
TTTTCTGGTGTACTTTCTAAGTCGTGCATAATTTGCTTTCTTTCAGGCATATAGAGGTGAAAGAAGGGATCCATTTTTTCAACCGCCTTTGCAAACTTAGCTTCCTTTGTTTGTCGTTCCTCGTATTCTGTCAAAAGTGTTTGGTAGTGTTTTTGTATAGTGTTTGGTAGGGTTGCGAGTACAGCCGCTTGCTGTCTTGCTTCTTCTTCCCTATCGGCGGTGGTCTTCATCCAGCCGACAATATCACCAGTGCCTATTTCACTAATGTCGTGTACCAAAAGCATTTCAAGTATCCGCAGTCTATCAAGTTTTCCTTCCGGGTCCTCAAGCGGTAAGAAGTATTGCGCCAACACCTGAGCAGCATACACATGCTCTGCTACCGACTCGGTATCTAGAGGTTCGCGCCGGTCTTGATGGTAGCGAATCACTCGCTTCATAGTGTAAAGCACTTGCAACTTTTTGGTTTCTTCGAGTACAAATTCGTCTGAGGTAAGAATTCTTTGTTGTGTTTCCTCTAGTGTCATTTTGTCTACTAATACTGTTCAAGAAACTTTACCAGGAGACGCACAGGCTCTCCCGTTGATCCTTTTGCTAACTTGTCACTAGCGATACTCTCCATGCGTGGTGCAATATCAATATGTGCCCATGGACACTTAGGGGCAAAGGTAGCTAAGAAAGAACCTCCTTCGATAGCACCACCGTAGCGTGAGAAGTTTGGTGCAATATTAGCAATATCAGCACGACTGCTTTTGATATGCTGTTCGTATTCTTTCCATAATGGCAACGCCCACACATAATCACCACTTAACTCACCTAGCTCCTCTAGCCGTTGCTGTAGCTTCACATCTCTTGTCATAATCGCTGATGCGTGTTGACCAAGTGCCACAAGGGCTGCTCCGGTAAGGGTAGCCACGTCCAACACAACTCGTGGATTATACTGCCTCGCGTAAGATAAACCATCTGCCAAAACAAGTCGTCCTTCTGCATCTGTATGGACAACCTCTATCGTCTTTCCAGCGTGAGATTTGATGATATCACCTGCGCGCATGGATCGGTCAGAAATGGCATTTTCTGCCGTAGGTACAATGACGATAACATTTTTCTTTAATTTCAGTTTTGCCGCACAGACGATACTAGCAATGACTGAAGACCCTCCAGACATATCCATGTGCATGTCATGCATACTGCCGCTCGGCTTCACGTTCAATCCTCCTGTGTCATAGGTAATACCCTTGCCGACAAGAACAATGGGTCGTTTAGATTTACTTTTATCGGTTTTACGAGCTTTTCCTGCCCCCCAATATTCCATAACAATGAAACGAGGCAAGTCATCGGCACCTTTTCCGACTGCCCATAAGGCGTGTAAACCTTCTTTTTTAATTTCTCTTGGCCCCAAAACCTTTACTTTTATGGACGTGCCCCTTGCTAGTTTTTGGGCAGTCTTACCCAAGACTGAAGGGGTCATATCGTTCCGTGGTAGCTGGCAATATCCCGAGCGTGATTAACAAACGTAGCCACAACTTCCCCACGTTTCAGTGCTACCTCCTCAGACTTTTTTAAACCACCACAGAGAAGCACCTCTGCTAATTGGCTCTTCTTTTTATTAGCAGTTTTATAAGTAGTGAATTTGTAATCCGCTAAATAAACATTTTCAGCTATGGTTGAGACTACCCAATCATCACCACGTTCTTTTAGCTGTGTAAACGGAGTTTTGGAGAACTGTATTGCTAAATACTGTATGCTGTGCGCGTTGGCAGCTTGTACAATACTACGAATGAGAGTGGTAAATTGCCGTGGTGTAATATCTTTGTACTTTCCCACACCTAAGTGATACTCCATGACCCCGTTACTTTTTTCCACCAGTCGGTGATAATCTTTACTTTTCTCGGATAACACCAAACGCACATATTTTTTAGGAGTTTTTTCAATTGCTGCTTTTGTGGTTTTTATTTTCATAACTATTCACTGTCTTTGCTCTCGTCCGATTTATAAAGCAGGGTGTCGATACGGTTGATGTCGCGTGGAAAGAGGGTGGCTTCTTTTACGTTTTGTACTCCACAGAACTTCGCGGTGAGGCGTTCGAGCCCCATCCCCCACCCACCGTGTGGCGGCATACCGTATTGAAAGGCTTGCAGGTAGAAACTGAAGTTTTCAGGATCGAGCCCTTTCTCTGTGATCTTAGCCTTAAGCACTTCAGGGTCATGTACGCGCTGCCCACCAGTTGTTACTTCCACGCCCCGGAAGAGCAAGTCGAAACTTTTAGTAAAGCCTGGATCAGCCTCGTCTTCATACGTATAGAACGGGCGTTTACTCACTGGGTAGTGAGTAATGAAGATGAAGTCACTCCCTAGTTCATCATGGGCGTACTGGCACAACCAGCGCTCATCCTCAGGTTCTAAGTCGGGTTCGTTGGTCTTATCAGCTCCGGTGCGTTCTTTAATAAGCGCTTGTGCCTCACGCAATTTCATATGCGGAAAAATATCACCGGCTGGCACGAGAGGTGCTTCAACACCAAGGATAGAAAGTTCTTTTTGATGGTGTTCTTTGAGGTGGTTAGTGATATGACGCATCAGTCCTGTCTCTACTTTCATCACATCAAGGTGATCGGCGATGAAACCCATTTCCATATCGAGTGAGGTGTATTCACTAAGGTGTCTCGTGGTGGCACTCTTCTCAGCCCGAAAGGCAGTGGCAAAAGAAAAAGACCCGTTCAAAAGCACCCACCATGATCTGTTTATAGAACTGTGGGCTGGTTGCCAGGTGGCGGTGCGGTCTTTGAAGTACTCACTTTAAAGACCTCTGCGCCACCTCGTCACCACCAACCAGTTGGGTGCTTGGAACTCAGTAAACCCTTCACTACGTAGGCCTTCACCGTAACACCGTGTAATAGCCGCCTGAATGTTGAAAATTGCCCGTTCTCGCTCTACGGAGGGTAAACGGTCGATAGTCAAAGTTAGCTTCAATGAAGAGCTCAGCGTCCATGTCAAAGGGTAGTTCAGCAGCAGGGCTTAAGACTTCAATACCGGTGATTTCAGAAGGCTCGATGTGCCGTTCTCTATCTTATCGTTGACCATGTTATCTGGTCGCCGATTCACTTGCCAGTGACACGAACGGCATGCACTCTGGGCGTAGAGACTTAGCTACCTCAAGCACCTCAGGTTTCCCAAAGACTACACCTTGGATGGTGCCGGTACAGTCGCGAAAGTCGAAGAACGCCATTTGCCCTGATGTCGAGAGCAACATCAACCCAGCCGTTAATGATTACTTCGCTATCTATATGTGTTCTTTGAGTTTGTTTACTTAGTATTCTTTCCATAATATTTAATCTAATCTTATGCTGGGTGCGTCAGGAATTTGCTCTAAGAAGGGAGCAAATTCGGTTTTGTAAATTCAGAATAGTCGCGGGCGCTCGTTTCTTCATTTAAAAACGTCCCTGCATGCATATTAGTGAATAATACGAATGCAGGGACGTTTACTAATCTCGTAGATTGCCACGTGGTGCCACC
Organism: Minisyncoccota bacterium; assembly: GCA_041389005.1. GTDB lineage: Bacteria > Patescibacteriota > Minisyncoccia > Phycocordibacterales > UBA918 > OLB19. The sequence continues at coordinate 163,434 of JAWKSR010000001.1, read as the reverse complement.
CACTTCAGTTTATGTATCATTAATGATACATAAACCCTTGTTTTATTAAACTAAACCTCAGCGTTATCATCCGCGTCATTGGTATCTTCTAGACTAACGCTCTCCTTATAAAACGTCAACTACAAAGTAGCGCCTACTTTTTCTCCGCACGGCTGTCATTTTTTGCTCAGCGTGTATTCGAGCCTTCTCTGCTCCAGCCTTTAGGATATCTCGCACATCATCATCGCTCAGGCTATCGCGGCGCTCACGCATTAGCGCTACTGTTGCTTCAATGTCTGCCAAAGTAGTTTCTTCAGATCACCATAACGCCCTTTATGTTCTTCGCCCATAGTGGCTTGAGCTCGGCTTCGGTTCTAAAGTATGGATGTTGTAGACATGCTCCGGGTGGTCGCCGTCTGAGTCAGTCACGATACTCATGACTGCTTTCTCGATCTCTTGTGGTGTACCAAACAGTGGAATAGTATTTTTGTAACTCTTACTCATCTTTTTACCATCAGTGCCGGGAATGACACCAGTACTCTCATTTATGCGTTCTTGTGGCGTTGTAAATGTCTCACCGTAGACGTTGTTAAACTTAGTGGCAGCTTCGCGGGCGTACTCGACATGTTGGCGTTGATCCTCCCCTACCGGCACAACTTCGGTGTCATAGAGTAAAATATCTGCCGCCATCAGCATTGGGTAGGTAAACAGACCAGCATTAGCTTCCAATCCTTTAGCAACCTTGTCCTTGTAGGCGTGTGCTTGCATCAAAAACAGGACAGTCACTTGGCAGTTTAATATCGACAAGCTCAGTGTGTTGTGACACATCAGATTGCTTAAATATGATCGCTTTCTCTGGGTCTACTCCCCCAGCGATATAGTCTTTTACAGCGTCTATCGTAGATTGTCGCACTGCCACCGGGTTTTTTAGTGAGGTTAAAGAATGGTAGTCTGCCACCATCAAAAAACTTTCGTACTCATCGTCTCCACAAATGGTTTGAGTGCCCCAAAGTAATTGCCGATATGCAAGGTGCCGGAAGATTGCAATCCAGTCAGTAGTCGTTTTTTAGCCATGTCTAGGATAGTACCAGATTATAATTCGAATTTGAAATGCATTTGACCTTCTGGTATTCCGATGTTTAATCCATACTGAATCGCGTCTTGTTTAGGTATGATCTGATTGGTACCCTCAAATATTTTATTTTGTAAACAAAGAAAATCATATCAAGACTTATTTTCCCAAAAATGTGGCCACCACAAACCCTCATCCATTCATCGGCAATTGCTTTCAAGTCCGTATCATCTATAGTGATAAATGTAGAATCCAACTGCCAGCCACGCTTTTTGATTCCAGAACATTACATAACCTTCAAAGGATATCCTTGGTGATAGCTACTTTTACCAATAGTTATTCCTGTAAGCTTCATATTTACATCTGTACAGGCATCTCGAAAGGTAAACGTTGAGCCTTTGCCTTCGCCCTTAGAAGGTAGCGTAGACGTCACACCCATGGCTTGTGCCATTTCCCGGGCGACAAAGAGCCCAAGTCCAGTACCAGTTACGTTTACATAGTTAGCATTCTCCAGCTCGCTCAAACTTATCAAACACTGGAGTAGATCGATCTCCTCCACTCATGCCAATACCGGTGTCGATTACATCAACATATATGCGTTTCTTGCGTTTATTGTCATGTACAAAGATTTTAATAGAGCCCTTTGAGATGTATTTCATGGAGTTGTCTACCAAATTTTGTATCCCTTGCTTGGTCTTGCCGATGTCCTTATGCACGACACCTTTCGTCTCAGGTCAGTTCTAAAGTAACCATAAGCCCCGCCGGAGAATGCCTCTCCGGACGCAACTCGTCAGCCACTTGTTCTGCCATATCACGAAGATTAAAGTCAGAGTTCTCGTACTTCATGTTGCCCGTCTGGATGCGTGATACATTAAGATAATCCTCTACTGACAACGCCATAAATCCGGGCAGACTCGTTGATACGCTCTATGGCTTCTTTAGCTTTAGGTGTCAGCTTACCAAAGGAGCCCTCCATGAGCATAGACGCGTAGCCGCGTACAGATGTGAGCGGGCTGCGGAGCTGATGTGAAACGTCGAGACAAACTCAGATTTAAAGTTGGTCCAATTTCTTAAGTCGCTTGTTAGCTTGCGCGCCCAACTTCTTCGCCAGTTTCTCGATCTCCTCGCGTTGCTCGATCTCTCGCCGCACACTACGAATAAGTAAATAGCCAAAACCGAACGCAAGCGCTAAGGTTACTCCACTAAGTACAATGGCAGCGTCGCTACGCACAAACAGGAACTGCGAGGCGATGAGCAGTACTAAGCAACAACAATTGCCCTAGTGGCAATAAGTTTGATCTGAGAAGCTTTGTAACGAACAATTATGTACGCTAGGAAACCAATGAAAATGGTCATGCCAAAGTACCCATATTGTTCAGTAATAAATACTAATGATCCATTCTTAAAGACAATACTCACAATACTTGCCAAGTACGTTGCAAAAGAGAAGATCAACAAGAATAAACCAATGCCGGTAGTTGCTAGTAGTGCTGAGTGTTGCTTATCTTCATCCGTTAGTGTCGAACTGCATAAAAGCCAAGAGAACTGACGCACAGAAGATAACGAAGGAAAGTCCGAATACGGTGTTTAACATCAAGAACTCCTTCTCCTGCTTCAGTAAGTTAGATCAAAATATTCTAAGTTAAGCTGTGTGGCTGAATGCCTCAATCAAGAAGAGTATGACGACAAAGGAAAGTTTGTATTTAAACGAAATGTCATGCCCTTTGATAAGGTATAAAGAAAATAGAAACTTAGACCGAAAATCAGTATGAACAAAGATAACCAGAATGACCACAAAAACATCACTACTCCCACATTAATTTGTCCAAGGAAGATGTCTAAAATGGAAAGTGCTGAAAATGCAATTGAGATAGCTAGCAAGATTTTTTAGCTGGAAGCGTTTTATTGCATTGAGATAACAGATCACTTAAAAGTAGCGTTATGACTACGGCAGTAATATGGGAGTAGTAAATGAGTGCAGGAACCTCAGGACTAAAAAGAGGTCAAATTGCTTGTAGTTTCATATAGCTAAAGAAAACTCATCTGAACAGAACATATTATCTACAGTCTAGCATTTGTTTGAGCTCCATTTTTGATTGCGTTTGCAACATGTGTTGAGAAATAGCCTGCGCTTCTTTTTTTTTTTTTCTCGGATTCAGGGTTTTCCCAATCATGACCGGTGATCATTTTCTGCAATTTGCAGTCCCACAATTACATGTTTCGGGAGACCAGGCATCTTCATCAGTTGTTTCCACATCCGTCATAGCATAATCATGGAAATCCTCTTCACCAGGATGATATGTCACGAGAAACTACAAAGAGATATCTGACCAGAAAAGCCTGCATTGGGGTCACAACTGTGGTTTATACGAAAAATACCATCCAAACAGGGCTCTCCATTGACTGATAAAGGATAAAAATAAACGTCTCGCTCTACCTGGAAGCCGTAGTACCAGTAGGGCTCCATAGCGGAGTTGTCAATTTGCGTTACATGAACACAACGACCAGCTTGAACAATCGAAGTTCATTTTCCTAATGGCGTTTTGCGCAATATAACACACTCCTGCGACAGAGCTTTCGGCTAGTCTGGGTTTCTTATTTACTCCCAAGAAAGGTTCGCACTGTTTTCGTTACTAAAGCTCATCATTCAGTATGGCAAAATTCTTCATCTCCCAAACTTTCTTCAGAGCAAAAGAATTATCTCGCAGTCTTCGTCAGCAGTACACATTTGCAGTTCGGGACACTCGCCCACGAGTGGGTCTAATGGAACATTTGAAGCATGTTTCCAGATATACTTATATGAGTTTGGTCGCATTCTTCATCAGATGGGTCACAGTCCCAGACAAAGCAAGATTCAGTTTCAACATCGCAACTTAATTCCGCTGAAATGTAATAGTCTTCTGCGACTGAAAACTTATAGTATTTTGCAGAGACGGATAGCATGACAAAAGCAATCATGAATCCACTATTAAAAACTTTGTTTTTTTGTCCATTTACATCTATTTTAGCACTCTCTTTACGAAAGTAAGTCAGGTAAGTTTATGTAATGTTAATTACTCGCTCTTAGAAAATGTTTAAATTGAAGCAGTCAGCACTTTTTGATGTAGGTGTCCAATCAGTACGTCTATATACGTAACCGCCCCAGTACATTTCTGCCAAATCCAGTAGCGTAGCTTTCCATGGTTGATAGTGGCTGTCCAATTAAGACCCTGATTTGGATTTTCTACGATCAACACATGCCTGCAATAACACCACCTGCTACTTGAAGTGAAGTGGCAGAACTTTCAGGATTAATGCGGGCGGTAATGTATATCGAGTTGTGATCCCAGCCAAAAAAGAGCCATATTTCTCAGTCATAATAAACACACCTAGTTCATCGTTCCCATCCTCTATCTTTTAGAAGCACCCTACCTTCTTTTTTCTGATAATTATCGGCAGTAAGGTAAGTGACTCCATGGTTTGATCAGGGGTGATACACAGCAAACAGTTGGAGAATAAGTATCGTTCTTGTCATTTAGAGTACAACTCTGCAATTGACATCGGTTCATTGTGATTCAGTACCATTCCATATTGTTCGCCTGTTTGTGGCAACCAGGTCTTGATTTGTACGTCTTTGCCAGAGGCGTCAAAGTAGATATCACGTCGATTCTTCTTCCCACTATAATGTGCCCCATTTGGCAAGACTTCTTCATGACTCCCGATGGACATCTCCGCTGCTTCGATGCTCTCCATAATCATGGCTTCTACCGACCAGGTGCTTAAGAAATCGTTTGCTGTTACTGGATCGCTCGTATACTGAGTATCACGCTCATTGATGTGAATAATACGGACAGTTAGTTCTTTTGCCAGCAACGCCCATTCTTCATTTATTTGTGGTGTCTTTTGTGTCACACCGACTTCATGCGCTATTAAAAGGAGAAGTCGTTTAGTTAAAAGAGAAACTAAGCCAGGATTCGCACCCATAGAGGACAAAGCAGTACTTGATTGCGGAGGTACAGAGCGTTGTAACTTAAGTAACAGTTCACGCTCATCATACGTTTTACTATCTGGATCAATTTCGTCTGCCCACAATTCAATACAAGTATCAAGATACAAGACATTGTGTTCTGTACAGTACTGCATAAGATCAAGACTACTTACTTCTGCGGTCAGATTGACGAGCAAGTCACCTTCCATAACTAAATCATCCAAGACTGTTTGATAGTTGGTTTTGGTGAGGGTGTGTTCTTGGTAGGAGAACCCTAATTGTTCAATGAGTTGAGGATCAGGTATGTCTCTCGCTACCACCAGAATGGATTGTGATTGAGTAGAAAAATGTGAAGGAATCAAAGGTAAAACAGCCTTAGCAATCGAACCATAACCTAGAACAACTATCTTGTTTTTAAAATCACATGTGCTCACGTTGTGTATTTTATATTTCAATCAAACTGTACAGCACCAGGCTACCTAACAATACAACACCGATACCCAAAGTCTTCTGCAGTATAGCTTCTCGTTCCACGTCTTCCTTGAAGTGTTGTGGATACTTTATTGCCAACACGATACTAACAAGAAAAATAAGCAATGGTTCGTACACTCCTAAGGTCTGTACCAAAGCGATCGGTCCAATCATAATGGCAGCAAATAGTAACAATTCGCCAAGACTATCAAATAGTTCATTGCTGGTGTTGAGTGTCAATGCACTACGTACGCGTTTGTGTAAGAGGTACTTAAATTGTTCTGATATTTTCTGTTTAGGATATGAATACACAGTCCAAACAAAAAGAAGCCGAGCCAAAGCCAAAATGCACTCGTTACATAATTAGAGTACGTGGTACTGACCTTAAAAAGTGTTTGACTCAATGCTACTAAGCCAGCAGCACTTAACATTAAAGCCAAGGTCTTAAGATCAAGTTTAAAAAAACTGTGTTGCCGTTCATGCACCAAAATTACAGCACCGACAAGCATCAAACCCATTGCGCCCATCTGTTCAAGGGTAATAATTTCGCCTAGTGTGATAAAAAAAGCAAAAAACTAAACCAAAAGCTGGTATGGTCTGAACATGGCACCACTTTTGATACATCGACTCGATTAAGTGCCTGTAAATAAAGCAATATCCATAATCCGTTTAGCAATCCTGCCGCGAGAGCGTATTTAATAGAAGCTGATTGAAATTCAATTAACCGGGAAAAAGGTAAATAAAAAAAGAGCTGCCAGAATGATAATTGAAAAATATGCAGAAAATATTAGCAAAGCACCAGCTCCGGTGTCACTTTTTGCATCACTAAAGTACTTTGTGCAAGTATTTATCAAACAAGGTACCACCAACTGCCAAGACTGTACCGCCAAGGCTTAGTAAAATCCACAATGGCACCATACAAATTTACACAAGAACAAGATTAGGATTGGTGCCATGAGCCACCAGAAGAAACTTTGTTCTGATCCGAAGAATTGATTGGCGAGCCTGGGGTAATAAAGTCTGTAATTGGCAGTACGTGGTAGCTGTAGATCATAACAAGAATCGTTCCTACGCTGCCAGCAAGAGCTTCCGGAAAAAAGCCTCAAATGCTCGTTCGTCATATTCACGCGGCAGGATGCGGGCAAATAACCAGGTGCTCAAAAAAGCAAAAACGCAAAGATAATCAGAATGCACGGCTGATTCGGTGCTGGCAGAGTCGCCGGTAAAAGCTGATCGTAAAACGGAAACTCCAGCGATATCAAAAGAGCAAGATACAGACCGAGGATGATATTGGTTACAGTCTGTCTCCCCTTCTTCAAAGCAAAGAACAGAAGATTATGAGCAACAATAATCAAGTACAATGATTCCTGAAGTAGATCTGCGATATAAGGGCGTTTTCGGTGTCCATCTGTGTATTATAGACTCCTTACGCAGTGAAAAGTTTTAGCGTTTGGGATAAATTACCCAGGTTACTTGATGTCTTTAATAGCGTATTTAGTAGCGTCTTGGACGTGCTTGAAGCGGTCGCCCATCAGTTTGACGCCTCCAAACCACCGCGTCACACAGATAACGCAATCAGTAATATTCTCTTTGCATTACACGCAGGATGACCATACCCGCGCCCGTCTCCCGTCATCGTTTTTAGTTTCAAAAATGGCACCGTCATGACTAACGCGGGCTGCCCAAGTGTTATGGGTTGCTTTAGCATACTTTTTGTTACGTTTAAGCTCTTTAAGAAAGAATTTTATATCATCTCGCCTTTCGGTCACCTTACCGTAGCTGACCGAATACCGACTACCACGGTCGGTAATGATACCTTCATGTACGACAAATGCATGTTGAGGCTTCCTACTATCGCCAAAAATCAAATTGAGTATTTTGTTGAGGCATATTGACTCAATTACAACCATATTTTACTTTACATAGAACACGAAAGGAGGTATGTCGTGTACAAATGCTCTTTTTGCTACTGGGACTGGCTTGCTTTTTATAGTTGGGTATATGTTTTTCGTACCCGCCAAGTGCACCTGTACTTTTTTCCAATGACCCTTTGTTGAAGGTTCTATCTACTTGGGCTTGGGATTTTTCAGCCTGATCATCTTTGGAGAACTCAGCAGGTAGCAAACACGCCCGGCATATGTGCCGGGCGCGTGTTTTATACTCCTTCATCCCTTAATTCCTCAACCAACTTCTGCGCTTTGCGGGAGAGTTTGGTGGGGGTGGCAATAGTTATCTTGACCAAGAAATCACCGCGGCGGTTGCCAGATGGCACTCCCTTACCTTTAATACGTAGCGTTTCCCCGTGTTTGACTCCGGCCGGAACTTTTATATCCACTCCCCCATCAAGGGTCTCAACATGATAGGTGTTACCTAAAAGCGCATCGGTAAGCTTTACCGGTAGGGTGCGGATAAGATTAAGTCCATCGCGTTTTACGTCCTGATCACCGTGTACGTGCAACTTCACGTATAAGTCACCTGGTACTCCCTGTGGTATAGCCTCACCTTGCCCGGTGAGACGAATGACCTCACCGTTTTCAACTCCCGCTGGGATATTGATGGCGATTTCACTCTCTTCCTTTCGTACTCCTGTTCCAGCACAGTGCCCGCACTTTTCTTTCGGGACCTTTCCGGTGCCATTGCACGCACTGCAGGCTCGCACGGTAGTAAAACTACCCATGATACTCTGCCGTGTCTCGCGCACTTTTCCGTTGCCATTACAGGTCTCACAAGTGGTGAGTTCAGTTCCTGCTTTAGCACCACTACCTTGACACTGGTTGCAGGTATTATTTTTAGACAGTAAGACCTTCCGTTCTACGCCAAACACAGCTTCTTTAAAGGTGAGTTCAATATCAATTGAGATATCACGTCCCCGCTTTTGCCGCGCGCCGCCAAAACCACCACCGAACATATCGCCGAAGTTTTCAAAGATATCGTTGATATCAAACTCAACACCCGTTTCACCGCCAAATGGGTTTCCTCCACCCCAGCCTTGTGGACCACCGCTGCCAGAGAAGGCGTGACCATAGGCATCGTATTCAGCCTTTTTCTTGTCATCGCTCAATACTGCGTACGCTTCACTGATCTCTCAAACTTGGCTTCATCGCCAGTTTTTTGTCGGGGTGATACTTGGCAGCTAGTTTACGAAAGGCTTTTTTAACCTCATCTTTACTAGCACCACGAGCCAGTCCGAGTGTTTCGTAATAGTCTTTCTTAGTCATGGTTGATAGCTGGCATTATGCCACAAACTACAGGCAGAGCGAATAGCTACGCTCTTTGTTGTTATCGTCAGCGGTATCGTCTTTCTACCTCAGCGTCTCGTACTGGTGCGTCTGAGTCTCCTTCTGTTACTCTTTGCCTTCTTCAGCCGCCGCTTGCTGCATCACTTCTCCAATTTTTTGCATTTCACTGAAAGCGCTTCAGTAGCTGACTCGATAGCTACTTTGTCGTCTTTGTCCTTTTACTTCTCGCACTGCTTTTATTTTCTTCGATTGCAGTCTTGGTTTCTTCCGGAACTTTATCACTGTGGTCCTTTAGTGCTTTTTCGGCAGTGTATGCCATCTGTTCAGCAAGATTGCGAACGTCAATAAGTTCTTTCTTCTTGGCATCTTCGCCAGCGTGTTCTTCGGCTTCTTGCTTCATTCGTTCGATGTCATCCTCAGAAAGCCCTGAGTTGGCTTCAATGCGAATAGATTGTTCTTTGCCTGTTGATTTATCTTTGGCGGTTACATTAAGGACCGTTACTATCGACATCAAAGGCTACTTCAATCTGTGGTACACCACGTGGTGCTGGAGGGATGCCATCTAGTACAAACCGTCCGAGTGATTTATTGTCAGCCGCCATTGGTCGCTCACCTTGGGTAATGTGAATTTCAGTAGAGGTTTGGTTGTCAGCGGCTGTTGAGAATACCTGCTCCTTTTTAGTTGGAATATGCGTGTTCTTTTCAATCAGTTTAGTAGCTACTCCACCCATGGTTTCAATACCGAGGAAAGTGGAATCACATATCTACCAGTGTAATGTCTTGTACATCACCCTGGAAAATACCAGCTTGGATGGCAGCGCCAAGCGCGACCACTTCATCCGGATTAATACTTTTGTTTGGTTCTTTACCGAAGAGTGCCTTAACCGCTCCCTGTACCTTGGGCATGCGAGTTTGACCACCTACAAGAATGATCTCGTTGATTTTACCTATTTATAGAAGCTGCTTCAAGAGCGCGCTTGGTGATCTCAATTGAACGGTCGATGTACTCCCCTGCTAGCTCTTCTAGCTTGCTCCGAGTGAGTGTAATGTCGAGGTGCACTGGACCATCAGTACCTTGTGAGATAAATGGAATGTTGATGTTGCTCTACCAGTTGAAGAGTTCGTGCTTGGCTTTTTCTGCTGCTTCATCAAGTCGCTGTAGTGCCAGCTTGTCTTTACCGAGATCAATCCCCTCCTGATTCTTAAACGTTTCAATCAGATGGCGTACCACCGCACGGTCGATGTCACGACCTCCCATGTGTGAGAGCTACCATCGGTAGATTGCACCTCCACGACATCATCTCCAACCTCGAGTACTATTGTACGTCAAACGTACCACCACCAAAGTCATAAACTACGATCTTTCATCTTCTTTTTATTAAAGCCGTACGCAAGCGCGGCTGCGGTTGGTTCGTTAATGATTCGCTTCACTTCTAGTCCAGCGATTTTACCTGCGTCTTGGGTAGCTTTACGTTGTGAGTCATTAAAGTAGGCTGGCACGGTAATTACCGCTTCAGTGATGGTTTCTCCAGCTTTGCTTCGGCGTCTGCCTTTAGCTTACTCAAGATCATGGCAGACACCTCTTCTGGGCGATAGTCCTTTTCTCCGAGCGTAACCATGACTCCTCCCCTTGGGAACCTTCTTAACCTCAAATGGGATTTCTTTATCTTTTGGACAGCTGCATCGGCAAAATCATAACCCAAAGCGTTTAATACCATAGATGGTATTAGTCGGGTTGGTTTCTGCTTGTCGCTTGGCAATCTGTCCAACCAGTCGCTCATTTTTCTTAGAAATTGCTACCACTGATGGTGTGGTACGGTTACCCTCAGCATTTTCAACGATAGTCGGCTCACCCCCTTCAATGATTGCCATTGCGGAGTTGCGGTGCCTAAGTCGATACCAAGTATTTTTGCCATAATAGTTATTCAGTGAATCTTAAAGTAAAGTTATTTCTGAGTGTATTCTCCGACACTGACACGGGCGGGACGGATGACGGTATTGGTGTCAGCTGCTGCAGTGCGTTGATAGCCTGGTTGTACAACAGTTATCACTACGCCATCTTGTGCCTTGTCTTCACCGGAATACCAGTTTGTACTGCCTCATGGTGTTCTGGGTCAAACATTTCATTTTCAGATGCTATCGCAGTTACTCCGTAAGTCTTTAGCACATTTTTAAGTTGCGCCTCGATAGCTCTACGCCAGAGCGCCACTTTGGGTCAGTACTTTCGCTACAGTGCATCATCGGAGCGAGCCACATGAAAACTGTCACACAGCGGAAGTAAAGAACGTATCAGTTCGTTGATAGTATTATCCTTCACCAGATTCTTTCTCGCTTTCTAAACGTTTCTTAGCGTTAAGAAAGTCGGGCTTTAGCTCGTTGTAGGTCTTCTAGGTGCTTCTTTTTCAGTGTCGCACTGTTTTTGAGCTCTTCACGCAGTTTCTTGAGTTTATCCTGATACTGCGTTTCCTCTTCAACGAGTTCCGTGTCAGTAAATGACTCTTCGTTAACTGGTTCTATGTCCGACTCAGCTGCTTGAGAATTTTTTTCAGTCATTACAGTGAGTGTTTTTAAATTTTAAAGCGTGCATTAAACAGAGAAAACCATAGTATGCGGTTTGGAGAATGCATCGTGTTTGAAATATACATTTGTTTTTTTGCGAAGTCAAAAACAAACAAAAGTGTTATGTTGCAAAGCTTTTTTAAGAATCGCATTCTTGTCAAACGCACAAATGTGTATTCTGGTAAAAAGAATCTTTACGAACTTGGTATTATATGTATGCCACTGATTCGTCAGTGGGAATGGCGAAGAGTTCATCGTTGTAGGACTCTTTGAACGTCAGTCGGAGCGCTAGTGATGCTTTGGCAACGAAAGAATTCTAGACCACTTGACACAAGGCTCGGGCTAAGTGGAAAAAGTGAAGTTACCCACGTTGGTAACGCACTGAGGAGGGTGAGTTCCTAGAACTCATAAACGAGTTTGTCACATAAAGGGCTTCATCGAGTCAACCAAAGAACTGCCTACCGGCGGTTTTTGGGTGGCGGGGAGTGAAGACAGAGTTTGTCTGCCCCCGTTATGTGCTGAGATAAACTTGTTCCCCCTACGCTTTCGTAAACACACATCTCCCCTCACGGTCGGACCGGACAAAATGGTAAGAAACCGCGTTTCCTCTAGAAAGTTACTAAGTACAATCATCAGCTTCGCTATGATTGTACTAAGTACTCCTCGAGCCTCGGCTCGCTTGTTTCCAACTCTAGGAAAGGAGTCGGAAACATCACTCCGCCGTCAAAGCGTTAGAAAAAAACCTCCGCAGGGAGGCTTTTTTCTAACGCTTTGACCACTGAGGTCGGCGGCGGGCTTTACGTAAACCAAACTTCTTGCGCTCCACTGAACGAGGATCGCGTTTGAGGAAACCTTCTTTCTTAAGGGCACTACGGCGGTCAGCTTTCTCCTTTACGAGCGCTCGAGCAATACCAAGACGAATAGCTTCAGCTTGTGAAGAAAGACCTCCACCTGAAACTTTGGCTGTAATTTCATAGTTTTCAATACCAGCGTCTTCTGTAGCTAGAACTGATTGCACATCTTGAATAAGTGCTTCGTGTCCAAAATACTCTTCAAGAGTTTTACCATCGATTGAAAAAGTAGTTGCTTTAGCTGGAGTCAAACGCACGCGAGCAGAGGCTGTCTTACGTCGTCCGATTCCTTCTATGTATTTTTTAGTTGCAGTAGCCATAAAATTATTCAGTTACTTCAAGATTATGCATAAGAATACTTTGCAAACGATTCTTAGGAAGCATGCCTTTTACAGTGCGGCGTACAACCTCTGCGTATCCCCGTCGTTCTCCTAAGTGTTCGAGTGTTTCAGTTCTTCGACCGCCTGGATATCCAGAGTAGCTCTGGTAAATCTCATTTTTCTTTTTATCAGTTACATCAAGCTGTGAAGCGTTAACAATTTTCACACTTACTGGAGCTACAGTATGCTTGGCAAAGTCAGTACGATTCTTACCCATCAAAACAGTTGCTGCTTCGGTAGCAACCTTCCCTAGACGCTTACCTTTAGCGTCAATAGTATATTCGTTTGTTTGCGTTTCCTTTTCCATACTTATTTAACAAACTCAATGACTGCTTCATCGCGACCAGCATCCGTTCGTCCCACTTTTATGATACGAGTGTATCCACCAGACCGCTCTTTATACGTAGGAGCAATTTCATCAAACAGTTTTTTGATTACCACATCTTTAGGCTCCCCTAACGCAGTTGCCGCTAGCCGGCGTGAAGCAACAGTCGCTTTCTTTCCGTAGGTTACGAGGCGCTCAGCAAAGGGACGAAGTTCCTTAGCTTTTGCTTCAGTTGTTTTAATTTGTCCGTTTTCAATCAAAGACACAGCTAGACCACGAAGCAAAGCACTACGTCCTCGACGGGTTCTGCTTAGTGTTCTGTTTTTATTTCCGTGTCGCATACGTTTGTAATTGAAATTATTCAGCCAAAGCTACGTTCATGCCGTTGAGCAATTCAACGATTTCTTCTACTCCTTTCGGACCAATACCATCGAGCGCAAGAATATCATCTTTTTTCTTTCGCACAAGTCCACCGATAGTACGGATGTTGGCTTCCTCTAGCGCGCTTAAAGTACGGGCAGATAAATCAAGGGTCTCAATACGAGTCTTTAATACGTCTGGGTCGATCTCTTCTGGCTTGGCAGTAGTAGCCTCATCGACTTCCTCAGCAGGCTCATTTACCGCTGGTTCTTTGAAACCAATAACAGCCTTAAGTTGATGTACCATGATTTCGATTGCTTGCTCCAAAGCCTCGCGTGGAGTCATAGTCCCATCAGTTTCAATAAACAGACGAAGACGATTATAGTCAGTACGATCGCCAACACGCATGTTTTCAACTTCGTAGTTTGCACGTCTAATCGGTGTAAAGACAGCATCAAGAGCAATACTACCGATATCCACCTTATCTTTTTGGTGAATCTCACGAGCTACGTAGCCAAGCCCGCGTTCAACGGTCATCTCGATATCAAGTGAACCATTTTTAGTTGTGATTTCTGCCAAGTGTTGGTCAGGACTGAGAACTTCAATCTGACTTGGAGCCTCGATGTCTTTAGCAGTTACAACGCCAGCGCCAGATTTCTTCAATGACATAGTAACTGGCTCATCGCTATGCAAAGCGATACGAGTCCGCTTGATGTTAAGAAGCAATGTAATCACGTCTTCCTTTACACCACTAATGGTCTCAAATTCGTGTTTAACACCGTCCACCTTTACGTGTGTAATAGCTGCGCCAGGCAACGAAGAAAGAATAATGCGTCGTAATGAGTTTCCTAGAGTATGCCCATATCCAGGATAAAGACCATCGATTTCATATACCCCTTGAAATTCCTCTTCTTTGACTACACGTGGTTTACTTGGTAGTGCTACGTTTGTTTCTAGCATGATTATGCGCTTAACTAACAAATGAATAATTCCAACTAACTATCGACTGTAGTATTCCAGAACTTGTTCAGGGTCAAACAGCGTTTCAGACGGCTCATACGACGGTATGCCAACAACCGAACCAGACAATTTCTTCACATCAAATTTCAACCAACCTGGCACTCCCGCATTCTGATGTTCTTCAGCAAGGTTGGTAAATAGTGCTGAGCTCTGACTTCCCTCTCGGACTGTAATGACATCGCCGGTACGTACTTTGTGTGATGGAATGGTGAATTTCTTACCATTTACCATCAAGTGTCCATGTGAGACCATTTGACGTGCCATTTGGCGGGTTTTTGCCAAACCAAGGCGGTAAGCAACGTTATCAAGGCGCATTTCCAGTTGCTCCATAAGCTTAGCAATCGGCTGATCGCTTTTTTCAACTGCTTGTGCCACATACTTTCGCAACTGTTTTTCAGAGATACCATAAGAAAAACGCATTTTTTGCTTTTCAATAAGCTGACGCTTATAGTCACTCATTGCACCAGGACGGCGCTGCCGCTTGCGTCCGCCACGTGCTTCAGATAACGCAAACTTTTGAGTCTGAGTCTTTTCGAAGATTGGGGCTCCGAGGCGTTTAGCAATTTTGAATTTTGGACCAATTTTCATACGCAAATACTATACTCTTCGTGGCTTAGGTGGACGGGGACCGTTATGAGGGACCGGTGTCTTGTCAGTAATCTTACTGATAGCGATACCTTTGCCAGCAAACGCACGCAATGCAGACTCTCGCCCGGCACCAACACCGCGGATTACCACTTCGGCTTCTTTCATTCCCATTTGCTGCGCTTTATCACCAATAATTTCGCCTACCTTAGCAGCAGCAAACGGCGTACTCTTACGAGATCCTTTAAAGCCAAGCGCCCCTGAAGAAGCGGAGATAATACTATTCCCCTTTTGGTCACACAAGGTTACCAATGTGTTGTTAAAGGTAGCCAGAACATTAAGCCGTCCAGCCGCCAGCTTCTTTTTTGGCACGCGATTAAGAGCCCGTGAAGTACCTGCCACGTCTGAACCACCTCCTTTCTTTATAATACGTTTCTTACCCATAGGAATATCTGATAAATTTTACAAATTCTACGTTTTCTCAAGCTTACGCTTACCTGAACCCATGGTTTTCTTAGCACCTTTGAGTGTGCGGGCATTAGTTTTCGTACGTTGCCCGCGTACAGGAAGACGCTTTGCGTGTCGTGAACCGCGATATGACTGGATATCTTTCAAACGCTTAATATCAGCTGAAACTTTTCGTTTTAGTTCACCTTCAATCAAGAACGCTTCAATTTTCTCTCGGACTGCGTTTTCTTGCTCTGGTGAGAGATCTGTTGGCTTTGTGAAAGCGTCTATCTTGAGGTCAGCCAAGATTTCGCTTGCCCGTGCCCGTCCAACGCCATATACACTCGTTAGACCGAACGAAAGATGTTTGTTGTCTGGAATTGTGATACCGGAAATACGCATACTCTACACTGATTAGCCTTGCCGTTGCTTGTGGCGAGGCTTTTTCTTATTAATAACGTAAACACGCCCTCGTCTGCGAACGATAATGTCATCTGCGCTTCGTTTTTTGATCGATGATCGAACTTTCATACGTGAATACTATAACCGCTTTGTGATCCTACCTTTACCTCCATAAGGGTCAGGTAATATCGCTACTTTGTCTCCAACGAGCACTCGGATTCTGAACTTACGCATCTTACCTGCGAGGTACGCTAATTCAGTTTCACCTGTCTCGTCCATCACAACTCGAAAAAGCGCATTGGGTAGCGCCTCCTCCACTGTCCCGTAGACGAGGTTTTCTGGTTGCTGTTCTGACATTACTTTAAACGGGTGAGAGTGTAACAAAGACACGCCTAAACGTCAACTGTTTTAACGCCCTTTGCACCGCTTTTGTGTGGATACCAAGGAAGAGTGCTCTTAGTCTCATGGTAATGAGACTAGCGGTGTATCTCTTCAATAATCTCTATCTTATCAAGTTCTTGAGGAAATGCACGCTTCCAAAATGGTCGAATGACAGCCCGTGCTTTTTCTAACGCGGGGTACCCTCCAAGAACTGAAGTAAGTGCGGTTTTTGGAGCGCCTAAAAGATCTGTCTTGAGACGCTCTTCATCATAGGTCCACACTAATTGTGGCTTGCCAACAAGTTTGAATTCAACTGAATCCACGTTACCAATGTCAGTACTGGTTGTCGTAGCAGAGGTGTACGTAAATTCAAGCTCAGAAACATTATCTATACGCATGGACTCTCCTTCGTATCCTGGCACGGTTGAAGCAGCAATGTATGCCGCAAAGTCTTCAGCTTTAAAAATCGGTATTTGAAGTAATGCTCGTTCTTTTATAGTGGCAAGGTTTTCGCCATATTCCACTGCCGGGAGAGATTCGTAGGTAAACGTGATAGCGCTTTCAAAGACCACAAACCCAGCTGGCTTTTCTGCGTCTACTCTTCCTAGCAACGAATCCCGTAATTCTGTTTGCAAAGCTTGCTTAGCGGTCTCAAGTTCATTTTCATCAATCACAAATTTAACGCCCGAGAATCCGCCAGTAAACGCATCGGTGTTTTCCGCATAAATAGCATTGTAAAGTTCAGTATATCCTCCCTCCTTAAACCCAGGAACTGTGAAGCGAGTGTTAGCTACGAGATTGTATTGCTCGCCTACATTGTCAGCAAAGACTTCAGCGTTGATAGAGCCTGGGGATACTTCACCGTTACTTTCTACTGCACCTGGCACCACGACAGACTCTTTTACGCGAAAGACCAGACCATCGGGTGATTCGAAGCGAGTATTTTTGATGAGTCGCTCAGTACCAGGAGTAGTTTTATATATAGTTATAACTCCCTCTGCTTGTTCTTCCACCTCTTCCTGTCCAGTAGCACTCACTTGTCGCTCCCCTTCTGCTTCCAAGACCATTGTTTCGTAGGAAAGCTCATCTACTTGCGGCGTTCGATACGCAGTAAAAGCCGCGTTCACGTTTGGTTCTCGGTGCCGAGGTTCAACCGTAACCTCAGCGCCGGCAGACAATAAACTAAGAATAAAACCGCCCAAAATAATAACAAAAAACAAACCAAAGGCACCAAGCAAGCCCAGCCGGGAGTGCTTTTTCCCATTTTTTATCTGCACTCGTAAAGCACCCTCATTGGCATCATGAGTGACCACGGTTTGTGAATCGTCACTTGCCGATTCAACTTTGTCAGCTCTACGATCGGGACGCTGACTGCGTCGTGGTGTCGCGGGTCGGATGTCCTGCAAATTCCACTTTTTATCCATACGTGTACGTACTCTAAGTATACCGCTCTATGAGGCCTGTAGCGGGACGTCTGTTAGCCGCTTGTGGAAAACGTAAGCAGATAAGTGAAGCGCTGTATCATTGCTTTCTACTTTGGAGAAATGTGAAGAGGTAGTCGGATGTATAGTGTAAGACCGTTTGGTTCGTATGTGTTTGAATCGCTCTTTAAAATAGTACTCAAACACTTGCTCAGTGTGTAAGTAGACAATATTTGAAACTGGTGTTACTGCTCGCGTTTGAGTAAGTAAGTCAGTGAGGGCGGTTTCGTAGTCTGTATCAATGGCCGCGAGTTTCTCTAATTTCGTTTTTGTCAAAGTATTTGTTATATCGCTCGCAGACTCATATAAGTAACTCCGAGCTTCTTCAGTAGTTACATTGCAGACCCGAGCAATTTTTTGTGCCAAAGTCGCAGTTCCTTGTGGTATGTGCGTTGTATGTTTTAAAATTCCACCGGTGACCGTTCCGATCTCAGTAGCGCGTGCGGTAACATCAACTAAGCAGGCGTGTGACATATCACCGGCTAAATCTTGTAAGCCTTTTGAGTATACGTACATAAAGGTATGTACCTGCAATGGTATTTCTGGGAGCACTTTCTCCAAAGCGTCTTCGAGCCCGGAGACGATTCGCTCCTCCACTACACCCAATAACTGTGTGAGGGAAAGTTCAGTAGCAGAGTGATTATAGGTTTGTGAAACGGTATAGCCGTTAACAGTCAATTGCACTGTTGCGTTTGAAACTATGCGCACCTTACAGTGTTCATCTTCTTTTGCTTGTTGCGCCTTTTCAGTTACTTGTTGTATGGCTGTTTGAGTGAGTTCTGCTTTGAGGTGGTCTGTGACTGGGAAAGGTTGCTCCTTTTTTACCGTAGTCGTTTGTGAAACGGTGTATGACCACGGCGCTGACACTGCTACCTGAATGTCGTGAAGTTTAGCGCTCGCATCATAGTGTCTGAGGGACTGTATCCCAGTGTTCCCCAACTCAAGCACGGCATTAACAATCGCTACAGTAATATCTTTCTCAACTACCTTAAGATTTTCTGTATCTCGCTCTACAATCTGTTCGCGATGTGTCCACAAAACTCGAGGCATTTCTTCCAAAGGATCGGAAACGACAATACCGACACCAACACTACCCGAACCAATGTCAATGATGGCACCATAACGCCCATCAGGACCATGTTTTTTAAGACCAAACATGGTTTTATTATACTAGCTTGCTTCTGTATTACAGGTTGTTACTGTGGAGTTGGCTTTGTTTAGTCAATCAGGACAGCCTTAATGCGTCGTACTCCAGCTGAGGAGGATTCTTCCTTTTTAATCTTGAACGTACCAATAATATCTTCAAGTTTTTCTACGTGTGGTCCACCACATAGTTCGCGAGAAAAAATAGTGCCGTCAGTGCCAGTCATGGTATAGACCTTTACTTCATCTGGATAACGATCCCAGAAGCTCCCCTCCACAGTTGGATCATTTTCAGCTTGGTTTTTGGGCATGGTTTCAGTAGTAACCACACCTCCCATTTTGATAGCGTTATTCACCCAGGCTTCTATCTTATCTAATGTTTCTCGTTCTACCTTTTCCGGATGGGTGAAATCAAAGCGTAACCGCTCACCAGTGATGTTTGAACCTGCTTGGTGGACGTGTTCGCCAAGAAAGTGGCGGAGAGCCGCTAACATGAGGTGTGTCGCTGAGTGATACTGCACTACTTTTTCCGAATGGTCTGCTAAGCCACCCTTAAACTTTTGCTCTGCACCAGCTCGGGATTTCTCTTTGTGTTCTTTCATTAAGCGTTCAAACCCTTCAATGTCTACTTTTTTCCCGTGTTTAGCGGCTTCTTCTATGGTTAGTTCAATCGGAAATCCGTAGGTTGTAAAAAGCTCAAAAGCGCGCCGCGCGCCGATACCTTCAAATGATTTCTTCGCTTTTACTTTGAGCGGAAACTGCTCTTTTAACAGCTTTTTGGTGGCGGGGTTTAACTTTAGTTTCAATGGTTCAGCGGCGATAGTTACATCCCGCTTTTCAAATTCACGCAAACCGCGTGCTAGGGTCTTTCGAAACTGCTCTTCTTCTTGGTTTATGGTATGAACTATGTCTGCTTGTTTATCAGATAGATTAGTGTAGTGAGTTTGATAGGTTTTTATCACACTGCTTGCTAGAGTACCTAAACTTCCAGTCGGGAGTTCAAGGGCATCGGCATACCGGACACTGCGACGCAGTAAACGCCGCACAAAATAGCCCTGCTCAGTGTTGCTCGGCAATACACCATCGCCAACCATAAACACTGCTCCTCGGATATGATCGGTGACGACGCGAAAGGCTTCTAGATTGTCTTGGTATGACTTACCTGACGCTGCTTCAAGTGCCAGCACAACATCTTTCAAAAGATCAACCTCAAACATATCAGGCGAGTTATTGGCGGCAGCAGCAATACGCTCAAGTCCGCCACCAAAGTCTACGTTTTGCTTTGGTAGTTTCTCAAAACTGGTTTCTGTCTTTATGTACTCCATAAAGACAGAGTTCCCGATTTCCATAAACCGTCCACAGTCACAGTTTGGATGACAGTGTTCTCCCCACTTTGGGTCGTGTTCTATATCAGTAAACTCGTAGAAGACTTCACTGTCTCCCCACCAATCTCGCCGACTGGCATTTTTTCCGGTGCTCCGGCGCGACTCCACCAGTTTTTTGCTCCATCGTAGTAGAAAATACGCTCACCATCTTTCATGCCACGGGCATATCCATCATTTTCACTACCGATGTCTGCCACCTCATTGCTTACTCCCTTTTCGGCAAAAAGTTGCTGCCAAATTTTGACTGACTCTGTATCCTTTGGTACACCAGCTTTTTCATCGCCAATAAAGGCGGTCACATACAATCGGTTTGGATCTAACCCCACTTCTTCGACAAGAAACTCAAAGAACCATGGAAGTTGTTCTGCTTTGAAATAGTCTCCAAGCGACCAGTTTCCAAGCATTTCGAAAAACGTAGTATGTCGGTTGTCACCCACTTCTTCAATATCCTCAGCACGAAAGCACTTTTGTGAGTCTGCTAGTCGGGTACCCTTAGGATGTGTCTCGCCCATTAAATAAGGCACCAAAGGTTGCATACCGCTACCGGTAAAAAGCGTTGTTGGATCATTTTCCGGCACTAACGCAGCACTAGGGATGATTGCGTGTCCCTTTTGTGCCATGAAGTCTAAGTATTTTTTTCTGATCTCGTTTCCGGACATAAACAAAACAGTTTAGTGTCAGCACTATAACAAAACCTATGATTATTGCGAGAGGAGTGAGCCTAATGAGGCGGCGCAGGCTGCACCGTCACAGGTGAGTAAATAAGTGAATCCACCCATAAAAGCAACTTCCATAGCATACCCAAGAACAATCAAAAAGAAGCCGAGTAAGGTGATAATAAGTTCTGTCCGAAATGACCGGATAACTAACTCGTCAATACTCCGCTCATTTGCCATCTGTATGTGCACCCACACAACCCCAAGTGCTAGCATGCCCTTGCCGATGACTCCTAGTGTCATTCCCCAAAAAAGTAGATTCATATTGCGTTATTGTAACAAATTACTATTTCTTTGCCTTTACAAACTGCTCAAATTTCTTGATATCTGCCGCATGGTTATTAAGTGCGTCAAGATAGACGTCACTTTTTTGCGTTTGTATGCCAATGCTTTTAAAAATATCCGCCACTGAAGCTGATGAACCAGAAGACAGAAAAGCATCTATTTGTTGCATGTACGACTGATCTTTTTTGTAGTGATTTGCCATAGTGGTACTCATGAGCAATCCAAACGTGTAGGTGTACACGTAAAATCCATAGCGCAGATGCGGAATATAGACAAAAGAGTAGCCGTCACGCGGATCAACAGATACTGCTGGACCTAAATAACTCTGGAGGTGTTTTGCCATACACTGTCGTAATTCATCTGTGCTCATAGCCCCGTGCTCGTTAATAGTATTATGGATTTCCAACTCCGCATTGAAAAAAGCAATTTGTCGCTGCATGGTTGAAATATCACGGCTGATGCGGTCATGGAGTAAAACTATTCGTTGTTTTTCTGGAGATTGCTCATACACGGCGTCAAAAACCAAATTCTCAAACAGTGTACTGGCTGTTTCAGCGGTTGAGATCGAATGGCCTTGGTATATAAGCGGTTGTTGTTTTGAGCGCTCAGAATGAATCGCATGTCCCATTTCGTGAGCCAAGGTTTCAAGAGACTTGAAATTTGTCATATGATTAAGGAACACATGAGTAGGCTGATTCGTCTCACTCGACATAAAAGCACCTCCGCGCTTCCCTTGTTTTGGATAGACATCTATTTGTCCATTGAGTAGCATGGTGTCGAAGATTTCCCCATACACGGGTTTGAGGGCATAAAAAATGTCACGACAGATTTCAACCGCTTGTTCAAACGGTATGATGGGTTCGCTCCCAATACTGTCGTATTTGTTAGCGTATGGAATTGTCGGTTTGCCACTTAACTCCGCTTTGAGTTTGTAAAATTTGTGACTTAGTTTAAAACCTTTACTCGACACAGCGCTTACAAGGTTTTCAATACTTGCTTCGCTATCTTCATAACCTAGCGCGGTTGCACTATATGGTTTTTTGTATCCTCGGAGTTCATCTTCGGTGCGGACATCGGTAATGATGGCATTAAACTCATGTTCAGCAATTTCAGCTACTTTTTCAAACTCATTAGTGAGCAAACGCCACAATTTATTTCGTTGTGATTTCGGGACAACAGTAACCATCTCTGAAGCTTCGGGTAGTGGTATTTTTTTGTTATCCCAAACAATAGATCGGTTACTCAATACCTTTTCAGTCATATCAACCCAGCGCCCGTAACTTTGACTGCTTTTAAGGTTAATGATCTTTTCTTGATCTTCACTCAAATGATGTTTAGCATTAGCAAAAATGCGTTTTAAATAATAGTTAAATTTCGCAAGCTCTGGAGCCCGCAAAAGCCGTTGTTGCTCCTTCGTAGATAGTTCTCCAAGGGTTAGTGTAAAAAATAGTATGGAGTTACTTACCTTTTGAAAGCGACGATTTAAAAGTGCTAAATGTTTCTCTGCTACTTTGTCGTTGCTGTTTAGAACAGCACGAAAGCTAAAATAACGACCGGGTCGAGACACCTCTGGTAAATTGGAGAGCCGCTCTTTCTCAGTTAGGGCACGGGCTAGTGTTTTTGGCGATGTTGTAAAATTCTTACCCTTACATTTTTTAACAAATTTTTTGTATTCCTGTTCAGTTTTTCTAATATCCGCCTCTATCTGTGGATCAGTTTCACTTTTATAGTAAAGTCCTTTCAAATCCCAGTTTGTTTTAACTGCGGTGAGCTTAGGTAGCACTTGCTTAGGAACGTAATTAAAATTACTTGCTTTTTTCTGTGGTTTTTTTGACATCGACAATAAAATTCTTATATTCGGTGTAAACGTGGTTGAATTCAGCAATAATATCATTAGAAAGACGAGCGTTAAGTACGTTACTGATATCTTGGTACATCAACATACGATCTTCTAATGAACCTTTGAAATCATTTTTGAAGCGCGTGTGGTCAGTGTAATAGTCCTCTACAATACTACGCATATTATGAATCTTATCAGCAGCCGCTACCATGAGTGAACGTTCCGGGGCTTTTTTTAGTTGTTTAGCATACTGCTTTTTGGCTTCTTTCCAGCTTAAATCCTCCACTGGTTCTGTAACTGCCAGCACAGCCTCACAAACTTGTTTCCCGAAATCGGCCTCCAGCTCCTTCGGTGTATAGTCGGTATCTTCAATCGTATCGTGGAGTAGGCCAGCGACAATAGTGTCTTCATCATCTGTATAACTCTCGAGAATCATTGCTACTGCATATAAGTGTGTAATGTATGGAAGTGGTACATTTCCCTTTCGAAGTTGCCCGTCATGCAAGATAGCAGCGGCTTTGATGGCTTGCTCAATTTTGTAGGTATACATACGCTAAGCTACTCTTCTGAGCTGATCAAGCTCACGCGAGGCTTCATGAGCAGCATCTGTTTGTTTGACTAATTCGCGCTCTGTCTCACGCAAGTCGCGTTGCACCTTATTTTGCTCGTTCCCTAGATCACGCAATAACTGTTTAATGTCTTCTCGCCTATTTTCAATAGTTTTTAGTTCAGATTTTAAAGACTGTGCCTCTAATGGGATTTTAGTGAGACGATCACGTGCGTCTTCAACTTGGCTTTTGAGAGTGTTTAGTAATCGTTGAAACTCCTCACTTTGCTTTTGTAGGTCGCGCAGATTATTGTTTTTCATACTGAATTACACTAGAAAAACCAGCGTATGTTATGTAGCCAACTTATAGCCACGTGTACATAGTATGGTTCCATTACTGCTAATCATGCCTTCATCATACACTAAAAACAAATGGCTTATACACCTTTCTTCTGGTGTATTTTAAGCAGCTTTTGCCCACACGCTTCGCGATATGGACAAAACTCACAATGTTCCCCACTCTCAGGGTATTCATCAGACTCCAAACACACTTTAATGTGGTCTAAAGTTGGTTCTATCCAGTCGGTTTCGACTGGCACTGGGACTAAGGTAGTCTCAAAAACAAGTTTATTATCAAACCCTGGTTCATCTTTACTGGCATTGGCATACACAAGATAACCAATGTCTTCTACGTCAAAACCATTTTGTTCGAGGAGCCACTTGTATACACCAAGTTGGCGCTTGTATTGCTGATCCCACGGGCTGTCAGATAGCTCTAAAATTCGGTCAGCTTTAGAAGTCGATTTATAGTCGACAATGATCAATTTTTTCTCTGGTGTTACCCAGATATCATCAACTGCACCGCTGACCGTTAATCCAGTTGGTTCATGAGTATGTTCTATCCCGGCAAAGTTGTCGCGCCACGTCTCGAGCTCCTTATGAGCGAAAGGAATAGCCTCGAGTTTGTACTCATTCATTACTGGATGTGGGGTGCCAGCTTGTCGATGAACATCGAACTCTTTCTTAAAGAGCTCATCAACTGCAATGTTAAGATTAAATGATGGAAAGCCGGGGCGTTTAGTACCTAATTTGTTATCGAGTTAAAAACAACGAGGACACTCGACAAAAAAATCAATCTTTGAGCGGGATAAGCGCCACTTACGTCCCCCATAATTCCAGTCTGCACTACGGTTTGGATTATATTTTTTTACGTATTCAGCCATTCTTTTGATTATACCGCGAGAACAACACAGACTCTAATAACAAAAAGCCCTTAAAGGGGCTTTTTGTTTCATACATTCTGTAGATGACTTAGCGTGCTGTAAAGACCGCCACCACATCATCAATTTGCACATCAGTAGCTAAGCTAAACTCTCGGTCACCGTTTTCTGTAAAGTAAACAATGGCGTATTGCTTACCGGCTTCAGTGGCTCGTAGCAGTTCAACTTCAGTTGGGGTCAAACCCTGTTCCTTGCTAAAGCGAGCAACCCCGAGCAAACCAGAAAGCTGTCCATCATTGTAATCTTTTACGCCCATCCAACCCTCATCGTTTGGATATACCGCTCCTTCGATTGCCACAACATTTCCAGCCGCTTGATCACGTACCTCGATACTGGCATCACCGCTTTGCGATTCACGTGTACTGTTGGTAGTGTCACTTGTATCCATATCATCTGTATCAGCTTGACTATCAGCTGATTCATCCACCATGGTGCTTGTTGAGTCATTCATTTCATCTGACATCTCTGATTGTTTGTGATTATCAGCGCTAAATACCCACACTAACAAACCACCCACTAAAAGACCGGCTACAAAAGCCACTATTGTTTTTTGACTCTCCTGTTTTTCTACTTCTGACATACAAAATCTGCGTTATTACTGACTATTAGCCTCGCGGCACTACGATAAGGTAAAAAACCGCTGAGATACAGGCTATTATATCAAACATCACTACCGGTCTCCTAGTTGACGTGCCTCGGAAAGTACTGCCTCAACCTTCCGCGGACTTAAATGAGCGTGACGTAACATATGGGGTTTTTTAAGTAGATCTGAGCACACAATGATTCCACGTTCGATAAGAGCACGTTTTTGCGCATTAGAAAGGTTTTGCAGTACCGTAATTGGATATAAGCCAGACTCCTGAATCCTGTCATGTAGGTTGTGATGTTTTGGATAATCCCAGCTTAGTAACTTTAGCCCGACACACTCTGCGTACGCTTCGGCGGCAGAGGTGAATTTTGTGTTTGTTACTATCATAAAATCCTGAATTCCACAGACATCGGCGCTACAGACGGGTTTATCCATTAGATCAAGTTTCCGAGCGTAGCAATACAGTGCAACTTGGAGGTCTGACTTAATCCCCGGACGGGCATGAAACTTGGCTTCCACCACAAATGAATCATCAGCTTTATATGCTGCTACATCCAGTTCATGCGCAGTACATTTTCCATTAATAATAAGTCTTGTTTTTGTCTGGTATCCTTCAGCGGCAAATAAACGAGTTAAAAAGTCTTCGAACGGAAAACCAGTTGGTCCAAGTCCAAACAATGCTCTTCGTAATGAATAGCGGGCGGCACTTGGACCTTCTCCTTCACGTAAAAACTCAAAGGCTTTTCGGTATATCTCCTCAGTGTACATGCCGTCATAAAGGAGACCCTCAATTCTCCCTACAATATCACTCACTTCCTCAGCAGTAGCACCAGCTTTTTTCAAAGAGCGGCGTAGCTTAGTAGCTTTAAAAGGTTCCCTGGTATCATCGGCTTTGGTAATCATTACAGACATAAGACAATCTTTCGTTTTATTAGCTTATGCAGTGATGATACCACCTCCAAGGCATACATCTCCTTGGTATAGTACACAGGACTGCCCAGGAGCGGGGGTATGGTACGTAATTTGCGGCTCGATTGTAAGTGAATTTGCTTGTACGTCTGTTATGTGAGATGGCAGTGGTTTTTGTCGATAGCGGAATTGCACTTCAAGCTGCTCATCAGTTGGCACGTCAGTAATGATGTTTATCTGCTGGAGTATTATTTTGGAATCTGCCTGCTTTTGCCCTGGAGTGGTATCGACTGTAATAGTGTTGGCTTTTATATCTTTGCTAACAACGTAATGTGGAATTTCTTGGTTGGTTTTGGTGTGAAGTGTAAAACCGTGTCGTTGACCAAGGGTGTATACAAGAGCCCCTGTATGTTCTCCTATGACCTCCCCACTTTTATTACGTACTTCACCAGGTATAAGTTTGACGTAATGAGACAAAAACTCAGGGATATCAATATGCCCTAAGAAACAAATTCCTTGACTGTCTTGCTTTTTAGCGGTTGGTAATTTAGCTGTTTCTGCTTCTTTGCGAATGGTACTTTTTGGGGTGTCCCCAACTGGAAAAAGAATGTGTTGGAGTTGCTCTTGCGTTAGCGTCCACAAGAAATAGCTTTGGTCTTTGTCCGTATCATTTCCGCGTTTTAATGTGTACGTGCCATCTATACAATGATTTTGGGCGTAGTGTCCTGTTGCGATGTAGTCTGCACCGTGCTTTTTGGCAAATTCCAGAAAAGCTCCGAATTTAACGTGCTGGTTACACATCACGTCCGGATTTGGGGTGCGTCCAGCTTCGTACTCGGCAATAAAGTAGTCTGCCACACCTTTTTTGTAAGCTTCCTGTGCATTGCAGGTTAAAAACGGAATCTCGAGGTGTGCAGCAACACGCATAGCATCAAGTCGCTCAGCCTCCCAGTTACACACAAGCCACTCCGGGTGCCATACTTTTATGAATACGCCAGTGACGTCATATCCTTGCTGTTTGAGACGCAACGCCGCTACTGAAGAGTCCACCCCACCAGACATCCCTACAAACACTTGCTTTTTCATGAGATGAGCCTATCACTCGCGTAAGTATCGAGCAATGTTTTGGTTATGTTCCTCCAGTGTTTCCGCATAATAGAACTCACCATCAATACCAGTAATATAAAACAGATAATCGCTATTTTTCGGGTTTAAAACAGCTTCAATAGCGGTAAGTCCCGGGTTGCCAATCGGTGTTGGTGGTAAACCTTTGTATTTATAGGTGTTGTAAGGGGAATCCAGTTCTCTTATCTGTAGAGCAAGCTCACCTGGAAGCAGTTCCTGTAGAGGTGTGGCAAGTGCATATTCCATGGCCGCATCTACCTGTAGCGGCATACCAAGTACAATACGAGACAATAGAATCCCAGCGACCATCTCCATTGACTCCGGGGTGTTCGCCTCCCTCTCCACAATTGACGCTAAGATCACAATGCCATTTTCAGTCAGCTTGTTGTTTGACAATACATCTTGCAAGTGTCGAGTGCGTTCATCGTAGGTGGCACGTAAAAGTAAAAACAGTTCCTCTTCATTATAATCGTATGGCACAAAATAGGTTTCCGGGAACAGGTAACCTTCGCTACTACTGGCTAACTCTTTAAAAGCAACAGCGTTAAACTGTGGAAGCGCCGCTGTCGCGATAGTTGCGTATTCGTGAACTGTATACCCCTCTGGAAACGTAAGCGCTACAGTGTCAGCCGGTGGGGCGATATCCGTGATGCGTGATGCAATGGCAAACGTATTCAGTGGAGCGTCAAATACGTAGGTTCCCGCTTTAACTGATGCTGGGTCATGAAAAGCCACAAGAATGGCATATAAAAGCCATCGAGATCGAACGACTTCCTTATCTTTAAGTTCATCAGCTATTGCGGCAGCACTTAGTCCAGTTTCAATCACCACTGCCTCACCAATCGGAAAGTTACGGCTGGGATTCTGTAAGTATGCAAAGACTAACAGACAAACAAGAACGACTAAACCAAAAGATAGTGCAAGTTGCTTGCTTTTAGAATTACTGATTGGCTGGATTATTTCTGGTTCAATTTCCATACATACGCTCACTGGGGCATTGTCGGTAGGTTGCTCGGGGCTTCACTGCGGGTTGATTCAATACGGTTAAGAGTTGGTGTCATAGCCACTTTGCCAGGGACATGGAACATCGTTGCCAATTCTTCTGAAGTAAAGATTTTTGGTTCATCTGCACCACTGTTATTGAAATACTTTCGCAACTTATAGAGTTTAAGTTCTGCTTTTCTCATACTGTCGATTCGTTTTTTGCTACCAGGAATTAAATCTTTGTAGTTGAGATCTGTACGCCAGCGAACACCAATTTGATTGCGTGTATTTATATCATACTGACTAAATGAGCGAATGACTGGGTTAATGAGATCTCCATTAAAACCTCCTTCCTTATTGATATACAACCAGCGTATACCTACGTTGTAAGCGTATTTGTCAGCATTTCTCTCCATAGCGGTGATGGTATCGCGTTCTCCGGGAGTTAGCCTTGTTTGCTCCTCAAATTGTCCATCACCAAGTGAGGTTCTTTTGTCTGGGTCGCGATTTAAGAGTTTGTTAATATACTCAAACAAGGGTTTGTTCCAATCGGGACCTTCACCAAGCATCAGTTGGCCCATTTTGAAACTACTTTTTCTATATGAAGTTGCTATTATCTGCATGTATAAGCGCTCATGTTGTTTGAGAGAGGCAAAGACTTCAAGCATAGGTGTTATTGGATCAACCTTCTCTTCTTCCTTTGGCATGGTATCCAATTTATATTCCACGTAAGACTTAATGGGCAGAAAGCCATCTTTCTTTTTACCCATATGAACTGCAAAGACAGTTGTTTTACTGGGGTCAAAACTTCCCGGTATTTCTGCTGCATAATCAACCGGTTCCTCTACAATCTCAATCCCTGGGTATTGAGCATACATATTCGCTTCAAACGCATCTTTTGTCTTTTTCGTAGGTACATTTACATAGAAGCGTAACTCGCCACCAATGGAAACAATTTCAAAAGAAAAGGGTAATGGACGTTTTCCGTCCAAATACGTTTGCATGAGATTGTCTGGATTAGCAGTGTTGTGTATTTGAGCAATAACAAATTCCATTGCTTCTGGTGACTTAGTAACTTCTTGAGGCAACTTGATACGTAGTGTTGTGCGCCCGTTGTTTAAATAAAACTTAAGCCCTACCATTTCATTCCATTTTTCAAAAAATAATAGAAATAAAATAATTGGTAACCAAATCGGAATTATGGCAAAAAAAACTGACAAGATTTGTCCGCCGGAAACTCCAAAAATAAACAAGGCTAAGACTAACAGTGAGGCAGCCACTGCAAATGCTACTGGACCGTAGTCCATGTCGTTTCCACTCATCCAACCAATCAGAAAACCAAAAAGAGGGACGCGTTCTTTATAAAATTCTTCAGTACCTCCGTGGGACATGATGAGTCTATTGTACCGTACCAAAACCCCGACACAGAATGTGTCGGGGTTTTGTGGGGAATATTACTCTACCAGCATGTATGAACCGTTGGAAAGCTTTTTAAAAAGATTTGGATCTTGCAGGTTCACTACGATGGTATTGTCTTTCACATATCGTTCCTTGCGGACTTTGTCGATGATTTCTTCACGCGTGAGAGGTCCATGCTTCTCGAGAATTTCTCGGAGTACATCTTTAACTACACCAGCTGTGTAACCCCACTCAGTGAGAGCGTAGAGACCACGTCC
Organism: Minisyncoccota bacterium; assembly: GCA_041389005.1. Taxonomy (GTDB): domain Bacteria; phylum Patescibacteriota; class Minisyncoccia; order Phycocordibacterales; family UBA918; genus OLB19. Next base: position 133,436 of record JAWKSR010000001.1, on the reverse strand, counting down.
TACAAGCACAAAGCGTTCGTCCTTAATGAGTTCATTGTGGGTAGTTGCAGTGTGAGCTTTTTTGCCAAAAAGTTCTGAAATTGCTTCTGCTACTTCACGGAAGTGCATTGGTGAACCGTGCCGTTTTACTACCAAGTACGCATAATCACGAATTCCCTTCACTCGCACATTAGGACTAGAGGCATGACCCCATTCACCTAGTGGATTTGAAGCAATATCTTTGGAAATCATGAGCCAGCGCTTAAGCACTTGTTCATCATGTTTTTCAGCCAGTTCAATCAGCTCATTTCGGAAACGACTTAAGACTTCTTCCTCTGAGATCAGTTCATCTCGACTCAGTGTTTTGTAAACTGAACGCAGCGCTGACTCAACCGCTTCAGCAATTTTTTTCTCAGTGAACCATCGATGTGCGTATGAAGTATTTTCCTTGCTTCGATAGAAGGGATCACCTAAGACTAGGAGAAAGAAGAGATGATTTCGGGTAGCTTGATCACTAGCTAATTCATCAAGTAGTTCCTTTTCAGCAATCAATCCCCCACCGAGTTGATTAATTATTGATTGCAGTTCATCAAAAATAGGCTGAAACTCCTTATACTCTTCAGACTTTTGAATAGAAGAAATCCCATAATTCTCGATCTGACGGACGCGCTCACGAGTAATACCGTAAGTTTGCCCAATTGACTCCAATGTAAAAATATCGACATCTTTGCCGAGTCCGTAACGCTTCTCTAGCACATCGCGAGCGCGGTCTGGTAGTACAGCGAGTAGTTTTTTGGTGACTTGTTTAGGTTTAAATGTGATCATAACAACATCTTTAATTCCCGAAATGTGGCGTAATTACGCCTATAAAGTTTCTATGCCTGGTATTTGTACCATGTTAGTTGACAAGGGTCAACCCCGCCCTAGTAGGCTTGTCATTTTTGTGGTGTGCTCAAAATTAATCCGATTTTGTTTCTTTACACGTTCTCTGTTTGCCACTAGAAAAAGGTTTGCAATATTTACACAACAAGCCTGACAGGGCAGGGTCAACCCTTCTGGTCAGGCACAATGAGGTTTAAGATTCGACCTGGTTTGTAAATAACTTTTTGTGGCTCTTTTTCAGCAAGATACTTAGCTAAGCTGGCGTCCTCACGAACCAAAGCTACTGCTGTCGTTTCATCGGCATCAGGTGCCAATGTGATATTTCCTCGCACTTTCCCGTTTATTTGTACACCAATGGTTACCTCTTCATCTTCAAGTAGTGTCGTATCAGCCTCTGGATACGATTCTAAATGAACGGAGGTCTTGTTCCCTGCCTGCTCCCAGAGTTCTTCAGTAATGTGCGGTGCAAACGGCGCTAACAAACGTAAGAACAAGGTGTAACTATTTTGTGAAAGTCCGTCTTTTTCCGCTTGATTTATAAAGACCATCAGAGCGCTAATTGCGGTGTTGAACTTATACTCAGGGATGTCCTTCTCCAATTTTGCAATGGTTTTATGGAGTAGTTTCGTCATTTCAGTCGGTTCTGCTTCTGTAATATGCTCTGAAAGCCCATATACTCGTTCCAAAAAGCGACGCAGACCGGCAATACCACCCATATCCCAGGGGTAGTTAGCTACTTCTCCGTACGGTCCCATGAAAGCCAAGTACATTTTTACCGTATCCGCTCCCACTCGACTTACCTGTTCATCGGGGTCTATCACATTACCCTTACTTTTACTCATCTTATTGCCATCTGGACCAAGGATAAGCCCGCGATTGATACGCTTTTTGTACGGTTCTTCAGCACTCACTAAACCGAGATCAAACAGCGCTTTTTGCCAGAAGCGAGAGTAGAGTAAGTGCATAGTAGTGTGCTCTGCCCCGCCAAAATATATATCAATTGGCATCCAGTCCTTTTGTGCCTGGAGCGAGGAAAAACTCCCTGTATTATTTGGGTCAATGTAGCGAAGGAAATACCATGAAGAATCTACAAAGGTGTCCATGGTCTCAACTTCGGGTGTCCAACCTGCACCGAATATCTCTTCTGTTCGCTTTTTAAGCTCCTCACTTTTTGCTAATGGTGATTCACCAGTTGGTGTATGGTCTACATCTTCCGGCAAAAGCCAAGGGAGATGTTCTTTTGGCACCGCATGTGCGTTTCCTTCTGGATCGTAGACGATCGGAATCGGTACACCCCAGTAGCGCTGTCGTCCGATTGACCAGTTACGTAAGCGATAGGTATTGGTCATTTGCCCTCCAACCTTTTTTACAATAGCTTCTTTCGCTCCCTCAGAATCCATGCCGTCAAACTCTCCTGAATTCATTAAACTCCCGGAACCAATGATGGCCTGAGATTCGTTTTCTAATACATAGTCTAATGCGTGACTTGGTGATTCGTAGCCTCCATGATTTTCCGGTCCATTAAATGTTATGGTTGAGGACACATATGGTCGTACAACATAACGTATCTCCAGATCAAACTTTTGAGCGAATGCAAAATCGCGTTCATCATGAGCAGGTACTGCCATAATTGCCTCAGTTCCATAGGAAGCAAGGACATAGTCAGCAATATAGACAGGGATCTCCTCTCCGTTAGCAGGATTGGTAGCAGTTATACCTTCAAGCTTCACTCCGGTCTTTTCTTTACCTGCGTCTAAGCGATCTTGTTCATCTTCTTTCGCTGCTTGGTCAATGTATTGCGCTACTTCAGTCCAGTTGGTGATGTGGTCTTGATTTTTGTACCAAATCATGTTCTGGCGCCAACACCATATACGTGGCGCCAAAGAGCGTGTCGGGACGAGTGGTAAATACCCTCACAGTGTCACCAGTCGAAAGCTTAAAATCTATTTCTACCCTCTGAGCGCCCGATTCAGCGCCGTTGGGCCTCTTTGATATGCTCTGGCCAATCAAGATCGTCCAAATCATCAACTAAACGGTCAGCGTAATCTGTAATGCGAAGCTCCACTGCGGCATTTCTTTTTTCGATACCATCACCACTGCGTTCACACGTACCATCAGCTAATACTTGTTCGTTTGCAATCACGGTGTTACATCCTGGACACCAATTCACTACCCCTTTACCGCGATAAGCTATGTCTTTCTCAAAAAACTTGGTAAACATCCACTGCGTCCATTTGTAGTAGCTAGGATCAATTGTACTGGCAGTTTTGTCCCATGAAAAGGCATTACCCATGCTGGCTAACTGGGTTTTCATGAACTCAATGTTACTCTCTGTCCACTCACGAGGATTGATACCGCGCTTGATGGCAGCGTTTTCAGCGGGTAACCCAAAGGCGTCAAAACCCATCGGGTAAATGGCTTGTACACCGGTCATGCGCCGAAAGCGCACGTAAATGTCAGGTACCGCAAAAGCGTACCAGTGTCCAATATGGAGATTGCCCGAGGGATATGGGAGTTCTACTAGCACATACTCTTTGTCCTTAGCACTATTACGATCTTTGACATCGTAAAGACCGTCAGCTTGCCACTTGGCTTGCCACTTTTTCTCAATAGCTGTGCTGTCGAACTTTTTATGCATAAAACTCCCACGTTAGTTACTAACCGTAGGAGTCATTATGCCGTGCCTCTCTAAAAACGCAACTTATTACAGGGTTTCTGGTTTAGTGACCGTGCGCTCAAAACACGTTTCACCCACGCCATGTTCCCAGTTGTAGTTTTGCGGATTGTAACCTTTTTCTGCTACCGGTACCGCATAGCTATATTCATCTTTACGATCTTGTCTATCGCTGGTGAAGGTGGCACAAAGATTATATGTCGTCTCCCCAGTCACTTCGTACTGGTATGCATCTCGATCTTCGGGTGACTCGGGCATATCTAGTCCCTCGTAGACTTCTGTAAGCGACTCAGGTAACTGACCATTAGTTGCCATATGGGCTTCAATACGCCACTGCATATCAGTCAAATCATTTATTTGTTGTTCATCAATTGCTCGATCGCGGGTTTCACTTGGAGAGTCAATCTGTACATAGCCGTATACAACACTGATAGCTACCAGTGCTGCGGTAATAAGTCCAATGCGAATAGATTCCCTTTCTCGAGTGTTCCAGTAGCCAAGGGCATCTTTCTGGTAATACCAAAACGCGGCACCAACCACTACTAGAATTGAGCCAGCTTTGAGAATAAAGCGAGTGGTAAGTTCACCGTTAAGAAAAGCCATTATGACAGCTACCAAGTCACCTAAAATGACCAAGCCACCCACCAAGAGGGCGAAGTACACTAGCCACTTGGTAAGGGTGTGATACAGACCAGACTCATGGCGTCGTGCTACGTTGACTTTACGAGTGAGGACTAAATAAGTCGGGAAAAAGACCACTAAGCTTGCGATTGCATAGCGAATACTGTCTTGCGCACTTTCATATTGCCAATAACTATCGGCTGCGTCTGGAAACAAGAGGTTAATTACGCCGAATAGTAGTACGAGTAAGCTGCTAATAGAGACTACGAGGGTGATGAGGGCGCCAAGTTGAAGCGCCATATTTTTTGGTGTATGTTCCATATGCAGTATTATACGCCCGAATTGGTGGAAAAGTAACAATTTTGGCATAATGTCGATGAATCCCGTTAACGTTTAATCTGTTATGTACTATGTCTACATTCTCAAAAGCGAGAAAAGTGGTCAATTGTACACGGGAGTCACCAATGACTTACGGAAACGCTTAAGTCAGCACAACCTAGGACAGTCTACTTTCACCAAGAAAGGAGTGCCCTGGGAACTTATTTATTATGAAGCCAGTCTTAATGAAGATGATGCACATACGAGAGAAAAGTACTTAAAATCTGGTCCTGGAAAAGCATATCTTAAAAATAGACTTAAACGCTTCCTAACGTTAACGGGATGAAAGCTGAAGATATTCAAAAAGCGCCAAAATTATTAGCGGAAAATATAAAGGTTGGATTTTCGCCAGAGTATTTTGTGATGGCAATTAGTTCTGGGAATCAAGCGCAGGTGTATTCCCTTACTCCAGCCCACGCGAAACGTTTACAATAATACCTTAGCCATGAACTTAAAAACTTTGAAGAGAAGCATGGTGAAATTACCGCTGAGTGGAACCCTAACGTAGTTAGTCCTGTCCAACGGCGCAATCCGCCAAAGCAAGGCAGTTAATGCGAAAACATTAAACCCGGGACGTATTTCCCGGGTTTTCGTGGCACATTGCCGATAGTGGTCATTGAGCACTTTTGGCAGTGAGTGCTTTGCTTATCCGCCAAACGCCATAGCGACGAAAGGCGCGACGCATAAACCAAGCACAAAGAAACGCGGGAACGAGAGCAAAAAGAAAGATGTTGATCAGCTCAGATTCCTCCGCACCGCTGTTTCCCTTTTGGTAAACCGTCAAATACGCAAATACAATCACCGCTGCCATGAAAATGGCAGCAAAAATGTTTTTCAGACAACTTTTCATAGAAGACCTCCTCGTATAAGTGTCATTGTGGATTTTGCTAAATACGAGTCTGCTCCAATAAGATAGCAAAACCACGTAAAAGCGGCGATGAACGCAAGCGCTACTCGTAACCTGATGTGTTTTTGATGTTCAGGTATCATGAGAACACCTCCTCTTTCTTCAGAATACGCCGCTTTGCTGGTTTAGCAATAGTTAGCTGTGCATGAACTCAATTACGTCACCATCTTGCACAATGTATTCTTTTCCTTCGGTGCGTAGTTTGCCACTGTCACGAGCGGCTGATTTTGAGCCGGCAGCTATTAGGTCTTGATGTGAAACTACTTGAGCGCGAATGAACTTATCTTTAAAGTCAGTATGAATAGCGGCACCAGCTTCTGGTGCGGTACTCCCCTGTCTCACTGTCCACGCTCGAGTCTCCTTCTCACCAGTAGTAAAGTAGCTCATGAGCCCCAAGCGATGATAAGAGGCGCGAATCAGCGCGTCTATGCCACTGTCCTGTGAACCATACTCGCGACGGAATTCTGTTTTTTCCTCTTCCTGTAAATCACGTAGCTCGTGCTCTACACCAGCATCAACCACAACGTACTCTGCGTTATTACTAGAAAAGAAATCGAGCAGCTCTTGCCAACGTTCATCATTTTGTTCATCTAAATTAAAGGCACCAGCTTTGCGGTTGCAAACATACAAAAATGGTTTCATGGTCAACAAATGTAGCCCTTTCACCAGAGCACGTTCTTTGTCGTTCATCTCGAGGCTATTTGCTAGCTTACCTGACTCCAAGTGCGGTAGTAATCGCTCAAGCAATTCATGTAGCGCTTTAGCGTCTTTATCACCAGAGCGGACTTCACGTGCAAGTGTGCCTAAGCGCTTAGAAACTGTCTCAGCGTCTGCCATGATGAGTTCGAGGTTGATGGTCTCGATGTCACTCATAGGGTCAATAGCACCCGCCACGTGATGCACATCTTCGTCCTCAAAAATACGGACTACTTCTGCAATCATATCGGCTTCACGAATATTAGCGAGGAACTTATTACCCAGCCCTTCCCCTGCTGAGGCACCTTTTACTAGACCAGCTATATCGACAAATTCAACAATTGCCGGAATCGTCTGTTCACTTTTAGATAATGCACTCAAACTGTCTAGCCGCGCATCAGGTACTGCCACTACTCCAACGGTAGGATCAATCGTAGCAAATGGATAATTAGCGATGAGCACCTCATTTTTGGTGAGGGCAGTAAATAGGGTTGATTTTCCAACGTTGGGCAGACCAACAATTCCAACAGACAATGACATAGTGGCGTAAGGGTAGCAGATTTATAACAAAGAAAAAAGCCACCTTGTTGGGGTGGCAGCGAAGGTTCATGCAGGGAGGCATGAACCTTCGCCTGTACCCGGCATCTCAGTTACGATATTGAGTGTAGGCGCTCGATCCGTTAACCGTGAACTTCATGTCCAAGTCCGGGCATAGTTAATATAATAAAACTTTTATTTCCAAGCAACTCTATACACCCTTTTTGGCAAGTTTTGCTACTCGCGTGAGCCACTTTGCTCGGCAGGCATCGCCTACCTTTACACAGGGCCCAAAAGCAGTCACTTTTGTCTTAATGCCAGCAAACTCTAAAATTCCGTATTGAATTTCATTGGTATAGTCGCCAAACTGCCACCAGGTTTTAAATGGTGAATGTGTACCAGCTACAATAATGACCCGCGCTGTTTTGCCGGCCAGACGCTTAACAAGTTTTTTTGTTTCTTTATCAAAGTTAAAAGCAAAACCCGGAATCCAAAAGCGGTCAAAAAGTCCTTTCAAGATTGCCGGCATGGTGCACCACCAGTTGGGATATACAATCACGATGTGATCAGCAGCTCGAAACTTATCCTGCAAAGCCAGCAAATCTGGTTCGAGCTCTTGAATAACCTTGTAGCCTTTATGCAAAATAGGATCGAAGTTAAGCTCACCGATATTAACGCGTTCAACTTCATGACCTGCTTCTACCGCACTCCCCGTGTATGCATCAGCAATAGCACCAGAGAATGTTTCAGTGTCTGAGTTACCCAACAAAACTAGAATTTTCTTTGACATAGTAGCTATAGTATACAAAAGAGGGGCGCCGCGGACGCTCCTCTTTTGTTGATAGCTTTTTGTTTTACTTATCTACGAACCGAACCGTTAGGATTAAATTTTCCTTGTATACCAGCTTGCATCTGTACAAGCTTTTGTTTCATTTCTGGTGGCATTGCTGCCAAGATTTCCTTTTGATACCTTGGGAGAACTTTCATGGCTGCTTGCATTTGTGTAGCACCGCTTTTAGTTTCTGCTTGTATTTCTTTAGCAATTTTTTGAAATACTTCTGGATTTTTTTCCATTAACGCCATGATCATGGCCTTCTGATCTTCAGGCACATTTTTAAGCTGCTTTTCTAACAACTTCTTCATTGCCATGTCTTTGAATTTTCCAAACATGTCGAGTATTGTATCAGCCTAACTCGATGAGTCAAAAAACTAAATTACATTGACATATTACTATTTTTGTAGTAATAAAAGCAGACCTAAATTTAAGAAATTATGTTACATCGTTTGTATTCGTGGTACGGAAAGAAAAATGTACTCATAGTGGCAGCAGCTATAGTAGCTTTGCTAATTATCGGCGTCGTCCTACATCTGCGCGGTGATACTGCCGAAGAAGTAGAAGAGAGTATGTTTCCGGTTGTCTATACGGCACCAGCTGGAGTACTCGCTGAGGGCGACACTGCTTCGTTTGTGGGAAGTGTGCGAGCTGTAAGTGAGGCTGAAATTGAAACTGAACGCGCTGGCAGAGTCACATCAGTGCCGGTTGAATTAGGGGCTTATGTTACTGCGGGAAGCGTCATAGCCACACTTGAGAATAGCGCAGAGCAGGCAGCTGTTTTGCAGGCTCAAGGCGCTTACGAGGCAGCTTTAGCCGCAGCGAGTCAAAGCGATGTGAGTGTTTCTTCAGCGGAAAATGCTGTGAATGTAGCTGAAAACAACCTTATTGCGTCATACAATACACTCTACACAACTAGTAATGACGTCTTACGTACAACCATTGATGATTTCTTTTCAAACCCAAACGGAAGTCTGCCTGGCCTCTACATTAATGGGCGTGGGCAGACAAGTTTTGTAAATGGTGAGCGAGTTGCCTTCCAAGACATTATGAGTAATTGGCAAGCACGATCCACCGCTCTACAAACAACTGCTGAATTTGATACGTCAGTGACTGAAGCCGGGGTATGGAGTGTACGCTTGATGAACTTAATCGACACATTTATCACTCTAGTGAATGACCAAGAACACGACCAAACTGTTGGCGGAGTGGCGGTTGAATCTTACAACGCCATTCTCATTGCAGATCGAGCGGCGATTGATGGTGCATTGACTGCCCTTAAGTCAAACTTGGCTAACTACAAAACCGCGGAGGAAAACCTAGAGAAAGCTCGAATCAGCGGCACTGAAGGAAATGTTTCAGCTGCCAATGCGCAAGTTAAACAAGCTCTAGGTTCACTACGTGCCGCTCAGGCAAATCTGAGTAAAACTATCATGCGGACACCGATCGCTGGTACTATAAACTCACTCTCAGTTAACGTCAGTGATTATCTTGGTGTTTTCAGTCCGGTTGCAAAAGTGGCAAATAATAATGCTTTGGAAATCTCAGTTTTTCTTGGTGAGTCTGATCTTGATCGTGTCACAGTTGGTAGTGAAGTACTGATTGAAGGTGAATACACAGGTACTGTTACTCACATTGGAGCTGGTATAGATAGCACTACTCAGAAAACAGAAGTAAAGATAGCTACCGAAGCGCAGACTTTAACCAATGGGGACACTGTCACCGTGACCTTAACTGAAAGTTCTACAGTTGAAACTCCTACTAATTCACTGTTTATTCCACTAGCAGCGGTAAAATTACAAGCTACAGATGGTACGGTGTTTGCAGTTGAGGATGGCCACCTGGTTGCTGTACCGGTGGTACTCGGTTCTATTCGCGGCACGAGCGTGGAAATCATTTCAGGCATTGAGCGATCACAAGCAATTGTTACAGACGCTCGTGGTTTGGTAGCCGGCGATCAAGTAGAAGCTGTAAATAAAAACTAACTATGTGGGATTTTTTCATTCGCCAGAACCGTTTTGGGTACTTGTTTTTAGTGGCCTTAATGGGTATTGGTGCTTACAGCCTTCTTTCCATTCCTCGTGAATCATCACCGGAAGTGGTTGTACCCGTGGGTATCGTATCTACAATATTGCCGGGTGCACCAGCAGCTGACGTAGAATCTTTAATTACGAATGAGATTGAACGTGGCTTAGTGTCACTTGAAAATGTTGACACCATTACTTCCTCTTCACGAGAGGGAGTCTCAGTGGTAACCGTGGAATTCGATGCCGAGGCTGATATAGATGAGTCTATTCAAAAGCTCAAAGACGAAATTGACGTAATCGTGCAAGAGCTCCCAAGTGAAGCTGAAGACCCGGTTGTGTCCGAAGTAAACTTTGTTGATCAACCTATTATCTCTGTAGCATTAGCGGCTGATCTTAGTGATTATAGCTTCACTGTCCTAACTGACGAACTAGAAAAAGACCTAGAGACCATCGCGGGTGTCTCACGGGTAGAATTCAGCGGCGTACGAGACAGAGAAATTTCAGTTATTGTAGACCAAGCTTCTCTTACTCGTTTCAACCTTTCTTTAGGGCAAGTGATTTCAGCGCTACAAAGCGCAAACCGTACGTTACCTGCCGGGCAGATCAAACACGATGGCGTGTCTTATAACATCGCGTTCGAAGGTGATCTCTCAGATAGTAATGATGTTTTAAATGTTGCTGTAACCACCCTGGGTGGACAGCCAGTGTTTATTCGAGATATTGCACGAGTAGAAGATGGTCTCGCACCGTCACGTTCTCTTTCACGTGTCAGTGTTGATGGCATACCCTCAAAACACGCGGTTTCAATGGATGTTTATAAGCAAAGCGGTGGTGACATCACAGAAATAACTGAAGCAGTAAACAAGCGCCTTGCAGAATTGCAGGGTAAGGGAGACTTACTTGATGAAGTGACTGTGCAGGTCATTTATGACTCTGGTGATCAAATAAAAAAAGACTTGATGCGACTCTCTAGCTCTGGTCTTCAGACTGTAACCCTAGTGGTGCTTCTGCTCATTGTGGCAATTGGTTGGCGCGAAGGGTTGTTGGCTGGTAGCGCTATTCCTTTGTCTTTCCTTTTTGGCTTTATTGGTCTGTACTTTTCTGGAAACACTATCAACTTTCTCAGTCTTTTCTCATTAATCTTGGGTATTGGTATTTTGGTTGACTCAGCCATTGTGATGGTTGAGGGAATTAATCGCCGCATGAAGGACAATCCTGTTATCGACAAGAAAGAAGCGGCGCTCCTTACTATTAAAGAGTTCAAAACACCACTGATTGCTGGTACTTTGACTACAGTCTCAATGTTTGCTGGTTTACTGATTGTCTCAGGTGTTATTGGTCAATTTATCGCCAGTATTCCGTTCACCCTTATCTTCTTGCTTTTTGCCTCAATGTTTGTGGCACTCGCTATCATTCCATTACTGGCGGCTAGTTTCTTGCGACGGCGGAGTACCACTAAGCTTGAGCAAATGCAGGTTGAGTATGCTCATCGAGCAGAGAGTTGGTATCGAGCCAAGCTCGCGCCATATATCTATGACGTTGCCAGGGCTGATACCTATCTAGCTCTTATCTTTGCACTTTTGGTCACTGCTATTTTCTTAGCTATCAACGTTTATGCTGGGGTTATTGCTGGCGTATTAATATACTTTAGCTCCCGCAAATTACTTAAGCTGTATCACGCTCGTAGTTGGGAAAGTGGCGCTTTCTTCTGTACCACACACTCACCCGCTTAAGTTCGATTGCTGTTGCTGTTGTACTGATGATGACTATACTGCCAAGCCTGCAGTTGGTAAAAGTGGTTTTCTTTGAACAAAGTGATGTCGATTTCGTTATTATTGAAATTGAATATCCAGAAGGGACCGTAAAGGAAGTGACTGATCTTGGCTTACGTCGTGCTGAGGAGTTTCTCTACGACAAACCATATATTGAAGCTTTTACCAGCACGGTAGGAAGTGGTAGTCAATTCGGAGCCGGCGGATCAGGTGAGAAGTTTGCTAACATTTTTATCAATCTTCGTTTGGATCGGAATACTACCAGTAGTGAAATTGTAGAAGCTCTGCGTGATGAGTATGCCGTAATTCGAGACTTTAAACTCACGGTCAATCAACCGAGTGACGGTCCTCCAACGGGAGCAGCACTGATTGTAAAGTTTTTAGGTGATGATTTAACTGAAATTACTGACATTGCCAATCAAAGCGCTCAGCTCTTCAAGGAGACTGACGGAGTGGTAAATGTAAACACCAGCACCAATAACAACAATACCGAATACGTACTTACACTTAATCGTGCTAAAGCAGCCGCCCTTGGTCTTGATGCCTTTACTGTATCTCAGGTACTGCGTTCCGCCGTATTTGGCGCCGATGCTACGTCCATTACTACACTGGATAGCGATATTGATATATCAGTTAAGCTAAATATCAGTAACAACAAAGACGCACTAGCAGAGGAGACCAATATCACGTCTATAGACGCGCTAGAGCGCATCGAGCTCACAACCGCTGGCGGCAGCGTCCCTCTCTCTAGTGTTGTTGATGTGACACTACGTGAATCAAGCGCTGTCATTAACCACGAAAGTCAAAAGCGAGTTGTCTCAGTTACTGCAGATGTACGTGAGGGTGTGAACGCTCGCGAAACGCAGACACTATTAGCAGAACGAGTTAAGAATAAACTCGACATCCCAAGTGACGTTGAAATCAGTACTGGCGGTGGAGAGACTGAAGAATCAAACGAAGCGTTTCTTGAAATGTTTATTGCGCTTATTGTAGGTGTGGTGCTTATGATCGGTGTGTTGGTATTGCAGTTTAACTCGTTCCTCCATACGCGGTACGTACTTTCAATCCTGCCGTACTCCCTTATCGGTATTATGTTTGGACTAGCAGCCACTCAGAGTCCACTTTCCTTTCCTTCTATGATGGGATTCATCGCCCTTTCCGGTATTGTGGTGAATAACTCAATCCTCTTGATTGACGTCATGAATCATCTACGCCGTGAACGACCAAGCGCTGAACTTAAAGAACTAGTGCTTGATGCCGCTGCCAGCCGCCTCCGACCAATTATCCTTACCACCATTACCACGGTTATTGGTATGATTCCATCACTGTAGCGGGAGACTTGTGGGCACCACTCGCGTACGCGGTGATGTTTGGTTTACTGTTCTCAGTCGTTATTACACTGGTTCTTGTGCCAATTATCTACAGCCGAAAGCCAGGAGAGCTCAGCTAAGCTTTTACTTTAAGTACGGCGAGATTTTAAGTAGCGCATTAGTCCGTTTATTACGAGCAAAAAGATTACAAAAAGTGTAGCGTATCCCATGAGATATTGAGGGTACGTTGCCATGAGACCAATACCAACCGCTGCGTTAGCGATACCAAGTGTATACCAGGCACCAGCCTGGAAAGCTGGTCCAATATTACTTGGGACAATGTGCCAGGTCATGAGAGTGCATTGCCATACAAAATAGCCAGCATGGTGAAGCACATAGCGCCAAAAGCTGAAATGTTACCAGCGATAGCGAGCGGCATCACTCCCTGCCACACAAGAACAATAGCGGTAAGTAAAATACCAATCATCGCTACTCGTAAAACGGTATACACCACTCCAAGCATGCCACGCTCTTTTATCAATAGTGCCATCGCTAATGGCATAAAAAACTCACTCACTGCCAGGGTTGACGCCCCAACACCAAGTGATACAAAAACGCTAAATAAAATAGCGACAACGGTGATTATTTCCATATGCTTCTATAGTACTCCTTAGAGAGAAAACAAGAAGTACGCTATACACAGAAACTATATGAGAATAGTGGCGTGATTTTCAGATACTTCGAGAGTTCCGCCAGTGATTTGTATGATCTTTTGCTCATCTTCTGCCTGAATAACAATAGATCCTTCTTTAAGCGGAGAAATGAGTGGGGCGTGGTGAGCCAGTAGCGTCATATCTCCTGCGATACCTGGCACTGTCACAGAAACTACTTCCCCGTCATAGACCGGACCATCTACTTTACTGATTGTTAATTTGAGTAGTTTTTGCTCTGCCATATGTTTTAAATTAGTTGGTAGTAGTGAAGTTAAGTGATATCAGATGCAAGGCGTAACAAAGTTTTGAAGGAAGACGTAGTAGACCTACGGTGACCGCCGAAACTGCAAGTTACAACGCAGCAAATGATGTTAATTAACTTCACTAATATCCCCTTTCATGTAAATCCTGCTCTCCTTTATCATCATGTTTACCATCAAGAATCTCACCAAAGCCTTTTACGGTTTCTTCGAGGGTCACGTACTTGCCTGGCGCACCGGTGAATACTTCCGCTACTGAGAATGGTTGGCTGAGAAAGCGTTGAATCTTACGAGCTCGGTACACTGTCTGCTTATCCTCTTCAGATAGTTCTTCAATACCCAGAATCGCAATAATGTCTTGCAGGTCTTTATAGCGTTGGAGTACCAACTTTACTCCCTGTGCGACTCGGTAATGCTCCTCTCCCACAACATGTGGATCAAGCGCTGAAGAGTTACTCTCAAGCGGGTCAATCGCCGGGGTAAATACCAAGCGAAGCTAACTGACGAGAAAGCACCACTGTTGAATCAAGGTGTGAGAAGGTCGTGGCTGGTGCTGGGTCGGTAAGGTCATCAGCTGGCACATATACCGCCTGTACTGAAGTAATAGACCCGGTCTTCGTAGAGGTGATACGCTCCTGCATTTTACCCATCTCTTCTGCCAGAGTTGGTTGGTACCCTACCGCAGAAGATACTGTCCCAGAAGTGAAGACACTTCCTGTCCGGCTTGAGTAAAGGAAAGACGTTATCCATGAAGAAAAGTACGTCCTTACCCCCACCAGAGTCACGTAGCGCTTCTGCCATAGTAAGACCAGTCAATCCCACACGAGCACGCGCACCAGGAACCTCGTTCATTTGACCAAAAACAAGTGCTGTTTTATCAAGCACGCCAGAGTCTTTCATCTCATGGTAGAGATCGTTTCCTTCACGTACTCGCTCACCTACTCCGGCAAAGACTGAATACCTGCCATGTTCTGAGGCTACGTTGTTGATAAGCTCCTGAATAAGCACAGTCTTCCTACTCCAGCACCACCAAACAGACCGACTTTACCACCTTTAATAAAAGGTGCGAGCAAGTCAACTGATTTGATGCCAGTTTCAAAACCTCAGTTTTAGTCGACTGTTCTACAAAGGCTGGTGCTTCTTGATGAATAGCACGAGTATTATCGGTACCGAGGGGTTTCTTTACCATCTAGGGTGTCACCAAGAACGTCTGCAAAGAGACGTCCGAGGGACTGTTCACCCACTGGCACTGAGATAGCAGCGCCAGTGTCAGTCACTTCATACCACGCTTTAGTCCCTGAGTGTCTTCCATCGCAATACAGCGCGCCCGGTCAAGACCTACGTGTTGTGCAACTTCAAGCGTCAGTGTGTCGCCGTCATCTTTAGTCACTTTTAAAGCATTTTGGAGTGCCGACACCCGCAGTGAACAAAACGTCTACTACTGAATCAATGATCTGCGTGATGGTTCCCGCTGTTGTTTTAGTTTTGGTTTCTGTGCTCATAATTTATTGTTATTTGTTTTAATCTACTCGGTACCGCCGAGTTTTAAATGGTCAGTAACCACTTAAAACTCAGTACACTGAGTTACTTCATTGCCTCTACGCCAGCGGTGATTTCCGATACCTCGGCTGTAATCGCCGCCTGACGGTTTGTTATATTCGATTGTCAGTGCTTTAATCACCTCTTTACTCTTATCAGTGGCATTTTTCATGGCCACCATACGGGCTGAATGCTCACAGGCTTTGCTTTCAGTAAGTGCGTGGTAAAACATAACTTGCACCAACTGTGGAATCAACGTATCAAGTACTGCCTCTGGCGATGGTTCAACGGTATAATCAAGTGTGTGAGTAGCTGATGCCTCTTCATTATCTGCATACTTACCGGTCTTGGGAGCGATGCCCTTCATCACATAGTGGATTTCAGCCAGGTCTAGGGCGAGTACCTGACGTTTGGTTGGTAGTTGTTCAAAGGTAGAAAGGAAGTTTTGATACAGCACGCACATGGTTGTATGTACCCTCAGCAAAACCTTTTACTGCCGCCTCAGTCATACCCGCCACATCGTCTACCGAGACATCATCTGACACGTTAGTGTATTCATGAATAATTTCCAGGTCATTGTGCCGGGCAAAGTCAACCGCTTTTCGACCGACACAGATAGCATCATAAGTTGATACATCAGCAGTATTGAGCACTTCTTCAGCCTTTTTGAGTACGGCACTGTTCACGCTCCCTGCGAGACCTTTATCACTGGTCACAATCACCAGTAGTCGCTTGCCTGCCTGTCCGTTTCCGGACGCAGACAGGTCTCCACTCCTTGATTGAGTAAGTGGGTGATGTATACCATCCCATGAGTTGGTGAGTCGCGCGAGGATGCGCATAGCGGCAAAGACGTACGGACGCCCCTGTAGTGCCTTCTCCTGGCTCTTACGCATTTTTACAGCTGAGACAGATTCCATTGCACTGGTCACTTTGCCAGTCTTTTGCGTGGAAATTATTTTGTTTTTTACCTGTTTTAGTGCCACGGTTGTTTACTTATACTGCCTCCCGTAGTATTCACTGTGCACTTTTGAAGTCCGCAATCGCTTTATCGAGTTTCTCAACTACTTCATCAGTGAGTTCACGACCGGTTTCTAACGTCTCAAGAATATCTTTACGATCACGCTCGATAAAGCCAAGCCACTTTTCTTCTAGCTCACGCGTCTTTCAACAGCCGCGCCCGCAAAGATACCGGCGTTGGCAGCATAGATAGACACGACTTGTTTGTAAAATGGCATTGGTTCATTCTGTCCTTGCTTAAGAAGTTCAACGTAAGTGCGCCCTGATTCGATACGTGCTTTAGTGTCTTCATCAAGATCACTAGCAAACTGCATAAAGGCTTCCAGTTCACGAAACTGCGCCAACTCCAGACGAATTTTACCTGACACTTTCTTCATGGCTTTAGTCTGAGCGGCTGAACCAACGCGAGAAACGGAGATACCGACATTCAGCGCTGGTCGGATACCTTTGTTAAACAAGTCAGTTTCGAGGAAAATTTGACCATCAGTAATAGAAATAACGTTGGTAGGAATATATGCAGACACGTCTCCTTCTTGTGTTTCAATGATTGGGAGAGCTGTAATTGAACCACCTCCTAACTCCTTAGACAGTTTCGCAGAGCGCTCCAAAAGCCTGGAGTGGAGATAGAAAATATCTCCTGGGTATGCCTCTCGCCCTGGCGGACGGCGCAGAAGAAGTGACATCTGCCGGTAAGCATTGGCGTGTTTACTTAAGTCATCAAACACCACCAGCACATCCTTACTTTGCTGCATGAAGTATTCACCAATAGCCGCTCCAGCAAACGGAGCCAAGAAAAGCATCGGTGATGCTTCTGAGGCTGATGTTGCCACTACTGTGGTGTATTCCATAGCGCCCGCTTCTTCGAGCTTGGCGACCAGGCTTGCAGTTTTGGAACGCTTTTGTCCGATCGCAACGTAAATACAAAGCGGGCGACTTTCCTTCGGTTCATACTTTTGATTAATAATGGTGTCTATGGCAACAGTGGTCTTACCAGTCTGGCGATCACCGATGATAAGCTCACGCTGTCCCCGACCAATTGGAATCATGGAGTCAATAGCTTTGATTCCAGTGTGAATTGGTTCATTTACACCAGAACGCTCCATTACACCATAGGCGACCCGTTCGATTGGTATGTCTTTGTCAGTGTCAAATGCGCCTTTGCCATCAATTGCTTCACCAAGCGGATTGACTACGCGCCCGATGATACCTTCACCAACAGGAATAGAAAGTAGTTTCTTAGTCCGAAACACTGTCATTCCCTCTTTCACCCGACTACTCTCACCCAAAATCACCACCTTTACCACATCTTCTTCGAGGTTGAGAATCAAACCATAGAGTGCATCGTCAGAGGCAATAGTCTCTTCGAGCGTTTTACCTTCAGCGTCATTGAAGGCAACCATCTCCATCATTTCTGCTTCTCGAAGTCCTTCAATCTCCGCAATACCGTCTCCCACGGTAATAACGGTTCCCACTGCCTCAGCTTCAGCAGTGGTGTCTAGATCAGCGATCTCTTTTTTGATTCTGTCTATAATTACAGTACTCATAGGTAGTGAATAATTAGGGTGTGGGTGATTAATGTTTAATACTTCGATACAACCTTGTTAATGCCGTTTTATACGAAGTGTCTACCATTTTATCTTGGTAGGTAGCGGTCAGACCGCCAATAAGTGTATCGTCTTCAATGATAATGGGGTCCTTTTCTACATTAAGAAGCTTAAGGGCAGCAGTAATATCTTTTTTTGATACCGTAGCATTTGCCACTTTAACCTTTGGCTGGTCAGAGCCACGAGCACTGGCATACACTTTAGCAACACCAGCTAAGATAGCAGGTAAAAGCTTTTGATGATGCCGAGCCTCTAATACGCGCACCAGATCACGAAATACAGCCTTGGGCTCTAACCCATCTTTCAAGAGTTGAATAACAGCTTTAATGTAGTGATCTTTCATCCCGTTAGAAGTCAGTTGCGATGCAACCAAAGATTAATGTAATAACGTAACCTTGTAACAGTTCTAGTAATTCTAGTTTAGTTTGCTTGAAACCCGTAACTGCATAACTTCTAACGGGATTCATACGTGGTTAAGAAGTCTTTTCGCGAAGTACTTTTTCTGCCGCCAGTACAGCAAGCTTGGCAATTTCAGCCTCGCTGTCAGCTCGTGCTTGCGCCTGAATGTCTCCGGCTTTCTTCTCAGCATCAGTCACGATTGCTCCTGCTTTGTCGTTGGCAGTTGCAACAATCTGATTGGCTTGCTCTTCTGCGCTTTCTTTCGCGCGTAGAGCGACCTCTCCTGCTTCTTTATGAGCGGCAGTAAGGATTTCTTTTTTTTCGTCAGCCGCCTTTGCCTTGGCCTTGGCAGCTGATTCAGCGTCCTTTATACCCTGCGCAATCGTATCTTCACGGTCTTGTAGAACCTTAAGTAGAGGCTTGTACAAAAGATACGACAATGCAGCTAAAAGTAGCCCAAAGTTAATAATTTGGATAACAATCAGCTTGGCATCTATACCGAAGGCATGAATAAGTTGTTCCATAGTAAATTTCTTTAGAAATTTATAGGGCGTGTCAGGGTGCACCAGATACAAGGCGCGACAAGATTTTGGAGGAAGCGGTAGTAACCTACCGTGACTGACAAAACCGTAGTCGCAACGCAGTAGATGGTGTACAGCTGACGTGCACTAAGCGAACTTGATGATAAACGCTACCACCAAAGCGAAGATCGCCAAAGCCTCTACGAAGGCAATACCAATGAACATGGTGGCTTGTACCTTACCTGATGCTTCTGGGTTGCGGCCAATCGCTTCCAGTGCCTTAGAGACAAGGATACCAAGACCGATGCCCGGACCAAGCACACCAAAACCAGCAGCAATACCCATAGCAACAGCCTTAAGGGCGTCTGCGTTCATGGTAGCTAGTTCTTTAGCAATTTCCATTTCTGGAGTCATAAATTACATTTGTTAGATGACTAATACACACTTTGAGTCGACATACCAATGCGGACTCAATGGCAGGTACTAGTACTAGTGGGGTTCCGTAATGGCAACTTTGATGAAGAATAACGTCAAAATTGCAAAGACAAAGGCTTGAATAAAACCAACAAACACCTCATATGCCAGCAATGGCACTGGCAAAATATACGGTGTAGCTAGTGCCATAACCACCAAGAGTAAGGTCTTACCAGCAAATATGTTCCCAAACAGACGAAATGAGAATGAAATAAGTCGGGCTAGTTCAGAAATGAGTTCGATAATTCCAATAAAGAAATTCAGAACGTTATTGAAGTTAAACTTTCGGAGGAATGAAAGGTTTATGAACTTTCCAGCGTAGCGCCAGACCCCAAGAGCGGCAATGCCGGCAAATTCAATCACTACAAACGATATGATGGCAAAGGCAATAGTGATATTGAGATCAGTAGCCGGTGGATACAAAAACGGCACCAAGTGGTGATGGTCATCAAAAAATCCAATGGAGGTAACACCTGGAAATAGCCCTAGCCAATTCATAGTTAGGATAAACAGGAAAATAGTCATCACAATTGGAAAGTATTTGATAGCCAGTTTTCTGTCTTCCAGCACCGTTGTCATATAGCTAACAACTCCATCGACCAAAAGCTCAAAAAAGCTTTGCAGTTTTCCTGGTATGAGACGCACGTTTTTAGTCACAAAAAAGGCTAAGGTCACAAGTAATATCATCGTTACCCACGAAGTGATTAACGTAGCGGTTATCGGTACACCAGCAACCTCACCCAACACGTACGGTGCCAGTTTTACTGATATTCCTTCTGCCGCATGAGCTGTTTCTACAAACGAAAACATATACAACATGCAAACGAGGTTGTAGCAGAAGCTGATAATTCGAGGCAATTAAAGATTTAGACTCAGTTCTGGTCTAAGACTCTGAATTGCCTAAAATTAGCAGCCAAATGAGCTAACACCCATTTGCGCCCCCAGATTACCATAAACTCCCCAAATGCAAAGTGGATAAATGCAAGTTTTATGGCTGCATTTTTTGGTCGATTCTTTCATTAAACACCTCAATGCAATCCACGTTTGCTGTGTTGACCATCAACATACGCCCATCAACAAGCATCATCTTGGTAAACTCGCCTTGTTTTATCGAATCAGTCAAAATTCCACTAAAGGTTCGTTTATTTCCATTTGAAAAGTGAATAATCTGTGTCACCGTCTTCCCCATTGAGTTAACAGTCGAGTGTAAGTCGGGCATTAAGAATAGTATAGTACACATTCTTTCTTGTTTTCTTTTTCGTTTTATGATGAAAGTAGAGAAGACTCGGCGTCAAACTCTAATTTGCTGACGCTCATAAGAGTTTCCTGCCCGGACTCGCTGTTTCGCCGCGCTAGAAGTGGCGCTCCTCATATCGCTCGTCTTTCTCGTCCTTAATCTGGATTCAGAGCAACGAAAAAGACTTACCAGAAGGTAAGTCTTTTTCGTTGTGTGGACCAGAGAGGACTCGAACCCCGGCCTCCTCAGTGCAAATGAGGCGCTCTAGCCAACTGAGCTATTGGCCCATTGAATGTTACACATTCAACAAGTGCGCAATATCTTACTTATTTTCGCCCCGCTAGTCAATGCACTAGTACGGTATCACTTTCCACGGACGCATAATGTCATACGAACGATACATAGGTAAGTACAACTGTCCATCTTGCCACGAAACTTTTTTAGCAGTTGACTGTAGTAAAACTGGGTCGTTGTTCTCGTTATGAACCTGACGTGTTTTGTCTTCTAACACATCATACAGATAACCAACACAGGAGTCGCTTGTACGATCTTCTTGGGCGCAATAATAGATATACTTTCCATCCGGAGATGCCATGGCGACAAATACATCATAGTGATAACCCGCTCCTGCACCAAACGAAATTGCTTGGGCACTCAAGACCCGTTCCTGCGCACCCAGTAGCGCAAACAGCCCTTCTGATGTCTCTACTACCCCCACACCGTCTGTTGTAGCGCCTTCATGCTGCTTTATCTCTTTGGAATGAGTGGTAGTAACATACACTGCTTCTTTTGGTCCGGTTATAGTCAATCCAAAAGCTATGTAGGCGGTAATAAAACCTATTACATACGCAGTAAGTACTAAAAGAGCTTTCTCGTGTTTCATGTGTTTATTTTAACACTAGAAAGTAGAAGACGTTGGTAACCCTGTGGCTAAACTGACAATGCACCCAGGCGCTTCGAACGTCTTTCCAACGCATTTGATAATAAATGCAACAGGAAGTCCCTATACGACATCCCAACTGCATCAAGAGCCTTGGGAAACAGTGATTGCGGCGTCAATCCGGGCAGTGTGTTAACCTCAAGGAAAAATATACCTGTCGGAGCAATCATAAAATCAGAGCGTGAGTACTGCGACAACTCCATAGCGGCATGTACGGTACGCGCTATGTCACCCAATTCCCTTTTTTCTTCTATTGAAAAACGTCCGGGACAGATTTCCTCTGTTTGCCCGTTATATTTATTTTCATAATCAAAGAAGGCTGCTTCGCTTGGGGGCACTATCTCAACTGCAGGCAAGTGGTAGTGAGATTGACCACGCAAAGTATCTATCACACCTACGGTTGCTTCTTTACCAATGATTTGTTCTTCTACGAGCACTGCTGGACGCTCCTGGAGCATATGCTGGATAGTATGTAAAAGCTCCGCATTACCCTTGA
The DNA here is from genome assembly GCA_041389005.1 of Minisyncoccota bacterium. Taxonomy (GTDB): domain Bacteria; phylum Patescibacteriota; class Minisyncoccia; order Phycocordibacterales; family UBA918; genus OLB19. The sequence goes on along the minus strand of JAWKSR010000001.1, from coordinate 111,621 downwards.
CCATCGTGGTTGCAATCGATGATCCACCATCTACAGGTTTGACGACATAGCGATCGCCAAACAATCCCGAAATTGAATCCACCAATCGTGCGACATCAGTCACATCTCTACTGACTTTCATATATCGCGGTGTTTTGATACCAAGCGGTTTAAGAAATTCTTTGGTAAGCACTTTATTCATCGCACGGTTTGAGGCAAAAGCGCCACTACCGGTATAGGGCACTCCTAATCTATCAAGCAAGCGTTGTACGGTACCATCTTCACCATATGACCCATGAAGAGCAATAAACACTACGTCTATTGCACTCAGAGCTGCTTCTGGCGTGCGCACAAAACCGTCTACCAGCCACTCACCTTGTCGTGAGATGGTGATGTCAATCGGTTGAAACTGAGTATCCAAAAGAGCATCAATAACAGACCTGCCGGTTTGCATAGATACTAAGTGTTCATCACTTGGTCCACCTCGCATTACTGCAGTGCGATACTGACTCATAGGTTAATAATATCATGAGCTTCAGTCCGATAAATCAAATACACCTCTAACAGGTCAAGATCTTTACTGCTTGTACGGAGCAAGAACTGGTTATACAACGAAGTCTGCTGATAGGAAATCCCGTCCGCGTTTTTCCTTGACGTGCTCGTTATACATGTGCCTGAACGCTTCAAAGTCCTTGATAAAACAATGCCCCCCGGCACCACGCTGTTTAAGACCTGTGTCATTTACATGCCCACTTGTATGCACTGGCTCAGTGTGACTGGCACCAATACGCGGATCATGCACCAATGCTTCACGAACTGTCTCCCACGTTGCACCAGTATTTTCTACCACATTGAAGAGAGCGTTCATGTATAGCACTTTCAGATACAAAAAGCAGTTCCCAGCGTACTTCACTAACTCGGCATCATTGGAATCCATGATTTTTGCATAGGGAGCCTCAGGAAGGATTTCTAAAACTTGTTTCGCTTTGGCAAGCGTGTCTGGATTATCAATCGGAATGCCGAGGAGATTCCTGTTTGGATAGGCGGCATCATAAGCGGCTGTACGTTCACGTAAAAATTCTGGACTATGAAGAATGGTAATGTCTGGGTAATCTGTCTGTAAAGCTTTTGTTGTGCCAACTGCTAAGGTTGATTTTATAACAGCGATTTTACCCTGACCGACAGATTGTAATGCGTCTCGTACATGGGCATCCACAAACCCTTTTATCGTGGTTGGGGTAGGAACGGCAATAAAAACAATGTCGCAGGTTGCTATGAGTTGTTTGTTATCAAGATATTCCGGCTCAAGTGCATACCGTACTATTTGATAACCACGTTTCTCAAAATCGTCTGCATAGTGCTTTCCAATCCAACCTTGACCAATAAAACCAATCTTCGGCTGCTTCATTGTACTCATGTCTTCTGTAACCAAGGAAGTTTACTGAACGTTGCGTTTGTTTCTTTTTTGCCGGTGGTAGGTAATAGCGAAGCGATGGGCTTCGGCGTTGGCAAGTAAAATGTGATCTTGGTATGCAGTTGTGAGTTTTTTTGCACCAATAACACGCTGTGGTTTATGCTTTGCGTCTTTGACCACGCCCACCACCGGTATAACAAGTCCAGCTTTTTTGATCACTAGCTCCGCCACATTTTTTTGTGCTGTACTTCCGTCTACCACAACGAGCTGTGGTAACGCCCATTCGGTATGAGTAAATCTCCGTTCGAGCACCTCTTTGAGGGCAGCCGGGTCGTTACTGCCATTCACACTCATAATCTTAAATTTTCGATACTCACTGGTCTGCGGTTGAAGTCCTTCTAAGACTGTCATGACCCCGACCATATCTTTCCCTCCTAAGTGAGCGATGTCGTAGGCTTCAATACGAATATTCTGCTCATCTCGGTAGACACGTACATCGTCTTTAATGAGTGAAACATCTTGAATATGCTGCAGTGCAAAGATCTTACGTTTAGTGCGTTCAGCCTCTTCAAAAGCTTCTCGCTTCGCTTGCGCGTGCATTTCTTTTTCTAGTTCTTTGATGATTTGCTGTTTGTTTCCCTCAAAAAACAAACGAATGTGTCGGATGGCTTGTTGATAGGTTTTTTTGTCTTCTGTGTTCGGATATAAGCCAATTTGTCGATTGAAATCTATTTTGCCACGCTCCATTTTACTTACCTTATGTGTCACTGCATGTTTGGTGTCATAAAATTTAAATAGCTTGCGGATAATTTTTAATGCCTCTTTAAATAATGCTCCACTTGGGAACGGTCCAAAGTGGTACTTTATCTCTTTTGATGTGTATTGCTCAGTTAGGTCTTTGCCGCGAACAATCAGGACACGAGGGAGTTCTTCATTGGTAATAATAAGATGGTTATAGCTTTTATCGTCTTTGGCGATAGTGTTGTAGCGTGGCTTATGAGTACGGATGAGATTAGTTTCCAGAATCAGCGCTTCAAGTACGGAATCAGTTTCCGTCCAATCAATTGACTTGGCATCTCCAACCATTTTTTCAATGAGTTCAGAACGTTTTTCATTAAGGTCAGGCGCAAAGTAGCTCCGTACCCGGTTCTTGAGTGATGTTGCTTTACCGATATACAAAATCTCCTTTTTCGCTCCTAAGAAAAAATAAACGCCGGAAGCGTCTGGGATTTTTTTCTTTTGTAAATCACTTTTAATCACCCTAGCAGTGTATGAAAAAGTCTAAGACGGTGCAAACTAATGCACCGCCTTTTTTTGCCAAGCACATCGGTGACCGCGTACCACCAATTCCTTGGCATATTGCAAGACCCAACTCGTGGTCTGTCCACACGCCAGAGCGCACTGCACCAAATGAGCCCGTTTGTCAGCCGGTGACATGTAGACCGGAGATGTTATGGTGTCAATGAAGTTATTGACGATGTTTGTAATGGAGTGTTGCTCTTCAGCAGTCATCTCAGCACCTTTCGTTGGAGAACCTCTGAAGTTATACTTTAGAACGGAAGAACGTGACGTACAATCTATTTTTTCAACATTTTTTTGAGATACTGACCAGTGAATGATTTGTCAACTTGTGCCACTTCTTCAGGGGTGCCCTTTGCAACGAGTAGTCCCCCTTGAGCCCCGCCTTCAGGACCAATGTCGAGAATGTAGTCTGCGCACTTTATAAGATCAAGATTATGCTCAATCACCATTACCGTATTACCGCGATTTACTAGCTCCTGCAGTATCTCAATCAACTTCTTCACAACATCGTAATGGAGACCAATGGTTGGTTCATCAAGTAAGTAAATACTTTTCTGCGTATGGGGACGATACAGTTCTGAAGCTATCTTGACCCGTTGGGCTTCCCCACCAGAAAGTGTGGTGGCGCTCTGTCCAAGTTCTAAGTAGCCGAGTCCTACATCAAGTAACGTTTTCAGACGTTCATAAATAGCCGGAATGTCTTTGAAAAACTCAGTTGCTTCTTCTATGGTCATATGGAGGATTTGGTGGATGTTTTTGCCTTTGTAGGCAACTTCAAGTGTTTCTTTGGTAAATCGCTTACCATCGCACACATCACAAGTTACAAACACCGTTGGCAGAAAATGCATCTCAACAGCAATCATTCCATTACCCTGACACGCTTCACAGCGACCGCCTTTAACATTGAATGAAAAGCGCCCCGGCTTCCAACCTCGAGCCCGAGCTTCACTCGTAGCAGCAAACAAGTCACGAATATGCGTGAAAGCGCCAGTATAGGTAGCTGGATTGGAACGTGGAGTTCGCCCAATTGGTGACTGGTCAATAAGAATGGAGCGTCCTAGATACTCGGTACCAGTGAAAGTCTTAGCGTTATAGGTCTCTGGAGTGCGGTGTTTTTTATCTAGTCGTGAGCGTAAATTGCGGTGGAGAATTTCATACATAAACGTGGATTTTCCGGACCCAGACACACCAGTGACAGTAATGAGTTTCCCCAGTGGCACATCCACATTGAGATTTTTTATATTAAACGCTTTTCCACCGCGAATTTTAATAGAGCCCTTTTCACTCGTCCTACGCTCCGGAATGGCAATTTTCTTTTCTCCGCGTAAATACGCCAAGGTGGAAGAAGTGGAAGTATTTTTACTAGCATCCAACAACTTAGGTAAATAATCAGCCACTACCACCTCCCCGCCGTGCACGCCAGCACCCGGACCAATATCAACGATATAGTCAGCCGCATAAATAGTATCTTCATCATGCTCAACTACCACAATGGTATTGCCAAGATCACGAAGCTCAGTCAAAGTTTTAATAAGACGGTCGTTGTCACGTTGATGTAGTCCAATAGTTGGTTCATCAAGCACATAAAGTGCTCCCACCAGACCAGACCCCAGTTGTGAGGCTAAGCGGATGCGCTGGGCTTCCCCGCCAGAAAGCGTGTTCGCGCGACGGTCAAGCGTAAGATACTCAATCCCAACATTTTTCATGAATTCCAGCCGCTCAATAATTTCACGTAAGGCGGGCCAGGCAATGTCTTGTTGTTGTTTACTTAGTTTTAGTGAAGCGACAAAAGAAGCGGCTTCATCTACGGTCATACTAGTGAAATCAACGATATTCTTGCCGAGTTCCTTACCACTACCACCCAGGTAGACACGAAGTGCTTCGGGGCGTAAGCGCGAGCCCTTACAGACTGGGCACGCTTCATCTTGAAAAATTCCCACTACTCCCAGTCCATTACACTCCGGACAGGCGCCGTACGGGGAGTTGAAAGAGAATAGCCGTGGTTCTACCTCAGGAAATGATGAACCATCGACTGGACAGATAAACTTGGCTGATAGTGTCCGTTCGCTCCTATCGGGACGGACGATTTTTACCAAACCATCCGCCTCGTGCAGTGCCAATTCCACCGCTTCAGACAAACGCTCTTTTGAGCCTTTAGGGTCATCGGTAAACTCACTGACATAAATTTCGTCAATGAGGACATCTATATCATGTCGCTTGGTTTTTGATAAAACGATTTTCTCTCGTAGCTGCTTTATTTCACCGTCTATTTTTACGGTCTCAACACCTTTATTCAGCAAATCATATAAAAGTTGATAGTACTCCCCTTTACGTCCGACAATCAATGGAGCGAAGATAGCTACTCGACCCTTTTTAAGGTCAATACCCATAACCTGTTCATTTTTTGCATTTTTCACTTCTTTTTCTTCGATGGACTTTAAAACAATACCGAGAATCTCATCTTGAGAGAGACGCTCGATTGGCACATCAACGTCAAGGCAGTATGGTTGCCCAACACGAGCGTACAAAATACGCAGGTAGTCATAAATTTCAGTAATGGTGGCAACCGTAGAACGAGGGTTGCGACTAGCTGACTTCTGGTCAATAGAAATGGCTGGCGAAAGACCGCTGATTTCATCAACGTCAGGCTTTTGCATTTTATTGAGAAACTGACGGGCATAAGCTGACAACGACTCAATATAACGGCGTTGTCCTTCTGCGAAGATAGTGTCAAACGCCAATGATGACTTCCCGGAACCCGATGGACCAGTAATTGCTATCATGCGCCGGCGTGGCATCTCTACGTCTATATTTTTAAGATTGTGCGTCCGTGCACCACGAACAATGATCTTCTCATCATTTGGATCTTCCCAACTAGTTTTTGTTTGTTTCTTAGCCATACACGTACAAACGGTTCCGGATGGAGCCGAAACCAAGTTAATAGTAGTGCGAGTATAGCAAAAGACGTGGACTCAAGCTACTTCACCTGAGGTATCATCTGATTTACGGGCATACAAGAATAGCAAAAGTAAGAGTAACCCGACTGCAATCAGTGATATGGCTCCAAACACAAGTTTGATATCAGTTAGTGTCGAAACCTCTAGCATTGCCATTTGCGAGCGTAAGCGGGTGATTTCTTTGCCGTGGGTATGATGGTGGGTACGTATAGTGTCTTTAGCAAAAAAGAATGACTTACTACTCACTAATGCGGCACCATCAGCGTCACTAAAACTCAAAAAAGCATAATGCTCACCATCAGGTAACTCTGGTGCTTCGAACCGCCAAATACCTTTGGTATCTACTCGCGCCAAGTACGAAACTCCAGCGCTCGGAATAGCCAGTACAACCTGTGACTTTGCCGGTGCCGTACCTGAGAAAATCACCGCGTTACCGGTGGCTTTTGCTACTCCAGTTACCTGTAGCAATGAAGATAAACTTATACCGTAGGACCTGGATGATGTGGCGTTTTGTGCTAATTCATCTTTGTCAGATACTCCATCGTCATCACTGTCAGGAGTAGAAGTAGAAAAGCCATAAAAATGCACTTCGTCAAAATCTACCAAGCCATCATCATCAGTATCATCTAATGGATCATGCTCTCTTTGAATTAGAAGTTGCCGGTATGGTAGACCAGCATCTGTTGTGGTGCTTGGAGCTGCCGCCGTAGCTACTTCCGGGGTCACTGCTAAAGTAAGATTCTTACGTTGTGATACATACTCATACGAACCAAGTGAAACTCGAGCTGAGACAACATACTCTTCTGTGCCGCTGGCTGTTGGTGGTAAGCTTACCTGCCAAGTACCTGGTTGCTTTTCCTCCCCACCAAGAACAAATACGTCGCCACGCGCATCAACTGCTTCAAAACGTATCGCTGACGCTCCCATTTGCTGCATGGTCAGTACGGTGGAATCGGAAGTTTTTTTAACAACAAAACCAGTTGCTCCTGCTTCTGGTTTTGTGATGGCGGTGTACGTAACCTCTGAATCACTTACGAGCTCATTGGCATCATACACAGTCGCTAATTGTGAAGCCGTTTCAACCCGGGTAGCCAGTGAACTGGTAAAGCTGGTAGCTGCCAGTAAGGTCATAAACACTCCCATCACGACAAATCCCATACCTACGACTCGAGCAGATCCTGTGGCAATTTGCTCAACGGTCAGCGGGAAACGATACGGGGATAATACTGCCAAGGAGAGTTGTCTGCGTAAGGCTGCTTTTGGCTCTTCAGTTACTTTTTTAGGGGTTTTGTTTAGTTCTTGATTAAGCGTCGCCAGTACATTTGTTGGGGTGGTCGCTTTAAAACTACTAGATTTTTTTGCTGAGCGCTTTTTAACACTTCTTTTGTGAATCTTCTTTTTTGCACCTGATTTTTTAGCTGGTGTTCCTTTGGAGGAAGTCTTTTTGACAGTCTTCAAAACAGCCGCCGCCTTCTTTGGGCTGCTCTTAGTTGTACTTTTCTTTTCCCCACGCTGAGAAGCGGCTGTCTTCTTGGCAGGCATTTACCTAAGTATACCCGCTTATATAGTCTCAAAAACTAAGTGCTGTAGATAAACTTTTCTATAACGCTTCTAGATAACGTATCTCATCGCGGATGATGGCGGCAGTTTCAAAATCAAGTACCGCTACAGCTTCTTCCATCTGCCGACGTTTTTCCTTCAAGACTTTCTTTGGATTTTTTTTATATAGTTCTACATCCACCCGTAGTAACGTGTCAACTGTCTCATCATGCTCGGTACGCAACTGGTCAGCGATGGATTTAATCTCTTTTTTAATAGTTTGTGGCGTAATACCATACTCCTTGTTATGCGCGAGCTGGAGCTCACGGCGGCGTTTTGTTTCAGTGATTGCCCGCTCAAGCGCCCCGGTGACTTCGTCAGCGTAAAGCACCACTCGTCCATTTACGTTGCGGGCGGCGCGACCAATGGTTTGAATGAGAGCGGTTTCACTACGCAAGAAGCCCTCTTTGTCTGCATCTAAAATGGCGACCAACTCTACCTCGGGTAGGTCCAGTCCTTCGCGCAGCAGGTTCACTCCTACCAGGCAGTCAAAATCACCCTTTCTAAACTCAGTCAGAATTTCAATCCGTTCAATCGTGTCAACATCACTGTGAATGTATTTTGTCTTAATATCACGTTCTTCCAGGAAGTCCGTGAGGTCTTCTGCCATTTTTTTAGTGAGGGTTGTTACCAACACTCGTGCGCCACTTTTAATGACAGTCACTGCTTCATCAATAAAGTCCCGTATCTGCCCAGGATACTCACCTTTCTCCACTATCGGGCGCAAGTCAATTTCGGGGTCTACCAAACCAGTTGGACGGATAATCTGTTCAATCATCGGTACTTGCTGTTCTTCACTATAATTTTGCTCCCATTTACCGGGGGTAGCTGAAGTATAGATGGTTTGCCCGGTTCGCTCGCGGAACTCGTCATATTTAAGTGGGCGGTTGTCTACGGCACTCGGCAAGCGAAAGCCGTGCTCTACCAAGGTATCTTTCCGAGACCGGTCTCCAGCATACATACCGTTTAGTTGTGGAATGGTGACGTGAGACTCATCGATGATGGTTAGGAAGTCCGGCTCCCCTGCTTCTGTGTGCGGGAAATATGAGAGCAAGGTATATGGCGCTTCACCGGGCTTACGCCGATCAAAGTGCCGTGAGTAGTTTTCAATACCATTGCAGTAGCCAACTTCTCGCATCAGCGCCAAATCATGCTCAGTGCGACGTTTGAGGCGCTCAGCTTCTAGTATCTTGCCGTCTTTTTTAAACTGCTTAAGCTGCTCATCCAGCTCTGCCTTAATGTCTGCCATAGCTACTTTACGCTCTTGCTCTGGCGTAACAAAGTGTTTGGCGGGAAATAAATAAAAAACGGCTGGTTCTTCAATAATGGAGCGTGAGACAGCGTCTATTTTTGTAATAGTGTCTACGGTGGTACCAGTGAAATTCAGACGATAAATCACTCGTTCGTTGGTGGGCATGATTTCAACCGTGTTTCCTACTGCTCGGAAATGTCCGGGAGTCAGATCAGCATTAGTGCGTTCGAAGTACATACCAACCAAAGTGCGGAGCATGTCGGTACGGGTCGTACTAAAACCTTTTTCAATGCGCAAATGCTTTTTCTCGTACTCAGCTGGTGAACCCAAACCATAAATACAAGACACTGAAGCTACGATGATGACGTCTTCACGAGTAAGCAAGGCTTGGGTAGAAGCGTGTCGTAAGCGGTCAATTTCTTCGTTAATCTGCGCTTCTTTTTCAATATAGGTGTCAGAGGTTGGCATATACGCCTCCGGTTGGTAGTAGTCGTAGTAAGAGACAAAGTAGTGCACGGCGTTATCAGGAAAGAAGTCTCGATACTCTTGTGCTAGTTGCGCCGCGAGGGTTTTATTATGAGCAATCACGAGTGTGGGCTTTTGTATTTCCTGAATGACATTGGCGGCGGTAAAGGTCTTACCTGAGCCAGTCACACCCAAAAGCGTCTGGTCACGGGTACCAGATTGTATGCCTGCCACCAGCTTTTCAATTGCTTGCGGCTGATCTCCGGCCGGGGTTTTTTCGGTTGAAAGTTTAAATGTCATAACTGTGGATAACCTTGATTTTTTAGTTTGTCTAGAGTATACTCAGATTAAATCAATACAAAAAAGACCCGACAGGTGTTTGTGCCCTAGGGGCTTTTTTATTTTTTGTATTCAATTAGACTTCTAATGTCTTCTCTATCCAAAAAATCCATAAATTCTCCACCTAAACTATTGTACAAGGATGAACGAAACTGTGTATTTGGGAAAAAAAGAATTTTCTTAAATCTCTCTTTTTTTACTAAATAATCTACAGCTTTTTGTAGTCACCATCACCTGATACCAAAATTATTTGGTTGAAATCACTATCTTCTTCAATCAAGCTTCGCATCATGGAAAAAACAATGTCACAATCAACATTTCCTTTTTCTTACCTTTCAATGTAGCTGAATGTTCTCTAAACTCCAATATGTAGCCTGCTTTCTGAATTGATGTATATAAATCTTGTTCTTCCTCAGTAACGAATCCGAGAAAATAGTAAGCATCAGTTACATTGTATTTTTCTTTCAGATAAATCCCCTAAATTTATTTAGATCCACTTTCCACCCGTAGCCGTCAATTCCATATGTACCTAAATGTAAATTTTGACCATCAATAAATGCAATATTACTCATGTTTCCTACATTATGCATTGGCATCTCCTCACGTAAACACTTAGTGAAATTGACGATAGTGTAGAGATTGCGGAGGCTCGCGAGGTGCGGACCAAGCATTTCCTTTGCCCGAAAAAGATGTGCTACGTACGCCTTACTATACTGCTGGCAGACCTGACAGTCACAACCCTCATCAAGGGGTGAGAAGTCCCTGATGTACTTTTGCAGATTGGAGGAGATTAGTTTTTTTAATACCTTCATTGGTATGGGTGTAAATAGTACCGGTGCGGGCAATCCGAGTTGGTGTTGCCAACAAAGGTATCGCAACCCATCGCTACACCCTGAGTGATGTCGTCTGGTTCACCAATACCGAGAAGATGGCGTGGTTTATCTGCCGGCAAAATCTTATTAACTACCTTTAGGGACTCACCTAAATCTTCTTTACTAAAGCTGCCCCCAATGCCAAAGCCATCGAAGTCCATGGCGGCGAGCGTTTTGGCGCTTTCTTGCCGCAAAATCCAGGTGCCGACCACCTTGCACAACACCATAAAGACCCGGTTTTTAGCGCTTCATGTTTTGCTTGTGCGCCAAGATGGAACGCTTTTGGCCCAACGGTGAGTACGGTGCATAGCTTCTTCCTGATACTCACGCTCAAAGGGTTGACTGGTGCACTCATCAAAAGCAATGATAATGTCGGCGCCTAAGTTGTGTTGGATATCTATTGAGCGTTCTGGGTAAAGCGGTGCATAGAACCATCGATATGGGAGGTAAAGGTGACGCCCTTCGTCTATGACACACAATTTTGCCGTCGTGTAGCTAATCTCCTGCTGTAAACATTGAGTCCGGCATTTTCATCGGTGCTCTCACCCTTTGCAAACTTGGTGACACCCTTGCCAAACGCTGCACCAAGACTAAAAACCTGGAAGCCACCACTATCAGTCATCGTGGGCATGTTCCAGTTTGAAAAAGCATGGAGCCCGCCAGCTTCTTTGACCACATCGTCTCCAGGCTGCAGAAATAAGTGGTAGGTATTGGCTAATGCTACCTGAGCACCAACGATCTCTGTTATATCTTCTGGCTTAAGACTCTTTACCTGTACCTTTAGTACCCACACAGACAAAAGCGGGGAGTTTCGATGTCTCCATGCGGGGTGTGTATAACACCAGCCCGACCCATGGAGCCTGACTGCTGCTTTATGACCTCAAATGTAATTGGTTTTGCACTCATGAAAGATTAGTACGATATATCGTACTAGTGTTCGCTTTAGTAGAAAAATGTAACACTGCTATATATGGTAGTGTTACTACTTAATAGCGATGAGTTCAATAGCAAGACCAGAGTGGCGCCACCAGGATTGGGACTGAATCCGGGCGTCTCCATACGCCATATCACTTGGAATGACTAAATACGCTGACCGCCTACTTTCATACCAATGACTCCCTCTTCCCAACCAGCAATTACCTTGCCCTCACCGACTGTAAAGGTAAATGGTGCGCCACGCTTGCGGCTATTATCAAACTTCCTGACCATTTTGGAGCGTTCCAACATAGTGAACAGTCACGGTATCTCCAGTTTCACTTCATTACCGATTCCGAGTACAACATCGTCAACCACCAGCTTGGTAATGCCACCGTCCATTTGAAGCATCTGTAAAGGCTGAGAGAAGTGCTGCTTGTTGATCATTGGCTGTCAGCCACGACAACTGCTTCACCACGATTATTTGCATCAGACACTATTGATTGACTATCAGTTGTAGTATCTACCCGCATTAAAAAGAGGGCTAGCGCCATTGCCGCTACACTCACTCCGACACCAATTGCTTCAAATTTGTTAATCATAGCGTTCGTATCTAACTAAAAAGTCTCGACATACTAGCGTATTCGTGGTGAAATTGCAAACTGCTGCTTGGTAGACTTCCAGGCAATAAATCCGGTGGAAATGTCACTAAAAAGTGTCTGATCACTTTGTTTGGCAAGTTCACTAAGGAATCTACTTCGGTCTGCTTCTCCCATAGGATGCGGTTGCGCGCGGCTAGCGAGACTAGAAACAGGTATTAGAGAAAAACCAAGCTCCGCATTATTGGCGTCAAGACGTACCACTAACCCTTCCTGCACACTTTCGCTAAAGTACTGATCGAAGATAAAGTTTCCTAATGAATAAAAGACCGGGACGTCATGTATAAAACCAATGTCTTGCACTACGTGTGGATGGTGTCCAATAATGGCATCTACGCCAGCAGCAACAAATTCATACGCTAACTCTTCTTGGCGCTTGCTGTGAGTTGTCTGATACTCCTCTCCCCAATGGATGAATACTATCTGTCGGTCAGAGTGGGCACTCGCTTCTGTTAAAACTGCACGCCAGTCATGCGATACACCACCTGGGACAATATCATTTAAAGCAATCAAAGCGATGGTGGTACCAGCGAGCGAAATGTATGAAACAGAGGTAGTGGTAGCATTTTGTTGGGGGTGACCAAAGACATCGAATCCCCGCCGCTCTAGGACTTGACTGGTCGAATTAAATCCAACTGTACCATAGTCAAAGCTGTGATTATTGGCTAGTGACAGATGGGTAACCCCACTACCCGCTAATCCGTCTAGTAGCTCACTATCGACCGAGAACACAGTAGATAAATCTGGTGTTGGTAGATGAGCGTTTGGAACACTGGCTTCGAAATTTGCTACGACAGCCGCTTCTTTAAAAAGTGAATTGACTCCCAAAAACGGATGACTAACTCCGTGCTCTAACATCTTTCGCTCTACGTCGCGTGCGAGCAATATATCACCAATAAACAAGATTGCTGGGGTGCCTGTTTCACTCTTAACTACTCGGGTAAAAATATTACCGGCTGCAGCGTATTGAATAACCGGTCGCGTCAGACCTGAAAAAGTGACGAGTGTTACGTATACACACAACAAACCAAAAATGAGGGCAAATGAGATATAGACCTGGCGCGACCGAGACTGCATGCTACGAATGTTTCTTAATTAAACTGCCGGGTGGAAGATTCCACATTTTGAATGTACATCACTAATATAATAGAACCAAATGCCAATACCGTGGCATACAAAATAATGCTGAGTACTTGCCAAAGAAACAGTGCGCTTTCCACCATGTAAAGCAGCCACTTGATCAGAGGTTAGCTCAACATCAATACCTAACAGAGACTGAATGGCTTCGGGTGAGAGACGGGCATCGGAATTAAATACGTTGTGAAGGACATCAACATGTGCTTGTCCGGTGGTGGTGTTTTCACGTAAAACAGTTAAGGCTGTCTCTACATCGTCTTTATGCCACTTGGCGGAAATGAGAACAGACCGAATTTCCTCATCTTCTGCTATCGGTGACAACCCGTTAATGCGTAATATTTTCTCAATGTGACGGCGGTCAATCATACTATTCTGTGGCGATGTGTTGAGAGTACAGCTCAAGCAATACAATGAACAAACTAACAATTACCGGACCAACAATAAACCCAATCGGTCCAAACAACCCACCCCACCCAATACTGATAGCAGTATTAAGAATGGATGGGCATTGCCCCGACTTATCAAATACGGACCGAGCAAGTTATCTATCAGCCCAACTGCTGTTGCTGCCCACACTACCAAAAATACTGCCCAGCCATAGGAACCAATTATGATGAGATAGATAATCACCGGTAAGAAGACAATGGTGGTGCCAATGCCTGGAATAAGTGCCCCAAAGGCAGCGATCACGCCAAACAAAATCGCTCGTTCGAACCCAGCAATCGAAAGTCCCACCGCGGTTAGTGCACCCTGAATTAAGGCAACCATAACGGTACCTGTGGCAACTGATCGGACTGCGGTTGCCATCCGCTTTAGTATCAAAGTGTCTTCATCGTCTGGTAATGGACTGATTTTAATGAGCAATTTCGTAAATTCTCGTCCATCACGAAAAAGTAGAACGAGCCAATAATGGCTATGAAAAATGAAAAATAGTACTGGCGGTGCCCGCAAACACCGCTCCAATGCGTGAGGCGAACCACTCTGCCGCCTGTTGTAGATAATCCGTCACACTAAGCTCCACTCCAGGTATAAACCTTTCCAAATAGTCTGCAAACTCTTCTGCACTGGAGACCACCGTGATCTCACCCCGCTCAGCGACTTGGTAAATAGATACCGCTTCGCTCACCAGCAGTGATGTAAGCCAAAACACCGGCAAAATAACTATCAGCAACACTACGGCTGTTGTCCCGAGGGCGGCGAGTGTTGGATAGCGCGGCATGCGGGCTTTTACATACTCGTGGAGTGGATAGCAGATGGTAACGATAATAGCGGACAGTGCCAACGCCGAGATAAATGGTGTAAACATCAGCCACACCAAATAGCCCACCACAGCCATAAAGCCAAAAAAGAAGACGTACTCAACGATGCGACTCGATAACATGGCACTATTGTAGCATTATTATGACAGCAAAAAAGCCGGACATATGTCCAGCTTTTGTTCTTATTGCTCAATGGTTTGTAACCGATACTCAGTCAGGATAGCTGCGGTCTCAATGGTATTGAAACTGGCTGTCGCTGCTCGGTCAAACGCCTTCATGGTAGACCCAAAGTGAAGACTTAACCCCCATAAAACGATAAGAACCCCGATAGCGCGGAACATAGGCACTTTTTGTTACTTCCACCCCACTGTATGACGAGTACAGTGGCGAATATGTTTCTGGTGGAACAAAAAAGCCAGTTCTGCAGAAAGAACTAACCATCTATACTATACTACTTATTTTGCTTTTGTAAAGTTACGCGGTATGGACGTTTACTGCTGTAAGGCTGTTTGCAAATGATTGTTGAGTTCGACTTGCGTCATGACTCCTCTCGTATGTACTACCACTTCCCCATTGTGGTTAAAGAAAATAGTTTCTGGTGCAGTCTGACCACCTGTAGCTGCAAAAAAGCCGTCAGTGGTGTCAATAAGCATTACTAGGTGATTGAAAGACGGGAGGGTTTTCAAATAATTTTTGACAAGCTTTGGGTCTTCTTTTCGGTTGATTGCTAAAACCACAACATCATCTTCTTGATGTTGCTCCCCCAACTTTTGAAGAGCCTTCAAATGATTACCGCACGCAGGACACCAACTTGCCCAGGTACTGACCACCAAGGTGTTATTAAAATAACTTTTTATATCTACCGGCGAACCATCAAGTGTAGTGTATGCCGCACCAGAGGCAAGCAGAAAGTCTTCTTGTGGGGTTAAGACAATAGTCTCTCCATTTTTATTATGTACTACATGCCAGGTATACAAGACACAACCCAAAACAACTACAGCTAAAATAATCAACACAATTCTGGATTGCTTGTCATACATATGAGGAATATTGTAACAGACCAAGTCACATCAAATAGCAATATTTGATGATTTTTGCTGTAAGTAAATTTTGTGAGGAGAACTTCCTCTGGGCAAGAGTGCCTTCGTTTGACACTGAGCCCCGCCTTGTCCTGCTTCGCTACGCTCAGATTGGACATCGCGGCTCTCACCGCGAACGGATGAAAACTGCCTTAAGGCAGTTTTCATCCTTTAATGAAGAGTTCGAAGTCTTCTGGAGTCTCACCTGGTGCTGCTGGAGTTAAATTGAGCTCAACCACACGATTTTGGAAAAGTGCACTGAAGGTTGCTTCTTCACTAGCTGCTACCTCTACTTTAAAACGCTGTGCAGTCACCACCTGAATACACGTATCAGCATTATTTACAACTGAGAAATCAAGGGTGATCTGCTCTGGGTATGATTCAGCTACGAAGGCTTCTACTTCTAAGAGATCACATGGTGTTGGCAGAGACACCTCTCCGACCACAGTATGCACACCATCAATGTAGAAGTGTTTACCGTCAATCCGAGTAATTGAAGCGTATGCGTCATCCTCTCCTACTGGAGTATCAGTAGTTGGAGTTTGCGAGTCATGTAACTCCTGCTGTTTGAGGAACGTAAACATAAACATCCCTCCCACCAGTAGCACAAACAACACAATAATCATAATGACTGTGCGGCGGTGTTTGGCACGATGAGGCGTCGGGGTATGCATTTTTTGTTCTTCTATTTCCATATGGATATAGGTTAGTTAAATAACTTCACTTAGTATACCATTTTATGTAATAAGCCCTTAAACGAACCTTTCTTCACTAGTTTTCAGTCTTATTATTTTGAGGTGAGGTCTTTTCCGACAAACACTGTGATGATATTAGAAGTGTCTTCACTACCAGGACGAGAAGACAACAAAGCATTATCAAGTCGTTTACTTAGCAACAGGGCTTCTTCCTGTACCGCGAGGTCATACACAATGACCGTGCGCTCTTGTACCCGCGCTTCTTCTATTCCAACCTTATTAATCTGGTACCCCTGTGTATAAAGATCTACTGACACAAGAGCCGCTGCACCAGGCACTCCGCTCGTGTTAACGATATGTAAGTCATACGATTGCACAGTGCCTGTCTCTGATTGATTTTCATTTTTTATTAACTCTTGGAATTGAATCTCTTCTGAGTTGAGAGCAACGGTTTGGTCAGGATTTTGAATACTTACATCATACGGGCGATCCGTAGTAGTCACTTCATATATATACCAATACCCCAATACCACCAGTACCCCGACTCCAAAAAGGGCAAAAAAGAATTTTTGATATAAATATATAAACTGCCCTAACGAACGAACTAAGTCCGGCAAAGCCTTAATTGCTCGTAATCTGGTAAGTAAATCACTTACACCACTACGTACTGGTGCGCTAAGGGCTCGGTAGGACCGCATATCGAGATCTCCATCGTACACAAGATGTGACCGGCGCCGGCGTAAGATAGTAGTGGTGCGCTGTTGGGTTGGTACCCCCGCTAAAAGGAGCATGCGTTCGATGTAACGTCGCACCATCCACGTAAGGAACCAGATACTGAAGACAATGACGAGGAGCGTAATAAACAACGGCTTAAGCGGTAGAACCCAAAAGGCAAGCTCCCGAGTCTCAAAGTTTTTCAGATCGTTTCCGTACGCTAGACTGACCTCCGCATGGTAGCGACCAATATCGAGCCACGATCGTTCTCCGTGCCAATCAAAGGTAAACGTACGAATACTATCAGGTAAGACATTACCAAAGTGAGTACTGTAATTGATCGGAATAACACCACGCCGCTTCCCCCACATATTACTAATAACAATCTGTCCTTGGGGCTGTAAGTGAACATTGCCACGATTTTCAAACCGCACGTTGAATGTGGCGTCTGGTGTCTCAACCAGACGTTTAGCCACTGAGAAAGAACGAATAACACCTTTCTCTACCACATCACCTTCAATCCGCATGAACAGAAGAGACGAAACAATTTGTGATGTCTTCACTGCCAACGAACTATCTTCACCCGGTGGTCTTGTTCCGATCAAGATAGCGCCGAAGTGTCCGACTGGCGATGCATCTTCGGGTACTAAGATTGTTAATGGGATTACCGCACTGGCTTCAGGTTCGATTGTGATGGCTTGCTCTTTGTCTAAATGAATCCATTCGGCCAACGTCGTTCCTTCAGTTAATTCGGCAAAAACCGGAATGAACTTACCATGTCCGGCTTCATCCCGCGGTGCAAAGTTAACCGCCTCCGCATAGACGGTGATGGGGTATGAGTTGGTGTTGACCATCTTTACAGAGCTCTGCCATTGTTGTCCTGGTTCTGCTGAAACTTGAAAGAGTGAAGGCGTGACCGACAGTGTTAAGGCATTTTGCGCGTAAACCGTTGACACACTCCAAAACCATACAACTACAAAAAGTAGGCTAACGATTTTTAAGATCAATATCGTGATCTCGTTCGGTCGAGCGATCTGCTTTAATAAAGAGTGGTATGTAATCTGCTCCATGCTCATCATCCTCTTCTTCATCAGTCTCATAACGGCGATAAATGATTAGTGTCAATAGTATAACGATAAAACTGATGACGCCAAAGAAAATCAGGATCTGCCGCCATGGAACCACGTAAAAGAAAACGGTGTCATACACTGAGACCAATTGCTCGCTACCGTAATCAACTGTTAAAAAAGCCTTGTATTTCCCCAATAAATTACTGGTATCAAGTGATGCTGTGTGAACGCGAGTTTCGTTTGCGCCAAGCTCCAAAGCCTCTGGATTGACTGGTATAGTTCGCACTTCCTCACCTCGGTTGTTGGAAACGATGATCTCACCTCGTGGTACTACTGCTGCTACACCAGGATTCTTGAGTGTGTAGGTAACTGTATTATCTCCCGAACCCGTAATAAAGCGATCAATATAAAACCCATCTAAACGCAATGACTCGTAGTTATTTTGACTGACCGAAAGCGTTACCACGACACCCGGTGCAATGCCTTGTGCTACCTGTTGCTCGGCAATATCTCGGTTTCTACCAGTACCAAATCCCACAAAAGCGTGATAGACACCTGGTTCTGCTTGTGGATGGATGTCAATTGTTAGTGGCAGTGACGTGGTGGCTCCGGGACCCAACTCAATACCAGCCCGGCTGATTTCGAGCCAGCTCGTGACTGTTACCCGGTTATCTGACATAGAGGGTGGCACAAAATCCACAATATCCCCTCCCGCATCAACCGTAACAGCGTTGACTGACGGGAAAAGAGTGATCTTATGCGGCTGAAAGTTCTCAATAGTAAGCACTTCCTGGTAGGCCTCCCGTGGTTCAACCTCTCGATCAATGACTCGGGGTGTGACTTTGTGATTGATAGCTTGCGCAGCTACTACCGTTGGTAGAAAAACAAGCAAGAAAAGGCTGAAAGATACGCGATACCACATAACTAAAACACTGGTATTACTAAGTATACAATGTTCGTGGCGTAATCTCCGGCTGGCTGTTGGTCAGTGATCTGTAATTTATACACAACATCTTCTGTGTCGGTAGTCGGGGTGGAGCTGTACATAATCTCAGCTGGAGTTGTGCTGGCAGCTGCGTAGCTATCATTCGGCGCAAATCGCGTTGAACCTGCTCCTAGCACATCATCTCCTGCGTGGTACCCAAAACACGCAAGCAGTACTCCATGCTACCGGAGTACTGTTGCTACTCGTGATCGGGTCAATGTCTTCGCCAATACTGCTTAAGAGGTCTTGGGTGCTATACATTAAGACCTGGTAGCCTTCTAGAGCGTTGGTATCAACCGTTAGTCGATATGCCCCTTCGTATTCAGTATCTAATGCAATCTGCCCGAATGGTATGGAAGTGGCTGTTGTATCAACATCGGTGGTGATGCCTTCTTGTTACCGTACTAGAACTAACTCCATCAACGGTAAACGTTAACTCCGCCGGTTCACCGACAATAGAAGGATACGCTTCACCACTGTTTGGTATGACGGGTGTTCCACTTTGCAAGTCGAAAAGACGGAAATAATAGAGTTTGCCATAACCACATGATCATATTAGTGAAATACACCGTAAACTCCATCTCGATGGTTGTACTGCCATTGTGTGTGAAGCCGGTTAACTGATTAGGTGATTCATTGTGAACACCACACCCAGCGCCCAACCCAGCAACACAGCCGTCACGTTCGTCAGTACACTGGTGGTGATGGTGGCGTTGTCGATGTCTGCAGTATGGCATAACACCAAGTGGAGCTGGCAATACAACTACTGGTTGCCGCGACATCAGTAGCCACGGTAAAAATCAGCGTATTCAGAAAACTGCAACTTGAACCGTGCGTCAGCTTGGGGTAAGTTCCTTGAGCTCTGCTACAGAAACACGTAGTTTAATGGTATTTCCTTTTTCAGTAGCTGAAGGTGCTGTGTTCGTGGCAGCCAGTGGACTGCTTGGTGTTTCATTCGTTTCATCATCGAACCACTGCCAATCTTGTGTTACGGGGGTATAACCTTCTGTACGCAATTGTGGGTAATCAAGATACCCGTCAAGCGGTGAATCGCCGCTGTTGATCATGCGGAAGCAGTAGGTGGTACGCTGTCGCGCGCCATTTTGTTCGACCACCCAGTCATACTCGGTGTCTTCCCCATCTCCAGCTGAGTACGGGTTAGCAGTTGAAGGATTCTGTTCTTCAAATCGCCCCGCAACATCAGCAGTAGCAATAAGTAAGTCTCCGCCAGTTGGGGGGATCACCAGAGACGTGCAGTACCGTCTGACAAAGCGGTATCGTACCCGCGCCAAATTTCGCCTGAGCCAACTGCCCCAACATCAATCCAACTTGCCACCGCTGAACAGGTTGTGTCCTGCACGCCGTATTGTAATTTAAAAAGCCTTAAGACCAGCTGGTAGCGTAGCGTTATTAGCTTGCACCGTCATCCGAATACGCACCACGTCTCCTTCTGCCAAGGGCTCATCTACAGCGGTAATCGGCGTGTTTTCACCAATGCTAGCGGCTCCTGGTGGCCAGGCATCGACTGGCAATAGTTGATCATTATCAACATAAAAGCGATAGTCATTCTGTCGTATTGCCAAGTCAGCAACTGGCCACTGCACCACTTCTACCCGGTAGTTTAAGGCGCCCCCTGTATCACTGCGCCACACTTCGTAGGTTGAAGTAGAGGTCAGTATCAAACCTGCTAATACTCTCGGGTATGCTGTTCCTGTTTGATCATGGTACGACATACCGAAGATAGACGCATTGTTAATCGCGTTTACTCCAGATGGGAAAGACACCGATATGGAAAGCGGCTCCGTTCCCCCAAGGGTTATACCGTTATTACGTCTGACTTCCATAGCACCAGTTCCTGTCTGCGTGTTTTCGATGACCCAGGCAACGGATATATGGTTTTGTGCAATGTCAGCGTCAGTCTCCAGCAAAAATGTGACTGCCCCCAAACTTGAGAGATAGACTTCGTGTCCGAAGTCATCAAGGTCATCAATTAGTCCGTAGCGTTTTTGCGTATGTAGAAAAGTCCGTTCGAGACTATTGACTGCTGTAATATCTTCAGTCTCAGCCACCCCGGCAGCACTGTACGTATGTTCTGCCCGTTGTACCTTCCAATTCAGTCCCGTAAACTCCACCACCGCGTAACTCACTTGTCCGGCATTGTTACCACTTGCGCCGCGTTCAAACACCGGCACCGCGCTACTTGTATTCCATGATGCGGTGGACTGATGGGCAAACGCCTCTGTCCGGTTACCACCACGATGGTTTTGTCCCGTAATGAAGACCACAACATCGCTATCATCAGACACTGTGGCGACTGTGGTGCCGGTCGCTACAGTATCAGTTCCTGCATAAGTCACAACTCCACTATCGCGAACGATCATTTCGTTATCGGAACCAGCTGCACCGATATACTCGACAATCTCCCAAGCAACATACGAGTTGTTAATTGAGTCTCCATCGCGCGCGAGGGTGATAGAGGTGAGTAAGTTATCAGGATTTTCAATATACACACCATAGTCATCGGCATTTTGACTACCACCAGGTGCAGCTAACGTCCCATCTTGACCAGCCCCGGTATGGTGAGTATTGGTGATACGAATGAAAGCACTGGCAGTTGAACTTGGTGCTGTGTAATCCACACCAGCGACAAGGACAGTCGAAGTACCACTAACAGTTGTAGTGGCACGTTGTACGAAAAAGTCCCGGCGCGATACGGTCTCGAGTTCTGCGTAGGTGTCATACACCGGCAATGGATTTCCTTGGTCAGTAACTCGAAAACAATATGCAGTATCGTTGCTGGTGTCTTTGGTCGAGGCGATACTAAATTCTAAGTCGACATACTGCGCTTCCGTCAAAGTTGTAGTGCCTGAAAGCGCCTCAGTATCACGCACCCCACCGTTACTACTAAGGAAGCTGGTGTTTTCGTTACTAACACCACCGTCTCCCTCTGGGATATTGGTTGTCGTCTCACCGTTGGTAAGATTACTGGAGTCAACATATCCCACGCATCACTGAGAGTATCAACAGCCGTCCATACCGTACCACATTACTGCACGATGTGAGTTTGATACCGTGGTTCGAGCTGATACTGCGCCGCTTGCGTGGAAGTCGCGCCTTTATTGGAGAGACCAAAGCGTACACGCACAGGAGTAGAAAGCGCAAAGTCAGTAAGAACGGTAACCTCCACTCCGCCAGTAGCAGAAGTGGCGCTGGTTTCTGAACCATTACTCATTACGCCAGTGGTAATGAGTCTGGGTTACAATCGGTCCAGCAATCGTGGTAGACCCCGTAATGTCAATTATATTGACGGAGCGGTTGAGCCGTTGCCTGAGACCACTACATCATTGCCTCCATCTGGTAAATTGAAATCAATGGTAGTGCCATATTTTGGGGCAAGCACTGCCACATTTGTCACTACGTAGACACACATAGTAGCAGTGGTGGATATGCCCACTGAATCAGTAAATGTTGTCGTGCCATTATCAGTAGTAAAGACAGCGAGTGAGTACCAAACGTTGACTCTGCACCGTTGTATGATTCACTCGCACAATCATAAGGGGCTGAAGTATCGAGGTCGTAGTATAAAGTCGTACTTGAGATATCACTGGTACCATCTGCCGTACCAGTTTCCCCAATGGTAATACTCGTAACGTTGCGCGAACTGGTGTTTTCTTTGATTGTAAAAGCACCACCAATATGAAAATCCTTAGCCCCAACTCCAACACTAGCTACCTGTGTTCCGGTAGCTGCCACGCGCACATCGGCCGCGACGGTTGTTCGTGGATAATTATTATAAGCACCTAATGTCTCACCTTGGTCGGTCAAGCGAAAACAGTATGAGGTACCTTCTGAGGCAGTCGTAGACGCAACAATGGCATACTCGAGTTCCACCCAGTTATTGGTTGCCAGTGTTAACGCACCCGTTTCAGAGGTGGTATCGCGTTGACCGCCGTTACTACTTAAGAAAACGCTGTTTTCGTTATCAACACCACCGCTACCATTGGCGATATCAGTAGTATCAAGTCCATTCACCAAGAAGGTTGAGTCATACAGGTTCCAATCATCATCAGTGGCACCAACATCCACCCAACCGGTAGCAAGATCACAGGTTTCAGTTGTAGGCGCGTACTCAAGCCGAAAGGTAGTTGGTACACTCGTAGTAGAACCTTCGTTTGATACACCAAAGCGCAACCGCACTGGCACTTCTTGTAAGACTGAAGACAATGGGGTGTCCTGATTCCCGCTGGTTCGTGATGTTGCAGTGGTTTCCAGACCATTATCATTTCGCCAGTGATAATGAGTTTGCGTAAGGTCAGAGTCAACAATGGTAGTCGTGCCATCAAGTGCCACCACTTCATTTGGTTTAGCGACCACTCCGCCAGTGACCAAGAGGTCACCCGCTGGATTGCTTATTTCTAATTCGATAGTTGCTCCATCAGCTGCGTCTTTTAACACATCCATAACTGGGTAAAGACATAACGCTTGAGTCGGTGTGATAGACACTGAGTCACTAAAACTTGATACTCCGTTAGCACCGCTGAAACCATTGGTGTCGGTGGCACCAAACGTTGACTCTGCGCCGCTGTATGATTCACTCGCACAATCATAAGGGGCTGA
Organism: Minisyncoccota bacterium; assembly: GCA_041389005.1. Classification (GTDB taxonomy): domain Bacteria; phylum Patescibacteriota; class Minisyncoccia; order Phycocordibacterales; family UBA918; genus OLB19. The sequence continues at coordinate 88,312 of JAWKSR010000001.1, read as the reverse complement.
AGTATCGAGGTCGTAGTAAAGACGAATGTTATTCAAATAAGTAGTAGCGTCTACAGTACCGCTTTCAGTGATAGTGATATCGGTGACGTTTCGTGCCAACGACGCTTCTGTGACCACAAACTGTCCACCCACATACACATCGCTCGAACTGGCGCGCACTGTACTGAGCTGAGTGCCTGCTGCTGCCACAACGGTTGCCGGCGCGATGTTGGCAATCGTGTCTCCCTACATCCCGTCCGTACTAGCTTCGTACCAGGATACAAACATACGTTGATCATCGAGATAGTTCAGATCGATACCATAAATGTTATCGCTACTAGCGTTGACCGGTCCTTGTTCTGCTCCCCAACTATTAAAGGCTGATGTTGAACTCGCCCAGTAGACATCATGGGTAGTGCCAGTACCGATAGTGTAGGCAACGTAAATATCATCAGTATTTTCGTCAATACTCATTGCTACTTGAAGAACACCACGAGCATCATCCGTTAAGATATCTGGTCCACTAGTCCAAGAACCGCTTGAGTAGACTGCCGTACGAATATCATTGTCTGTTCCTAAAGTGGCATTATCAGCAGCGTAAGCCAAATACACCTCATCGGTATTTGGATTGTACACGGCTGCCATACCAACATCGTAGGTGCTATTTTCTGGGGCATTGATATCAATACTGGTAAACGTAGCGTCCCAACTACTGTTATTCCATACTTTGGATTCAAGATCGTTGGTTGATACGTCACGGTTTATAAGTAATATGTCACCTCCAGAAAGTGGTAGTAGGTACGGCCAGTCTGGTGTAGCGTCAAGGGGGCTGGTGCCGGTTTCTGTCCAACCGGTCGTGTTGTTACAACTGGCACTACACTCGATGACAAACGAATCGGTATTATCAGCAATGGCAACATAAACCGTGCCATCAGTTCCCTTTGCAATAGAAGGTTTGTTTGCCCCTGAAGCAAACGATCCACCCTGTCCAGAATTTGTTGATGCATTAACTGGTGAACTTCCCATCAGTAAAGTGTCACTCGCCGTATCAAGTCGGTTGTACCAAATAGCATCAGAGCCACTGTCATAGGTAGCAATATGGATATAATCGCCGGTGTCTCCTGCTGTCCACTGATCGTACCAAACCACTACCCCGACAGTCGGTTTGGCTATCAACTACCACTTCTGAACCCCACGTAGCACCACCATCGGTAGTTTTGAAATACACACAGGTGTTATTGGTTCCGCCCCCTGCTCCGGAGTCAACGGCAAATTTATACCCCACTTGATTGCTGACAAAAACGGTAGCGGCATTTACATGAGTATGGCGAGTACCATTGGTGTTTCTTTACTGAGTCATTGATGGTTACTTCAGCTGCATGTGCTGTTAAAAAGTGTCCGCAATGCTCATAAACACGAAAATAGCCGCTGCTAAAAAGCACAGCAAATTTTCCTATCGCCAAAAACACGAACTTCGCGAACACGTTCGTTCATAACGTTGTACGCTTATTTTAACCCGTTTCTGCGCTTGAACTGGCTACGTTAGGTGGGATAACTACATCAGAATTACGTTTTTTTGACTACTGGTAGCCATTACCTCAGTCGTTGCATCGGTACTGTTGGAAAGATCAAGGGCTAAAGTCGAGGATGATGCTACCGCATTGTTAGCTGTGTGGTTGCTTGACCGGTAGGAGTATCATCATCATCTACTGGTTCTACGTCAGTTTTCGGTTCATTTTTGGTTGTGGCTAGTGCGCGTGTTTCTCCCGTACTATCACCATCTGGTATCTCGTCTGCGCTCAGCAGGAGCGCAGCTATGGAAACGATTTCACCAGTAGCAAAATCATACCCGCGCGACTACATCACCATTGGCGAAGGTCTTTTCATACAAAAGTACCAGTCGTGGATTACCGATAACTCCGCCGTGTCAGTATCACTAATAGCGAGAGCCGTCCGGTAGCAATTTCATACACACTGACTCTACGTTCACCATTAGTTTCGATCGTTTGCCATAGTATATGCCCGTCTCGTATTTCGAGCAATATCTTGAGCCGAATTATGTCACCTGGATAATTCCAGAACCATCAAAGAGCATAATCTCCCCAGTTGTCTTCAATCCAACGTTGCTTATACGGTAAGCTCACCAATACGACTTGGCTCCATATTATTTGTTGTACTCGGTTTAACACGTGTTCGTGAGCCGTCAGTCAGATCGTAGGAGACAATTTGATACCGATCGTTAATAAGTCGGTGCCATACAATCGTTTCGCTTACTGATCATAGTACGGCGCATGATCATCAACCTGATTATCAGTTAATTGGGTGAGCTCTCCATTTTTTTGAATAAAGATCTCGGTATCACCATCTTTGTCTGACTTGGCAAAAATAGCGTCAGTCTCTATGGCTGGCGTCTCCACGGATTAGCACAGTAGTAAGAGCCATCAGCGACTGCAGTACACTCGTTAGCACCAAATGACATTTCGTTGTTATACACCACGTGCGCTTCAGTTTCCTCTCTATACTCTTCGGTGTTGCTCGCAACGTACGTCAGGGTACTGGTGCTCAGCAGGTCTTCAACTGACGCATCGGTCTCTGCTCTTGTTGCACTGTTTTCTGTGAATCCATTATTTTCTCCTCAGCAGTCTCTGCTTCTCGCCGCTACTCCAAAGTCTCACCTCCTCCACTATTTGTTGAGCTGGTAGTGGCAGGTGCCTCATTCTCCACAGGATTAGCTGAAGTGGCAGATTCATCAACATCCTGCTCCTCCGCCTCAGGATCAGTACCTAAAGAAGAGCTAGCTGTCACCACTATCGAATCATCTTGCGAAACCACGTATGCCTCTTCTGGAGTCATCAGGTGCTTCGTTTGACTCTTCAGCAGTCATACTGTCTGCCGTGGTTTCCCATAGCATCTGAATCTTTGATGCAGTAGCCAGCTCTAGCGCTTCTTCCGTTTCATCAGGTTCGTCCCTGTCCAATTACCTCTTCTACCGTAGGCGACACCTCTGTGGTGGAGTCCTTCACTCTTGTTCATCAGTGATAGTAGCTGGGGTTGCATCCGGTTCCTCTGCCGCGAACAATGGTATGATTGGTTGGATTAGTAATGCCACAATCATCACATACGTAGCCAAACGAGGTGCACGATTAACAAACACTAATTGATACAGCGTACTAAAATGTTTCTTCGGTTGTGTCTGTTTTCGCTTCATGATTTAAACATCCTCATGCAGAGCAATTTCGGTATTACGCGTCTCGACACCAAAAGCACGCTCACCCGTCAACGCCACATAAATGGCATATTGCATAAGCAAAATTGCCGTACCAAAAAGCACGACAAACAAGAGCAGTGTAGACCGCTCACCCAAAAATGGTATGGAGTAACGATAACGTTCACTTGAACCAGTTTGTCTGCTACTGGCGGGCACGCCTTTTTGTTGGGCAGTTTTGTATGCTTGACCCTCTTCGGTGGTCATCCAAGTGACACCACTCATAAACCTGCTGACCTTTGATTTTGCCAGCACGTATTAACTGCCCGATGTAGTCGGGAGTGTATCCAGCAAACTAGCTGCTTCTTCGAGCGTTATGTAACCTTTTTTGTTGGGTTTCACGTTGTTCGAGCATGGCATTCGTTGTTTACGCCATATCTCGGGTATCGAGAGGTCGTCTCGGCACCCGAGACTCGCCCATCACACTACTAATTTTACTAAATATCCCGCTTTCGCGCTTTAGTTATCAACAGGCATGAATATGGGAATGGGCCAGCTCTAACGATTAAAAGAATCTGCCAAAATAATGGCAAAATCCCGAAAACTCATTCGATTATCACCATTAAAATCAAACGTGCGGTCTTTATCGTGCCAAGCTGCCATAAAAGCCGAATATCTGTCATCGTCACGACACCGTCAGCATCTATATCAGTGTATACATAGACGTCAACGGTACCGGTCAAGGTTCCTTCTGTAGCGTTTACCGCTACGGCTACCGTCTGATCTTTGCTGGCATAGAGTGAAACCGCCTCTCCAGTGCCATCTCCAGCCAAAAACGTGATGTTTTCAGCACTAAAGACAGCGGTACCATCTTCGCGAGCTTTTACATCAATGGTGGCGATAAGATGCTCACCAATAAAACCCTTGCGGTAGGTTCCGCCACTAAAAATTATACGATCACCCTCTACATGCGGATCCTGTGTCCAGATAGTGATTACTGACTTACCAATATCGATACTTTCAACTGAAATAACTTCATCTGGGTATGTAATCTCAATATTTATAGCATTTACTGGTACGTGAGCCCCGGCATACAAATCTAAAGAAAAAGTTTCTCCTGGCTGTACCGCACTACGAGAAGATTCAATACGTAAATATGATGCATTGCCTTGCAACAAAACGGCAGCGCCAATCAACGAGAAAGCAGTTATCAAAACCGGGAATGCATAGCGAACCGTACGAAACCGGCGGGTGCGAAAAATGAATGATGTGTAGTATAACCAACGTTGCAGTACTCGAAGCATACGTACTATTGGCTCAGCCGTGTGTAGACACTACTCATCTGCCGTGTAGTAACTGTGGCAGTTTGAGTAATTTCCTGGGCTGCTTCAACCTGACTTTTAATCGCTGGATCACCTTCTGGGACACCTGACTTGAGTAAGATAATAATTTCTTGCTGAATTGGGACCTGTGCCTCTAGAAGAGCGGCCAGTTGTTCCTGGAAACTTAAAAACAAGTGCCAATCCTCAAGTTGCCATACACGATTTGCTGTTGGTGCAATAACATCATACGTATCTACTAAATGTTCATATGAACGTAATTCCATCCGCAGTTTTTCGACTTCAGCTCGTTTTTTGTGAGCAAAATAGTCAGCGCACGCTTCAAACAATAGCTCGGTTTGTTCTAATTCTGCCGTGGATAATGAAGCCAGTGTATCAAGATGCATGTCAAATTGAGTTCTCGTACGATTAGAACAATCAGTAACATAAGTTGCAACCAACTCATCTTCAGTGTTGTTCTTTAGATTTTCTGCGGTTTCGCGTAAGGTTAACTCGACTTCCCCTATATGAGCTTCGAGTGTTGCTCGAGTAGCAGCCTGTGTGTAACGAACGTAACCGTAGGAAAGTACTAGACAAAATACTATTAGAGCAACAATACTAATTACCGGTGTGGATTTCATGGTGAGTTTATTTTTTCTATAATATCATCGACATCTGCTACCTCCTTTTGATAGTTTTTTCAGCATCAGCAAGTCCCATCCGCACCGACTCAATGAGTGAAGTCTCGGCTTTGGTAAGTTTTTTTGTTCGCCGAGAAGCCGCCATATTTTTAGCTTCTTTCTCGAGCACCTTGTGCATGTTTACAAACTGTTTCTCAACTACCTGGAGTGCCTCAGCTGTCTCTTTCTTAACCACCACACCAACAGCTTTGCTTCGCCGCCACACGTAGAGTACTCCAAACAGCAGTAAAACCTGCTAACGCAAGGAGTGGTATCAATACGGACAATACATTTACTGCCCAAGTTCCAATTGTTAAGTACCCAGGTTTTTCAACGACAATACGCACAGGTTCAGACCGCTCACTTTGCGGCTCCATATGTGTCTATGGCAGTGGCAGTTAATTCATACACTCCGTTGGTCAACGCGCCGTCAGGGATAAATGTAAAGACTCCCGCCGCGTCAGCGGTGACCTCGTATTCTTGCGCAACACTACCATCTTGCTTTTCTAGTGAGATAGTTACTACTGACTGTGGTCTAGTCACACCTTTAATCACTGGAATCACACCAGCATTCAGACGAACTGGATACTCAGTGAATTCAGGACGGTCAAACGCCAATACAGTAAATGTAATGGTGTCAACTACACTATTCCCGCTTGGTCAAATGCCTCAACCACCATACTGTGCTGTCCAGGCAAGAGCGCCGGCGTCACATAACTACTAGTAGCAGACTGCGGTATGAAATCCACTACCTCCCCACCATCTATCTGCACAGTATATTTGGCTATCCCGGACGGTGTATCGCTCGCGCTAAAGTTAAATATCTGAGTTGGATTGGAGAGGTCTGCTGCCTCTGGTAACTCAAGATCAAAGATTGGGTCTGTTGTGTCGACCGCTAGGCGATAGTGTGCGACACGCCCCCACCCATCAGCATTTCTTAACTGCAAGTGGAAATACTGCACCCCTTCCTCCAAATCGTTGATTGTAAGACTGCTAATTGGGGGTTCATATACTTTGGTAGGAATACTGCCAGCGCTATCACTAAGCAGTGTACGCACAGCAGTCACATCACTTGGTACGGTCCATTCCAGTTCCGCTGTGTTGCTCAAGAACCAGCCGTCACTGTTAGGGTGCGTGGTTGAGGTGATAGTAGCTGCACCCGGGGTGTCAGGTGGAGCAACATACTCGATTATTTCTGGTTCAGCGGGCACTTCAGCGGCGGCGATAGTGTACGAACCACTGTTCATTGATGTAAGCACATTAGTACCACGACCATCCGCTGCTAAGACTGAGCCGTTAGAAAACGTCACCTTACCAGTCCCGGCTGTCTTAGCTCGAAATGTCACCGAGAGAACCGTACCCGCACCGCCACTATACCCACTTGGTGATCCTCCGCCGAAACTAATCGTCCCAGCACTATTGGAATAAGTCGGGTCAACTGCCCACAAACTAAAAATCGAACCCTTGGTCAGACCAACTACTGAGAGACTATTCGTATCAAACCGTAAGGTTCCTCAGCGGCGTTTACAGACTCACCAGCAGTGTTTACTACTACTCGAGCGGTAAAAGTGCCGCCGGCAGTATAGACGCCAGTCCCGGGAGAAAGCGAGAGTGTCGCTGCTTCAACTGCCTGCCAGCTTAATAGCATACTAACGATGAATAGCATTTTTATGCTGAAATGAAAGGTACGGGTCATGTAATATTATGTTTCATCTGGGAATGTTGTTTCATAACGACGCAATCGTATGCGGTACTGACACCACGGCAGCAATCGCTGCTCCAATCAAAAGTAGTCCTGCAACAATCAACCCCCAACCTGCCAAATCGCGATCAGACGCCCCTCGCATATCTTCTTCTGGTACATACACCGCCACGTATTCATTCCCGGCTTTATCAACTGCTTTTACGCGAATGGTGCTATTAAGACTTTGGTCCTTCAATAAGTAGGACCTACGAGCTTCACGCCACGGAGCATCAACACCACCCCACGCAAAGAGATCGAAGTCGTCAATTGGTTCTTCCATAATCTCGTAGTGGTCAATTCCTGACTGCTTATCGGTAGTATTGAAAGTGACGTAATAACGACCAGCGTAAATAGACGCATTGCTATCAAGCGTAACACTAAATTTATTTGGTGGAATAGTATCCTGCAGTACTCGCTGCAACCACTCATCAACTGGCTCACTTCGTGGCTTAGCGTGTTTGTATATCTCAGCTGCCAGTGTGGTTAAAGGCGCTGGAGTGCCCGTGCCGTCATTTAAAAGTACTTGAGTTGCATCTGTAAAAGCAATGGTGGCAATATCTGTGTTTTCACTCTCTACCGTTTTAATGGTAAATGCTGGTGCTTGGAATAGTAATTCGAGTACTATATTGCTCAATCGGGGGTCTCCAGCAATCCGTCCGCAATAGCCATTCGGAATACCGCTGGCAAATGTAATCTGGTGATTTTCGGTATCAATTGTCGGTTCTTCCACCCAGATTGGAGTAATTCGATTGTCCGCGCGAGACATCGACTGGCACAATAGTTGGATCATACGTTATCACTGCGCCGACAACATTGATACACTCTCCTCATCGGTATCTACTGCACCGCCACGGAGACCGTATCTCCAGGATATATTTCACTTTGGTACGGATCGAAGTACAAGGTAGCCGCGTGTGCAGGCACCGCCAAAACCAAAAGACATACCGCTAAAGAAACACCACCGAGTACACTTCTCATGGGTCTATTATAGCCTTTTACTAAGGTCTCCTTACGTTACTCGTGTGTAAAGTAATAAGCAAAAAGCCCCTCTCGTGGTGGGAGATAGGACTTTTGTATGCTCCGAAGCTATTTACCGTTTTAGGAAACGTATATGGATTTCCTGCGATCAAGCATAGCTTGATCGCATGTACTACGTACTGTGTACGTAGTGGTTAGAACGTTGGTGCCGCGATGTACGTCAGCGTTGTGGAGTAATCATCTCCAGCTTCCTGGAGTGATGACACCTCAATCTGGAAACCAACGGTGGTGGAACCAACACTGTCGGTCACACCGTCAGCTGGTCCATCATTCTTCGAAGATTTCCCGTGGGTCGTACTAGCAGCAACCCATAGATCAGCACTGAACTCACCGCCATTAAGGTCATCACTTGATGTGATACCCCAGTGACCATAGGTATCTTCATTACCGATGGTGGCACTTGGTGAAGACCACGCTGCTGGTGTGTTGGTGTACGCACCATTTGCGAAGCCATCAATGTCAGCGCCAGTAGACGATAGTAAGTTTTGATCTTGCTCGATAGTCACAACAAAACCTTGACTGGCGTTAGTTGAAACATTCAAGAGTTGTGCTGCGGTTACCACTTCACCCGCACTAAGCGTGCCAAATGGTATTTCCGTAGCTGAAGAAGTTGCTGTGGTAGTGGTGCCGTTAACCGCTACACCGGTGACAGATGGGAATCCGCCAACAGTGAAGTTGAAAATAGTATCAACACTTGCAGTTACGCCGACATTGTCGAGGATAGCGACTGGGTTGAACCGGTGTCGTTATTCGCCCCACTACCTGATACGATGTCAAACTCATACGAGCCAGACGAACCAGGGTTGGTTACCTGATTTGAACCACCATCAGCGTTGGTGCCGACTTTACGGTCACCGTTGCATTCGCACCAATGGTAGCACTACCACTAGTGAAGGTGATGTCCTGTCCAGCTACACCGACACCCCAGGTTGCTCCTGAAGGAGAACCAGCAAGTGTCTCATCAACACCATCTACCTCGAGATCTATGTCAGCTACGCCGACTGACCCCATAGTGAACCCAGCTGGAAAGGTGACCACAATGGTCTCCCCTGCTTCCACTCCGGCAGAGCCGGAGGGGATAACAAACTGGATAGCATGATCTGATGCTGCACTGATATCTGAATCAGTGAGTGTATTTTTGACATCGGTAAGGCTAGCCGCTTGGGCTAACGATACTGGTGAGAGTCCCAATGACCAAACAAGGACAGCGAGACTCAATGTGAGCGATACAGCTTGGAGCATTCGAACGGACGTTGTTCCCGTGCGAAACATATTAGCTCTACATATATTAGCTTACAGCAGGATACTGTCTGTGCGACAACAGCAGTACCAATGGAGCACGTGGTGGGTGCCCCGGATAAGATTCGGTCTCCACTCCGAATCTTAAAAACAGCGTAAGCATACTTGCACTCATAACACCCGGCTGTTGGTGTCTTCCAGCGCCACGTCTAGCAATGCGACAACACACAATTTTTTGTTCCCATCTTGCTAAAAGTGACGCCAGACACGACGGTCTAAAGGCCATCTTCTAAGGCAAGTACTCGTACATTGTAGCTTGTCACTAAAGAAAAGAGTGGGTTACTTATGCACAGAATATACGTGAAAACACCGGTGTGCAAAGCGCATGGGGAGACGTTTCTCAGCGCGAACGGATGATTTTGAACGAAAGATACGTAAGTATAGAGTTTCTTCTTGGCGAAAGTGCCTTCGTTTAATACTGGATCCCACCTATTCCCTCGCCTAGACGGCATCGTGAATTCCTGCCTCTCGGCAGGATCGGTTAAAACCCGACATTAGTCGGGTTTTAACCAGTCCAGTTAAAGAGAAGGATAGAAAAGTCCTCGAGACCCACACGCCCATTTTGGCTGATATCAGCCGGAGGATCAGAATCACCACCTGCTGTGCCCCACCAAAAAATAAGGATGGAGAAATCAATCAGGTTAATACGCGTATCGCGATTCAAGTCAGACGGACGTGCCACGGTACCATCAACTCCAACAAATAACGCGACCGCACTACTAAAGCCACTTTCCGTTTTGAGAGCGCTAGAACCAGTGGTATAGCGAGCTTTAATCGTGTACTCCGCTGGCGTGAGTGAAGTAGTGTCAAAAGCAATTGACCAATCACCATCCCCACTGGCAGTCGTTTCAGCAATTACACTGTCATTTACATACACACTGACCTCTCGGTTGGGTGGTGCCTGACCAGAGATAGTGACTATATCACCTGGATTTATTTCATTATCATTCACTCGTACTGTTGGCGGCAATAACACGCCGTTGACGTTTGTTACTGCACCTTGCGTGACGTCAAACGTTGTTGAATAGGTTATAGAACGAGTGCCAAAGGCGTCAGTTGACCAAAAACCCAAGGTCGCAGTACCCGGCTCTGCATCTATTGACAGTGAAAACTCTCCATCACTATCAGCTCGTACATCGCCAACAGACTCACCATCTAAAAGGACGTTGACCGTCCGTTGCGGGTAGGCAAGACCTCCTACCTGCACACTGGTATCTCCAATTTCCGTGTTACTACCACCAGAACCACCGCCTCCACCGCCTCCACCGCCTCCACCGGAACCAGAAAACTCGATCTTGCATTCAGCACTACAAAAGTCATTGCTGGTGTTGTTGGCGTCATCACACTCTTCATTGTAAATAGTATGTAAAATACCATCGCCGCAATATGGTCCGAACTGACAATCTACATCACACTGCCGACCAGCAATAGTGGTACTGTACTCACCTGTTTCACCCGGCACATCACATGCCTCCGACCCAGATACCACGGAGTCTCCACAATTACTCAGCTGCAGCGTCGTGGTAGCAACATACTGCGCGTGTGCAAATTGCCCCGCTACTGCGATGAAATACCAGAAGGCACATGCGCCACTGAACTATAGGACCGTTTTAACAACATGATGATCAACCGCGCGGCACGCGCCGTGAATACCAGAACAACAGTGAAATGAGCGCAATAACAGAAACCGATCAAAGATAATGTAAGTTGGTGTGTGAGAAACCAAGAAACCATAACCAGCCGCCTGTACACTGCCATATGGCAATATACTGAGTGACAATTCCCCTTCTTGTTTCACCTCCTCGCCATTCATAATGGTATAGCGGGCAATATAGCTACCAGCTGGTAAACGAGTTGGTACATGCGCTTCCACTTCCTCAGTTGCAAACGGTGCCACCTTAGTTATACGGTTTGTGTGGGCAGTCTCTTCAGCAGAGCTTTGCCCGAGGCATCATAGATATTGAAAGCAACTTCAGATGGTGCCACATCTACGTTTCCAGTGTTTTCAAGGAGCATCTTAAAACGTATCTTGCCTGGGAAGTAGAGCCAGCCGAGTTTATGTCCTTCGTTTAGATCTGGTAGTGATATCTTGCGGACTCGAAAATCTTCAATCTCTTTGTCAATTACCGTTAGATCGATATCTACTTGCGCGCCCAGAGAAATACTTACCGCTCCAGCTGAAACAGAGTCATCAGGAGTAGCCGTCTTAATGCGCATCACCCCTTCGTACCGGGTGAAGTCAGCATTTGCTGGCACAGTCACCCGTACAGTTAGTGGTACACTTTGGTTTCCTTTTGGTAATGGAATACTTTTCTCCGACATCTCAATCCAGGAAGCAATCTCCGGAGCATCTACTTCATAACAGCTTTAAGATCCCGTGTCGGGTCGCTACGGACCATAAGGATTTCTTGTTCATACACAGAATTCCTGGTCAGACTCGTGCTGCGTGTACATAGGGAGGAGTTATACCAAAACCAGCATGGGCAAGATTCAACCAATCAACTGAGTAGCAACAAACAAAGCAACAGGGCTGTACTTTTCCTAAGCATGAAAATATGCGCGAAGCGCCTTGTTTATAATTATCGGAAAAATAACGCTAAAACGCAACAACCGCCATTGGGATAACGGCGGTTGTGGAGTTTTGTTTTGTTCTATTTTTACCAGTCACCCGGTTCGCTCACGACAGCGTAGAAAGTGTTTTCTCCGGTATAGAGACCGGCAAGACTAATGGTAGCCGGTACTGCAATACCCCAATAGGTGAGCCCGGTTGCTGGTGTCGAAGTACTGGTGGTCTTAGAGACATTGATCTCCAATTCTTGCTGCGTACTTGAAGAAAGTGCCGTCCCTAGCCCGTACGCCAACTCTGAGGTTGCAAACTCTTGCTCAGTTTCGGGGATGGTAGAGGTAGCTGAAGTTGGACATGGCGTCACACCACTGTAGGTTGTACACATAGACTCACCAGTCAACTCTTCATCAAGACCAACGTTACCAGTTGCTGCAATCGAAGTGGTGGCTGAAAGCGTGCCGGTATCGTTGCCCGGTTCAAGTTCTCCATACGGAATCTGGAGCGTGTTGAGGGCAAAGGCAAGCAAACTATTTAATTCTTGTCCGGTTGAAGCTTCTGAATCAGTACCAGTGGCATTATCATCATCAACAGCATTTACTTCCGCTGACCAGTCTAGGGCAAAGTGTACGGTGTTAGTAGCACCACCATCAGTTGGATCAGCTACATACCACAACGGGAACGTACATTCGAATAACTGTGTAGTGTCAGTCGGTCCTGTACAGCTAGTTGATGAAGCCGTACAAGAAAGATTCCAGACGGCTGCTCCCACTTCACTTTGATAACAGTTGTTGGGATCATACGCACCACTACCTTCTGCATCACAAGTGGTACTACTCACACCAGAGCCATTTCGATAGAGGGACACGGTATAGTCTACAATCTCGTCAGTAGTGGCGGCATTTTCACAACTGTTATTATCAGTAGCAACGAAATCAAGGGTAAAGCCGGTAGTTTCTCCTGATTCAGTGGTAAGAACCATGTCAGAACCACCGTTGATAACAATTGATGCAGCGGCAACTGTTGGTGCAATATTGTCTACCGTCAACGTAGCGTCAGTTCCTTGTGAACCGCCAGATGCCTCATGACCATGTTCGTCAACAACGTACCCATAGGCAGTATAGTCCTGATCTTGAGTAGGGATAACTATGGTATAGGTAGCGGTTGCGTCACTCACAACAAAGGTTGAAGTCGCTAAAGTACCGCCAGCTCCACAGGCATTGGTAGCACTGTTGTAGTCTGCCTCGTTACAAACAATGAGCTGCAGTGTATCTGCTCCACCCACTGTATCGGAATCAGACGAAGTTGAGGTAAAAGTAACAACCGATCCTGGCACCGCCGGTGAGTCATCATAGAACGCGGTGAAGACTGGTCGGCTGTTTACATGGAAAGGTGATGAGTTAGTGGCGGAGAGACCATTGGTTGGAGTGTTGTTACAACGAGCGTTTAAGTCAATCGCGTCACAGATCCAGGCGTACCAATCTTGCTTTTCTGCAAACGGTGCTACTTCAGTGGTAGTAGTTGCTGCGACCGCCAGCGCACCGCTAGTGGTAGTAGCTGAGACTGCCCACTGGGTAGCACCAGTTCCACAGGTTGGAGTAGAGGTACTGGTTCCTGGAGTTGGAGTGGCATTGTTGCTACAAACCAAAAGCCAGTATGGTTCAGCATTGGAGTCTGTTGCAATCGCTGACCACTGCACATCATCACCGGAATTGGTTGGTGTGGAGGTTGAAGACTCTGTCACTTCATACGCATTAAGCGTCCACTGTGGTGGTGTATTCAATACCAAAACAGATGTGGTTGCCTGACTTTGTGCTTCTGCCGTTTGAAATTCCTTCTGACCAATGTTCAAAAGAAACACCAAGGCAAATACTGCAGTCCCCAGGAGGGTGGTGACCACAGTGACTTTCCCGGCCGTGTGTATATACGACGGGTGCTCGTTGTTGTTGTACATAAAATTTTAATAAATTAAGCTTTAGAATAATTTTACCTAAAAACCCATCTATTTTGCTAGTTATACACAGTTCTTAAACCACGCATAAAGCGTAAAACACTCAATAAATACTGGGGATGCTCTCTTCTTTGCGTAAAAAGACCCTCTTAATTAAGAACAGGTTATACACAGGGTAATACACAGACATCATTCGTACCGAATAGCATCAAGCGGATTCAGTGCTGACGCACGGCGGGCTGGGAAAATACCCGTTAGATATCCTACGATCGCAGAGAAAAGCGCGATAAAAAACAGAAATGTGAGCGGGAACGAGAATAATTTGACGGCTTGTCCACCAAACTGACTGGCGACCACGTTGAGCAAGATGTTGATACTCACTCCCAATACTACACCCATAATAATCCCTGAAAGACCGCCCAAAAAACCTACGATAATAGATTCAGACACAAACAGGTATTTAATATCAGACGGCGACGCTCCGATGGTGCGCATAATACCAATCTCTTTGGTTCGCTCAAGCAACGTCACGGTCATCGTGTTGAACATACCAATGGCGGACACCAGGAGCGCGATGCCACCGAAGGTCGCTAACACGATCTGAACACCTTGGAAGATTTTAGAAGCTTGTTCCACCGTCTTAGAAAGAGCGGTGACCCGATACCCTTGCTCGATTAAATCATTCTCGACAATTGGCAACGACTCATTGGTATCAACGCGTACTTGAATACGCTCAAACTCAGTGATACCAACATGATTACGCAACTCGGGTAACATAATCAGTGCATTTAAGACTCCCTCTTCTTTAGTAATACCCCGGACAGTGTATTCTTTGTCTACAATCACCTCACTCACCTCTTCACTACCATCTCCGAGTGGCACTAGAATACGAAAACTCACTTTTTGCCCGACAAATGATTCTGTATCTTCAATACCAAAGAGTTTTAAAACCGCTGGTGAAAGCATAACGGTGTTCTCATCTCCCGCATCATCGTCAGTAAAGACCTCCCGGCAGTCGCCGTAATACCAGCGTAGCGAATGTACGGCGGCTCGACTCCCTGAATGAATACATTCCCAGTCAGACCCTTGAAGGTGATTAAAGCCGGGAAGCGAGCCAACGGTGCCGCATCAAGAACATTTTCATGTTGTTCAAACCGCTCGACTGTTTCTGGGGTAAGCTTTAAATTCTGGGCGCCAGTGGCGGTAACACCCAAAGAAAGCAAGGTCTCCAAAGACAATCTGCTCCAAGATTATCTGTTGCAGACCAAAACCTAAACCTACCAAGACCACGACCGCGCCAGTTCCAACACCCATACCAAGAATGGTCAACCAGGTACGCATTGGATTGGTCTTAAATGCTCGAGTCGATAGTTGTCCTAGGTCTTGTGTACGCATACTTTTATATTATCTATACATTAATTAGCTTTTGTAGCTTACATCCACACCCTGGGCATAAGTTTTTCAAAATAGCGTGTTAATTCGTCAGCTTGCTTTTCTGCCAAACCTAAACCTCCGACAGTGACACCTTTCATAAGTCGCTCATTAAATTCGTCATCACTCGCCACACCAGTCACTCGATCGGCAATCAATTCAATCAGATTCTCATCTTGTGCCTTCTTCAGCTTCATGTGAAAAGTCTTCAGTAAATGCTCCTGCATCCGTTCTGCAAAATGGTGTTGGTTGAAGAACATCTTGTCATTTTCTGGGCGAGCACGATACCGCCTGATATCATCCGCCTGGTCGATAATCCGTGTAGATCGGGCGGCCATTTCTTTAGCGGTCTTTTGGTCGACTCCAACTCCCCCTTCTTCGTACGGTAAGATTAAGGAACGGATAAAGGCTCGCCTGTCTACCTTACCGGTAATCAAAAAGCGCAGTGACCGCTCGAGCCGTATAAGCTGATCATACGTGTAATCTTGGGTCAGATAATTAGTCAAGCTTTTTACCCGCAGAGTCTCAATCGAATCATACGGGAACAAACGAGCCAACTGCTCTAATTCTGTCACAATGGTCTCCCCTTCTTTGACCGGCTTAATCTGCTTACGCTGCGGGTTCACAACTTCGCGCACAATGCGTCCGTCTTTAAGATAGTACACGCGATGAGCATAAGAAAGATGGGCAGCGTTATGAGACACCATAATAATAGTACGCCGGTCAAATGTATTAATCTCATCTATCTTATCCATAACTTGTTGCGTTGAGACAGAGTCGAGGTTACCAGTTGGCTCATCAGCCAACAGAATCTTTGGATCGTTTACCATTGAACGCGCTACTGAAACGCGCTGTTGCTGACCACCAGAAAGCATGGCCGGAATCTTGTGAGAAACCATACCGACACCAAAGCGATCGAGCAAAGACTGAGCGCGCCGATCACGGGTCTTCTTATCAGCGTCACAAAAGATCATGGGGAGCGCTACGTTGTCCAAAACAGTTAGTGATGGGATTAAGTTAAATTGCTGGAAGATGATTCCCATGACGTGTCGCTGAAAGTAGACACGTTCTTCTGGGGGATAACTGTAAATATCATCACCACGAATCAATAACGTACCATTCCCCGGTGGTAATGAACCCTGGATGGAATACATCAGCGTAGACTTACCTGACCCCGATGCTCCAAAGAGGATAATGTACTCCCCTTCATAGATATCAGTATTAACGCCAGTCAGCGCCTTGAACTCGTTGCTCTTTCCTTTGTTATATATGATCTCGAGATCTCGAGCGATGATAAGAGGTTTTGCCATAACTACCCACTAATATTCTTAACCCAGCCGAAGGTGCTTTCAAAGTTCTCAAGGATAAGATCGATAATGTTTTTTTCTTGAATCGGCGTGAAAAGCACAAAATTCTCTGACTGGACACCATTCCCTGCCTCGTCTTCACAATTCAACCAAAATTGATACACCGTTGCCGGAGCAAAATCTACAATCACTTCTACGTGCTTCTCAGTATAATTGATCTGTTCTGGTTCAATGGTGATTGGATCAACACCACTGGCTACTCCTTCCCGATATGACATCCGACAGAAAGCAGCTTCATCAGTCGCCCACTCTACGATAGTTTGGATTCGTGACTCACTACCAGGAAACAATGTTGATTCGTTGGTTACATTAGAAATAATCGGTGGCGAGGTATCGCGCACTGTAATAAATGTGATCGGTTGGCTCTTGACTCGGTCACCGCCGGCATTTTCAGCAATAACAAAAGCAACATAGCGAGTACCAAGCGTAAGATCAGCTATTCGCATTTGGTGAGTAGATGCTAAGGTTGGGCGTCCTTTGGAATTCTTCTCTCCGGTGGTGAGGTCTTGATATTCAATAGTTGCCTTGGCGGGTACGGTGGTATCCCAGGCAAGAGTAGCTGCATTCTCTTCTACCTTTACAATGCGGAGATTACGAATTTCTGGCAACGACGCTTTGGTGGTAAAGGTGAAATCGCGACTCTCGCCTGTTATACCGTATTCATCGGTAGAGCGTACTCTAAAATGATATTCAGTAAACGGCTCAAGACCAATGAGTTGTACTTCATGCTCAGTTGCGTCAGCTCCCGTTCCCTGTTGTGAGAAAGCGTATTGCCCAGGTGTGTATTGATCAACGGAAGAAAACTGAACCTCAGAACTAGCTGGTCGGTCAGTTGTCCACTTAACAATAGCGGTAATGGTTTCTGGAATAACGGTTGGTGGACCAACAATAGTGAGGTCCTCCGTGATGCCTTCCACTGCTTTGATAAGTTCGTTTTGGATCTCTTTAATCTGCTGCGGGTTTGTTATTTGCTGAATTTTTTCGACAATCTCTTGAGTGGTTTGACTTTCAGTCTGTGTCTCACTTTCCGTCTGGTTATTGGTTTGTCCCGGACCAACTCCCGTACCATCTTGAGTTGGAGCGGTATCTAGCTGCACTTTGTAGTCAGCGGAGATACCTTGGTTCCCACTTTCATCAGAAGAGACAACCCGAAAATAGTACGTTCGTCCCGCTTCAAGATTTTCAAGTGTGATCGAGTGACTCGTCTTATCAGTCACCGGATCACGCACAATCCCATAATCTTCTTTGAGACCATAGTTAATGAGGGAATCAGCCTCCTCATCAGTTGTCCAAGTAACTGTAATGGTATCAGAGCTGTCTTTAGTCACTTCGACATCGCTAATGACGGGTGCGTCAGTATCAGCAAAAGCCACTGTTGGAAACGTGGTCAAACCCACAACAGAAAACGCCACAACGGCTGCTACAAACCGGGTACACATATTTATTAATATTTTATCATTCAGGTTTTAGTGATGTGGGTTGGTTATCCCAAACAGGTGAAGGAGTCTGCGGTGAAATAAGCGAGTTAAGCTTGGGGTGCCTTTCATTAAATATAGAAAAAGGCACATTCTGTGAGGTAGAAAATCTTCTGGGCAAGAGTATCTTCGTTTAATACTGGGTCCCACCTATTCCCTCGCCGAGACGGCATCGGGAATTCCTGCCTCTCGGCAGGACCGGAGATAACGAGCCGCCAGGCTCGTTAATCTCCAATTGCCATAAAGGTGTTGTTACCGGTGTGTGGTTTTGAAGCTGTGCCAAATGGAATATTAATTCCCCAATACACTTCATCGGTTACCGGTGGGCTTGTAGTAGCCGGTTTAGTCAAGTCAACTTCTAGATCACTACCAAGCACTGACAGTGAACTACAGTTGGTGCAGGTTTCATAGTCAAACGTACTCGTGGCAAATACTTGTTCGCTGGCATCAATTACAGACGCCGCTCCATCTGTCATATCAGTTCCGGCGATACGCACGTCTATGGCTTCATTTCCTAGGTTATACAACGTGGTATCAGCATTGGTAGAGCCACTGTTTTGGTTAACATCGAGCGTACCGTAGTTGATGGTCGTATCTACCTCAAGGGCTCGGAGCGTCATCATCTCCACACCGAGAGCAGAACCAAAATCATACCCACCACTCATATCTTCAACCTCGACATACGCTAACCACTCTTGCCCATCAAACGCACTGCCAGAATCAGTCGGGTCAGCATGGTAGTAAATGTCTGCATAACACGAAAGTGTACAGCTCGATCCAGCACAACCCGTAAACGTACATTGTGGTGCACCAGCACTGATATAACAATTATTATTGTCCGCACTACACGCAGCGCCGGCACCACTACGATAGATAGTTGCGGTGGCAGTTGAGAGATCAGCGTATCCGTTAAAGTCAGTCACGGTACCAGTGGCATACACTCGTGTGGTAGTACCAAGAGTAAGGTTTATGTCAGCGCCATTGTTCAGTGTTACTCCACTCACAATTGGATCGAAGGCTAAAGTCAATTCAGGTAACCGAGCGTAAGAGTCAAGAACACTACCGCCATCAGTGACTCGGAAACAATAAGCGTCATTGGTTGCATTGGCGGTCAGATTGATCGCGTATTCAAGTTCAGTGTACTGATTCTGATTTATGTCGAGTGACCCAGTTTGATTTGAAGCTCCCTCGATTATTTCACCCGCTACGAAGTCCCCACCAGTCACTGCCAAATGATCGGTTGTCGGATCCCCATTGCTCACCGTAGTAGAAGCGGTCATACAGACAGCGGAAGAACCACAACCCGCTGCTGTCGGGACAGCACTGAAGCTGCCACCACTGACCGCCTGACAGGTAGGTGCTGTCAGCTTTGGTGCAAATTCTAATTGGAATTGTTGATTTTCGATATCTAAACCTGAATTTTCAATTGCAATACGCAAACGAGCAGTCTCACCAAAGACAAAGCCACCGATGGCAGTGTCTTGAGGAGCTGCCCACGTAGCTCCGCCATCCCCCTGCTCTGCACCGAAGTAGACTGCTGGTGTACTGTCAGTGCGGTTTCGAGCGGTAAAGGAGTCCCAACCACCATTAAAGCCCCAATACGTGAAGCCATAGCCACCTGATGTGTAGCTAGCATCACTGGCGGAGGTGGTAGCCACTAGAGAACCACTGCCATCAAATAGTGATACAAAGATTGAATTATCAGTACGCCAATCTACTTCCACTTCATACCAGCCGGTTGTGTATGAGACTGTTGTAGAAGCGAGTATGCTCACCCCTCCGTAAGAGTCGGTACTTTCAGCATCTTTAACGAGGCTCATGCGGTCAGTTAAGAACAACTCGAGACACACACCATAGTTATTATTGTCGGTTCCTGGTGATTGAACACCAAAGAGTACACACGCTTCGTCTGCCGCTCCAGCTGTCGTATCGACATAATGTAGGTAGCGAATAATCTGCCCTTGACTGATAGTTTGATCAGTACGGAACATACCGTCAGTGGCACGATTGGATACAAAACCTTCGGTGTCAACGCCATATCCTCCACCGTAAGCAAAGTCACCATCTTGTGAAAAGAGTCCGATATCGCCAGCATATTCAATGTCATCACCATCCTCAAAGTCGTCATACACATCAAACACTAAGCTCACATCACTGGTACTCGTAGCGGTCACATTTCCGTAGTACATAAACACCTCAGTTACATCTTCAGCAACCAGTGGAGTTTGTACCCACACCTGAGCTGAGACACCAGTACTGAAGCGTTCTACCCAGAACGGAATAGTTGTTGTGCCGGTGCTATCGGTAAAGCGTAAATCTTCAAAGTCAGATTGCATATCTGCGTCATATGCCACCGTCATTTTGACGGCAGTGCTCGCATACGCAGTAGCGTCATCGTTGATAATTCGAACGCGTTGGCGGGCACTCCAGTTGGTATCATACCAACTACTATCTGGAGCTCCTTCCCCTCCATCATCGTTACGCCAGCGGTAATGAGTCTGCTCAGTTAGCAAACACTGACTGTCCTCCCAACGCAGGGAGCTACACTCATCAGTCCCGTCAGCGTCATAGTCTTCACCCGCGATATTGCCGCGATGGTTTGTAAAACTCCAACTGTTTGTTGTCGTAGCATCAAGTGCGACATTAGTGCCGCTGACGAATCCTCCGTTAGCAAAGCGCATGCCATCGATAATCAATGAAGCGTTGGTATCTAAGGTTGTAGAAGCCAGCGTAATCAAGGTGACGCTATCTGCTGTCTGTTCAAAATCACCATTTGAGAGTGACGTTATAGTCGGTGTGCCAGTAAACGTTAACCCGCCGCTCGCCAGATCACGGAAAGCGTATTCGTCCGCGTTAAAGACACCGCCTGTTACCGTCATAACATAGGTTCCATTGCCAACACTTTGTACGGTGGTGGTGGCAGTGCTATCACCGAGCAATTGCAAGACACCGCCCGACATGGTGAGCGTACTCGCAGTACTAGTGGCAAATGAGACGGTGACAGCACGGCGAGAGCCGCCAGTCAGTACGGAGCCATCAAAATCGTTAGCATAATTCCAATACTCAGTTGTGGTTCCATTAATGAAGTTACCATACACATAGAGACTACCGTCAACCGCAGCATGGTCTTGTGAGTATATTGAGGAAGTGCCGGGTAGTGAAGTAGAGGCAAAAGAGCTGTTCCAGAAGCGTACGTCAGTACCGTTTGCGGTGACCAACGTATCGTATACATCACCACCAGTTGCCTTTGTGTTTACTGAATAATCTGTACCGGAGAGTAATTTAAGCGCCGTCCCGCTCCAGGTAGTGTTTGCACCCCCACAGCGTTCATGAACACCCCTTCAACTGACAAGACCTCACCGGTATTAAGGGTAAAGCTACTGGCGGCAGTGAGAGTGAAATTTTGAGTGCTCGTGGCGCTGGTAAGTGTCCAACCACCGCCTGCGTTATTAAATACAACGTTATAGAAATCATTGTTACCAGCATTCACCACTTCACCAGTGTCTGCCGAATTAAAGAGTATAGTTCCGAACTGTGATTAAATAATCCGCCAGTAGCATCAAACGAACCGCCAACGGAAAGCGTACCACTCGCAGCAGTAAAGGAACCAGTGACAATTGTAAGATCTCCCAACAATGCCGCACTGGTGTCAGTCACAACAGCGTCTGCAGCTCCGGCTATCGTGACAGAGTTAAGATCATTACCTGATAGGGTTAGTAGCGTGCCCAGCACTTGGGTCATAAAGTCTGATGGTGCCGCCATTATGTGAAATAGTATCTTCAATAACAAAGTCATTCGCTACTGCCAACACGCCCGGTGGCAGAGTGACTGCTCCATTACTAACAGTGAATGACCCAGTGGTAGTGGCGCCGGTATCGGTAATAGTCCAACTGCCGCCAACTCCATCAAATGTAGTAGTGGCAAGATCTGAACCTCCAAAGGTAACCACTTGACCAGCTCCCGTACCATTGAACAAAGTGGTTGTGTCCGCGCCAGTGAATGACCCACCACTATTGATAAAGTCACCACCAAATGTTGCCGTCCCGGTTGGTAGTGTTACTGTTCCATTTGTAATAGTCACATCACCAAGCGCGGTAAATGTCGCGTCAGTAATAGTCCAGCTACCGCTACCAGTGAATGAAACGTTGTATAGGTTGGCGGCATTGATATCTATGGTGCGACTCGCACCGGTAGTAGTAAAGGTGGTAGTACTGAGGCCGCATTAAATACTGCTCCACTACCTGTTAGTAAGCTACCGCCAATACTGTGAGATTCACCATCCACGGCTGTGAATGTTGCGTCATCTAGTATCTCTAAGGTTCCGTCAAAGGCGCTACCACCACCACCGCCAGCCACAGTAACATCACCCCCAGGTGCAAATGTTTTATCGGTCCAAACCAATAGTTTTACATCAGCAGGGACAATGAGACCATCAGTACCAGCATCAATGGCGGTAAATGGAATGTCTGCGCCGTCAGAACTATCCCACACAGCCATGTCTGCTATCGTCTGCGATGCTCCACTTTCATGTCGCACAATGACATGATCCTCATAGATATCCATGTTCCCAATTGATGAGACTGGGTCCTTTGAGACCGTGGCTCCTTGCACCAGCGCGCCATCTATATACACTGTGACTGTGTCTCCCGCTCCATACGCGATTCCAGAGAACGTGTAGGCACCTGTTACTGCGGCACAACTCGTGCTCGCAAACGTCAGACCATCCATAAGGAAAATATTATTCGTCACCCCGTTACAAACCAGAGAGGCGGTGGCAGCATCGTTTTGATATACATTTCCGGAAATATTGATAATGGCAGCTGAGTCTTCCCACACAATATAACCTGGGTCTCCACCCGGATCATTATCCTTAGCTTCTCCGGAAAGATTACCCGGCGCATTTACAAACCGCCATGAGCTGACACTGGTGCCAGTGGCAGTAACGTTACTGGCACTGATAGCGGTGGTAGTGGCGAAGCGGTTGTTTGATATAATTTTGAGCTTGATTGGCATTGATCGCTGTGCCACCGACTGTAATAGCTGAACCGCCATCAATCGCTACTACAAAGTCACCATACGAGATGTCGTTACGGTCGGACTGCCACTAAATGTCAGTCCATTAATGTCAGTATCACGTAACACAATGATTCATCAAAGCGGTAGTAGTACCCCCAATGGTGAGTGCGTAGGTACCCCGTTCTGAGAAACAACTGTAGTGGAAGCGGTACTGCTACCCAGCACAGTCAAGGAACCGCCTTGGTATAACACCGAACCATTGTCCTCAATGTACACGTTGGGCAGCACGTGCTGTGCCAAGCACAGCACCATCAAAATCATTGGCGTAGCTCCACGCATCGTCATAACGTTTGTTTACATAATCACCAAAGATATAGAGATCTCCCGTCACATTAGCATGATCCATTGAGTAGACTGAGCCGCCGGTACGTACCGTGGTAGTGGCTGCTGATGAATTCCAGAAGCGTGGCTGTGTGTTGAGCGCCAACGAGCAACGTACCGTAGGTGTCAGTGATTGATTTATTACTGACGGTGTAATCAGTACCGCTGAAAAGATAGAGGGTTGTGTCACTCCATGTAGTCTGGGCGCCACCCATACGGTTAGTGAACGTGCCACCCACTGCCAGACTCAAACCACTGGCAAGCGTGAAGTCATTCTCACCATCAAGCAAAACGTTACCGGTTGCCGTAGCATGTTCTAATAGTAAAGTCAGCATTGCCGAGGAATGAGACATCCGCAAAACTACTGTTACCTGCCGCAATCGTACTGCTACCTGATACTTGATAGAACTCAACTAAGCTGCCGTTGGCAGTAAAGACTCCGTCATTATTCCAACCACCATACACCTCAATGAGATTGGTATCACTTGCCAATAGCGTACCGAGATTTCCAATATATACGTCACCACCCACTGCTAACAACGGATCATTTGTATTAACGTTAAGTGTTGAAGTACCATTTTTACCAACCGCAAGATTATTGAGAACCTGCAACCCAGTTGTTGGGGCGGTGGCATATGCGGTACCAGTTGTGGTATCAACCGCTAGATTGTAATACGCGGTGCGCCGAATGTTTGCTCCATTACCACTATAGGTAAACGAACTTGTGTCTTCAAGGAAGGTTCCGGTCTCTATAAATGGATTACCCGTACCGGAAAGCGTCCAGTGTGAACTGCCGGCATCTAAGAAGTGTCCGGCGGCAATAGTAAGTACTCCTCGGACAGTAGTGGTGGCAGTGCCACTTGGCGTAGTAATCCTCGCACTACTGCCGTCACCCAGTGTTAGATTGTTAAACAACCATGGTTGCACCCCACCCAAGGTATTTGTCTGTTCAATAACAACCGTACCACCGGTCATATCAACCAAACCATTACCAGCAAATGAACCATTTTCGATTGTCACTGATGCTACCCCGAACCGTACCAGTGGCTACAGTAATGCCTGCCTGAGACACAATCGGAGTTTGGATATTCCATTCCCCTCCTCCGCCGTCAAATACGAGACTGTTAAATGTAATAGTAGAACCACCAATGGCGCCAATTGACTGACCGCTTGTCGTGGCAGCGAAGGTCACTTGACTGGTTGCTGGTGTGTATGTAGCACCGCTACGAGCAAAGAAAGAACCGCCGATAGTTAACGGATAGGTGCTGGCAGTGTAGACAGCACCAGTACCAAGTAGCGGTGAGCCATCTTGTATCAGTGCCGGTGCCTTGCAGATCAACTTCCCCGTTTGGCACAAACGTATCGCATCCCATACCATCAGTCCGCTCCCTGACAACACATCGAGTGTCCATGGCGTACCGGTAGCAGCTATAAACGGAATGTCGGTATCAACAGTATTGTCAAAGTGCACCAATCCCGCAATATCCATTGGGGTCACGTCTTCATGACGTACAATTACTCGGTCCTGATACAAGTCCATATCATACACACCGCTGGCAACAGAAATCGGTGCTGGACGCAAGGCAAATTGTCCAACGTTTACGTCATCGGTACTGGCATCGGTGACTGTCACTAGACCTGTAGCCCCGGCAGCGGCCGCTGTCCGGCAACGTTAATAGCCCGGCTGTTGTTATACATCCTCAGCGAGTGTTTGCCAGCTACCACCCGGCATGGTCACTGCGTTGTCATACATGATATTCCACGCCGCCAAGACATATGCACCAGGAGTATTGGTAGTGATACTGAGCACTGGTGAGGAAGTGTTCTGCACATTGCTCCATGTTGTAGTAACATCAACGGACTACTAGTATCTACGCCACTGAACGATCCTATCCAGTAGGCATACTCTTCAACGCTTGTGTCGTTGCTGGTGAAGTTGTAACTGGCTGGTTCGCTACCCGCATTTGTAACAACTTTATACCAGATACTACTGTGCATAACAGAACCGGTTACGGAGCTATAATCGTCAATCTTTACCCATCCTGATGGTGGGGTTATATCATAGGTATCTTCCTTTCCAATAATAGCCACCAGTGTGTCACTGTTTTCAACTACTGGACGGGTGACTGCAATATCAGCTCCGGCACCTACCGTACCGTCACCAACCGCTTGATCTCTTTGGGTAATGGTTTCATATGCAGCTCCGCTGCTACCCAGCGGTGTTTGCGTCACTACAACAGCAGTGACCGAACTGGTAGCGGTCGGTGAGCTAGCTGGTCGAATAGCAAATTGGGCGGCATGGGATTCGTAGTTTATTTCAAGGTTAAGGCTATTGCGTCACCTGTAGCACCCGCTGTTGCCTGCAACTTAGTACTTACTGACAATCCATTGCCTTCCGGACCAGTGATATTCGGTGCAACATTTGTCCAGTCAGAGAACGGCAGGGTCAGGTCTCCGTCCCTGAAGGTATACCAACTTGCTAAGACCAATGCACCATTGGTGACAGTCGTCCTTCAGCAGCAGTAGGGTTTTGGTCATTTTGGTACTTCGTCCAACTAGAAGCAACGTCAACTGGCGTACTGGTGTCAACGTTAAGAAGTGACCCTACCCAATAGCTATACCCCTCACCATTGTCGCCCCCGAAATCATAGCTGGCCGGTTCAGTACTGGCATCGGCAACCACTTTGTACCAAGCGGTTGTATAAAGATCATCTCCAGTTGTGTTTCCAAGGGAATCTATCTCTGTCCACCCTGCCGCTCCTGAAATGGCCGGATCATCGTCCTTACCGATTATGGCAACCAGTACTGAACCATCAACTACATTTGGACGAGATACAGTGATAGTGCTCCCGGAAACTGTACCCGTCCCCGTTGTCTGATCATATAGACTGACATTAACTTGCGTTTCAGACGCATTACTATCAATGTAGGTTGTTATTTTAGGTTCACCGGTATAGGCAACGCCGGTACTTCATAGGTACCATCGCGCGGATCACAAGGAGTGACATAAGAAACGACATTGTCTAAAGCGATCTTTACCACATCAGTAGAGCCATTACATACTGGTGCGCTCATCGGCGTTACTCCATCATCTGCATACACCACACCTGAGATAGTAATGCTGAAGCTACTATCATCCCATTGTACTGATCCTGGGTCACCATCATCGCTGTCAAACGATTCACCATAGAGGGTGTCATTACCCTGGGAGAATCGCCAATACGTAGTTGGTGCACCAACCACTGCCACGTTGAATCGCTCAGTTGGCGTTGTACTGGTACTGATGAAGTTCGCTTGATCGGTTAAGTTTGTAAATTCAGCAGCTCGCCGCATCAGTTGGAGTAGAAGAGAAACGCAATTCATCCACTTCAATATCCATATAGGTACCAGTTCGGGTAGCGTCCAATCTTGAGTCCGGTGTTGGTTGGATTTTCTTGATGAACCTAATTGCGTCACACTGTCGCGCAAGATATTGTCTTCGTAAATTTGATTACTTTCACCACTTGCCGCGCGACCAATAGTAGTGAAGTGATGCCATATACTATTATCGCGAGTGAAAGCATAATCGCCGCCAGAAGTAACACCAAAATAGTGATACCCTCTTGTACCATTGCTATACCACGGCATAAATGACAAGTACGTACCATTATTGCTTCCGCTACCATCACCGAACTGCCACAAGGCTCCATTATCAATGGCGGATTGGAAATACAGACCAGATGAAATCCAATTTACCCAGCTGGCCAGGTCCAACTACTACTTTGCAGCATGACATTGCTGGCGGTAGTATCAAGCGCCGTTCCAATCAGACCAGTGGTTGTCGCAGCAGTACCCACGGCTGGTAAGAGATTCCGTCCGCGCCCAGTTTCATCAGTGATAAGCACCGCTGGATCATCATGGAAGTGATACAACGCTTCATACGCATTCCAAACTGCTTGCGTTCCATACTCCATCACTATCAGCGTAAGACGCGGCGCTACCATTTCCATAGTGTAGATAGAATGCTGTGTCACTTACCGAAGACAGCTCATCGGCTAAGAAGTGTAATTCCCCGGTCTCTGTACTTACATCAATTTCCACTAGATCAATTGGCAACTCCCGTCCCCCAGCAGTAGTGATACGAATATCACTTCCATTGCTATTAACCGCACTCCAGAAGTCTGCGCCAAGGCGTGAAAGATCTACATAAACAGGAAAATCAGATAATGACTCATCAACTGCACTCGCTGCGACGGTGACTACCATCTGTCCAGTCCAATCAGCCTGGTAAATGTTGGTACCAGTTGTTGAGGCAAAATCGATGTTGGTCCACTCTGATGAAGGTTGCGCATTCATTGTTGCCGCATCCAATGTCAAACCGGTTCGTCCCGCTGCTACAGCAAACTGTACGTTATTGAAAGTAGAAACGGTGGTGTTATCGAGCAGTTCGAGTCCTGACGCGCCGCCTCCACTCAGTTCAGCATACGCTGCGGCTAACGTGGCATTACGTAACTCAAGATCATAAATACCAAAATCAACTTGTACGGTGGTAGAAGCACCTACCGAACCGAGCATATATAATGCTGAACTGGTACCGATTGTCACAGCGCTACCATTTTTCATAGTAACAGTGACCGCTCGCTCACTTCCGCCAGTCAAGTCAGTTCCATCAAAGTCAGTAGCATAACTCCAATATTCGTTTCCACTGGTTCGTTCATAATCACCATAAATACGTAGGTGTCCGTCCACTCCACCGAAGTCGGGCATGTAAATTGAAGACGTATCACGCACTGTGGAGGTGCTAATCGTAGAATTCCACAACACAATATCTGTGTCGTTGCCGACTACAAGCGTGGCATAGTCGTCCCCGTTATCAAGACGGTCTGTCACGGTATAATCTCCCCCTGTCAACACCAATGTGCTATCTGTCCAGGTTGTGGAGGTGGCGGTAAATGTGTTGCTGAAGCGACCCCCTACTGAAAGAGTGGTGTTTGGACTCATCGCAAAGCTCGCCCCAGTCACCAGACTAAGATTATTTGCCACACTCGTTGTACTGACGGTCCAGCCACCACCAACTCCATTAAATGACAAGTTATAAAATGTCACGTCACCAAAATCAAAGGTTTCTCCCGTATCAGTACTATTAAAGGTAGTAGTAGCATTATTCGGATCGAATACACCTGATGTATTGAGTGCTGATCCACCGATGCTCAAAGTATCGGTAGGAGCTACCAGACGAACTCCGGAAACGATGAGGTCCCCGGCAACATTCACGTTTGCTTCATCAAGCGTGTACGTTGTTACCGAACCGGAGAAACTTTCACTATCGACACTGTAGGTAGCAGCTGGATTCAAGAAGTTTGTATACTCAAATGAAATCCAAGCGCGTGATGGTGTTGTCGTTGCGAAGCGAAGTTCATCAACATCGACATCCATGTAGGTATTGGTCTGGTAGCGCCCAATCTTGAGTCCGGTGTTGGTTGGGTTCTGTGATGAACTAATCTGAGTAACCGCATCACGTAACACATCGTCTTCATAAATCTCATTTTGCTCACCATCAGTAGCCCTACCAATGGTTGTGAAATGATGCCAGCTACCATTATCCCGCGTAAAGTCATAGTCACCTCCTGTTGTGATGCCGAAGAAGTGGCGACCGCCATTGCCGTCATAATCTGGCAAAAATGCCAAGTAGGTGCCGTTGTTACTACCGCTACCGTCTCCGAACTGCCAAAGCGCTCCGTTATCAGTAGCTGACTGGAAGTAGAGACCTGAGGACCATAGATTATCTCCTGACACCCACGTCCAGTCATTATCCTCGAGCATGACACTGCTTGCAGTAGTATCAAGGGCTTTACCAATTTGACCAGTGGTAGTGGCTGGAGTACCAACGGTCGCCACCATATCGCGATTATTGGCTGTAGCATCGGCTGCACTACCCGGTTCATCTTCAAAGTGATACACCGCTTCATAACCTGTCCATACATTTTCTGAGCCATACGTATCACTAGCGGCGTAAGACTCAGCATCTGCGTTACCAACATATATGTAAAACGTAGTACTGGCAGTCGCTGAAATAGTTGGGGTGAGGAAATGGAGTTCTCCTGTCTGTCCTGTGTAATCAATAGATACGATTTCAAAAGGCAATTCGGTTTCACCATCAGCACTCGTAATCCGAATATCCGCCCCCGTTGGCTCAACCGTACTCCAGAACGAACTGCCAAGCAGAGACAAGTCAACGTACAACGGATAGTCAAATAAATCAGCATCGACTACGTCTGGACCAACAGTCAAAACTATTCTGTCTGTCCAATCTTCTCCGTACCAGCCCAGCGATCCATCACCGAACACAACATTTGTGAAGCTAGATCCATTAGTTGTAATAGTTTCTGACTCAGCAGAGATGAATCGCACAGTGCCACCGTTGCTGTTAAATGAACCATCGGTTTGTAACGTATCACCAATAGTTAAAACACTGCTCGGGAACGTAACAGCTCCATTATCAATAACCACTGCGCCCGTTGCTGTCGCATGACTGTCAGTAAAAGTCCAGCTGCCAGAACCATCAAACGTCACATCGTAGAGGTAGTTAAGAAAACCTGTCCCATTGAGTGTGATGGTTTCACTACCCGCACCCGTAAACTTAAACTCAAGAGTTATTGTGCATAAAGAAACCATTGTTGGTAAATGATCCTTTAATAGTAGTCCTAGTCGTTGGCATCGCCACAGTACCAGTAGCAATGACAAAGTCACCATTCACTACCAGCGTAGAGTCAACAAACACCGGAGAGGTAGTAGCATCATTGAACGTGATATCAAAGAAAGCAGAACCTCCGGTTGTGATGTTATGGGTCGCAGCATCAATGATATATGGTGCCTGGTAGCTTTGTGCAGTAGTGGTCGCGTAAAAGGTGTGTGGAGTGCGATGGTTACTATATTCAGCCTCAATCCAATCAGTACTTCGTTCTGTAGTCGCAAATCGCAACTCATCATAAAAAACCGCATCAACAGAGCCAGCAGTTGTATACCGACCTATCTGCAATGGACCGGCGGCAGGATCGTTAACTTGCATCGGTGTGGTATCACGCGCAAGATATTGTCTTCGTAAATTTGATTACTTTCACCACTTGCCGCGCGACCAATAGTAGTGAAGTGATGCCATATACTATTATCGCGAGTGAAAGCATAATCGCCGCCAGAAGTAACACCAAAATAGTGATACCCTCTTGTACCATTGCTATACCACGGCATAAATGACAAGTACGTACCATTATTGCTTCCGCTACCATCACCGAACTGCCACAAGGCTCCATTATCAATGGCGGATTGGAAATACAGACCAGATGAAATCAAATTATACCCAGCTGGCCAGGTCCAACTACTACTTTGCAGCATGACATTGCTGGCGGTAGTATCAAGCGCCGTTCCAATCAGACCAGTGGTTGTCGCAGCAGTACCCACGGCTGGTAAGAGATTCCGTCCGCGCCCAGTTTCATCAGTGATAAGCACCGCTGGATCATCATGGAAGTGATACACCGCCTCATAATCAGCCCACACATTCTGCGCACCATACGTGTCGCTTACAGCATAAGTGGTGGCGGTCGCGTTGCCAAAATATACATAAAACGTTGTCGTGGCACTACTTGAGATACTGGTAGCTAAGGTATGCAATTCTCCCGTTTGTGCGGTTTGGTCTATTTCAACCAGGTCAATTGGTAATTCCGTCTGCCCATCTCCTGCAGTGACTCTGATATCACTTCCGTCACTTTGTACAGCTGACCAAAACGTCGTGCCCAGTCCAGACAAATCAATGTACAGCGGATAATTAGTTAAATCGCCTGGAACTTCACTGTCATCAACAACCACCGCGATACGTTCAGTGAAGTTCGTATCCGCGTACCAGCCGGCAGTACCAGGGACAGGATCTGGATACACACGATCATCATTCACAATAACTACCTGGCTTGTGTTAGCAGTAAAGTTGCCGTCATTTGTCCAGTCGCCGGCGACATTAACGTGGTTTCCGTTACCACCGATTAGCGTATCATTGCTCCCGATGGTGATATCGTAGGCTAAGACATTGCTAGTGATAGATACTGACTTGCTTGTACCATCAATCAAAACGTTACCGATATTTTGTAGCGAAGTGCTTGCATGGTTGTCATTCCAAGTGGCAGCCACAGTGCCGTCAAACGTAGTCGTGGCGTATCCCACCCATATCCCTTGCGCATCAGTGTTAATGTTTCCAGCAACGTGGATATCGTACGAAGCCCTATCAAACATGCCACTGACAACCGAGAGATTACCTGATAAATCTAATGGTGCAGTAAGGCTATACGTACTCGTCCCTGAACCAGCGCCAAGCGTCAGATGATGGAAGTTTAATGGAGATTCAGTACTAACAATAAGCTCATCGGTCGTGCTGGCTGTCATTACCAATGTGGATGTGTCAGTAGTGGAAGTAGCGTAGTTAAGCCACGAACCACTGACGTAATAGGTATTTGCATCGAGTAGAACGGTGCCTTCATTTACAAAATCGTGAGTGGTGACACTGGTAGGAGTACTGGTTGCTGTTATGTAGGTATGACCAGCACCAATATATAGATTGGCATCCTCACAACTTCCCGTGGCGCAGACTGTCAAATTATTGAATCCATCTACGTCAAAGAAAATGTCCTCGTCTCCGGAAACACTATTGTCATATGAGCCGAACAGAGTATTGGTAATGGTCTCTTTATCTCCTGCCAAATTAGTAAGATGACGTTGATACAACGAAACGCCGGTCATATCACCAACCCCATCGTACACAAATACGGTAACGGCTTCCTCGCTATCGGCGACACCATCAACCCATACCGTCACTACGTCTCCAGCAAAAGCTGTCACATTAGAAAGTGTCCACAAGCCCGCTGCCACTGTCCCCGTACTTGGTAGCAACGAGCCGTTGACGGCAACACGGATGGTACCTGTAGCAATATTGGTGCTACGGTCATAGGCCTGCAGCGTTCCACTCATGTTTACCCCCTCACTCCAGGTCACTTGCCAGTCATCAAGCGTTGGGCAATCACCGGAAACGCACGAGAAATTGGCAGCAATACGAATAATCGGATACGTCTCAATATCGATACCGGTCAAATCGATTGGAGAAGTGGTCGTTCCACTACTATTACCAGGAATGACTCCATCGGGGACTAATGCATACGTGGTGTCATCTACTTTGTATTCTACCTGGTAAAGAATTTCACTAGCACCAGGCTCATTGTCTGACCATGAGAACGATTCAAACTTAGGACCAGCTCCATCAGAAAAGATGATATCTTCACTGACAATGGAACCGACAAAGCTTTCAGCTCCCGCTCGAGTCAGATTACCTGAGTTAGCTTCAAAGGCGACGATGGATACTACTTCCTGGGTATGCTGATCTGGCGATGGTCCGTCTTCCAAGATACTTAGGAAAATCTGACTTGCATTACTGGTTCCAGAGGTATCTTTAATGGCAAAACCACCATTTCCTCCGTCTTCCGCGTTATTTTGTACAAGTGTCACACCCGGCGTTGTCGCAAAACCTGTCTGGAAACTTTGTGCATGACCACCATTACTTTGCGTATCGTCTACTGAGTCAGATGAATTAAAGGCTTCAAACGCTGCTCCATTTATGGTGCCATCAGCTACACCAAAGACCACATAATCAATATCCTCAGGATCATGCACACCGGTGGCAAGACTTCGAGCCAGCGCGATTTGCATTTCATCGGTGCCGACCTCAACATCGTGATCGGCGCCGTTGCCATCAACGTGAGTCCCTACCCAACTGGTATCGTTGTCTGATGAGACCGTCAAGATAGGAACTGGTGGGCTAGAAAAACTTGGCGAAAACGGCACCACCACACCAATTCCCGGTGTGTAGTTGTTAGATTGCACTTCATCTACATCAGCATACGTTCCTGCGATAACTTGCGTTCCAGCTCCACCGTCATCAAGTGTCCAGGTACCAGCCTCCATCACAATATAGTCAACGACGGTCGAGCCGGTGATGTTTTGATTATAGTTATCAACCTTAATTTCAAAAGAACCAGCGGTTTTGTTACGTACGCGAGTGTTGCGGTTCGTATTATAGGTGGCGGCATTAAACTCGGGAGACGCCACCACTACCATATCAATATACTCATTATCAGTATTGATTGTAGTCCAATTATTATCAGTGAGTGTCGCTGTTCCATATTCTCCGATCGTCCCGGCAATCTCAACACTACCTGAAGTAGATGCCGTCAAACCAGTCAGCTCTCCCTCTACGAATTGTTCAGCAGTCGTTTGATACCACGTAGAAACCGTCACACTTGTATCTACAGTGAATGAATCTGCCAAAGCCCATGGTGACCAAGCATTGTCGCCGCCTGGATCACGTGCCCGCACGCGCCACCAATAAGTTTCTCCGTTGGTAAGCGCGTCACCCGCTTGGACTGTGTAGGTGATCGTGTCTCCAGACGTAAATGGATTTGTATCTCCACCGTTGTTGCTATTAGCAAAACCAGCGCTGGCGTTTGAATTACGAGTTGTAGAGCTGACGGTAAATGTATTATCGGTGCTCCAAGAAATTTCGTACTCCAAGTCATCGTTTTGTGGATCAGCTGAGACAAAATCAAAGGTTGGCTGGGTAGTGGCCACTTTTTCGTTATCAAAAGGATCACCCAATGTCGGTGTTTCCACACGCTGCCCCCACGTGAGCGTCCAATCTTCAATTGATAACGTGGTGCCGCTCGCGGTTGCAATTAATCGAATCTCATCGTACGTGTTGGTATTAAGGTTTATGAGACTTACTGGAGAAACGGTCGCTCCGACACTATTGCCCGCAAGATCACTGTCGGGAATGAGTTCCCACGTTCCGTTATTGTTGTATTCAATTTGATAGTAAATAGTTCCGCTGGTTTCAGTATCATTCCAAGCTAACGACCCCAGGCGTTACCAACGCTAGCATCACTGAAATCAATAGCTGAACTAGTGACGGCTCCTCCAGTAGCACTAACACTTACGCCGCCACTTGTCGTACTCATGCTTGTCAAACTGTTGGAGCCAAACTGATGTCCAGTTGTCTGATACCATTCACTCACAGTAACCGACCCATCGGTCGTAAAACTAAACGGTGCTGACCAATCACTATCAACCGCAGAGCCGTCAGGATCACTAGCCCGCACGCGCCAATAATAAGTAGTACTGGCACTTAATGTAGTTGGTGATGTGAAGCGAATTCGTTGACCACTGTTAAACGGTGCCTTGTCAGATGGGTTAGTTAGATTCTCAAACTCTAAGAAATTAGCAGCTGAATCTCTATTGACTTCTGGAGAGCTGAAGTCACGGTCATCATCAATTTCTACTTCATAGTGGATGTCATCACCAGCAATATCGATAGACGTAAACTCCAGTACAGAGTTGAATACCGCTGTACGTTCATTATCAAAGTGCAATAGTAACGTTGGCACATTCGGTGGACCTACGGTTACTAATTGAGGATAGTTAGTATAGGTAGCCAATTCACGACCATCAGCACGTACCATACGGAAACAATAATTTGTATTTAAACCAACATCGTATGCCTCCAGTGCCCAATCCCATTCGGAAATGTCACCCACTAACAGATCATTCGGCGGGAAATTACTCAGGTTTCGCTCTTCATATGTTCCCAGAACGGTACTTGATGCCAAAGTAGTGGTGGCAAGCGTATTACCATCACCTACACTCACATTGTTGTAACCTCCGGAACACAGCTGTGGTACTACTTAACTCTCCGACATCACTCCAAACACTCGCCGTATTACACTGATCTGTGGCAGCACTCGCATACTGAAGTTTAAAGGCAGTGACATCTTTGCTACCAGTAGCGTTACTGGTAAGCATATTCATTCGCAACCGCAACACATCTCCATCATCTACAGCACCGGCGCCGGTAATTGCTTGCGCTTCAGAGACATACTCACCACTACCAAGTGTCCACGTACTAGTGGGTGTATTTGCATCTATATTTTGATACCACCCATATGAAAGTTGTTCATACTCTGCGTCAATAGTAAGTTCTTGTTCTCCATACACCACACTGAAGTTTTCCGCTCCATACTTACGTGCCTGCACAGGCGACAAAATATTCTTTTCGTCAGTATCTCCTGCGTTATCCTCATACACTGCATAGAACGGCACCCCATTTGTTGACACAATCTGATGCCCTGCTGTATAAACCACAGAACTGCCAGACGTATCTCCAAAATGCAGTGCTCCTGGTGTTGCCACCCCTGGTGTACACACCCCACTCGTAACCGTTGAGCCACCACCTGGTGCCAAGATACTCACTTCCACTTCCCCAAACCGTGGTGAACAAGCAATCGCTGCATATTGCGCGTCATTGGTCATCACATAACGGGTACCAAATTCATGTTGTGGCAAAAATGCAGTCGCTTCTCGACCATCTGAGTCAGCTTGCTGCATAGCAGCAATTGGCACTGCCCCAGCCACTAAGCGCACACTATCTCCGGTCATATGAGTAGCGGCATTACAACCATCAACCACACGCTTTTCTCCGCGATTAACACTACTCTCAGTACCACTACCTCCACTACTACAGTAGTAGTCAATGTCATCACCACTCTGTAGTGCCCCAGCATAGGCGTAGTTAGAATCAAAACCAAACAGATCTCGCATCGTAGGTGGGTAGAGACCAATACCGTCCCCTGGTGAGGTGGAGCGGTGAAAGACCAGAACTGGGTTATCAGATTCAATAACAACACCACTGCCGTCATTGGTAGCGCCAGCGTCTGACGGGTTGGCAGTAAAAGTGACGACTGAACCAGTATTTACAGTCTGTGACTGATTAGCAGATCCGGACGTACCAATATATGACTGCACAGAGGATGTCGCAAAAGGAGCATGCACATACCAACGGTTGGTATCTCGGTCTGTAGCCCCAACAAAACTAGTAGTAGCGTATGAGATTGGCACCAGCGAGTCGTGGTTGTCGTTACCAGCATCTGCCACTGTGGCAGAGATTGGACCAAGAGCACTGATGACGGAATTGCCCACTAAAGGTGGTAAACGATGTACTCTCTCCCTGATCTAGAGCCACCGCTGCACCACCATCAATACGTACCTCATTACTGTCAATCAAACTCACTACTGATATATCAGTGGCAGCACTATCATCAACTACATAGTACAAGTCGGTGGTGGTGCTGTAGGTAAATGTTTCGAGTTCATCACTGGCAGAGCTGGCCGCACTATTGCCGTAATACAAATAAATAATAGTTTGTGAACCGGCGGGGACATAATCAACCTGGACCCAAATGTCCGCTTCGTCTGTTGAAGTGCTGAAGTGCTGTACCCAAAAATCAAGTTCAGAAAAATCAGTAGCGTTGAGAGTCTCCATACTTGACGTAGCATAGAATCCACCTGGGTTAGCTTGGTTCGCATACTCAGCGGCTGCCCAAGCAGCAGTACGTACCGTACTGGCAAAACGCAACTCATCCAACTGACCTTCAAAGTTTTCTGCGGTAGAGAAGCTACCTCCAACGCTATCTTGGTCTTGCCCGATAATAAGCCCTCCCGTATCTATGGTGTACGCAGAAATTGCCTGCGGATCTGGGTTCTCAGTGTCACTCTCTCCATTACGATACACACTGATTTCATCGGCGGCATCATCTGAAACTGCCACATAGTGCTGCCACTGTCCATCGTTATATGTAGCTCCATCATCTAAAGTGGTGGTCTCCTGTCCCCCCTGAGCGTAAATACGCAGTAATGTATCGTTATCAAAGCGCGTCCAGTACTCATTGGCTTGCCCGGAATTAGCACCACTGATAATCGTCATATCTCCCGCATTTGACGTTTGGTGCCACCATGAAGTGGTGATGTCGGTTCGCCCGTTTAGCACCTCTTTCGGTAGACGAATATAGTCATTTTGGTCATCACCAAATTCCTGACCAGCGCCTAAGAAGCCTGTTTTGTCGTTTGAAGTATTGTAGTCATCACCATCAAAACCATTCGCGGTCGAGTCTTTATATACATCTGCATTACCGGTTCCGCTCGCGTCTTCGCCTAAGTGGTACACCGCAATAAAGTTATTTGACCACACATTATGTGCACCATAGGTATCACCCGAGTGTAAGTTTGTGCATCAGGATTATTAAAGTAGATGTAATAATCACGATTTTCAGTGGTGACTAAATCTGTTTTAAAATATAACTCGCCAGTCTCAGCGCCCGTATCGATGGCTACCAGTTCATACGGGAGTTCTGTGTTAGTGGCAGCGTCTACGACTCGTATATCTTTACCATCGCTAGCAACTTCACTAAAGAAAGCAGCACCAAGTGTACTCAGGTCAACATAGACTGGGAAATCACTGACTGCGCCGCCAGCTGGAATAGTTATTTTTTGCCGATTATTCCAACTGGTTGAGAACCAACCTTCTACAACATCGCCGCCAGGCAGAATATTTGTACTGGTAGCGTAAAACGTAGTTGGATCAGTGTGGTTCAAATATTCAGTCGCGATCCATCCGCTATCAAAAGCAGCATCGCTACTGGCAAAGCGAAGTTCATCAACAATACCATTGTACGAACCACCGGTTGTGTACCGCCCAACTTGTAAACCGCCGGCGTTTGATGGATCCGTTGTATTTTGTGTGCTACTGAGTTCAAGCACACCGTTGTCATAAATTCCATGTAATTGACCCACCGTAGCTGGCGCAACGGTAGTGAAGTGATGCCATACACCTGTATCTCGAGACCACGTTCCATTCTGGTTCAAACCAAAATACAAATACCCGCGTCCAGTCGCTGCGGCGTTGGTATACCACGGCATGTAAGAAAGCCAGTTTGGATTGTTACTGGTTCCCCACTCCCACAAAGCTTCCGAGCTCGCAGCAGTCTGATAATACAGACCAGTAGACACATGATCATCACCCGAAGCCCACGCCCAGTCATTACCTACGTCCCGGAGGTAACCAGAAGAAGAAGTGAGATCAAGAGCGGTTCCCATGGCACCGGTTGTGGTGGCAATGCCAGCGTCTTGCACATCTAATTCTTGACCATTTCCAGTATGATCAACGACAATATTATTAACCGCAGTCGTATCATCAGAGAAGTGATACACCGCTTCATAGTTTGCCCATACCGCCTGTGAACCGCATGGACTGGTAGAAGCATAAGCGTTGGCGTTTGTATTATTGAAGTAAAGATGAAATACGTTGTCTGACGCGGCACTTAACTCATCTGCTAAAAGTGCAACTCTCCAGTTTGCGCACTGCTATTTATTTCTACTAAGTCAAATGGTACTTCAGTTGCTCCGTCTTGTTTTGTTACACGTATGTCGCGACCATCTGTAGCAAACACCTGACCAAAACGCACTTCCTAAAGTACTCAAGTCTACAAAGACTGGGTAGTCTCTCACCGCTTCACTTACACTAGATGCAGGAATAGAAATCGCAATTCTTCCCTGCCAATTCTGGTTAAATGGATTTTGATAACTTGCGCCTGTTTCAGTATAAAGATTCCCCGCTGTAGTTTCTTGCACAAAGCGAATATCACTACCATCATTATTTACATTGCTCCAGAAGTCACTCAAAGAACTATCAAGCTCTAAAAAGATTTGTTGTTCATACAATGGTTCAGTACCATTTGTGTTATCAACTAGAATCGGAATTCGGTACTGCCAATTTGATGACCAGAAAGGATCGAGGAGTCCATATTCACGGTCACCAATTGTTTCAATCCAGAACTCACCACGGCTGAGCACTGGGTACTCGATTTCAAGTTTAAAGTATTTTGTCTCTCCGGGAGCAATAGTAAAGATTGAATCAGTATGTGCCCGTGGTTCAAATGCTTCTGGAATGTCTTTACGGTCTGGACCAAAACCAAGCAAGTCAGTAACTTTCTTAAAGAATGAACGACTATCACCAAGCGCAGCCGTGCTAAAGTCCTGTTCTTCCCAGCCGCCGGCATAGGCAGTCAGTGCATGCTCAGCAACTTTCACATTTTCAATTCGACACTCTGAACCCTCTCCGGCAATAGTCTCACAAGTACGGACAACTTGGGTATCAGGACAACGGTAGCGTTCTTCGTCTATCTCCACACTACTTGTAGCAGTGTCTAATGTGAATGATGTTGAACGAGCAAGCGGTTCACTGGTAGATGCTTGCAGAAACTCGGCTGTCCCATTTGCAGCAGGCAACGCCTCGTCTGACTCATTGCTTACTGGCTCTGGATTGATTGTTGGTTCCGTTGTCTTGGAGGTCGAGGATGGTTCAGATATTGGCGGTATGCTGAGTTCTTCAGACGCACCTTCCTCTAGAACAGTTTCTTTGTCAGAAATTAAGACAGTCGAAGAAGTGCTGGTTGTAGTGGTAGCTGTTGTATCTGCTGTTACTTCAGACTGTGATTCAGATTGAATGACTGGAAGTGGGCTAAATGCAGTGGTTGTTATCGGCTCATCGGTCACTTCCCACCCCGCTTCACAGTGATACACGTACGGGCGATACTCAGGCAACACCACTTGTTTTGGTTTGTTACGATTCCATTCTTCAAGTGCAGTAACCGTACCAACTCCATCTGGAAAGTGTGTAACAAGGCTGAAATCATCAGGACGGTTACCTTCGTTAGTGACATTAAAGTAAATGGTACTTCTCGACAAGCCGCTATAGGTGATCTCATTTGACTTAATGATTAAGGTTTCGTCTTGAGTACTGTCAGTGAAGTCAAAATCGATTATTTCACCATCTGGTAAACGTAGTTCATCCCCTGTTAGTGGACCTTCTGTAAAGCCGTCATCAAAATTCTCATAGAGCTCAGTTGCGTCAAGAGTCAAACCTTTAGTGGTAAACAACTCAAGCCAGACGCTGTCTACATACAACGCCTCGAGCTCAGCTGGGTCGGCTTTATAGAATAACTGAACCGAAAGTTTTTCTAGTGCTAGTGGATCTGTTATGTGTGGTAAGGCAAAAAGATAATAACCGCCGTTAAGACTATTAGACGCTTCATCATCGATTATGATTTCTCCCGCAGATTCCCACGTTGTGCCGTCATCAAAACTATAACGAATAGCTAATGACTGAACTAAATCACGAGTACTTTTCCGTTTAGCCGCAAAAGACATCCGCAGTTGTGCGCCAGAAAGCTCCCGTCCATCATCAAAAATAGGAAGCCCAAAGCCAGTTAATTCAATCGCGTACGGAACACAATTATCAAGACATGGTTCTGCTTGAGGTTCGATCGCTAAAGTCTCTTCATTAGCTTCACTTTGCTGAATATGACTACTACTGGTTGCTGGTAAGTTACTGCTTAATGGTGTTGTTGTCGCTACTGGAACATCGCTCAACACTGAACTGGTAGCTTCTTCTTCAATTACAGATTCTGTATCATTGGCGAGCGTGTCACTTACGCCGACATCGGTTGTCGTTGCTTCTTGAACGTCTAAGTTTTGTTCCTCCTCTCCCTCAGTTTGCTCGTCACTTGCCTGATCGTGTGGCGGTTCTACAGTCTCTGAACTTGTAGCGGTCACGTCTGTACTGGTGCCACTAGTAACAAACGGCATAAATTCAATCAGGCTTTTAAAGGCAAACTCGAAGCCTTGCCCAATCCGGCGCATAACGGTCGTTGTTGCACCCTCATCTATTGATGGAATTGACTTCTCTTCATTTTCCGATTCTGACGCATCATCACTTACAACAGATGTGCTGGCGACAGGAGCTGGAGCACTGGTTGGAATAGCTACTGTCGATGTAGCTACGGGTGTTGAACTACTAGGAGCAGTCAGAGTAGTGGTGGAAAGGTCAGTTTCCGTTACTGTTTCAACTGCTTCTGTTGAAAGTTTTTCTTCGTCAGCAATATCTGGCTGCCCTACCTCCTCTGAATCCTCATCGATAAGTTGTAGTCGGCGTGAGGCTGAGAGATCAAACGAAGCTGAGTTAATCGTATTGAAATCTTGATACAAACCGTTTTCAGAAACATTTTGTACACCAATTGCATCGACATTCTTCCAGCCATCAGCTCGGACAGTTTCTGGAAAGACATGAATTGTCTCCACTTCCACCGCCTCCTTTAAGGTCAGTTGCGCATACGCAAAAGACGCGAGCCCTAACGTAAGAAGCACGAGGAAAAAATATCCTAAATTGTGGTGGTGTCTCTTCGTATCCATTTATGCGAACACGTTCTACATTCCCCCAAAATCTGTTAGAAAACGGGGTTATTATAAGTATAACGCGCCCTTTTACTGGGCGCGTTATAGACTCTTTAAATATGTGGATTGAGGACAAATTTTACTTCAGAATCTTCTTTACATCATTGATTTCTTTCTCAATCAAGGTCTCTGAGACCTCCAGGGCTTGATTCAGTCCTTCCACTGCTTTTTTTCCTTTTAGATAGTCGTGGGCGCTTGGTAATAGTGCGAACTTGATCATAAATTTCATCACGCAGAGCTGAGAAAATTTTCTCCATTTGATCTTGAATTTCTCTCGTTTCTTTTCGCAACTTTTCTTCCTCTTGAGTATGTAGTCGTCGTTGGTAGAAGATGTAGCCAAGGAGTAAGAGAACAATTACAAACAGTAGAGCGACGAGGAGATTGATTGGAGTGAACAATGACCAGAATGAGGCACCTTCTTCAGACGCGACCTCCTTACTCCAACCAGCAGTAATCAAAACCGGCGTTGTACTTTCTGTGGCGTTCCCTGCTAAGTCGTACGCTATAACCTTGACGGTGTAGGTACCGTCCTCGAGTTCACCCAACAGATACCCGAGCTTTGCTTCTTCTGGTGTAATCTCCACTGGCTCGCGATCTGCTACAAAGAGTTCGTAACGGGCGATTCCTGAAACGGCATCCTGTGCATCGAAAGTGACGAGTGGGAAGCCATGTTGGCTATTAGAAGCTTGGACAGCAATCTTGAAGGCTTCTGGAGGAGTGGTGTCGATTTTAATAACGCGATTAGTAATTGCGCCCCAACCAACCTGATTCTTAAATTGAATACTCAAATACTGAACACCGTCAATGGCATTTCTACGGGAAAGTTCAAACTCTTCCACTGGCGGATCAAAGACTTCACTCGGCTCATTCTCTGAAGAAGTGGCTATCTCTACCGCAACCGCACTGACATCAAACGGCAATTGCCAGGTGAAAATACCTTCTACGGTGTTGTACCACAAATCAGGATCAAGGAAGGTTTGAGAACCGACCTCTGGCGCTCGTGGCGGATCACCAAATGCAATTGCGGCATCTGAATCAGCAGTTTGTGCCGGATTTTGATTCGGAGTTTCGGTTGGTGTAACTGGGGTAGTAGCAGCGGTCACAGTATAGTTTGCTCCCGGTGAAGACTCTAAGACATCTGTCCCCTGTCCATCCGCTGCCAAAGCCGAAGCGTTGGTAAAGCCAACGGCTCCCGCTCCTTCAGTTTTTGCTCGAAAAGTAATACTTACCAGTGTTGATCGATTAGAAAATGGTGTCGGACTTCCTCCTCCAAAGGCAATCGTACCAGCAGTGTTGGAGAACGTCGGTTCAGTAGTCCAGAGTGAAAAGGCGGAACCAGTCTTAGAAACACTTACCACGGAAAGAGCGCTAGTATCAAAAGACATTTCTGCTTCAACAGCGTTAATGCTATCTCCTTTTGGATCAGCCATTACAGTGACCGTAAACGTTTGATTGGCAGCGTATGAACCAGTTGCTGGGGTTAAGAAGACATCTGCTGCCTGAGCAAGAAATGGCACACATCCCAATGCAGCAAAGAAACTGGCAAGTATAAAAAATTTAATTTGTATGTTGGATTGAAAAAGAACATTCATAAGGAACATGTATTTAGTACTATACTACATCCGCTTGCGTTGGTTAGCTTTTTTTATTTTAAGCTTGACCTTCTGCTTTTCCTCCGGGCGCATCAATGGCAATGTGAGAACCAAAACACCATTTTTAATTTTGGCATCTGCTTGATCGATATCAATGCTATCTGGCAAGATGATACGGCGGTAAAACTACTCCCCAATACACTCTTCGCTCACAAACGCACCAGCCATTTTCTTCTTAGGAAACGCTAAGAACTCCGGGCGCAGACGTCGTCCTTCGATAAGTACGATATCAGCATCCCCCTCAATAGACACATTGATGTCCGACAATTCGGTCCCGGCGGCTTGTGCATAGACAACAATCAGATCATCAGTCTGATACACATCAACATCAAGTTGCACCACTTTATCAATAGCGGTCTCCTCATCACTTGAGAGGAGCTTTTGATCTGATCGCACCCCTCGACCTTTTAGTCGTTGCAAAAAGGACATACACCATTATTGTACGTGAGTACCTTTGCAAAAACGCACGCTTTTTCCCCAACATCAACCAGTCCAGTTAAAAAGGAGGATTGAGAAATCAGTCAGAGAGACTCTCCCATCACCATTGATATCAGCTGAGGGGTCTGAGTCGCCGCCATCACTGTTCCACCAAAACAACAAAATAGAGAAGTCAATTAGATTCATGCTTCCGTCACCGTTAAGGTCTGCCCCACCAGCACTCTCTGCTGCTTGCCCAACACCGTATGCCACGTATCCAGAAAAATCAGTACTGGCTCCGCCGCTTTGCTCAGCTTTGGCACGTACCTTATACGTACCGTTACTAAATGAACCTGAATCAATAGTCAAAGACCAAGCTCCATCATTAGCTGAGGTAGTGGTATAGGTCTTGAGTGAAATATTTGATTTGTCTTTTTGATGTTCTACTGTCACTTCAGCATTCGGTAGTGTATAACCAGAAATCACAACAGTCTGCCCAGGAGTCACCGGGTCTTCTGGGACTGAGATAGATGGTGTTAAATGTATGTTTGAAATGTTAGAAGTTCGTGCCCCCTGTACCGCCAGAGTTGTGCTGTACGTAGTGGACTTAGTCTGATCATCATCAACTGCATACACACCAAAGGTATAC
Organism: Minisyncoccota bacterium; assembly: GCA_041389005.1. Lineage (GTDB taxonomy): Bacteria > Patescibacteriota > Minisyncoccia > Phycocordibacterales > UBA918 > OLB19. The sequence continues at coordinate 43,957 of JAWKSR010000001.1, read as the reverse complement.
GTACCACGCGCGATCTCATCAATAGTAGCAGTGAACTGCCCATCGCTTCTTGCGGTAGCAGTTTCAGACTGGTAACCATCAACTAAAACAATCACTTTACTACCAGGGTAGGCATACCCACTGAGAATTACTTGTGCATCGCCACTTTCGTAGGGTCCTGCGTTGCTAAAGCCACCTCCCTCATCATCTCCGGAATCGGCGCCAGAACCACCCCCGCCACCTCCGCCTCCGCCGCCACCTCCGCTACTCCCAGAGGAACCACTGCCGCTGCCGCTGTTTGAATTTTCCCCGCTGCCAGAGCTACCGCCATCTCCGCCGGTACCTTCGCCATTACCTTCTTCCTCCGCATCGGGGTCTGGTTCACCAGTTGGTTCGCTTGGTACTGAGAATGTGAATGAGAAGTCATCAATGTTGTAGTTCCCTTCATCGTCAACACATCGTACGTAAAATGTATAGCTGGTGTCATTAGTGACCGTAACAAGCTCGGTATGAACAAGTTGACCGGTGGTATCGAAAGAGTTGCTCATGCTGGCATACGCCACTCCCGGTGTAGTGCCAATACGACAGTTTGCCAACTCGTCAGTCTCAATTGAGAGTTCGACAATCTGAGCTGTTCCACTAATCGTGCCGGTTGGTGCGGCATTAAAGCGTACCGGCGGTATCTCCTCTGTAGTATCAACATTAGCGATACCAACGCCAGCAACGAGAAAGATTACAAAGTCTGCATACACTGGTTCAGTGCCACCGCCGGTACGCATTGCCACTTTATGTAATCCGGTACTGGACGCATTTTGCACACCAATATCAGCATAGACTGTAGTAGTTCCCGTACTGGTGCTAAAGATAACAGACGGCTCATATGCATTGCTGGTATGGTTACCAATTCTAAATTCCACTTCATCACCAGAACTTAAACCGGTAGATGTATTCAAATTGTAGCGGATCACTCCCGGACTGCCGGTAGTAATAAGCACTTGATCATTTACTGCGCTTAACGTACCCGCGGCGCTACGTGGTGTTCCGTTGACTAACATTTCCACATTACGAATGCCAAAGGTTGAAGTAGCTAGAATGGCAAACTGGTTGGGCATAGTGAATTCAAGGTAACCACCAGCCGCAATATCAGTGCCAAGTTCAAAAGTGAGGGTGTGATTACTATAGGCACCCGGCTTAGAATCTGAGATGGTATCGCTATAAAAGAGCGCGTTACGTGCTTCTACGGTACCCAAAGAAGCCACCTGCCAAAAAACTCCAGCAGCGAACAAAAATACTGACAGCCCGTAAAACCAGCTCTGTCTCATAATAATAGTATTGTACCGTGTTGTATTTACTCCTTGAGGTTCCTGTACACAACTAACGTACTGATTGAGGTTGCGCTAAAGCACGTAAATGCTGTTCGCGCAAAAAATCCATTACGTAATTAAGAATCAGTAACAACACAATCACAAACAATAGTGCGCTTAGAATATAGGTGGAAAAACCTGATTGGTTGGCTGGACTTACATCAGATGACAGACCGACAGCAATCTCTCGTTCTGACAAAGCGGCCTCTCGCTTATCGAGTGCTTGCTTTTGTTTAGTAAGTTCTGCTGTGAGCGTGTTAAGTTCAGTTGGTTCCACTGCTGCACCAACACCGATTACCGAAGCAACATGTTTGCCAGTTTGATCCGAGAGCTCACGTGTAACCGGGATAAGTAACCCACTGTCAAACAGTAAGACGACCGCTAAAATAACTCCGGCAACACGCAAACATCGGTGATACAAAGACACTGATCGCATAACTCTATAGAATATATGCTAACACGAGTTCTCCTGACAGAGCTAAGCAAAGAGAAGCAACAATATGAGGAGGAATACTGCCGCAACACTAAGCATCACTACTGACACAATGAGAAACGTTGAGGTACCGCGGCGGGCTGGTCGGCGAACGATTCGTCTACCCCGGGTGACGGTATACATTTTACGCCGCACATACAATCGTATAAAGATATAAATACCAAGCAACAACACTCCGAGTGTAATAGCAGCTGGTTTTATAATCTCCAAAGGTAGTACCCAAAATGAGGTCTCGCTGCTCATGGTTGACTGTCCCACTCCTTCTTGACCATAAACAAGACTTAGTCGAGCTTCATACCGTCCAAATCTTAATGAATTATCAGTCACTCCACATAAATTTAAAATCACGAATAGTACCTGGGAATACCCCGCCAAGATTTTCATTGAATGTCTCTGAGTATACGCGATTGCCGAGCATGTTGTAGACCTCTAAGGGACCATAGGGCCGCACGAGCACATTGCCTTTATTTTCTACGCGGGCAGAAAACTCAACTTCTGGTGTACTGTAAAAGAGTTGGTCCGTGGCGAAGGTACGTATCTGAGCGCTTTCCACCACATCTCCAGCAATCCGTATGTGGACTATGTTAGCAACCTCAAAACCAACTCCAGCTCCCACAGTCGTAGGTTCCGGCGGCACGGCTGAGACAAAGATACCACCAAAGTGACTGCCCGGTGTGGCATTTTCCGGGATGTTTACAATGACACCCACCGCCCGCTCCTCACCTGAAGCCAGGGTTAGCTCACCGGACTCAAGAGTAACCCACTCGGATAATTCAAAACCTGTTTGCTCGGTATTCTCCTTAGCGTAAATTGGAGTGCCATTGTCCCGAACACCACTAATGTCACGCACTGAAAGGTAATATGTTTCCTCTCGGTCGCTCAGATTTGTAACTCTGATTACTTCTTGTAGTTGTTCACCAGGATCCACAATTCTCCCTGGGTCAATGTTAGTTGGTGCCAATCCTGCCCCCGCAGATTCCTGCGTATGTCGCGTACGGAAAACATGCACCCAACAACAACAACGCTACCAGCCAATGTCGAAATGAAAGTATGAATGTGAACATGCCATACATTTTACCGTATCAGCTCTTTAAAGATTAGTACTGTGTATATAACAAAAACCTCCATACGGAGGTTTTTTGTTATATACACGAAACTTGACTAGAAGGTCGGAGTCGCGATGTATGTAAGGGTTGTACTGTAGTCGTCAGCCGCTTCCTGCAATGGACTGATTTCAATTTGGTATCCAACAGTTGTTGAACCAACGTCATCAGTTGTTCCATCTGACGGACCGTCATGAGAGAAAATCTCTCGCGGTGTCGTACTGGCCGCCACCCATAAGTCGCTGCCAAACTCATCAGTGTTAAGGTCAGAGTCTTCTGAAGTAAGACCCCAGTGACCCCATGTATCTTCATCACTAATGTTGTTACCTGGAGCTTGCCATGCTGCTGGTGTGTTGGTGTATGCACCATCGATGAAACCATCGATATCAGCACCAGTAGATGAAAGTAGGTTTTGGTCTTGTTCAACAGTAACGACGAATCCACCGATTGCGTTAGTTGTTACGTTAAGCCGTTGCGCAATTGTTTCAACCACTCCAGCTGAAAGCGTTCCAAATGGAATCTCTGTAGCTGAAGATGTAGCCGAGGTAGATGTACCATTAACTGATGCTCCGATGGTGTTGACACCTGAGACCACAAAGTCAAAGGTTGTATCCACTTGAGCGGTTACATCTACGTTATCAAGAATTGCGACACGTGTGTGACCTGCGTCACCGTTTGCTCCTGTCCCCGAGGTGATATCAATTTCGTAGGAACCACCTGATCCTGGGTTAGTGATCTGGTTTGTACCACCGTCTGCGTTGGTACCAATTTTAATGACCACGTCATCATCTGCGTCGATTGTGGCACTACCACTGGTGATGGTAAGGACTTGACCTGCTACAGCTGCTCCCCAGGTTGCTCCAGATGGAGTACCGGCGAGAGTCTCATCAACAGTATTAACTTCGAGGTCAACGTCGCCAAAAGCTACTGACCCCATGTTGAATCCAGCTGGGAAGGTCACCGTGATCGTTTCTCCTGCCTCAACACCAGCTGAGCCGGTTGGGACAGTGAAAGCAATCGTGTGATCTGATACGGCACTGATGTCAGAGTCACTTAACGTGTCACTTACATCGGTAACGTTTGCCGCTTGGGCAAATGTGTAGACACTGAAGGTCCACACTACAAGAGCTGATGTAACAAGCATCGCGACTGCCTGAGACACCGCAGTACCTTGTCGTGATAATACGAACATGTTCTGTTGTGTTATTAAATTACTAAATAACTATTTAGTCGCTCTACATATGTTGTACGTGGAGTGACTACGCCGATTGATCAAGATGTGTGGAGAAGATAAGGTGTGGGTTACAAAAATGGTCAGCCACTTTTCCACAACTTGTCTTTAATCTATGTCAATCGTCTGTCCTTATTATAACGTTTTAAAATACCTAAATGCCGGTCAATGTTGATAACTTTTTCATATGTGACTTTTTTATTAAGCTAAAAAGTGTGGTATTTTCAATCGGAGTAAAAAATCTTTAGAAAAACAATTATGTAAGACATCGTATCCACGTGTCCTTTCTGACCTTGATACTCACCTGGCTTTTACATCCGCAATATCATTCCACCGCGTTGTGTATTGAGGCGAAGAAAATTCTCGTTTGCTAAAAGAACCTCCTTGACTGTTCGTCCGACCAATCGTAATAGTATTGCGCCCAAGTTTTTTATTTACACCATCAATGACGTCCATAAGGGTACTGTTCTTTCCTGTCTCAGTCGGGGTGAAAAGTGTCATGGTCTGTCCCGTCGTGGCAGTAAGATCAGAAACAATTATTCCGACCTTTTTGTAAGGTACCTCTGTATCATAAAGGGCATCTACTACATACAGGCAGTTTTGAGTAGCATACCCGCGTGTCCGCAGTTGGGGCTGGCAGGCTCGCTTCTGGGCGCCTCCTGTAGCATCCAATCACCATGTCTACTCGTCTCAAGTAGTACTCGTATGCGCTTTGTGTGTAAATCCTTGTTCCGTAATTCCCTGCCAACTTGTTCAACGTGGTACGCCACAGCTACTTCCAATTCAGAACGTTTAGAAATGATGGCTTTGAAAGAACGAGTACTCATGATGCTTTGTTGCTTCGTCTCTTTGAGTGCATGGTGATGAGCAGGTATCTCATTGAGCTCTGCACGCAACCGTTCGCCATATACACCAAACAATTGTGCCACCCGAGCGGGATCAGCCGCTAAAAAATCTGCCACGGTCTTAATGTCATGCTGACGTAATTTTTCACTAGTGCGAGCGCCAACTCCCCAGACTACCGTCATTGGTATCTGCTTCGCTTCTTGTTGCCATGATTCTCCCACCAGAATAGCTACTCCTTCCTGTCGTTTTTTCAGATCACAGGCATACTTAGCAATAGTCTTTGTCTTACCAACTCCAATCGCCACCGGCACACCGATTTGTTGCTCTATCAAATGTTTAAGCGTCTGTACTTCCTCAAGTACACCGCTAGATTCTGGCAAATAGAAAAATGCTTCGTCAATTGAATACTGCTCAACATTACCTACTGTCTCCCGCAGCAATTTCATCACGCGAGCGGAAATATCTCGGTAGAGTGTGAGGTTGCCAGAGAAGACAGCTACCCCATGCTGTTCCAATTCAGCTTTCGCCTTGAAATACGGAACACCCATCGGTATCCCAAGTGCCTTAACCTCTTCTGAACGAGCCACCACACAGCCATCGTTACTCGACAACACGACCGTTGGTCGGTTGCGTAGATCAGGACGAAATAACCGTTCACACGATACAAAAAAGTTATTGCAATCCAACAGTCCGATGTACGCCATACTTTCTATAGTAACGTATTAGAGTGACTTTGGTATAATAGCTCCGTTGCTAAAATAACATTCTAATGTATGTCTTATTCTATTGAAGAAATCGAAGGAATTGGACCGGAATACGGTCAAAAATTACGTGACGTAGATATTCAAACCACTGATGACCTTCTCCGCCGTTGTGGTGATAAAAAGGGACGTGAAGGCGTAGCGACTGAAAGTGGTCTGAGTGAAACACATTCCTGGAGTGGGTGAACCTCGCTGACTTGATGCGCATCAATGGTGTTGCTGAAGAATACGCTGATTTACCGAGGAAGCTGGAGTAGACACCGTCAAGGAGCTCGCAACGCGCAATGCTGAAAACCTCGCTACCGCCATGCTGAGTGCAATGAAAAGAAAACTTAACCGACCGCGTACCCTCAGCGGAAACTGTCCAGAAATGGATCGATGAAGCCAAGACCATGGACCTGATGGTTAGCCACTAAGATACTCTTATAAAACAGACCGACATATATGTCGGTCTGTTTTTATTTGAGGAAATTAACACTGTTTATCTCAACTAGCTGTATGGGCTGGTAGTCTTTCGGAGTATTTTGACAAATTATATGTAAAGAATTACCACTAGAAAGTTTCTCATGACTCAATTTATTTCCTTTGTAAGTCCCTGGTTTAGGTAAGCACTCCTTATTAAATCGAACCTTGTCTAACTACAACCGATATGACTTCACCTGAGTCCAATGTCCTGGAAAAGATATGTTTGTAAGATTGTGACAACAAATTGTCTCTTGCTTCCTTTGGAGATATGCGATGTGAAAATATTGCTACTTCAATAGCACAACCTTTTGGTGCCATGTTAAATAAAAATTTTGGTTTTTTCTCCTTTATAAACTGATAAACTTTCATTTAGAAAATCAGTAGGGAATAGTATTAAAGCAACTAAATTTAGTTCTTTATCACATGGTCTTTTCCATCTGTCTCTAGTGGGACTCTAAAGCCCGCATCTTTTAGATCATTTCTGTGTTGAGAGGTCAATCCATATTGAGAGTCTTTTCCGTCATCACTATTCCCTACTAGGTGAAAAGTGAGTTTCATCTGATCCAAGCGATCGTGGAAATACACATACTGAATTTTTACTATGCGTAATACTCCAGGTTGATGATCTTTGAATATTATTTTCATCGACCACTTGAAAACGAAAATGTTCAATGTATTTCTGCAACTTCTTCTCTAAATCCATATTTTGCATTCAAAGGCAATTCTAAAATAGTAGTAGATGTAAGGCAGGCAAGAAAATAATATGAGCCGTATGCCTATACGGTGAATGTTATTTTTTGAAGACTAACACAACAGATGCTGCTATTTTAGAAATTGACGGACGCTGCCGACAACTACTCCCCATACATAAACTTCATCCTGTTCATTTACTTCAATCGGACCATATTCACTGTTAGCTGAGACCAAGGTTGCAGTCTCTCCTGCCTGACGAAGACGTTTGACCACTAACTCGCCATTGACTGCCGCCACAACAATCTTGCCGTCTACCGCTTCAATTGCTCTGTCTACCACCAACACATCACCAGAATAGATACCGACTCCTTCCATTGAGTTTCCTTCACTCGCACAAAGAATGTGGCGGCAGGGTGTTTGACCACTAGATCATTAATATCGAGTGCCTTCTCTACCAAGTCATCGCCGGGCGCCGGAAAGCCAGCAGCAGGGCGTGAGGCAAAAAGCGGCGCTTTAAGTGAAGACCCGCTCGTGGGAGCTGATACCTCAGTCACAGTCAAATCTTTTTGTGCTGTCATACAATTATGCAATTAATACGCCTTTGGATAGAGCCAAGTGTACATACATGAGCAGCACCATCAGTGCCATCATACCCGTACTATACGCAACGTGTAACGGGTGCTGGCGGCGTACCTCAATAAAGACTGAGAGAATGAGTACCAACGTTACCAAACTACCGATTCCAACATACAGATACTGTAGGAGTTTATGTGGTTGCGTTGCCAGCGCTAACGTTGGCGGCGTACTATTCCCTTCTCCAGACACTGTAGCAGCGGTACCAGTCGTAGAGGTAGAGAGATGGTCAAGAACGATATAGGTCGGTTCTGTCTGCGGAGTACTGGTCGCTTCATTAGAGGACGTCGGGGTGGTGGACGCAACGAGCGTACTACTAGCCGTCTGCACCTCTGTCTCAACAGACGGAGTCTCTTTCTTTGGTGCTGATGACGTCTCTGGCTCTGGTAGTGGTTCATACGGTCTAGTAGCCGGTGAGGTGACTACTTCTTCCGATGAAGAGCTCGCGATTTCTTCGTCTTCAGCTGAAAGGATAGTTCCTGAGTCAGTCACAATTGGTGTCTCCTCTGTATCAACGGACTCTATTGATGGTTGATTGGCAGACACTGCGAGTTGTGCTGGGATTGTTTGCTCCCGTGGTGTACCAAATAACTGCACTACAAAAACTGTCTCATACCCCTCAAACTCACCCTTGGCAGTTCCGATACCTATCTCGCTATACTGACCGTTCATAATATTGGCGCGGTGCGTGGGTGAATCCATCCACGCTTCAACTACATCAGCTGAATCAGTAAAATGTACAGCGAGGTTTTCTCCTGCATGCAAATAATCGTACGATACTTGCCCAAACCAGTACCATGGGGATACACCATTGGGACTATAGTGGGCGAAGTACTCTTCGTGTGCCATGTGTTCTGCCTTAAGCTGAGCTGCTTTATCAAGTACGCTATTGCGCACCAACGGTGCTAAATCCTCATCAGTACGCTCTTCGTTGGTTTCAGAGACGATGACCGCCGGCAAAATGGTGGAGATCATCCACTCAGAACTTACCCATAGTAAAGCCTGTACGTTGGCAACTGTAAAAGAAAGAAGGACCAGGCACAACAGACCGCTCATTGCCATCCCCTCTAACAGATGAGGTTTATAGTCATTGTTTTGATGCGGAATCAAGTGTCGCTTCAGCCAGTCAAACATACCGCTAGTATACCACCGAACGTACCTTCTACACAAAAACGCCCTATGAGAGGGCGTTTTTGTGTAAAAAGTGTTCCTATTACGGAAGCTCTGGCATTGCTTCGCTACCGGGACACACAATGTTATTGATCTTCCAACGAGTTGTCTTGTAGACATACCCAGTTGGTGTGCCGTCACCATACCCAATATCTGCCCATGGTTGGAGCACCTCTGGTTGATACTTGCCTTGGAAGCTTCGCACTGCTGCATCAGTGGCAGCGTCAAACGTTCCCGTGAGGAGTAGATCGGTAACCATCTCAGCTCGCAGGAAGTATTGTAACTTCACGACCTCAGAAGGTCGTTGTTTATGCCCATACGCATATAATCGAAGAGATACATATCACACTGAGGAGCGTCTTCAACTGAAGTAGCAGCACCGAGTACTCGCTCCTCTGGTCCGCTACTGTTAGTACTCGAGAGACTATTGCCGCCACTGCCGCCAGAACCGCTACCAGGGCTGGTTGTGATGTCTACCGAACAGTCGATGGTTTCTTCTTCGTTACTGACTGTGAGTGTAAAGGTGGTGTCGCTTGACACAACAACATTTTCACTACCGCTCGCACCAACACTGCCAATATCGTTGTTAATGGAGAAGGAATCTCCCATCGCTTCCCAGCTAATCTTCACGAGTGCATTCTCACGCACATCAGTGTCATCAGCGGAGAGATTACAACGTAGCGTAGCATCATCATTGGTAGTGCCTTCGTACTGGTTACCAAAGTCACAACTGTATTCCTCATACGGATACTCTTCTTCGTACAGCTTGAAGTACTCATCTGACATATGGACAACGTCAAAGGTGCAGGTATTTGGATCAGTTGGATAGGTTTGTGTCCAACCATTTTGCTGTACTTCACTTACCGTCCATGCTCCTGACTCTACTTCAAACCAGTAGTAGCCATACATATCGGTGGTAGTTGAGAAGGTGTCTTCCCCATTGGTGATTTCGATTTCCCAACCAGCGATAGTCTGTTCACCTTCGTCCCATTCACCGTTACCATTTTCATCGTTCCACTTATAACCGTCTACTGTCTCCGCTACGTGATAATTACCAAATTCACAGTGGTAGTACCCGTCGTACTCTACCTCCGACTCAAACATTAATTTTGGCTTTACGTAATCGTCATCATCGCCGAGTACAAACGTACACACTCCAGCAATTGGATCATCTATGATGATTGGCTCATCAATTACTAAGGTGTCCAGCATGAGATACGGCATTGGGGCTGTTTGTTCCCAGCCGTACTGCTGTACTTCACTTACCGTCCACTCTTCTTCCTCGCCTGAGACAACGAAGTAATAATAACCATATTCATCAGTGGTAGTAGAAAGAGTAGTTACACCGTTAGTCGCTTCAATCGTCCAGTCTGCCAGTCCATATTCCCACTCATCCCAGTAACCATTACCATTCTCGTCGTCCCACTTATAACCATCAATCAAGTACACTGGGTCCTCTGGATCACCACACACCAGCGCGGTGTTATCAAGAAACGGACCGAAGCTATTACCATCACCAGCGTCAGCAAACATAACTTCTGTCTCTCCGTCAGCTACAAACGTATAACTGTGACTCGTCCAATCAGTGTCTTCAAGACCAATACCACTTTCTTGATTGGTATCAACCTCTACACCGTCAATAAACACTTCCATTTTATTTTCACCAAACGACTTACCTGGTCGCGGTGAGTAGTCCCAGGAAAGCGTGTACGTCTCACCCGGAACAGTGGCAACTGTTTGGTAGGTTTGGTTACGTTCGTTGCCAGCTAATTCTGTATGTTGTGCTCCATCAGAGTGTGACCAGCCGTTTACGGTACGCTGCAATTCCATACCTACGGGTGAGTTGTCAGCCACCTTCTCAACGACCCACGCTACTGGCGTCAGAATGTCCCATCCCTTCTTGGCAGTCACTACTGGATCTTCAAATGATGGGTTCTCAAGAATGTTTACTCCTGGCTCACATACTGGCGGCTCTGGGTTATCAAGGAAGAACGTACGTGTCGCTCGGAAATCCTCACCGTCTCCACTTTCATCTGGGTTCAAGACAAGACAGTATTCACCGTCAGCCCATGTAGACATATCAACAGTGGTGGAGAAGTCAGCCCCGTCCCATGAGAATGGGTCAGAGTACCCATCAACATTTCCAGCTACTGTACCAGTGCTGGCGGCACACGTACCGGCGCGGATAGCCCAGCGCATAGCATCTTCTACGTCATCAGCGTCTACATATTCACCAAGGAAGGTGTGGGAACCGGTGAGTGTCTCATCATCAGTGCCCGGATCAGTGATAGTAAGACTGGGATCTGGCAATGGCGGGAATATCACATCACAATTAGCCTCATTTTCGAGGGTGTCATCAAGAATAGTGAAGATGTCATCAGCACCATTCACAAAGAGGTCAAACTCAATAGTAGTACCGCTACGATCAGCTACATCTGGATAGGTACCGTGCGTTTGCTCAAGTCCATCATTGCCAGAGGCTTCTGAGAAAGCGAAGCTTGCGGTGTTAGTCCCATCCGGGAACGTGATAGTACCCTTTACTCGGTACACACCATCACGACCATCATCGTAGAGTCCAATCGTGTACCCGCCATCTACCTCCTCGATTACGAGACCTGTGTCACCTGGTGTGGTACTGAATGTGTCATCGTCAGATTCATCGTCAAATTCTACAACGTACGGTAGATGACAAATCGGAGATGGTGTTTCGAGCGTAAAGAGACGAACTTCACGATCCTGATCGGTACCATCGCCAGTTTCTTCTGGATTAACGACAAAACAGTAATCACCGTCATCAAAACCACTCAAATCAGCAGTTACCTCAATCTCTCCTGTGAGCGGGTTGTACGCGGCTGGAGTGTACCCAGGGGTACCATATCCAAGCAGGTTTACAGTTGGGTTGTTAGCCTCACAAGAGCCTGGCTTGATTGCCCAGTTAATAGTGTCCTCAGTGTCATCATCGTCAGTAAAGAGGGCTTCAAAAGTCATTTCCATTGGCGGAAAGACCTCGCCATCAGTTGCTGGACTGGTAATCTCTAGTGAAGCTACTCGCTTCAGCCAATACGCTCGTGCATCACCGAACTCAAACACCTCGTATTGATCATCAAGGTCATTAACCTCAATAGTTCCAGCGGTCACATCATCGGTGAAGATGTGTGGAATTACCAAACGCTCCTCGTCATGTTCACTGGTCGCAGAGACGTTAAGGATAGACGGAGTCGTTACTCCACCACCAGGAGCCACGTTAATGCCATGCCAGATATTACCAGCAGTTGTGAAGTTTTCCGCATCTACAGTAGAACCATTTACCACCATACCAGAACGGAAGTTCATAGCGTGCACGTCAGTGACGGTCACGTCTTCTGACACATATACATTCACGCCGTGTAAGTCGGTGCCATTTGTTCCATCAAGAATTACGTTTTGTACAGTCACGTCATCACTTTGCACACCAATAGCTGAGTTGTTGTCGTTGCCAGTTTTTGTGTATGCAGCGTCAATGGTGAAGCCGCCACCGTCAAATATGATCGGTCGATCAAGGGTGATTTGCTCACTAATAGTGATATCGCCAAGGAGTGAGATAGTATCGCCATCTGAAGTGTCACAATCTGCGAGTGCGTCGTCTACAGTATCGAAGTAGTCGCCCGTAGCGCTGTTTTCAATGTCAGTTGGACCAGGTACGCCGTGTTGTGGAGTACACGGTACTGGCATTTCACCATACATGAAGGCACTCCAGTGAGCGGCATAATCATCAGGAGCTGAACCAGTATCGTAGTTGTAGCTATTGAGGATAATGTGACTGAGATCAACACTGCCAGCAGCGACATTACTACTTACTTCGGTACCGTCTACATAAATGTCAAAGAGGGTATCATCGTAGTCATAACGCAACTCAAGCGTGTGCCAGGTATCGTAACTGAACGGCACGCTACCAAGGTATATCCAGGCGCCGTTAAGGTCATCATAAACTCGCCAACCAACATAACTACTTTCACCAGCAGTCGTAAATTCAATGATTGGGTACGCAGAGATACTGTCACCACCGTCTACACCCACACCCCAGAGTCCAGCTCGAACATCTTTGCCACTCCAGTCTTAATCCACGTAAAGATCAGCTTTAATGGCGGTGGTACCATCGGGAAGATCTCGATTAAGACCTTCGGTCTGATAAAAGCCACCAGAAGGATGGGCATTAGTATTATCAATGTTCATCTCGAGCACATCGCTACGGCTCGCGTAAGAAACAGAACTGTAGCCGCCAGATGGCACAGCACGATCAACGTACCAGTTATCGTCAATTTCAGTCTGTGTGAACGGTTGTGATGTGTACGATGGCGTACCAGTCGCGGCTTCAGCTATAAAAATAGACGCTGGAAAAGCGCTTAAAATAAGTGAAACGGCGGTTATTGCTGCAAAAAGCCGTGCAGACATTCGGTTCGTGCGAGTAAATACCATAAACAAAACGTATTAGATTGTAATTCCCATCAAGCTAAAATAGCTTGCAGTTACCTGTGATACTACTCTTTTTTGCTAAAAAAGCAAGATTTAGAGCCGCCATTCTCAGTTTGTGACCGTTAGTTCTGGCTTGTTTTAATACCGTCAATTAGTTCTGCGTACACAATCAGATTATGTGAATACCGTTGGCGATCGGCATCATACTCCCCAGAACACGTAATAAGTCGCAGTGCCGCTGTGTCAACATCTTGATACACGGCGGTGGTAGGAAAATTTGACTGTTGACTATACTGCAATTTAACTACACTAAAAGTCACAGTTGAACCATCCTCACGGTCAAGGTAAACACGATCCCCTACCTTTAATCGCCACAGTTGGTGAAAAACCGCTGGACCACGATAGGAGTCAACATGACCAAGAATGATAGCCGGACCAGCTGCACCCGGGATGGGACCATGGGCGTACCAAGCAACCGAGTCAAAGCCCTCTGGTACCGCAATCTCTCCATTGTCTTGCAGGAAAAGTGGTTCCTCAAAGTCTGCACTCACGCGTATGGCAGGAATACGAAGTTGTGTGGGTACAGGCACCGAGACGGAAGCGGTAGTACTGGAGAGCATGTCTGCTTGCGCTTGGACGCGATGTTCAACATCCTCAATAACATAAAGTACCCGCGCCATCAGTAATGCTCCGACACACAATCCTACAACCGCAAACGCCACCTCGCGTTGGTGGCGTTCGCGTAGGTTGTGTACGATATGATGCATGTTAGGTAATCACTCTGTAGAGTCTGCGCGCACCGATCCAGAGACCAGCTAACAACACAAATGCCATCAGTGCTGCTATCGGATTCGCGTTAGTTCCACCACCTACTCCAGCAGCAATACCGCCGGTTGGCACTACACTGACTTGATCACCAAGCACCTGAGGGGCTGGTTCGTCACTGCTGTCTGAACTGCCATTTGATGATCCTCCACCAGATGATGAGTTACCACTACCACCATTTCCTCCATTACCACCACTGCCGCTACCACTCAGTATCAATCGCTACCGAACAAGTGGTAGTATCACTGCCATTAAACGCAGTAAGTGTATAGGTGGTATCACTACTCACAACCACCTTTGTACTGCCAGTGGCCGCCACGGAGCCAACACCATTGTCTATTGAAGTCGAAGCTGAACCAGACGCATCCCACGTTAAGCTTACACGAGCGTTTTCTCGAACTGACGTGTCATCAGCTGATAATGAACATGAGAAGCCATTGCCACCTCCCCCATTACTACCGGTAAATACATTACCAAAATTGTATGGACCGCCGATCACTTGGGCATGAGCCACATTCACAAACCAGCGCCACGGCAGACCGACGGTCACCTGATCTTGAAGATCATCAGGGACTACAATCGTGTACGAAGTTGGGGTTGGGAACACCTGTGACCACCCACTCTCGACCACCTCTGAGAGCACCCAAGTACCAGCTGGTACGTAAAATGAGAAATATCCGTCACTAGCACTCGTGGTAGTAAGGACAGTATCATCCTTAGTGATTTGAAGCATCCAATTTTCCAGCCGATCCTCGGTTTCATCTATAACACCGTTCTCATCTTCATCGTGCCACACATACCCTTCAATCAACCACGTTTCATCGTAGGTACATGAACCGTTGTCTTCCGTAGCCGTTGGGTCATAGTTGTTTGCCGCTGAATCAGTGCAGCCTGGAATTGGATCAGGGTCATATTCGCACGAACCATCGTCTATGGTCGCAGACTCGTCGTAATTATTCGCAGCGACGTCAGTACATCCGTACTCTGGATTATCACCATTATCTGGTCGGTACTGGTTGTCAGCCTGACAATCAAGCGTGCCATGATCCACATTACCTTCATCTATAGTGATGCTGGTGGTATACGCACTACCGGCATCACACGCTCCATACCAGCCGATCCGCCAGTCTGACTTGAAGAAACCACTTGGAACCAATTCCTCAATTGAGTATGTGCCGATCGCAAGCGCTACCGATCCACCGTGAGAAATGATAGTGTCTACCGCACCACCACTAACGTGATATGAGAAATCACTTAGTGAAAAACCTCTCATGTCACCACTGATGGCTTTGCTCACCACCACATCAACTGTCTCTGGAGTGTTAGTAGCGGTGTCCGCTAAGACGGGAAGCGTCAACGCTGCCCACACACACAAAAGTGAGACGATAAGAACGACGGTCTTTAGTTTTGGAATATAGCGACTTAACATACGAATGTAATTACTTAACAATTATTTTGTACACTAC
The DNA here is from genome assembly GCA_041389005.1 of Minisyncoccota bacterium. Taxonomy (GTDB): domain Bacteria; phylum Patescibacteriota; class Minisyncoccia; order Phycocordibacterales; family UBA918; genus OLB19. The sequence continues at coordinate 28,476 of JAWKSR010000001.1, read as the reverse complement.
AACTTGATTTATCCTCCAGCAATTGACTTACACTATTTTCATAGCGTAATTTTACCGGAAGAAACCAAATACTTTACTGGCAGCATTTTTAATTACTCCACCAACCCCAGCACCACCGCTATCGTTACCAGGCGCTGTGTTGTCAGTTGGCGGCGTAGCTGGTTCTGGAGTTGCTGCCGGAGCGGGAGGAGTAGATGCAGTAGCTGGTGTCTGTGTGGTGGCTGCTACTGGTGCATACGTGGTGGTAGGTGTCTTTTGTACGTAAGCTCCAGGTACAGTCACTGTGTAATCACCGCCATAGACATCATGTCCATTTCCCATGGCGTGGATGCGGTAACGATACGTCGCTCCCTGGTCAAGTCCCACTAGTAACACGAAGTGGCGAGTGCTGTAGACTGGCGTCTGGTTGGTACTGCGAGCGTATCCCTTATTTGGTAGCGTTTCATTGAACGGTGAAACCTCACCCGTCTTTGGACTGAAGAAGACCTGCCCACGGGTTGGCTGGGTTGTTTCCCAGGTCAAGATTGCATGAGCCTCGATTATTAGGCGCACGTGCGAAGACCAAGAATTTCACGTTTCCAACTCCCACATCTTTACCGTCAATGTAGATAGTATGGACTGCATCGTCCACATCAAGTGGTGTACTGCTGGCACTTTCCTTCGCCTCTGGCGTGCGTAGGCTTCGATGCTGGCAGTGTTGGTGTATTGGCCGCTTGAGTATTGAGATTATATTCTGTTGAATACTCAAGTTCTGATCAACTCACCACTCAGGACTGTCCCTAGGTCCCAGCTTTGCTCATTAACAGTAGAACCAATTGGGTTAATCAGGGTGTCATAGACCGTCACGTCATACGCGCCGCTGCCGTTGTTCTTTACGGTGATGACATAATCAACCACCTCACCGGCTTTTACGGTATCGTTTTTGTCAGCACTGGCTTCTTTGGTAATGATTAATTTTGGAGTATTGCCGCTATATTTAAAGGCAACATTTCGGTCGATGCTTTTTGTTTTGTTCTTGGAAGAACCTCCGCCACCTCCGCCGCCACCTCCTGAAGAATTGTTGCTTGTATTACTGTTGTTTCCAGCGGTGGTGTCATCACTTTCGTCATCTGAGCCCGTACCATCATCAGTGGTGGTGCCAGTCCCATCATCGGTACTCGTACTGGTCGTGTCATCGGTTGTGGATGCCGTACCGTCATCTCCATCATCAGTGGTGGTGCTCGTATCACCTCCCGCTCGATATGCATCCACAGTAAGCAGTGAAGCATTATCACTCAGATCCTCATCTGACTCATTACTACCAACGGTGGCAACCGCAATCACGGTGCTTGTCCCATAATCGAGATTGGAGTCCACTACGGCATAGAAATCTGCTTCTGCAGAAGCGCCCGGATCCAAGTCACCGAGAGCAATCATTTGTTCAGTATCACCACCTGCTGTGTGTGCGCCATCGAGACTTTGTTCAATAACAACATTGGTGGCTTTTACCGTGCTGTTGTTGGTAACGGTATAGGTAAAGGTGAGTTCCTCTCCAGCCGTAACCGGAGAATTTGTAGTGCCTGAGAGTGCACCGGCAAGCTCCAGATCAGTTTGTGAAAAGGTAATGTTTCCGTCAAAATCACCGAGGATGTTAATGACCGCCATGGTCCAGTTGGTACCAATCACATTTGTATTAGCGATATTCTATGCTATGATCATACGTTAGCACTGGCGTACGCATCTCCAGTAGCGATTGTACCTGCTAACCCATCAATCTCATTCTCGCCTGTGAGCGCAGTGATATTGACGTTATTTTCAATCAACACATCATTGTGATTAGCGAAATACGCATTGTAGCTGTCTATGTCATAGCCCAAAAATTCTGACGGTGCGATCTCCGCATCTTCGTTATAGATCACAATTCCCAATGGCGTCCATTCCCAGGTGAGTCCTTCTGGGAGACCAAGGACATCACCGCTCCACCAACCGTGGACGCGTATCAAAATGTACAAGGTGTCCCCTCCATAAAAGTTCTCATTGATCTGATTAAGTACGTTGGATTCTGATTCTGCGTCTCCAGTCACAATAGATGCGTCTATAAATGTAGTTGACTCATTTTCACCTGTCTCTGCCAGAGTATCCAAATTGTTTTCCACTTCTGCATCGTTGATATTCTCTACCGCTATAGTAATTGACTCAGCGTCTTCTGTCTGGCTCATACCATTAGGACGAGCGAAGAAATCATGTATACCCTCAGCGGTTGGTAACATGAGGTCTCCCTCCAGATCACCAACGGCATTAAGGGTGAGCATGCGGTAGTTAGAGTCAATAAAATTGGAGTTAACAACGTTGATGATATTGGCACCAGCATACGCATTGCCAGTCTCTATTCCTACATAATCACCTTCCGCCCGGTTGTCACCGGTGACGGCTTCGAGGATAGCGTCATTAGTAATCGTGGCGTAGTTCATCTGCGTCACGTTGTAATTAATATCCTCTGCCATACAAGACAAGAGTGAACAATTTCCCAAACCACCAAGGACACTCATATCTTCAGGGAAAAAGAAGTCGGTGAGATCAAGCGCCTGTTCATCCTCCATAATCTGATTGACAAGGTAGACGTAACCTTCTGAATTTACGATATTGGTATTAACAACGTTAGCTATGTTGAGAGCTGAAATAGCTTCACCAGTGACAATCTCCGTCACCGCATTAGCTAGTGCAGTATTCTCTCCGGTTGTTGAAAGAATGGTGCCGTTGGTTTCAACCTCAGCACGGTTAGTGCCGGTTGCGTGAAAAGTGTACACGTCAAGATCACCGTTGAATTCATCGCCTACGAGGCTTCGTATATTGTTTGAGTTGACGTCAGTCTCAACTTCACCCTGCGCTTTGGCGTCACCAGTCTCAATTGACACATTCTGCCCAGTCTCACGCACTCCACCGGTCATGTCTTCACCGTCATTAGGGTCACTGTCTTCTCCAATGTCATTGACGCTCAGAAACGGAATCGGGTCACTTTCGTCTTCGTGTAGATCGTCCCCTTCACTGGTCTCACCAACTTCTCCGTCATCCCCTTCGCTACCACCATCACCAGACTCACCCGTTGTGCCTGGCTCAGTACTAGAAGCATTTGTGTCAGTGGTAGAAGCGGTCGCACCAGCGTCAGTATCACCCGCCCCTTCCTCACCATCTTCACCATCCACCCCCTCATCACTACCAGTTTCTCCCGATTCTCCAGCGCCGGTATCATTGCCGTCGCTCGTGCTGTCCGTAGTACTTGCTGTGGTAGAAGCGGTGGTGTCCTCAGTATCCGGGTCAGTGGTAGAAGCAGTGGTGTCCTCTTCAGTTTCTACGTATTCACACGTGCCGTCGTCTTCGGTAGCAGTCGCATCATAGTTAAGGGCTGACTCATCCATACAACCTAAGACCGGCTCTGGGTCGAAGGCACACGAACCATCATCTTCAGTGGCTGTAGGATCATAGTTGTTAGCAGACAAGTCAGTACAACCAAGTACTGGAGCCGGGTCAGTGTCTGTTTCATCAGCGAAGGCTGCTGACGGTACAAGAGAAACAACCAACAGCATGATAGTCAGCACCGCTAAAGAGCGTTGCCTGTAAGTATTCCATTTAGAATAGGTTGCTGACATATTTTTGAGTATTAAACGAAGTTCAGCTAAAACTTCTAACAATCCCGCCGATTCCCCCACCGTGTCTGGAGTTACGGTCTCACCAGAGGTAGAGCCAGTGTCACTGGCACTTGATGAGGGTGCTGTAGTGGTATCCACCCACCGATAGGTACGCACTGTGGACGCTTGAGCTGCGTCATTATGTGTTTCTGAAACTACATCCCCATTAACAATGGTTTTGATATGTGTTTCACCTTCCCCGCCAGACGTTGTAAAAACACGAGCGCCGGAAACTCCCTCGGACTTACCATCCTCCCCCGATCGCCCATCTGCACCTGCTTGCCCATCAGCTCCCGATTTCCCCGGTATGGTCACTCGTTTGTACGACATTAGTGATATTGACGAAATCTACCGCCAATACTGTTGCTGCGTTACACTACCAAAAACTACTATAAGCGCAAGTATTGTGTTGATTATCAGCACATTCATGTTGTTCGTACACATTTCCTCTCAAGATCGGGAGAACTCCTGATCTTATGAGAGGACCCCTCCACACGTGCGTGGAGAGAAGTCCTGCTCATTGACGATACGATTATCGTCGAACTACGCGTGTCATGTTGCGGTTCACAATGTTGTGACCTCGCTCCATGAGTCAGCTGGACCAGTTCGGACGTCTCCGCCACGACCGCCAGCTCCGCCGTTACCGCCAGAAGCACCGTTTCCAGTGTCACCACCAGCTCCGCCGTTACCGCTGTCGCCGCCTGCGCCACCAGCGCCAGTGTCTCCACCAGCTCCGCTTGTGCCGCCGTTACCGCCAGACTGTGAACCATCTACTTCATCGGTTCCAAGTGAATCAGCGTCGCCGCCAGCGCCACCGTTTCCGCTGTCACCAGCGCCTTGGGTGTCACCACCGGGAGCAACATTTAGGCTAGTACCGCCGTCACCAGCTGTGTTACCGCCATTGCCTCCAGTTCCGCCGTTACCGCCGTCATCACCAGTAGAGGTGTTGTCGCCTGAATCAGCGTCAGCTACAGCAAAGTTAAGAAGACCAGCACCGTTGTTGTTTACAACAGCAGCAGTAGTCTCATCAAGATCTGCGTCGCCTGCATCACGAGTAACAGTTGTATCGTTGTTGTTTACGTCGTTGTCAACGTATGTAGTTGCCTTAGCAAGTCCGGTTTCGATAGTACCGCCGTTACCACCAGCTCCGCCGCCGCCGCCGTGTCCGCCAGCGCCAGTGTCTCCACCAGCTCCGCCGTTACCGCTGTCGCCGCCAGCACCACCAGCGCCAGTGTCACCACCAGCTCCGCTGTTACCACCGTTTCCGCCAGACTGAGTTCCGTTCTCTCCATCAACGTCACCATTGGCATCACCACCAGCACCACCGTTTCCGCTGTCACCAGCGCCCTGGGTGTCACCACCTGGAGCAAAGTTGACGCTAGAACCACCGTCACCAGCTGTGTTACCGCCATTGCCACCGTTGCCACCACGTCCTCCGCGTGCACCACGTGAAGTGTTTCCACCAGTGTTTGCTGAAGATACAGCAACGTTTGCAATAACTGCAACATTGTTGTTTGTAACCACTACCGTGTCATCTTCGTACGCCGCTGCTGGCATAGCGAAAAGACCAAGTGCGAGTGCTGGAAGCACTGCAAGGGCAGCAGTCTTGTTCACAATTGTTGTCATATAATAATGTAAGTTAATTAACTTTCTTAATATGTTTAGTTCTGAGGTCTTATTTCGGGACCTCAGACCCCTGATCTGGTCATATATTTTTTCCAGGAGGGAACTATCGACCCGTGAACCGCACAGTTTTGTACAGCCCACATATAGACAGATGACATGACGCGTCTACCTATATGTGAGTTCTACTTATACAACCTGCCAGACGCAAAAAAACCGCGTTCTGGCACACACCAAAACGCGGTTTTTATCATTATGAGTTTCTGCTTGTGTCTGGTACAAATAACGCATAGCACTTTGCATTATCTGGTTTCCCCCTCCAAACAATTTAGTGGGTTAAACTATATTCCTGACAGACAGTACGTGTCAAGAAAAAAATGTAGTGCAATATTAGGTACCATTTTTGTCAATATACTCTTGTGCGTAGCACCTCTTTATTAAGGATCGACCAGACCAGGGAAATGAAGACTATGTAACCATAGTACTTTGGTTGGTCGATCCTTAATAAAGACGTAAAAGAAAACAAGTCCCGAAGAGGACTCGTGTTGCGCTTTTGGTGTTATATACTGTTTTAAAAAAAATAGCAACAACACGATCTCCTACCCACACTTTTTGTTCTTTACGCTACTCGTGTACAATTGACTATTATATGAAAACATATCTTTTTATCTTTCTGACATTGTGTGTCGTTACCCCTCATGTATGTAGTGCCTACACTACCAGTGCCCAAGAGGCGGTGCAGATAGATGAAACCACCGCCCTGTTCTCTATCACTTTTTCGTTTGGACTTGCTTCACGCGATGTCTATCTACCGATTCGAGCGGTGCGTGAGCAAGCCTGGGGAGAGGAAGTAAATACCATTGGCTTTACTATCGTCGAAGATAAAGTACCACATAGTGAGGCTGGGAGTGCTGCCGGTGTGGTCATTAGTGACGCTGAAGTGGTGGGCGGAGAGCTGTACCGTGTACCAGCTGGCACACGCGAGACCTTTACGTTCTATGTGGTAATGAAAACCGAGCCAGACGACTTGGAAGCCGACTATGCAGTTTTGGTAACCGACCTCCCCTTCTATCGCGGAGCGGAACAAGAGTACCAACACCTAAACCCATCAGAACTTCAGTACTACCAAACTCCTGAGACCGAATTCAACAGCTCCAACCCGTCAAAAAACTGAGCGCACTATTCCCAGCCAAACTCAGATAAAATTTTCCTTTTTATAACTTTCAATCGCCTGTCGAACATAGTCGATAGTATTGTTTGGTAGCGTATCCAGTGGAAACCAGGAGATATCATCACATTTTTCTGGCTCACAGTTGGTAACTTCACCTTGATATGTGGAGGTAGTCATAAAGAAATCTATCCGTTCATCATGTGTAGCTTTTCGATGCATAACATGCACAACCTCTAAATCTGTAGCCTGAAGATCGATTCCTATCTCCTCTTTGTTTCAGTACACACCCTCCCGAGCAGTCTCACTCCCCTCCAAATGACCAGCCGGGACCCCATACTCACCATCTTTAAAACCTGTGTTGCAACGCCGGTGGAGTAATATCTTATTCTCTTGTATCAGAAACAAATAAGCAGCTCCAACATAAGGAAAGTTTTCTCTCATGTAGCATATTCTAGCATCTCATCAGAACGCGTAGGTTTAATGAAATGCAAGGCATGGAGAAAAAGCGAAGAAGACGTACTGGGTAGTACGATGACTGAGCTTTTGAGGCCCATAACGAAGCAGTTCGTAAACCTACGCGTTCTGACCAACCACCCAGCCGGTTGTCCAGCAAAGTTGTAGAGAAAATCCACCACTCGGTCGGTTGATATTGAGGACATCACCAATTAAATAAAGATTTCGTGTAGTTTCGATTGCATCGTGCGGCTGTCTACTTCGATCATTTCTACTCCCCCGTCTGAAATGACTGCCCAGTCCATACCCTTCGTACCAGTGACGGTTAGTGGCATGGCTTTTAGAATACCCGCGAGCTTGTGACGATCGTCTCGGCTCACACTATGCACTTTTGTTTCCAGTAGCTCTGGTGGTAGGAGTGCAGCAACGGCGTCACTCATGCCCGCCGGTGTGCAGTCTTTAAGAATATTTTTGAGAGCTTTGTTTTTATGTTGTTCGAAGAGCGCCAGGACACGATTACGAAGTGTTCCCACTTCGGTGTCAGGATACATATCAATCGTGGCGGTTACCGGTCCGGCTTTGAGTAACTGCTTTACTTCATGCGCGACATTAAGGATGAGTGGCCAGACAGTCCAAAGTGCGTAAATAGCACTTTCCCAGTTCGCGATAGTTTCGTACCGTTTTTGCTGGTAAACGTTATCTTCATAAATGACAACGTAGTACCGGACAGGTCTTTCACCCACTGTTCTTTTACGGTCAACGGTACGTTATTGGGGTTAGGGTCATGAATCGTATGGCCAAGCGTGGTCAATGATTGAATTCCTTCTCCGGTAGAACCCGTCTCTTGCCGTGAACTACCGCCAGTTGCTAACACATACGCATCAGCGGTGACGCTACCGCGACTGGTTGTGATACCTTGTATCTCTCCATTTTTAACTACCCAACCTTCAAAGGCAGTTTTAAGCCACAGTTCAACATGGTGTTTGGTCACATACTCTTTCATCACCCGGGTGACATCACGAGCATCTTGGGTCTCTGGAAAAGCGCGCTGGCGCGCTTCCACCACAATCGGCAAACCTCGCTCTTCAAAAAAGCACTTGGAATCGTCCATGCCGTGCTGTGAAAATGGTGAATGCAAGTACTTAGCGGCTTCACCGTAGTTTTCTAAGAGCTTTCTGGTGTCTGATTCCGCATTCAAGATATTGCACCGCCCGCCGCCAGTGATAGAGAGCTTCTTCCCCACTTCTTTATTCTTTTCCATTAACAAAACCCTCTTACCACGCTCGGCGGCTCTCCCAGCTGCCATCATCCCAGCAGGACCGGCACCAATGACCACTACATCATAGTGATTGGTTGACATAATTCTGCGATAGTAGCATAAATAATGCGAGGAAAGAACAGAAGGAACTTAGAAATGAAATCAGACGTAGAATATACGCAAATTGCATTGCACAACCTTCGGCTTGTGTTTATGAATACGGACCATGCACAAGAGTCTGACGTGGATATATTGATCATTCCATTATTTAGTAACTTCACGTGTGCGAACTTTTTCTTCAATGTTATACCCTTTGTAGAGAAACCCCAAAATTCAGTAAATGGTTGGTTCTCTCTACGACTTGATCTTTCTTTTGGCACCTTGATCATGACCAGTCCTGTCAGACAAGTAAGTCTCATCCCAATCATGCAACCCTGAACGAGGTGGCGACCCGACCGTGGAAACGGTCGGGTTTCGTGTTATTGTAGCCGCATGTCTGAACTAATACGACTTAATAAACGCATGGCGGAACTTGGTCTTTGTTCTCGCCGCGAAGCTGATACCTTGATCGAGCAAGGTGTAGTGTCTGTAAACGGTAAGCCGGCAGTTATCGGTCAAAAAGTCTTAGGCACTGACACAGTCATAGTTAACGATAAGAACGCTGCTGACAAAGTGTATCTCGCCTACTATAAAGGTCGCGGAATTATTACTCACTCTCCGGCTGCTCATGAAACTGACATTGCTATGCGTCTCAAAAATGACTACGGAATTACTGATGTTTATCCGGTTGGTCGGCTTGATAAAGATTCTGGAAGGGCTTTTACTCGTAACAAATGACGGACGTGTCACGGCACCTCTTCTCAATCCAAAAGCAAATCATACTAAAGAGTACTTGGTTAGTGTCGACAAACCAATTACCGGGCAGTTTTAAAACGCATGGCTACCGGGGTAAACATCGAAGGTTATACAACCAAGCCGGCACAAACCGCTAAAAGCGAGAAGCAATTTTGTATCACCTTAACTGAAGGAAAGCATCAGATCCGCCGTATGTGTGCGGCGCTTGGCTACCAAGTGCAGTCACTCAAACGTCTGCGTATTATGCATATAGAACTAGGGTCATTAAAGCCCAACCAGTATCGAAAACTCACGAGTGCAGAAACCAAACAACTCCTTACCGATTTAGATATTAAAAACTAAAGGGACCGCCAACCGAATGGCGATCCCTGCTTTTTCAATTGGCAAAGTCTTCCTGCCAGCGCTTCAGAGCATGCTCTGTGGCGAGTGCTAGCAGACTCACGACGCCGAAGCCGTAGGTCAGTCCTGACCATAGCGCACTGTCCTCCCCAGTGACTGTAGCCAAAACCAAAGGATCGAAAAGCAGCCCGCAACCGGAATAGTCAGCCATGCCAGCGTCCGCGCGACAACACGAGTGACAGGAATCCTGATTTGCGGTTCAAACCGCAGTTGGTCAACCAGAAACCAGAGTCTTGTTATAACTGCGCATGTCAGAACGGCAAGTCCTATAAGGGTACTGACCAGCCACCAAAGCGCAATGCCGACCACTGCAACCACACCGATTAAAACCATGTAGTGGGTAATAAAGCGGTGAGTTGTATGTTCAAGTTCTTTTAGCACTTCCATAACTCCTTAATAAGGGGAAATGCCGCACCATCAAAAACTATACAATATTTTTAGAATAAATCCAGTAGTAGCTTTGCCCTATTCTTCCGAAGCTGCCTCCCAGCGTTGCCCAAACTCTTGGAACCACACTTTCTTCTTCTCTTCGTTGCCTGCTTCCATAACATCTTTATGGTCAGCCATATAGTGCGGCATCATAGCCTGCATGATGGATTCTTTGGTTTCGCCAGAAAATTGCTGCTCACAATCAAGACAGGTAATTGTTTTCATACTTTACATGAGCGCGTGAACGCCAATCATAACAACCACCATAACTAAGACATAAACTGACTCGGTCATGATAGCGTAAGTACTTTTTTTGTGAGAAAGCCATTGGCTTTTACCAGCACCGCCAGTGCCACACCAATTAGTAGTGCGTAGAACGTACTTATCTCCATAACTGCTACGTGAACCACGATTGCCAGGAGCAAAGTACCTACTGTCTGAGCGATCATAGCTGGTGCCATCGAAGAATTGTCGTCTTCGCTAATGCCAATACCTGCCCGCCACTGCTTACCAAAACACAGATCGGAGTACCATAGCCACCCGAGTCCAAAGGCAAGTACAAATGACACTAATACTGGTGTCCACTCGATAGATTGCAATAACATTTCCATAGAAATTACGTTATCTAGTAACTGACTTTATTTTAACACTCTTAATAAGCTCCTGCTTTTCTGACCTACTCAACTTTCGCAATGTTGCTTCTGCCTTTTGCGCATACGAGCGATTTTTACAGCGTTTCTGGTAGACCACGTGCACTGGTCGGCGAGCGGCGGTGTACTTTGCACCCTTACCTGGCGGAGTGCCGTTATGCTCAGACAAACGTCTCTTCATATCTGTAGTAACACCGGTGTAGAGGGTGTCATCGGCACACTCAAGGATGTATACGTACCACGCCATAGTAGCTATTCGCCAGGACACGCGGCAAACTCGCAGTTAGGACCAATCCGCCCTACCGCACTACCATCAGGGCACAGTTTTGCTTCCAGTGTACACGCCCGCAGTGGTTCTGGTTCACCAAATGTCTCATCAAAATTAAGGTACGCGTAGTATCCAAACGCTACTGCCGCCGCCACTATAACGAAAAATTTAAGCATACCGTCTACGATACCAAATGAATCCCCAGACCAACACTATGAGTACAAGTGGCACATAGACCAGCGGAGACTGCAATACCAACCAACCCGACTTCCCGTACCAGTGCTTAACTCGATACATGTCCACGATTAGTTGCGGGTAATCAAATATACTAAAAGCTTCCCGCTTCCCTACCACCAGCACATATGGTCCTTGGTTTTCCGGTGTACTGACCTCAATAAGGTATACGCCCGTATCAAGTTCAGTTTCATAGCTATCACCGCGGCGATACCTATCTGCACCGAAAGGTTCAAAAAAAGATTCCCAGCCAGCTTCCCTCGCGCGCAGCCGAGCGACTTCACTCACACCGCGCTGTGCCTCTTTGACAATAATGACTGAGCGATCGTTAGTAACGTCTTCCCGGTCTGGCACGAGCACTTCAGCAAAAAGCGTGACAGGGCTCTCATCTGCCGTCACTACCAACTGGTACGTGTGAGGGTAGCCGGTGAGTGTCCCATAAAACGCATGGGAAATATCGGGTTCATTGATCTCTACATAGTCACTCGAACTCTCTGGCTCAGGGAAAACTGGCTGGTGAGCGCTACTCACAACTGGCGCTAAAAATATTAAAAAGAACAGGGCTATACGATACATAGTCAACTACTCATTAGGTTCTACTCCCAAATTGTCATTAAGAAAATCTTCCGCCGCATCATACAAAGAACGTGGTGGTGCTCCTCGATACGCAGTTGGATCATATAAATATGACCAGATGGCTTCCAATGCCTGATTAAGATCACTCTCATATGGTAGTGCGGTCGAGCAGGTATCGAGCTGGTACGACACGCCGTCCACAACAACGCGGTACTCGTAGTCAATGCCGTCAACCGCCACCCGACATTGTTTATTGGCTGGTGCGGCGTACTGGATCAGGCTTTCCTCTTTTGCTTCATCGAGTAAGTTATTTCGCAAATCACGAGGTATTGTGCCTGAGAAAGTTTCACTCGGCTCATCAACACGACGAGTCGGAATATAGGTAAACGAACCATCAGCGAGAACGCGGAAAGACGCATGGACAATATCTGCCCGCATGCCACCATATGCGCGCCCAACCACACTAAACCCCATAGCCGCATCTTCGTCCCCATCAGTACTTGACGGGGCGTACACTGGCGCAAAACTGGTCACATAGATAAAAGCACCGATGAATAGACCAGTGATAAAAAGTCGGATGTACAACAAAAACCAATCGGTTAAGTCCATACAGAAAGTATAGCAAATACAGCGGAAAGAGACAGGGTGTGTTTGCGATACCAGGTCTATAAAATACTAAGCGGAGAGGACAGGATTCGAACCCGTGGAGGGCGTAAACCCTCACTCGCTTTCCAAGCGAGCACCTTCGACCGCTCAGCCACCTCTCCGCTTAGTATTTTATGTGCGCCCAAAGACCTCCTGCGGATATTTATAACACGACAGCTTTGCCGGGCTAAGTAATACCTAAATCCGCAAAAGCTTCGTCTACTGTATTTACTCGTTTAACGAGCGTATTGAAATGCCAGGGCGAAACGGGTATTGTGTTCACCAACAGCATAGATCGCGATCGGTTTTCCAAAAGCCGCTTTGGCAAGAGCCGCCCCAAACTCCATATGAAGCGTAGTCCCTCGCTCGTGAGATAGATAGATAAAGACATCTGAGTCAAGAATGGCTGACAGCTCATTCTTGTCGCACATATTCTTGAATTCGTTTAACGTGCTCAGTATAAGGTTTACTCTTTACGTGCGTAGTCCAGTCGTAGGTTATTTTGTGACCAGCCTCTTTCACCCGCTCAAACAAGGCAAGTACAGTCTCTTTATCTTCAAACTTTCCAGCGATATAGAATTTCATAATTTACACATCCATGTTACGGAGAATGCGAATGCGGTCAGACGCAGGTGGGTGAGTTTGGAACAAATTGGATATTTTTTGTGTCAGTGAGCGTTTATCGTTTCCAAACGGGTCAGCGATGAAAAGGTGGGCGGTAGCATTGTTCGCTCGTTGCATCGGGCGGCTGTAGGCGTTGATTTTCTCAAGGGCGCGTGCCAGTCCTTCCGGATAGCGAGTAAGGAGTGCCCCCGAAGCATCAGCGAGATACTCACGTTTGCGTGAAATTGCCAGCTGTATTAACTGCGCCGCAATCGGAGCGAGAATAATGCCGACAATACCAAGTACTAGAAACAAAGCTCCAGCTCTGTTATCTCTATCGCCACCGCCAAACCACATGGCGCGCATAAACATATCTGCCAAAATAGCTACAAAGCCAGCCAATACCACCGCGACCGTAGAAACGAGCATGTCACGGTTACCAATATGTGATAGCTCGTGAGCAATAACGCCTTCTAATTCTGTCTTATCGAGAATAGAAAGAAGTCCTGAAGTCGCAGCCACGGCAGCATGCTCTGAGTTGCGACCGGTAGCAAAAGCATTTGGTGCCGAATCATTAACCACATACACTTTTGGCATTGGCAGCCCGGCAGTAATAGCAAGGTTTTCAACAGTATTCCATAACGTTGGATGAGACTCTCGGGTAACCGGTTGCGCACCAGTCATTTTAATCACCAGTGAATCAGAGAACCAATAACTGCCAACATTCATTACAATCGCAAACACAACAGCGATATAGAGGATAGCCGAATTACAGAGTGCCACTGCCATCACGTACCCCAATCCAATCACCAAACATAAAAAAACTGCCATCAAAAACCAGGTCTTTCGAATATTCTTGCCTTGTTCAGTGTAGAGTGTGCTCATGACGTTATTATATATGTTTTGTATCTCTAATAGAATAATTGCTTTTATGGCTCCTCTAGAGCCAGGAAAATGAGGAAAAAATTGTGAGGCATACGTAGGTGCTATGGTGAATGATTTTTTCCGAAGCTTGACGCCGCTATAGTGGAAGCTGGAAGTAATTGCTACCAACTTCCCCCACCGCCACCACCTGCACCACCGCCAGAGAAGCCTCCGCCACTAGAACCTGACCCACTAGGACTACTGGTACTGGCGGTAAAGGACGAAGAAAAGGCGCCGATATCACGACTTAAGGCAACAGCGCTAAAGGTAGTAGTGTTACCCTCATACCAATCAGGTGAAGCAATCTGTATATCTTTAAAGACGTCTGCCCACTCTTTCTCTACCCCAAACGCAACTGCGTATGGTAAGTACTCCATGAACTGCTCCGCATTCTTCTGTGGCGCATTGTGAAAGGTCAAGCGTTCTTTCTCAGTAACCGATAGGAAACCTCTAAAACCTTTCAGGTGCATCGCTGCCTCATGACCTTTTCGAGTACGACGTTGATAGGCAAAACCGACCGCAACCAACATAGTCAACACCAAAGTGACACAGAAAAAGATATAGAGCGGATTCCAATCAATGACAAGTTGTAGTAGTCGTGGAGCTACTATCAACACCAGCAACATAAGGATAATCGCAACCGGAATGGTTAGTGCTCGTTCAAAATATCCTCCTGCTCCACTAAGTCATCCACAATAGCCGTCTGTAATTGGCTCACCTCTTTGGCGTTTTTTTGTCGTTTTGTGTGGTCACGCTTGAGCGCAGACAAACGAGTAGTACTGCCGACCGTATCGTTTTCTGCAAATAGGAAGATGTAAGACCTTGAGCAAAAACTCACTTTCCACTTCCCCTAGAGCTCGGCGCAAAGTAATCTCATAATCTGAGACAGTAAAGAAAAGTGCTACGGTATCACTGCTATGTTTAATAGAAATAAAACCTTGTTGAGCAAGATATAAGAGCCCAAGAGTGATGTCACGACTATGCAGTCGCCCGTCTATGAGCACTCCGGCAAACATCGGTCCGCAGTTTGGCGGCGGTTCGTACTGCGAGACAATCGGCACATCCGGGCGAAGGGCGGTCTTACGGTGGTATACAAACCACCCCAAAGCTACCAACCAAATCAAACCGCTGCCGCCAAGGGTCAGCCATAATGGCACCCTCTCGACAATTTCTTTTTCCACCTTCTTTGGGTCAAGTTCTTGCGCTATCGTCAAGCCAGAACCAAGTCCTTGGAAACGAGCGGAAAAGGCTACGTAGGTGCTGGTAGCGATAACGGCTTCGCATGACTGTGTCTCCCCCAGAGTGCCGGCGTAACAAAAACGGCGTGGTACCAGAAGATCGGTAGTGGCGTCTACGCGAGCGTCTACGCCGGATTGGAACTTCCCACTCGTGCCCGGTGACATTCCAGTAGAGCTCAGTAATGTTGTTGTCGTAATATGACAAACCACCATGCACCCGGTACGTGATGGTGGTATTCGTGGGCGCCCGAGATAGTACTGTCTGGGTCACCAATCTTGATAGAAAATACTTCTTTACTCGGTCACCGTATGAGGTGAAACCTCCCCATCGAGTTTTACATCACTCAGTTCAACATCAATACTACGCTGCTTATACCACAGCGCCTGCTGGCTGGGGGTGTTGTTTGGTGATGTGACGGTAGATTCCATGCCGCTTGACTCACCAAAGTCATAGATGATCTTTTCTACTACGCTAAAACTCCCATCGGCATACGGAGTAATATGGGCGTCAAAGCGGCGAATTTCCTCAGCGGCTATAGATAACTGAGGTAACGCAAAGAAAAAAGTGAGAAGGAACAGGATTGCTTTATTCATGACGGATGCCTTGTGGTGTTTCATTGCTCTCATAGTCGGTGTCAGCAGACCAATTAAGGAAGTGGCGGCGGTCATAGCCGCCTTTCTCAAGATTTTCTTTAAGCGCTACTTCGATATCCGCTGGCGAAAATCTCTAAGTGCTTCGTGAGTGCATCAAGTACGATCATTAAATCAGCATACTCATCAAGAAAACCTTGGCGGGTGCGAACCCGAGACAGAGCACTCGCTTCCTCAGCTACCTTTTTGAGAAGTTCCTGTTCAAACTCACTGTCAATACTCAACTCACGGATTGAACACGCTTCACCCTTGGCTTCAATTTTGTCTTTGATATTGTCACGGACCAGCTTGTTGTAGAAGACTTTCTTTGTAGATTCCTCCGACATAGATACACATCTTTACGTCATCACCTTCCCTGTTTAGAACGATACTTTCACGGGTTCTTTCTCTACCGAATCTTCCTCCAACTCAAAGTATTCACGTCCAGCAAAACCAAAAAGTTTGCCGATTATATTGCTCGGGAATGACTGGAGAGCAATCGCTAAGTCGCGCACATTGCCGTTGTAGAAGCGGCGAGCAGCTTGAATTTTGTTTTCGGTATCCGTTAGTTCGGTTTGTAGTTGCGCAAAGTTAGTATTGGCTTTTAAGTCTGGATAGGCTTCTGCCACTGCCAAGAGTTTGCCCAGGGCTCCGGTAAGAGCTTGCTCGGCGCCTGCCATAGCTTGAATCTGCTCAGGAGTGATGTTCGATGGATCAACATGTACCTGAGTGGCTTGTGTACGTGCCTGTGTTACCTGGTCAAGCGTCTCCCGTTCGTGTGAAGCATAACCTGTTACAGTTTCCACCAAGTTAGGGATAAGGTCATAACGGCGTTTTAACTGCACATCAATGTCCGCCCACGCTTCTTTGGTGCGCTGTACTAAGCGTACAAAATTGTTGTAAGCATACACGGCCCACAACGCAATGACCCCAACAACACCTAGTCCAATGATTCCTCCACTCATAGCAAATATATTACGTCCAATAAGTCTGACAATAATAGCATACATTGACTTTCTGCGAGTCTATTGTAGCTTTGGGAACGGAAACAGGAGGACTGCTCATGAGTACAGATAACCCATTCTCTGGACATCGTATTCCAGACCGAAAAGATATGGCGGTCAAACGTTTCAAGGATGTCGCCATCGGTGAAGTTTTTCGGTGGCGTGGTATTTCTTTTACCAAGACCGAACCTGATGCTGACGGCATCAATGCCGTGCGAACTAACAATGAAAAAGTTCGCATGCAATTCGCTGACCGTATGGAAGTAACTGTGGAAGTTGCTCCGACCTCGACAACACTGCAATGATCGAAATTGACCCTCGGCGTTCGCGCCGGGGTTTCTTTTTGGGGCTGAGATGAGTATTATCTAGTGAAATAGTACAAACTGGAGAGAAAAATGAGCATATCATCTTTTTATGATCCTCGCTCATTTTTCCAGAGTGAGGAACCACAACCATACAGACGGTTGGAGCAAGGTTCTTCTTTAGCGGCACCAACCTCTGTTTTGAAGGAACTTCCCCATCAAAGACATCTCGATGCGTATCTACGCGGCGATGGCTTTAATGCGGATAAAAGTTTGCACGCTTGGGAGCGACTCGTTCGCCAGCGTATCAAAAGGGAGCGCGCTGACATACGACAGGCACAGGGTGGTGGTCGAGTCAGACTGCCAGGAACCAACTGGAGAAATCAGCGCACTGATTTTGACCGGAGCGGGAAGCCCATTGAGTTCTTTCGAGGCAACAAAACGTAAAGCCGGGCGCGTGCGCCCGGCTTTGTTTTATAGTACCCAGCCCTATTGCTTGTTACGGGCTCGTGCTATTACCTTATTCAGCACGCACCTCGCCCGCACATAGGGCTGGGTGATCGAAAATATAATCGGGAATAGTAATTCCCTCATTATTTTTCATCACATCATTCCCATGCCGCCGCCCATTCCGCTCATATCTGGCATAGCAGGCTTATCATCCTCAGGCTCATCTGCTACAGCCGCTTCTGAAGTCAGCAGAATACCCGCTGCAGACACTGCATGCTGTACACCAGCCCGTTCTACCTTAACCGGGTCGATAATACCAGCGGCGATCATATCATCTACCATTTCAGCCTTAGCAGCATCATAGCCCGCGTTACCACCAGCCGCTTTAACTTTGTCTACGACTACGGCTCCATCGTCTTTACCAGTGTTATCAGCAATTTGGCGCAATGGCATCTCTAGTGCCTTAAGCACAATCTGGTAGCCTACCATCTCCTCACGTGATAATTCCTTGCCTGCCAACTTATCTGACGCCACAATACCAGCAGCGCGCGCCAAGCTTGTACCTCCGCCCGGCACAATGCCTTCTTCAATAGCCGCTCGAGTAGCGTTGACAGCGTCTTCAATCTTGAGTTTGAGATATTTCATCTCAGTCTCAGTCGCGGCTCCCACCTTGATAACTGCCACACCACCAGAGAGCTTAGCAATACGTTCTTCGATTTTTTCCTTATCAAACTTCGAACTGGTAGTTTTCAGTTGAGCCTTAAGGGCTGACACCCGATCTTCAATACTACTTCCTTCTCCACCACCGCCGACAATCACGGTATTATCTTTAGTAGATACCACGCGATCGGCACTTCCAAGCTGAGCGAGTTCGGTACTTTCAAGCTTTAGTCCCAGTTCTTCGGTGATAACTTCTCCACCGGTCATAATGGCAATGTCTTGGAGTACTTCCTTCTTGCGATCTCCGTAGCCTGGTGCCTTTACCGCCAAAACTGAAAAGCCACCTTTTAGTTTATTTACTACAAAGGTCGCTAGAGCTTCACCCTCAACATCGTCAGCGATAATAACCAGTTCCTTCTTACCGCTTTGGGCAATCTTCTCAAGTAATGGAAGAATTTCCTGTACTGAAGCAATTTTCTTATCAGTAATGAGGATGTGTGCGTCTTTATACTCCGCTTCCATGCGCTCTGGGTTGGTTACCATGTATGGAGAAACATACCCTCGGTCAAACTCCATCCCTTCAGTCAGCTCAGTTTCGATACCAAATGACTGACTCTCCTCTACTGTTACGACGCCGTCTTTGCCAACTTTCTCGATAGTCTCAGCAATTTTTTCACCAATTTCGGCATTTTCAGCTGAAATGGTCGCCACTTGCTTAATTTCCTCGGTACTGTTGATGGTTGTTGCCATATTACGCAACGCTTCCACCACATCTTGCGCGGCATGCTCCATACCGGAGCGCACTGCCATAGAGTTGAGCCCCATAGAGGTCTGCTTAAGACCTTCGTGTACCAAGGCTTGCGTGAGGACCGTAGCGGTAGTCGTACCATCACCAGCCAGTTCGTTGGTCTTATTGGCGACCTCTTTGATGATCTCCGCTCCCATATTTTCAAACTTGTCTTTGAGCGTGATCTCTTTGGCGATTGATACTCCGTCATTGGTGATTGTTGGTCCACCAAAACCCTTATCGAGCACCACGTTACGCCCGCGCGGACCGAGAGTCACTTTCACTGCGTCAGCTACGGTGTCGATACCTTTTTTAAGTCGCTTTTTTACGTCTTCGTCAAAAATTACTTGTTTAGCCATATTTTCTACGTATTAGATTAGCTACTAATGATTCCGAGAATGCTACTTTCAGACACAATAAAGTACTCCTGGTCTTTCACTTTCACTTCATCATAACCGTACTTAGTGAATACCACGCGGTCACCTTCTTTTACTGATACTGGAATACGTTTTTCACCATCTTCATCCCATTTTCCTTCTCCGATGGCTACCACGACACCCTGTTCAGGTTTTTCCTGCTTGGCACTATCAGGAATGATGATGCCAGCGGCAGATACGTTCCCCGATTCTTCATCAGTGAGAGGACGAACCACCACTCGATCAGCTAATGGTTTAATTGGACAATCTGACATAAGTTACATGATTACTTGATAATACAATTCAAAAATCAACGTTATCAAAGCGCAAACATTCCCTATTTGCGGGCAGTATTATACGAACTCCCGTTGACAGTGTCAAAAAATTCTTCTAGTCTAATTCTGAACTTGTTTTAACTAAATAATTGAGAGGACTGAGACAATGCAGAGAAAGACTGGACGCCTGGTCAACTATGTCTTCGGTATCGCGGGAGTGTTGTTCCTGCTATGTACAACAATACCCATCAGATATATGTCTGACGAATCACTGAAACTTTGTCCAGGGACAGATTACCTCTTGGTAATAATCATCTCCCTGCTACTTGGCATCTCTGTCACCTGCTTCACGCTTATGCAGGTGACGGGGACTGATCCTCGGTTTTTTGATCAAGAGGAGTACGAGTGGTAAACAAGATTGACCGGCGCACGTGTTGCGCTGGTTTTCCTTATCCCCTTGTCACACCATCACCTTTCTGCTACTATCCTTGGCACATGGAAATCATACGATCTATCGTACTTCCGATTCTCCCATACATACAAATAATCCTCGCCATTCTATTGGTAGCAGCGATTTTACTCCAACAACGTGGGTCAAGTATGGGTGGTGCTTTCGGAGGTGATAACTTCAGTGCAGCGTTCAATAAACGGCGAGGTGGTGAACTCTTCCTCTTCCGCGTGTGTATCACAATCGCGGTGCTCTTTGTCCTTGCCGCACTACTTAATTTGATTGCTTAGTCAATCACGATAGCGGTCGTAGACTCCTTAATCATTATCATTCATATCACAGGTTTTATTTGTGTCCGCTTTAGACATGGAACAAGACGACAGTTCAAAACGCCTCTCATTATTTGATCGTTGGTTTGGCTTTCTGTATCACCGCTTACCGAGTGACAAGTTTTTACTGTACGTGCTACTTACCGTGTTTGTTTTTCGAGCCTATTAGCGCTCAAACAACTCAATGACACAAGTACGGTGACCGTACCACATAGCGGTGGCACGTTGGTAGAAGGAGTGGTAGGCACCCCTCGCTTTATCAACCCAGTACTCGCAATTGGTCGGGCTGATCATGACCTGGTGGCACTGACCTACAGTGGGTTAATGAAACTAGACACCGATGGAAACCTGGTGCCAGATTTAGCCAAAGACATTACTGTGTCTGAAGATGGCACGGTGTACAACATTACCCTCAATGAAGATCGTTACTTTCACGATGGCACACCACTCACAGCTGCTGATGTATTATTTACTATTGGTTTAATTCAAGACCCAGAGCTGAAAAGTCCTCTGCGTGGGAACTGGGCTGGCGTAGTAGTGGAGGAGCTCGGCGAGTATGAGCTTAACCTCATTTTAGAGGATGCGTATGCTCCATTCTTAGAAAATCTCACGGTGGGCATACTACCCAAGCACATTTGGAGCGGTCTATCCACAGAAGAGATGCCTTTAGCCAACACAATATTGAACCAATTGGAACTGGTCCCTACCATGTTAAAACAATTACGCGTGATCGCTCAGGCTTAATAAGCGAATATGTGTTGGCAGCAGCGCCTAATGCCACGCCAGTAAATATCCAAGAGATACGAGTACGCTTCTTTACCAATGAAGAAACCCTGCTTGAAGCCCTTAAAACAGGTGCTATAAACAGCACTGCTGGCCTCAATGAGCATCTGGCTGAAGTCGCTTCCCTGTCCGGATACACCGTTGAGGAATCTCCGTTACCACGAGTGTTTGCTATTTATCTTAATCAAAACAAATCAGATCTCTTGCGTGACCAATCAGTACGAGCGGCGTTAAATGTTGCTCTTGACCGTGAAGCCATGATCACCCAGGTGCTTAATGGCTATGGTACACCCGCTCATGGACCTGTACCCGAAGCTTTCTTTTCAGCCAGTAGTAGCTCTTTAAAAACAGCAACTGACACGCTCGCAGTGGCAGCCCAAACCTTGAGTGAAGGCGGCTGGGAACAAACTGAAGAAGGCACCTGGCAACACATTATAGATGAAGCCACAACCACTCTCGCAATCACCATTCGAACTGCTAATAGCCCGCTCTTTGAAGCAACTGCTCGCTTCATTGAAGAATCGTGGAGTGAACTGGGTGTTGTCGTAAATGTAGAACTTTATGAACAGAGCGACTTGGTACAAGCAGTGATTCGTCCACGTGATTATCAGGCGTTGTTATTTGGCGCAGACATCGGGCGGTCCCTTGACCTCTATCCATTCTGGCATTCAGCAGAACGGGAGGACCCGGGACTCAATGTAGCGCTGTACACTAACATCACCACCG
This sequence comes from Minisyncoccota bacterium, assembly GCA_041389005.1. GTDB lineage: Bacteria > Patescibacteriota > Minisyncoccia > Phycocordibacterales > UBA918 > OLB19. The sequence goes on along the minus strand of JAWKSR010000001.1, from coordinate 6,675 downwards.
ACAAACTCCTTCAGGACATTAGAGTAACGCAGGATGCGGAAACTCGGGATGAACTGCTCCAGCAGTTTGAACAGGAGGTAACAGCTGAAGCACCTGCCATCTTTCTCTTCAATCCATCGTTTGTATACGTTATGAAAAGCGGTATCACGAGCCCCCCGCTCACGCGCATGAGTCGCAGTAGTGAACGATTCAGCAGTATTGCCGATTGGTATATGGATGAGAGTCGCGTTTGGTCCATCTTTGCTGATTAACCGATATACATATTTTTAGAAAATTAATGACAACGTAAAGTAAAAATTATGAACACACAAAACAAAACAACAAACCACACTAGAAACACCCGTACGACCGCTCGACCTCCCCGTCATCGGCGAACTGCACGTAGCGGTGGACACAATAGTCAAAGCCGCGCAGGCAGCACTACCAAAAAACCATCCGGGAGACGTCCTATGAACAAGGGTGGACGTGGTAAGAGCCGGCGCCCTAATAATCGGCGGCGAATCGGTAACAACCCTGCGCTCAAACACCGCATGAATACAACCGATGAGAAGGCGCCGGTATTGCCGGAGGTAACCGATGAGGACACGGTTCGTATCATTCCCCTCTCCGGCGTGGAGCAAATCGGTCGTAACATGACCGTAGTGGAAACCAAAGATGACATCATTGTCTTTGACGCTGGCTTCCAATTTGTATCAGAAGGTGCTAATGCTCCGGGTATCAACTACATACTGCCAAATACCCAGTACTTGGAAGAGCGCAAACACAAGATCCGCGCACTCATTATCACCCACGGTCACCTCGATCACATCGGTGGTATTCCGTTTATTATGGAACGCATTGGCAATCCACCTGTGTACACGCAATACCTTACTTCTCTCATGGTACTAAAGCGACAGGAAGAGTTTCCGCACATGGACCCGCTCAATATGACGGTGGTGAAAGAAGGTGACACCTTTACCGTGGGCAGCACTAAGATCAAAACCTTCCCGGTCACCCACTCGATTCCTGATGCTATGGGTGTAGCCGTAGAGACTAAACATGGTGATGTGGTTATCACCGGTGACGTGAAGCTCACCCATGAAGATGGTGATGTAATCAAAGAAGAGAAAGCTGACTGGGAAGGTGTTGGAAAAAACAATAACCTCGCACTCATTTGTGACTCAACAAATGCCGACCGGGAAGGCTTCTCAGCCCCCGAGAGCGCTGTACTTGATACGCTTGATAGCATCATTAAAAATACCCCGGGACGAATTATCGTTGGGACTTTCGCGTCACAGTTTGACCGCTTGTTCGCGATTATCAGCTCTTGTGAAAAATACGGAAAGAAAGTGGTCCTTGAAGGACGTAGTATCAAAAACAATATTGATATTGCCATTACCGCGAAGCTCTTAGAAGTTGATCCAAAACTCTTTATTCAGGCTGGCGATATGGGTGATTATCCTGCTGATAAGATAGTTGTCCTCTCAACTGGTGCTCAAGGTGAGGAGTTTGCTGCTCTCATGCGGATGGCAACTGATAAGCATAAATTCATCACCCTCACTGAGCGTGATACCATTGTGTTGTCTTCTTCAGTGATTCCGGGCAACGAAATCGCAGTGCAAAAACTAAAAGACAATATTTACCGCAAGAACGTCCGGGTTGTGAACTACCGCTCTGCCTCGGTACACTCCTCTGGTCATGGTAACGCCGGAGAACTCAACTGGATCCGCCAGGCTGTGAAGCCAAAGTTCTTGATACCCGTGCATGGTCACCACTATCACCTAAAGAGCCATATGTATACTGCTGTGGAGAATGGCTTTCCGAAAGATAATATTGCAGTGCCTGACAACGGTTCACTTATCGACATCAAGAACGGGACTGAACTTCCAGTGCATAAGGAAAAAGCCCCAAACGACATTATCATGGTGGATGGCTTTACCGTGGGAGCCAAGCAAGAAGTCGTACTTCGCGATCGACTTTCTTTGGCTCAAAGACGGTATGTTTGTTATCATCGCCACCGTTAATACCAAGACAGGCAAACTTCGTAAGTCCCAGACATTATTTCTCGGGGTTTGTCTATCTACGCGAAAATCAGCAGTTGCTATCTGAAGCTCGTGTACTGATTAAGAAAAAAACGGTTGAGAAAGAATGCTGAGAAAATGCATCCGATTGATCTTGATTACATTAAAGATCAGCTTGCTGATACCGTAATGGTGGATTCTTGATGCAGAAGACGCAGAAAGCACCAATGGTGATTCCGGTCTTGATTGGTATATAGTATGTCAGTACAAAAAAGCGGGGACATGGTTCCCGCTTTTTTTTTTCTGTAGGATTTTGGACGTACTCAACCCACAGTTACACCTTTCATATTTTTCTCTCCCCGTACACTTAAGCTATGCCTCGAAGACTCAGTAAACAAGCAGCGCAACTTAACACCAATGTGTTGGCTGTGAATATAGCAGTGTTGTGTTTGATCTTTTTCCTCCTTCCTGTCTAATTACATCAACTCTTCCTATATACAACAATTCATCAGTAGTGAAGCGGTGGGTCTGATTTATACTGTCGCGTCAGCGATGACGATTCTGGTCTTTTTGTTTATTTCACGTGTCCTCCATAAAGTTGGCAACTACCATCTCACGCTTGGTGCTTTAGTGGCAGATTTTGTCTGTCTGCTGGGATTAGCCTTCGCTGATTCTTTGCGGACTGCTATACCACTCTTTATTGCTCACTTACTGCTTATTAACTTGATATTCTTTAACTTTGATATTTTTCTTGAAGAAGCGATCGGACGAAAAGAATCAACCACTGGTTCACGGCGCGCGATTCTTTTGGCTTCATCCAGTCTCGTTGGGGCCTTAACTCCCCTTCTGTCGGGACTTTTTGGTAGGAGAAGAAAATTACTCCTAGCCGTACTATGCTGGAGCGATAGCGCTAATTACCAATCATTGCGTTGGTAGAGTCCGATTTAAGCGTATTAATACTAAACGCCAAAATGAAGTGAAGGTGTTTAAAGCCCTGCGGTCATTTTTGGGTGGAGCGTGATATCCGCCATGTCTTTCTCTCTAACCTACTACTATGGCTGTTTTCTGTTTTATGGTGGTCTATGTCCCTCTCTACCTCTCATGAAATGGAGTTCAGCTGGCGGGAGATTGGTGTTGTACTCTTCATCGCGCAGTTGGCATATATCATGTTTGAACCAATTATTGGCCGCTTGGCTGATCGCTATATTGGTGAACGAGAAATGATGGCAGTAGGTTTTCTTATCCTGAGTGCCAGCACTGCCACCTTGACCTGGTTTACTGAAAGTTCCGTATTAGTCTGGGGTATTGGTATGTTTCATCACCCGCATCGGAGCAAGTCTGGTCGAGGTCACTACCGAGAGCTATTTCTTCAAACACACCAAAGGTGCTGACGGACAAATTATTAGTTTCTTTAGAATGGCAAACCCAGTGGCGTATATCGGCGGTCCATTATTGTCAGCGGCGTTGCTATATCTCCCGTTTGAATATCTATTTATTGTGATTGCACTGATTCTGCTTGCAGGAGCGCACTTTGCTTTACAATTGAAAGACACTAAGTAATCAAAATGGCAGACTGTAGCGCTGTTGATACTTAACCATCCCTTCCTTGACACAGACTTTCAAGTTGCATACACACCGCTCCGCTGAGAAATCCGTTAGCACCTCCTTCAATCGCCGGCGGGTGTGACTACTATCCATAAGTACCCGTAGGATTGCCCCCCGTATCTGCCTGTCACTACCGGCAAAGCTCGACTGCTTCGTATAATTTTGTGCCCGATGATTTTGGTTACCGATTGTCTTTTTAAGATGTGACCCATAGTCCATAAGCGCAGAGTACCACTCCCGGGCTCGTTTTGTGTCTTGAGTCCGTTCAATGTAGCGCATGAGTTCTTTATCAGTCACATTGGCTTTATCTTTGAAAAAATGGTGAAGATACACGGTGCGAATATTGGTCTCAATCATTGGAACTGCTTGATTATATGCAAATGCCATCACTGCCCCCAGCCGTGTAGGGACCAACACCGGGAAGTGCTACCAACGCGGAGTAAGTGGTCGGGAACCTGCCAGCGTGTTCTTTGACAACCATCTGTGCCACTGGTGTAACATTTTTGCCCGGCGGTTATAACCAAGTCCCTGCCAAACCCGTAACACGTCAGCTAAAAAGCTTGCCTTCAGATCACACACAGTGGGATATTGTTCTAAAAATTGCTTGTACTTTGGAGAGTACTCGCTCTACTTGCGTCTGCTGTAGCAGCAGCTTCAGACACCAGGATGCGATACGGGTCCTTAGTGAGCCGCCATGGTAAGCCGCTACGTCCAGCTGTTTTATAAAACTGCCATACCGTTTTGATGAAATGTTCCTCGTTTTTTTTCATTTTACCTCGTATTGGTAACCTTTGTTTTCAGGGATTAAAATCCACGCAATTACATAGATAAGCAATCCCGGCATAATGCCGGTAGCAATCAAAAAGATAATAAACGCCAATCGATACAGAAGTGGGTCTTGACCGCCATATTCAGCCAAACCGCCGAGTACACCAGCAACCCATATGTTCACTACGGTATAGTTTTTTAGTTGTCATAGAGTATGTAGATACAAATTATAACGAAACACCAATCAGTTTCAAAATTATTTAGCTAGCGAAAAGACATTAGTGGGTGACCCATCCTTCTATGAGCTCCTGAGATGCTCAAGATGCAAGGCGGACAAAGAAATTTGTTCATCTGTGCCATATTCCTATAATGGAATGTGAATGAAATTACTGCAGTCAACACCACGCACAATTGCAGTATATTCAGAGAGTTCATAGATGACGTCTTTGCGCTCAATGACAACCTTCCACCCCATCCGAAGAGCATGATCATACAACCGCCGGTTAGAAGTTGAAACAAATCGGTTGTGACACCTTTTCTAAGAGTGGGATATCACCTTCGGTATCTCCACACCAATTGAATTCTCTATCACTACATCTTCTTTTTCCAATACCCGAGCAATGATATTGGCTTTATTTTGGATCAAATGCTCATCAGTCACTTCACCGGTAAATTTATCTTGCGGACCAATCTCGTAGATACGGCCATAGACCTTATCAAAGCCGTACTGCCGACAAAACTCATCAAGGATGGTCTTCGGTGACTGAGAAATAGCCACTACGTAGTAATCTTGTTTTTTTAACTTCTCGATAAGGTCCCGCGTGTACCGATAAACATGTTTGCTTTGTGCCGCTACCATCGCGCGACCAATATCAGCCACATCCCCATAGTGCACACCCTTAAGGTTATCCATGTACGCATCAATCACCGCCCCGATATAGCGCTCATAACTTCCCTCACGGTTCCGCCAGGCATTGTACTCACTCTGGTAGTCGTCCCGCACTGAAGGGTTAAATATTTCTTCGGCTATCAGCGCTTCCACCAGCTCGATCAAAAGGCTGGAGCGAAACACCGTACCATCAACATCAAAAAAGGCGACCTTTTGACTCATCCCCGCTAGTATAGCAGAAAGAAAAGGCGGGTGCTTGGTGCACCCACCTTTCAACTCCAGCAAGATCAGTTCCCTGCCGCCTGCTCCCGCTTTTGCAGAATGTGGTTGACGGCACGTTGCTCGATGCTGTTGAGTGGAAGTTCTCCCTTTGAACCTCCACGCCGGACTCCCTTGAGGTTTCTCCCGTCCTCGGTTACCCCCGTCACTTTCCAGGTATCTCCTTGCGACGTAAACTCGAGTCCTTTGACATCCGATTCTTTGTACAACATGTTTTGTCCCTTTCTTTTCCCCTGCCGCATCAAAAATACCTGGGCAGGTGAAAGAAAATATACGCCAAATTTTAAGTTCGTCAAGACACGGCTATAAACACCGGATGGAGCTCTCGCCACTCCTCATGTGTCATCGTCCGCGCATAAAACTGCCCAACATCTGGATAGCCGATTTCAGACACTAAAAGTGACTGATCAGGCAAGACCGCATCCACAAAGAGTACATGCCCGGTATCATCTTCATAGACCACTTCCATAATGGAATCTTCATTCGGGGTGATACTTATATGTACACCTGCCTTTCCTCGTAAGAGCCGTTGCCAGGCGCCAGCAGTCCGTGGACGCTCAGTACCCCACGGTAAAGCCAGGTTTTTTTTCTTCAGTCGATACGTGACATACTCGACATCCTGCAAAGGCGCTGCGAGCAATTTCCCAGCGAATGAATCATCAATAAAGGCTCGCACCTGTTCGGTCTCGTTACTATCCGCTCCATAGTAAACTTCAGAGAGAAACTGAACATTGGGCTCTGAGTCACTTAACTTCTCACGCACAATCCACCCGATTGTGTCTTCATAGCGCACCTGGCTCCAACGGTTTTGTACTGCTCGTTCATACACGCGGGCGCCGTACGGAAGATAAGCCAGAATACCATCAAAAACTGCTACCGCTGAAGAAAAAAGCGGGGTAGCAGGCTCACTAACATATCGCGGCGTTTCTGAAGTGCCATTCTCTAGAAGTAGCGGCTCGCTTGAAGCGGGCAATAAGGTTGGTGCGGTTACTGTCACCGCCCGGTGTGAAGTTCCAAACGTCAATGCACGCGTACGCGGAGCACGAAAACCAAACCATTCGATAAAAACAAATTCTGCAAGGTCTTCCGTAACTGCGAGTAAGGTATTCATACCTATTACCTTAGCACCAATAA